>JAEWGC010000037.1 GCA_023388495.1 Bacillota bacterium | reverse complement strand
TATTTCTTAAAACTTCTTTTCTTGCTGTTGACATAAAAATGCTCCTTTCTGGTTTTAATCTTATTTTGATTCTTGCCAGAAAAGAGCATTTATTTTCACTTAAGCACAGATTTAATTACAGTCCCGTAGTAAATATTAAAATAGAACATTAATCTTGAGAAAGGCTAAATAACATAGACTTTAAAACAGTTTTTATTACTGAATTAAAGTCTATGTTGTTCTCTGGTATCTTGTAGTTTAGAGTATTTCTAAGATAAGGCTGTCAGCTTTTCTCCTATTATCCTAAGATTATCTAATTGCTCAGATAATACTTGAGTAGCATTTGCCTGTTCTTGACTTATTACATTACATTGCTCAACATTATTTAGTACACGAATTACAGACTCTCGAAATTCCTTAAGCATGTTATCAATATTTTTGGCTGATTTATTACTTTCTTCTGCTAATTTTCGAATTTCCTCAGCTACCACTGAGAAGCCTCGGCCATGTTCTCCAGCACGGGCAGCTTCAATAGCAGCATTAAGTCCAAGCAAGTTGCTTTGCTTAGCTACCATCTGTATAACTTCTAATATTTGGAAGATGCCTTTCATTTCCTGTGTAACAGTTAGAGTAATATTAGATGATTCCTGACTTGCTGTGGCAAGTTCCTCAGAAGATGCTGCTAATTCCTGAACGAAGGAAGCTGAATGCTCTATATTTGAGTAAAGTTCAGACAGTACCAGTTCCAGATGCTGAGCTTTTTCACGTTCCCTTTCTCGTTCGCGTTCCTGGGCTTTTGATATTTTCAGTGCATCGGTTATAGCACGACTCACAGACAGTACTCCAGATTCTAAGAGATCTACTATGTATCCCTTGTCCTTGGCTACTGTGTACCCTCCCTTATCTCCAGCAATGGCGTCAACACCTATTTGGTTTAACTGATTTAATATTCCAGGTATGTCATCAAGTGTGTTCCATGGTCTTACATGTATAGATATTTCTCCTACAACAAAGTCTGAGCTATCTATTTCGAAAAAACCCCTATGAGCCACAACACCGATTTTAGTGGCACCTTGTACAATTAGTCGTTGTACCGCTTCTAGCATTTCATCGATTGTCATTGTAAGTCCTACTAGTGGTATGTCTGTATGTTCACGCAATAGATCAATCATAAGACCTCTACTAATCATAACATCAGTATGAGGATTTGCTTTGACTACTTCAGGGACCTGATCAAAGTTTACTACTTCAATTGGAAAAGATAGATTGAGTTTTTGCATGGCCTCCTTGGCTACTTGAGCCATGCCGGGGGTTAATGCTACAAAAAAAATTGATTCCATTATTTGATACCTCCCATGATCTAAAGTACTAGATTTTATACTCTAAACTTCTACTAACTTCTAAATAAACTTATAATTATCTATATTGACGTTTAATTTAGACAAGTTTGACAAATATATTCATATTATATCATTATTTTAACAATGATTCTATTAAACTTATAAATAACTTCTAAAGTATAAAAAATAATTAAAGCTAAGATTAACTTGGATAAAGGATATATCAATGTTTAACATGACTTTTAGATTTTTGATAAATAATAGACGCTATAAAGTTACTTTCTTAACGACTATATTGAAATTAAGAATTTGTTAGAAAAAGAAGGAATTTATAATAAAATGTAGAATATTTAATAAGATGAAAGATGAATACAAATAGATAAAACTAAAGCATGAAAATATGCTATTTAAACTCTAAGTCTAATACTTACAAGTTATATAATTTATATGATAAATACTAGGAAAAGGAATTAGGGTGGAGAAAATATTAAAATATATTGAAAGATAGGACTAAAATAAAATGAGAGGTTGATATAAAAAATGAATATTCAACAATACCCTAAAGATTTGCAATTACTTCTTGAAGGAATGCATTATGAAAAAGATAGCATAGGCTGTTCAACTGCTGGAGTTTATAGATATTATAATGATAAAGCATCATATTACTTAAAGGTTCAAACAGATTCTAATGAGCTTAAGAGAGAACAGAAAATTATGGAATGGTTACAAGACAAGCTCCTAGTTCCTAAAAAGATATATTTCAAATCATACAATGGATTTGACTATTTACTTATGACAGAAATTGAAGGAGAAATGCTTTGTGCAGATTACTTCCTTAATAAACCAGAAGAAGCAGTTAGGCTATTAGCTGATGGAATAAAAATGTTACAATCTATTTCCGTTGAAAATTGTCCATTTGATAATGGTCTTGAACTAAAACTAAAGGAAGCATTATATAATATTGAAAACAATTTAGTTGACATGTCTGATTGGGAAGAAAATAATAGATTTAATACAGCAAATGAGTTACTTGATTATTTAAAGAACAATAAACCTAAAGAATCTATGCTTACATTTACTCACGGAGATTATTGTCTTCCAAATATTTTTTCCAAAGATAACAAAATCAATGGTTTTATTGATCTAGGTAGAGGTGGAATAGCAGATATATACCAAGATATAGCCTTATGTGTTAGATCATTAAAACATAATTTTGAAACCGATGATTATACTGGTTTATTTTTCAAACATCTAGGTATAGAACCTGATTGGGAAAGAATTGATTATTACATTCTTCTTGATGAATTATTTTAATATTTGAAAATAGGTAAGATGGCTTATATTATACTGATGGTTAATGGCATCAAAACAAAAAAAGTAGTGAAATTTCATTATTTTTTTAAAAATTAATTGCAAAGTATACTTGACATAACTTGCAAAGCGTACTATACTAAAATTGCAAAGTAAACATTGCAAAGAGGTGATTTATTGAAGACAAGAATTCAAGAACTACGAAAGCAACATAAACTATCACAGGAAGAATTAGCTAATGCAGTTGGTGTAACAAGACAAACGATTACTTCCTTAGAATGTGAAAAATATACAGCGTCTTTAGTTCTTGCTTATAAAATTGCAAAGTATTTTGGCTTGACCATTGAGGAAGTATTTGACTTTTCAGAAGTGGAGGAAATATGATATGGGAAAATTTAAAGAGAAGATTCGTGTCAGAACATTAGGGATGACAGTGGTTGCCATCAGTTTAGCCCTTAGCTATCTTGTTTTATTTTTAAACCAGGATAAATTACCTAAAATGCCTAGTTTCATCATGGGCTTCCATACAGGAGTTTTATGTGGACTTGGAGTTCTAATAATTCTGGATATATTTAAAAATTTAAGGGCTATGAGGGATGAGAAAGAATTAAAAAAATTATACATTCAGGAAAATGACGAACGTACAATTGCCATAATGCAAAAGACAGGTGCCATGGGAATGGCCATATGTACTATAGGCCTAGGATTCGCAACTGTGATTGCTGGTTTTTTCAATGAAATTGTATTTTTTTCATTATTGGGGGCTACAGTGTTTACTGCATTAGTTAAGGGATTCTTTAAAGTTTATTATCACTACAAATTATAAATGAGGTGATTAGAAATGAAGAATAATAAGATGAGTAAGTATGTAATTTTGGGAATGTTGATTAATAGTATTGTAATAAGTGCAAAACAACTCGCAAATATACCAGACGGTATTTCTGGTTTTGGGATGGGACTGGGTATTGGATTAGAGATTTTTGGTTTATATTCTATGAACCATGATATAGCAAAAATAAAAAACTTCAAAAAAAATTTGATAAAAAAACTTGTAAAGCCGATATAATTACCAAGGTAGATAGAAATGCCAGCTTGAATAGGTTTAAATAAAAAATTATAATATGTTGAGAGGTTGTAATGGATAAGGATAAAGTAAAAATATTAAAGTTTATTTGTTATGCGTTTGGAGTTTTATGGATACTCAATGTTACACGTAGTTTTTATGATTTTTATATTACTGAATTACCAATATATGATAAAGGAATCTTTTTTATAAAGATGGTAGGCTTTGTTTCAGGAATAGTCTTGTCATTGGTTTCTTCAGGAGGCTTTATGATGGTGTTTTGGTATTCATATAGATTAAAATATAATGATGAAAAAGTATTTGGTAATATTGTAAAGAAAATCATAGCATTTCTTTTTGCTACTGGTGTATTTAAGTCAACATTTGGGTTTTCAATATTTATATTATCACTATTCTTTACACTTGTTATTTTTATCAAATCTTTAGAAAAAGAATCCCGCGTTACAATCTCTTCCAATTAGTAAGGATTTTACTAATATTATAATGAGACTTATTATTCTAGTCATATAGGAGGAGTAAAGTGGAATTTAGAAAAGCTGTTGAATCAGATATAGAAAGTATTATGAATATTTTTAACCAAGCAAAGGTATATATGAAGGAGCAAGGAATTGCTCAATGGGATGATAGCTATCCTAACTCTGAAATAGTAAAGAATGATATAAAGGATGAAGTTGGTTATGTTCTGGTAAAAGATAATAATGTTGTAGGTACTGTGGTAGTTATTTTTGGTGAAGAGAAAAGCTATGAGAATATTTACGATGGTAAATGGATTAGCAATGAAGAATATGCGGTTATTCATAGAATAGCCATTGACTCTAATTATAAAGGATTGGGCCTGGCATCTATTATTTTCAAAAACATAGAAGAACTTTGTCTAAGTAAGGGGATAAATAGCATTAAGGTAGATACCCATGAAGATAACCTATCAATGCAAAGGTTATTAGTTAAAGATGGTTTTCAGTATTGTGGTGTGATTTATTTGGAGGATAAAAGTAAAAGGATTGCATTTGAAAAAATATTATAAAAAACAAATCTTGACATATATAAATCATACTGTTATTATGTAAGTGTAATAAATAATATGAATATGTTGCTCATATAGGTCCCATAATATGGTTGGGACGTTTCTACAAAATGACCGATAATCATTTATCTATGGGCGAAAGTGTACCTAGGGTTCCGATGACTTTGTCTTGCTGGACCGAGCGGTACAGATACTATATGATTAGTATTACACCGAAGGGATAAAAGCCCAGTCGGGTAGGTTTCGCTTTGCCTACCCGGCTGGGCTTAATTTAATTTTTTGAGGAGGGTTAAATTTGGATTTTAAAAGAATTTTTATTGAAAAGAATGAAGAGTTTAATACTGAAGGACAATTGTTGTTAAAAGATTTTAGAGATTATTTGGGAGTTAAGGATTTAAGTAAAGTAAGAGTAGTTAATGTATATGATTTAATAAATGCAACAGAAGAAGAAAAAGAACTTATAGTAAGCGAAATCTTCTTTGAAGAAATCTTGGATAACAAATACGAAAACAACCTTCCGATTGAGAATAATGAAAGATTATTTAGAGTTGAATATCTCAAGGGTCAATACAATCAAAGAGAAGATTCGGTGGATCAAATGATTAGAATGCTGACTAAAAATGAAGAGATTATAGTACAAAATTCAAAGATAATAATACTAGAAAATATAACAGAAGAAGAATTAGATAGAATAAAAAAATATTATATTAACCCAATAGAAATGAAAGAGGTTGATATTCACAGTTTCAATTTTGAAAAAGAAGAAGAAGCAACAGAAGATATAGAAACAATAGATGGATTTATAGTTATGACTGAAAAGGATTTAGAGTCCTTTAAATCTAAATATGGAATCGGTATGGATATAGAAGATATTTTATTCTGTCAAAAATATTTTAAAGATGAGGATAGAAACCCAACGATTACTGAGTTAAAACTGATAGATACCTATTGGTCAGATCACTGTAGACATACTACTTTTATGACAGAGATTACAGACATATCCATGGAGGAAGGAAAGTACAGAGAAGTATTCCAAAGAGCACTAGATGAGTATATAATGTCTCGTCAATTTGTATATGAAAACAAAGAAAGAGTAATCTCTCTAATGGATTTGGCTACTATCAATATGAAAGAAACAAAGAAAAAAGGTTTACTAGATGATAAGGAAGAAACAGATGAAGTCAATGCTTGCAGTATAGAAATAGATGTGGACATAGATGGTAAAAATGAAAAATGGTTATTGATGTTCAAGAACGAGACTCATAATCATCCTACGGAAATGGAACCTTTTGGTGGTGCATCTACTTGTTTGGGTGGAGCTATAAGAGACCCATTATCTGGAAGAGCCTATGTATATCAAGCTATGAGGATTACAGGAGCGGCAGATCCAAGACAAAAATATGAAGATACTTTACCTGGAAAGCTACCACAAAGAAAGATTACACAAACTGCTAAGGCAGGCTATAGCTCCTATGGATATCAAATTGGTGCTGCTACTGGATATGTAAAGGAAATATATGATAAAGGCTATATGGCTAAGAGAATGGAATTAGGTGCATTAGTTGCTGCAGCTCCAAAGAACGCAGTATTCAGAGGAGAGTCAGAACCTGGAGATTTGATTGTTCTAGTAGGTGGAAGGACTGGTCGTGATGGATTAGGTGGAGCAGTTGGTTCATCTAAGGAACATACGGAAGAATCTTTACACACTAGTGGTGCAGAGGTACAAAAGGGAAATCCTCCTATAGAGAGAAAGATAGTTCGTTTATTTAGAAATGAAGAAGTATCTAAGATGATTAAGAAATGTAATGATTTTGGTGCTGGAGGAGTTTCTGTAGCCATAGGAGAATTAGCAGATGGACTCTTTATCGAATTAGACAAGGTCCCACTAAAATATCCTGGTCTTGATGGTACTGAGATTGCATTATCTGAGTCACAAGAAAGAATGGCTGTGGTAATAGCACCTGAAAATCTAGAAAGATTTATGTCCTTTGTGGAAGCAGAAGATGTAGAAGGTACAGTGGTAGCTAAAGTTACAGAGGAAAAAGTTCTAAAAATGGTATGGAGAGAAGAGACAATTGTAAATATCAAGAGGGATTTTCTAGATACTAACGGTATAAGAAAGAAAAACAAAGTTAATATAGAACAACCTGCGGAAGAATTATATTTAAATAAAATCCCATCTCATATAGAAGGAAAAAATATTAAAGAAGCATTTATAGAGAATGTTAAAGATTTAAATATTTGCAGTCAAAAAGGTTTAGCAGAAGGATTTGATCATACTGTAGGAGCTAGTACAGTATTGATGCCTTTAGGTGGAAAATATAAGCTAACTCCAGCTGAGGGAATGGTAGCGAAGATTCCTGTGTTAGAAGGAGAGACAGAGACTTGCTCTTTAATGAGTTATGGTTATGAGCCAAAGCTTTCAAAATGGAGTCCTTTCCATGGAGGATATTATGCTGTTATAGAATCTATAGCAAAGATTGTAGCTATGGGTGGAGATTACAGAAAAGTAAGACTAACCTTTCAAGAATATTTCGAAAGGCTAGGAGATGATTCAACTAAATGGGGAAAACCATTTTCAGCATTACTTGGTGCATTTCTAGTACAAAAAGGATTAGATACTCCAAGTATAGGTGGAAAGGATAGTATGAGTGGTACCTTTGAGGATATCAATGTTCCACCAACTTTAGTTAGTTTTGCAGTGACTACAGATAAGGTAGGAAATATAGTATCACCAGAGTTTAAAAATATTGGTTCAACTGTTGCCTTAATCAGTTTAGATATAGATAAAGATGGAATGGTTGATTTAGATCAATTGAAGTCAAATTATTCTAAAATCAAAGAGTTAATAGATAAAGGAGAAATAATCTCAGCATCTACAGTTAAGTACGGCGGAGTTGCAAGATCCATTGCTGAAATGGCTATGGGTAATAAAATAGGCTTTAGACTCAATGAAATCAGTAAAGAAGAGTTATTTAAGCCACTATATGGATCGATAGTAGTTGAATTCAGGGATGAAGTAGCATTAGGAAATAATTATAGAGTCCTTGGAACCACGATAGAAGAAAAACATATAGAGGTAGATAAAGAGATTATAGAGTTAGATAACTTAATTAAGTCATTTGAAGAATCATTGGAGGAAGTATTCCCAGTATGTAGGGATAAGGATAATATAGAAGAAATTAAGTTTGAAAATGGAAATATAATTACAAGAAAAACATCTATTGCTAAGCCAAAGGTTTTAATACCAATATTTACTGGTACCCATGGAGAATATACTATGGCTAGAGCCTTTGAAGAAGCTGGTGGTGAGGTAGATACTATTGTATTTAAGACTTTATCTTTAACAGATATGGAAGAATCCTATAAGGAATTAGCAAGAAGAATAAAAGATTGTCAAATAATAGGATTACCAAATGGTTCTCTACTAGGGGATGAACCAGAGGCCGGTGGAAAATTGATGAAGCTAATACTAAGTAATTCTTATGTGAAAGAGGAAATAGACAATCATCTTAATAATAGAGATGGATTAATTCTTGGCATAGGTGCTGGCTTCTTAGGATTAATGAAACTAGGATTAATAACTCCTTCTGCTAATATTGCATACAACAAGAGCGGAGAATTTATTTCAAGGTTAGCCAATATTAAAGTAACATCTAATCTATCACCTTGGTTTAATGAAATGGAGGTAGGAGATATCTACACTGTTCCATTAGCTACAAAGGAAGGAAGAGTAATAGGAGAAAATATTGGAATATCCCAAATATCAACTCAGTTTGCAGATGAAAATCTAACAGGCTCAATCTATGGCATAGAATCTATGACCAGCCCTGATGGAAGAATACTTGGAACTATTTCATCTATTGATAGAGTAGGAAATGGATTATATAAGAATTCAGAAATACTAGGTAAACATAAGATATTTGAATCAGGTATAAAATACTTTAAATAGGGGGAATAGAGATGAAAGTTAGTATATTGATGGGAAGTATATCAGATAGACCTATAGCTGAAAAGGTAACTAAAATATTTGATAAGTTTGGAGTGGAATATGAGGTAAGAGTTATATCAGCCCATAGAACACCATATAAGGCTTTTGAATTTGCGGAAAATGCTGAAGAAAAAGGAACAGAAGTTATAATCGCCATAGCTGGAAAGGCAGCCCATCTAGCTGGAGTATTAGCAGGAGTATCCTGCCTTCCTGTAATAGGAATCCCTGCTAAATCCTCAACTATGGATGGATTGGACTCACTTCTTTCTGTAGTACAAATGCCTAAGGGGGTTCCAGTAGCTACTGTAGCTATAGATGGTGGGGAAAATGGAGGACTTCTAGCAGTACAAATGCTTTCTATAAAATATCCTGAATTAAGGGAAAAATTCAAGGAATATAAAAAAGAGATGGCAGAAGAGGTAGAAAAGATGGATGAAGAGATCAGAAACTAACTAGAGAGAAGGTGTAATCTTGAGCGGAGTTGTAGGGATTTATAGCAAAAAAAGAAATGATGTATCAAAGATAATATATTATGGTTTATATGCACTACAACATAGAGGTCAAGTAAGTACTGGTATCGCAGTAAATAACAATGGTTTTGTTGACTACTTTAAGGACTTAGGGTTAGTACATGAGGTCTTTCCAAAGGAAACAATGGAAAGACTTCGAGGAAATATTGGTATAGGACATGTAAGATATGCAACTGTAGGAGATACAACCACTATTAATGCACAACCTTTAGTTGTAGGATATAAAAGAGGTGCATTGGCATTAGCTCATGATGGTGCTGTAGTAAACTTTGAAAAGCTACGAGATGAACTAGAGGATAATGGTGCTATTTTTCAATCTGAGTTAGATACTGAGGTCATAGCTAATCTAATAGCAAGATATCATAAGGATAATGTAGAAGACGCCATAATAAAGACTTTAGATACTATAAAGGGAACCTACGGATTAGTTATGATGACGACAGATAAGTTAATAGGTGCAAGGGACCCCTATGGAGTTAAACCGCTTTCTTTAGGAAAATTTGGAGAAGACTATATATTAGCATCAGAGACTTGTGCCTTTGACACAATAGGAGCAGAATTCATAAGGGATATTGAGCCTGGTGAGATTGTAGTTATAGACGAAAATGGATTGAAGTCCATAAGAAAAGATGGGAATACAAAGAAGCTATGCTTATTTGAAATAATATATTTTGCAAGACCAGATAGTAAATTAGATGATAAAAGCATTTATTTATCAAGAATAGAAGCAGGAAAACAGTTGGCAAGAGAATCTTCTGTAGATGGTGATATTGTCATAGGTGCTCCAGATTCTGGCACAATATCTGCAATAGGATATGCAGAAGAGTCAGGAATTCCTTATGCAGAGGGTTTAATAAAAAATAGATATGTTGGTAGAACATTTATAGAACCAACTCAGGAGTTAAGAGAGCAGGGGGTTAGGATTAAGCTTAATGTATTAAAGGAAAATGTTGAAGGAAAAAGAGTAATACTAGTAGATGACTCAATAGTAAGAGGTACAACTATAAAAAGAACTATTGAAATGATAAAGAATGCAGGTGCTAAGGAGATACATGTTAGGATATCCTCGCCACCGGTTCTTCATTCCTGTCATTTAGGAATGGATACTCCTAGCAGAGAAAACTTAATAGCTGCTCAAATGTCAAAGGAAGAAATAAAAGAATTAATAGGAGTAGATTCCTTAGAATATCTATCTCTTGAGGGATTATTAAAGGCTTCAGGTGGAGAAGAATTTTGTACGGGATGTTTAAGTGGAGAGTACCCAATTGAAAGGGAGGTATAGGTGTGAGTTTAACATATAAAGACGCAGGTGTAGATAAAGAAGCAGGATATAAAGAGGTACAGCTTATAAAGGGAATGATTAAGAAAACTCATATTCCAGGAGTTTTATCAGATATAGGTGGATTTGCAGGATTGTTTCAACTAGATACTAAATCCTATGAAGAGCCAGTTCTTGTATCAGGAACAGATGGAGTAGGTACAAAACTAAGACTTGCTTTTATGATGGATAAACACGATACCATAGGCGAAGATTGTGTAGCTATGTGTGCCAATGATATTCTTTGCCAAGGAGCAAAGCCTTTATTTTTCTTAGATTATATAGCCACAGGAAAACTAATTC
This sequence comes from Bacillota bacterium, assembly GCA_023388495.1. Taxonomy (GTDB): domain Bacteria; phylum Bacillota; class Clostridia; order Tissierellales; family Tissierellaceae; genus Tissierella. The sequence goes on along the minus strand of JAEWGC010000037.1, from coordinate 313,994 downwards.
CTGAAAAAATGGCTAGTATAGTAGAGGGAGTATCCAACGGCTGTATCAAAGCAGGGTGTGCATTAATTGGTGGAGAAACTGCTGAGATGCCAGGATTTTATAATGAAGATGAATATGATGTAGCAGGATTTTGTGTAGGAGTAGTAGATAGGAAGAAGATAATAAACGGATCTACTATAGAAGAAGGAGATTATATTATAGGATTACCATCCAGTGGAGTTCATAGTAATGGATTTTCCCTTGTGAGAAAAATAATATTTGATAAGGAAAAGATGAAAATAGATCAATATGTAGAAGAACTTGGATGTACTATAGGAGAAGAACTTATAAAGCCAACTAGGATATATACAAAGCCAGTATATAACTTAGTAGAAAAATTTAATATTAAGGGTCTAAGTCATATAACAGGTGGAGGATTTTATGAGAACATTCCAAGAATGTTACCTGCTGGACTAACTGCTCATATAGATACTACTAAAATAAATACACCAGTTATTTTCAACCTATTACAAAAATGGGGTGGAATTGCCCTTGATGAAATGTACGGAACATTTAACATGGGAATCGGTATGGTTATGGCAGTAGGTAAAGAGGAATTAGGGGACGTAGTTAAATTCCTAGAAGAACAAAACGAAGAATATGTAGTTCTTGGAGAAATTAAAAGAGGAGATGAAGGAGTAGTATTATGTCACCAGTAAAGATAGGAGTTTTAATCTCTGGTGGAGGCACTAATCTACAGTCAATAATAGACAATGTTAAAAATGGAAGTATAAATGGAGAAATAAAGCTAGTAGTTTCCAATAGAGAAGAAGCCTATGGCTTAACTAGAGGAAGAGATGCAGGAATAGAGAGTATTTATTTAGATAGAAAATTATTTAGTAGTGAAGGGGAATATAATCTAGAATTAATAAAAGAATTTAAGAAAAGAGATATAGAATTAATTGTACTAGCTGGATATTTAAAAGTACTATCTAAGGAATTTATAGAAGAATTTAGTGGAAGAATAATAAACATACATCCTTCCTTAATACCTAGTTTTTGTGGAAAAGGTTATTATGGTGAAAATGTTCACCGGAGAGTTTTAGATTATGGCGTAAAAGTAACAGGAGCTACGGTTCATTTTGTAGATGAAGGAACAGATACAGGTCCTATAATACTTCAAGATATTGTATATGTAGATAATGAAGATACTATTGATTCTTTAAAAGAAAAAGTATTAAAAATAGAACATAAGCTCTTAGTACAAGCTATTAAATTATATTGTGAAAAGAGATTAACTATCGAAGGAAGAAAAGTGATTATAAAATAGAGGTGATAGGATGAAAAGGGCATTGATTAGTGTTTTTCATAAGGACGGTATTGTTGAATTTGCCTTAGAATTGAAGAAGTTAGGTTGGGAAATAGTATCAACTGGTGGAACATTTAAGATTTTAAAAGAGGCAGGAATCGAAGTGATTGAAGTAGAAGATGTAACTAAGTTTCCAGAAATATTAGATGGTAGAGTGAAGACTTTAAATCCATATATTCACGGCGGACTTTTATATAGAAGAGATGATGAAAATCATGTGAAAACAATTGAAGATATGCAAATTAAAGGTATTGATATAGTAGTTAACAATCTATACCCCTTTGAAGAAACTATAAAAAAGCCAGGTGCAACCCACGAAGAAATAATTGAAAACATAGATATTGGCGGACCTTCTATGATTAGAGCTGCGGCTAAGAACTATAATGATGTAACGGTAATAGTTGACCCATCAGATTATGAAAAGGTATTAAATGAATTGAAATCTGAAGGTAATACAACCATTAAAACAAGACAATATCTAGCAAGGAAAGTTTTTAACTATACTGCCTATTACGATGCTTTAATATCAAATTATTTTAATGAAATAGAAGAAGGTGTATTCCCGGAGATGCTAACTCTAGCTTACAAATCTAAAGATGAATTAAGATATGGAGAAAACCCACACCAAAGGGCAGCCTTTTATAAGGAAGTAGGTAAAATAGAGGGAACCCTTGCAGGTGCAATACAACTTCACGGAAAGGAACTTTCCTTCAACAATATTAATGATGCTAATGGCTGTATTGAAGCTTTAAAAGAATTTGATGAGCCTACAGTTGTAGCCGTAAAACATGCTAACCCATGTGGTATTGGTAGTGGAGAAAATATATCAGAAGCTTATGAAAAGGCTTACTCATCAGATAAGGTATCAATATTCGGTGGTATAATTGCTGCCAATAGAGAAATAGATGAGAAAGTAGCGGAAAAAATTAATGAAATCTTTATAGAGATAGTAATGGCTCCTTCATTTACTGATAAAGCACTTGAGATACTTACTAAAAAGAAAAACATCAGGATAATGAAGATTGAAAATATTATAGATAAGAAATACAAAGAGTTAGATATAAAGAAGGTATTAGGTGGTCTACTGATTCAAGATAAAGATAATGTGTTATTAGGTGAAGAGCTAAAAATTGTAACAAAATCACAGCCAACAGATAAAGAAATGGAAGATTTACTATTTGCTTGGAAGGCTGCCAAGAGCGTAAAGTCTAACGGAGTAGTCATAGTTAAAGATAAGGGAACTATTGGAATTGGTCTTGGAGAAGTAAACAGGGTATGGGCAGTACAAAATGCAATAGAGAGAGCCGGAGAAAATGTTAAGGGAGCTGTTTTGGCTTCTGATGGATTCTTCCCATTTAAGGATTCCATAGAGTTATTAGCTAAAGCTGGTGTTAGGGCAATTATCCAACCAGGTGGTTCTTTAAAGGATAATGAAGTAATAGAAGGAGCAGATAAAAATGGCATTGCAATGATAATCACTGGCATAAGACATTTCAAACACTAAACCTTAGGAGGTAATAGGATGAAGGTATTGGTTATAGGTAGTGGTGGTAGAGAACATGCATTATGTTGGAAAATAGCTAAAAGTAATAAGGTAAGCAAAGTTTATTGTGCTCCTGGAAATGGTGGAACTCTTGAGGTGGCTGAAAATATAGATATAAATGTAGATGAAATAGAAAAATTAAGAGACTTTGCTATAGAAAATCATATAGATCTAACAGTAGTAGGGCCAGAATTGCCCTTAGTATTAGGTATAGTCAATAAGTTTCAAGAAAAAGGATTAAAGATTTTCGGTGTAAATAAAAAATGTGCACAGCTTGAGGGGAGTAAGGATTTTTCCAAAGAATTTATGGAAAAGTATAACGTTCCAACTGCTAAATATAAATCTTATACTAAGCTAGATGAAGCCATAGAGGGGCTTAGGGAATTCACCTATCCATTAGTTATCAAAGCAGATGGACTATGTGCAGGTAAAGGTGTAGTTATCTGTTATAGTGAAGCTGAGGCAATGGGCGCATTAAAAACTATTTTAGGAGAAAAAGTCTTTGGTTCTGAAGGTGAAAAGGTAGTTATCGAAGAGTTCCTAGATGGCATAGAAGCTTCCCTTCTTTGTGTAGTTACAGAGGGGAAAATAATTCCAATGGAATCTGCAAAAGACTATAAAAAGATATATGAAGGTGACGAAGGACCTAATACTGGAGGAGTTGGTTGCTTCTCTCCTAGTCCATTGTTTAGTGATAAGTTAAATGAAAAGATTCATAATAATATCTTGAAAAATATAAGAATTGGACTAGATAAAGAAGACATGGATTTCAGGGGCATATTATTCATAGGTCTAATGATAGAAGATGGTGAACCCAAGGTCTTAGAATTTAATGTAAGGTTCGGAGACCCAGAAACAGAAGTATTAATCCCAAGACTCCAGTCAGATATAGTAGATATATTTGAAAAAACCATAGATGGGAATTTAGAGAAATTAGACTTAGTGTGGAAAGATGATCATTGTGTCACAGTAGTACTCACTTCAAAAGGATATCCTGATAACTACGAAAAAGGATTTAATATTACAGGAATAAATGAATTGGATAAAGATATTATACTTTTCCATAATGGAACGAAGAATTTAGATGGTGCTTTAGTTACAAATGGAGGTAGGGTATTGTCTGTGACGGCCTTAGGAAATACAATTGAAGAAGCTAGAGACAAGATATATTCAAATATAAATAAAATTAACTTTAATGGTATGAATTATAGGAAGGATATTGGGGAAATTAAAACTATAAAGGGATAAATCTATGTAGCAGGGTAAAACCTGCTTTTTTATTTGAAAAAGATTTCCAAAATTGTATTGTTCTGTTATAATACTATATAGTACTTATATTTAAGAGATTGGTTTAATAAACTAAAAAATTAGAAAATTTAGAAAAGGGTTTAATATCAATAAAAAGGGTATATATCTATTCGGGTATAATTTACAAAGTTAATATAAATAATAGGTATTACGAAATAAATATAAGGAGGAGTTAGTATGAAAACAGATGTTCAAATTGCTCAAGAAGCGAAAATGTTGCCTATATCTGAGGTGGCAGCCAAGCTAGGCATAAGCGAAGAAAAACTAATACATTATGGTAAGTATAAGGCAAAGGTATCTTTAGGACTTTTAGAGGAGTTACAAGACAAGCCAGATGGGAAATTAGTTTTAGTTACAGCAATTAACCCTACTCCAGCAGGAGAAGGTAAGACTACCACAAACATAGGTCTTTCAATGGGACTTAACAAAATAGGCAAAACTGCTATAACAGCCCTTAGGGAACCATCACTAGGACCTAGCTTTGGAGTTAAAGGTGGAGCAGCTGGTGGTGGATACTCACAAGTAGTACCTATGGAAGACATTAACCTTCATTTTACAGGAGATTTTCATGCAATAACTACAGCTCATAACTTAATTTCAGCTTTATTAGATAACCATATTCACCAAGGTAATGCATTAAATATTGATCCAAGAAGAGTAGTTTGGAAAAGAGTTCTTGATATGAATGATAGGGCTTTAAGAGATATCGTAATTGGATTAGGTGGAAAACCAAATGGAGTACCTAGACAAGATGGATTCGATATAACAGTTGCTTCAGAGATAATGGCAATTTTCTGTTTATCAAAGGATTTAGAGGATTTCAAAGCTAGAGTAGGAGAAATCATTGTAGCATATAAATATGATGGAAGTCCAGTATTTGCTAAGGATTTACAAGCTCAAGGTGCAGTAGCATTACTTATGAAAGATGCAGTTAACCCTAACCTTGTGCAAACATTAGAAAATACACCTGCATTAATCCATGGTGGACCATTTGCCAATATAGCTCATGGATGTAACTCAATGTTAGCTACAAAATTAGGCCTAAAGATGGTAGAATATACAGTTACAGAAGCAGGCTTTGGTGCAGACTTAGGCGCAGAAAAATTCTTTGATATTAAGTGTAGATTTGGTGAATTAAAACCAGATGCTGCTGTTATAGTAGCTACTGTAAGAGCATTAAAATATAATGGTGGAGTTAAGAAAGATGAACTAGGTTCAGAAAATCTAGATGCATTAGCAAAAGGATTTGAAAACCTAGAGAAACATATAGAAAATGTTAATAAGTTTGGAGTACCAGCTGTAGTAGCTATAAATAAATTCCCAACAGATACAGATGCTGAACTTAACTATGTACTAGAAAGATGTAAATCATTAGGTGCAGAAGCAGTTCTTTCAGAAGTATGGGGTAAAGGTGGCGAAGGCGGAGTAGCTATGGCTGAGGCTGTAGTTAGAGTATGTGAAACAAAACCATCCAACTTTAAACCTATATATGATGTAGAAGAATCAATTAAGGCTAAAATTGAAAAGATAGCTAAGGAAGTTTATGGTGCAGATGGAGTTGACTTCACTAAATCATGTGAAAAAACAATTGCTAATATAGAAAAATTAGGATTTGATAAGATGCCAATTTGTATGGCAAAGACTCAATATTCACTTTCAGATGACCCAACTTTACTTGGTAGACCTAAAGGATTTACCATTACTGTTAGAGATATCAAAGTATCTAGAGGAGCAGGTTTCCTAGTAGCTTTAACTGGTGAAATCATGACAATGCCAGGTTTACCAAAAGTTCCTGCTGCAAATAATATAGATATATTACCAAGTGGAGAAATAGTAGGATTGTTCTAGATAATAGCTGGGAGAGGTCCCAGCTATTATTATCACTTTATACTTAAATTAGTTATGTATTAGAATTTACGGGAGGTATAGTATGGAATTTAATTCAAAGATAAAATCCAATCAGGTAGATGGATTTTTTGAGGCGATTTTACTTTTAGAAAATATGGAAGAGTGTTACAGATTTTTTGAAGATATATGTACCATAAAGGAAATCCAAGCAATAGCACAAAGATTAGAAGTTGCAAAACTACTTAAAGCAAATAAAACCTATAATGAAATAGAAGCTGAAACGGGAGCAAGTACTGCAACAATAAGTAGAATCAATAGAGCCTTAAACTATGGTGCAGAAGGATACACCATTGTATTGAAAAAACTAGGTATAATAGAAGATTAAAAAATAGGGGCTAGTAGTCCCTTATTCCTTATTAGGCTATATAAACAAATTAGATGAGATAGTATGATATATGATCTAGGGGGAGATATATATTGGCAAAACTCACTAGGGTTGATAAATTAGATATAGGAATGATTTTAGATAAGGATGTAGTAGACATAAAAACAGGTGCAGTATTAATACCAGAACATACTGCCATAACAAAAGTATTAATTGATAAATTAAATATCTATGGAATACATTTTGTATTTGTTAAAGAAGAAATAGTAACTGAAGGCATTCGTAATCATGGATTAACTAGAGAATATTCAAAGATAGAAAACACACTTGATAATATATTCAACGGAATTAAGGAAGGAAAAAGACTAGAGTCAGATAGAGTAATTTCTGAAATGAATAACTTTACTAAAGAAATAGCCTCGGAAAGAGATATACTAACTCAGATGCGATTGCTTCGAAAAAAGGACGATTATACATTTAACCATAGCTTGGGTGTTAGTATATTGGCTATAACTTTAGGGAAATGGCTAAATTATTCTCAAGATCAAATTCTAGATTTATCTATAGTTGGAATATTTCATGATATTGGGAAGTTAAAAGTACCAGATGAAATTGTTAAAAAGCCTGGTAAGTTAACTATAGCAGAATACGCTGAAATGAGGAAGCATTCATTATATAGTTACAAAATGTTATTAGATACTGGTAAATTTAGTGATGATATTTTACTAGGCGTATTGCAGCACCATGAAAAAATCAATGGGACAGGTTACCCTAATGGGGTTAAGGGAGATAGTATACATGAATATGCAAAGATAATAGCAGTATGTGATATTTATCATGCTCTTACATCTAATAGAGTATATAAAGATAAGGATTCACCGTTGTCTGCTGCCGATTATTTAAGACGTGAGAGTTTTGATTCGTTAGATCCTAATATAACCCAAGTGTTTTTAAAGAATATATCTAAATTCTATGTTGGAAATAAGGTATTATTAAGTGATGGTTCAACGGGGACGATAGTATATCTACATCCCCAAAATGAAACGAAGCCTATTGTACAAATAGATAATAGATTTATAGATTTTCTTAAACCACAAGATGTTGAGATACTGGATATAATAATATGATAAACAAAAGCAATAGCTTAAATAGAAGTTATTGCTTTTTGGTATTTTTAAAATAAAATTTTGTTGATATTTGTCAAAAAATAGGGTATATATTTAATCTATATACTAATTATTATTAAGTTAGAAAGTAGGGGTTAAAATGATGTGGAAGGATAAATATATGGTCGGTGTAGAAACAATCGATGAACAGCATAAGGAGCTTTTTAAAAGGTTATCAGAGTTTATTCAAATCGTTCAAGATAAGGGAAAAAGTTGGGAAGAACGATTAGATAAGGTAAAGGAAACAATGTCATTTATGAAAGAATATGTAGTTTTTCATTTTAATGATGAAGAGGCATATCAAGAGAAAATCAATTATCCAGATATGGAAATACATAAAGAGGCCCATAGAAAATTTAAAGAAGGAATCAATGAATACGTTGAGATTTTTCAGCAAGGAGGATTCACTGAAGAGCGTATACAGGAATTCAGTGCCAAGCTTATGACATGGTTGATTATGCATGTAGGTAAAATGGATCAGAAGATTGGAGAATATGTAAAAGAAAAAGGAGGACAAGCATAATGAAGGTAGAATACGTAAACTCCTTTTATAAAGCAACTCAGGATGTATTTAGATTAATGCTTGATACAGATGTGGAAAAAGGTGATTTAAGAGCAACTGAAGAGATGATCTCTAGTAGAGAGGCAAATGTTATTCTTGGGGTAACAGGTGATTTAAAGGGGACAATACTCTTTGGATTCACTCATGATATGACTTTAGAGATGGTAAAAATAATGTCTGGTATGGAAATTAAAGAGATTGACAACTTTGTATCTTCAGCATTAGGAGAAGTTGCAAATATTATTGGAGGAAATGCAGTAACTAATTTAACGGAGTATAACTACATATGTGATATTGCTCCTCCCCAAATAATCATAGGGCAATATAAATCTATTTCTATGGCAAATAAGATGGCATTAGTTATACCAATGAAAACATCTATTGGTGAGTTTGATATTAATATATTTTTGGCAGAAAATTAAAGACTAAATTAGAAAAAAGCTAGGATATCCTAGCTTTTTTCTAATTTAGTGGATAATCTGGTATAAAATTTTCAAATATAAATAGATCAAAAGATTTAAAACAATTATCTAAAGCCATCTTTGATGGGATGGTATATGCGATAGTCGTAATCTTATAAAGCTTTTTACATAATACAAAAGAAAGGTTCTCATTATATTTGTAATTATATGAGATAAAATGAGGCTTAGTAATAAAATTAAATAATAAATTCTGTAGGAAAAAGGAAAAGATTTTACTTTGTTTAATCTCACCTTTAAAATAATTAGTAGAAAGCTGCCCTCTAATAATCTGTGGCCTATTCTTTTTATACCACAGTACTACTAAGGGATTGAAGGATTCTACACAGTATGCTCCATTATAATTATCTAAATGTGATGCAACTACAGAGCAGACTGAAATATCATTAGACTTAGATTTTATTTCTACAATTAAAGGCACTTGACCATTTACTAAATCTAATACCTCTTGCAAATGAGGAATTTTTTCCTTTGAATCAAACAAAGTAAGCTCTCTTAATTCTTGAAATGTCAATTGATTTAGATTTTTATCTATGCCACATACTCTCTTCAAGTTGAAATCATGAAATACAACAGGAATACCATCCTTGGATAATTGTACATCAAATTCAATTCCAAAGTTATGATTAATTGCTAAACGGAAAGCAGCCAGAGAATTTTCAGGTGCAAGATGCTCAACCTTATGAAATCCCCTATGAGCATAATATTTGTCATAAAACATACTTAAGTTAGGTCGATTTAACATTTTTGGCATAATAGCAAAAAGGTATATGATGATTAGAAATATTAAAATACCAAGAATATAGAAAAACATTAAATAACCTCCTTAATATACTAATCTTCTACATCAAAATGTTCTAAGGCACTTTCTTTCTTTGGGGGTTTAGAATCCCCATGTTGAACCATTAACATTGTACCCAAGGATAGCAATGAAAATACAACAGAATAAGGGAATAATGTCTTATAGGATATATTCTCTAATAAAAAACCAGATAATATTGGAGTAAAAATCTGTGCAGACATAGAGAATGTATAGTACAAACCAGTATATTTGCCGACATCACCACTGCGAGCCATTTCTACAACCATAGGGTATGAATTTACGTTAATGGCAGCCCAACCAATACCAGTGAATGCAAATACTACATTGATTAAAGGTGAGTAGGTCTTAAATAAAAATCCACAGAAATAAGAAATACTCATCATAACAATACCACCGATAATAGTCTTTTTTCTACCTATATTACTAGAGATAAATCCTATAGGTATATAGGAAAGAATAGCAGCTCCTGTTGCAACCATAAGGGCATTTGCAAAACCACCACCCTGTAATCCCCAAACTTTAGTTGCATATCTAGAAAAGGCTGTAGTAATGGCATTGTAAGCCGTAAACCATAAAAATATTGAGATCAATATAAAGTTTAAGCTTCTTCTTACATCCTTATCCATAGTCGCATCTTTATTCATAGTATCTAAAGGAGAATTTTCATCCTCAGAATAATGAGTCATTGATATTTCCTTTGACAATTTATTCTCCCTGATTGTAATTACAAGAATACTAACTGCAACTACCATTAAACTAGCAACAGATAGAAATATAGTTGTATAATTAGGTGAATCTACTTTTGGAATTAAAATACTAATCATTGCCAATGTAAAAATAGCTCCTACTGCACCCATAAGGTTGATTATGGAATTGGCCTTGCTTCTAAGGGGCTTAGGTGTTAAGTCTGGCATTAGGGCAACTGCAGGTGAACGATAAATACTCATAGAAAGTAGTACTACACCTAAGGATATAAAAAACAATATAAAGTTTTGGCTATTATCAGCCATAGGAATTATCATCATAGAAGTAACAGCTATAACTGTACCGATAATAATAAATGGGGTTCTTTTTCCAAATCTAGTGTTTATTCTATCTGATAAGGTACCAAATATAGGAAGCAAAAATAAGGCTAAGATATTATCTAAGGCCATTATGGTACCTGTCATAGTTTCACCAATTCCGAAGGTGTTGTGTAAGATAAGTGGAATAATATTATCATATAATTGCCAAAATGCAGAAATGGATAGAAAAGCTAGTCCTATGAAAAAGGTCCGTTTATAATTCAGTTTCATAAAATCCCTCCTTAATTCTTTAAATTTACTCTTATTATAGCATTAGGAAACTATATAAACAACGAGTATTATTACTGGAAAATTAAAGTTGAATTATGGAATGAAATTTCATTGTATAATAATTATTGTTAATATATAATTATATTTAGGGATATAATGAGAGATAAGGATAAGGGAGGTTTGTGCCGATGACTACTGATGAATTTCAAAGATTAGTGTTGGAGAAATTGGGAAACCTAGAAACGGGACAAAAGAATTTGGAAGAGAGGATAATAAACTTAGAAGAAGGACAGAAGACCTTAGAATTAGGGCAAAGGAACTTAGAAGAAGGACAAAGGAACTTAGGAGAAGGGCAAAGGACCTTAGAATTAAGGCAAAGGAACTTAGAAGAAGGACAGAGGACATTAGAATTAGGACAAAGGAACTTAGAAGAAGGACAAAAACAAATTCTTATAAAATTAGATGGTGTAATAGAACAGACTGCTGATTTAACAGAGTTTAGACATGAAGTCAAACAAGAACTTGCAGAAATAAAATCGAATATATCAAGGATTGAAATAGCTACTGCTGATAACTGGAGTGATATAGCAAGGCTAAAGTCAGTTAGATAATATATTGAAAGAACTCATGATGAGTTCTTTTTTCTTTGAAATATCAGATTAAAAAATTATAACCTTATTTTAGGATTAGAGTTATGGTAAAATTTATATTAATAGGATTTTAAATAGAATTAATACGCAATAAGATTAATTTTATTGTATAAATATATTAAAAATAAAGGAAGAGGACAAATGGATTATTTAAAAAGCTTTGCAAGCAGATTAACAAAAGGATATGAATTTATGGGCTTAGATAACAAGGATAGCTCATTGTACAGTGAATCCATAAGAAATTTAATCCTAGATATGCTAAGTAACAGATTGCAAAAAGTATCACTATATATGTTACATATTTATAGAGCTAACAATATTCTTGAAGGAGATACTAGTGAAGAGAGATATATACACTTTGTAGAATTAGCAAAAAGTGAAAGATATGAAAAGGATGTGTTATTTCTTTTTCCTGAGCTTGAAGAATTACTATTAAACTTACTATCAAATGTGAAAGCATTTTTTGACTTCCTCAGTTTAAGTGAAAACAAGAATTATAATATTATTGTAGATAATTTTAATATAAAAGGTAATTTAATAAAAGTCAATCGTATTCTAGGTGATTTTCATGCTGGTTCTAAAAGTGTGCTAGAAATTCAATATGAAGAAGGTCAATTAATATATAAGCCTCATTCACTAAGAAACGATACTGAATGGAATAAATTATTAGAGTGGATTAAAGGAAAAAACGGAAGCCTAGATTTAAAAGGAATAAATACATTAAATTGCGGAAATTATGGGTTTCAAGAAAAGGTAGAAGTCAAGCCATGTAAAAACTTAGATGATATTAATATACTATATTTTCGATTAGGAATATTATCTTGTTTAGCTTATGTGTTTCGAGTATCTGATTTACATATGGAAAACTTAGTTATATCTTGTGACATGCCTTATATTGTCGACTTAGAAACTATTTTCCAGCCAGACAATATACAAATAAACTCTATGGATTATGAAGAAGCAAGTAATTTTATTGTTCGACAGATTGGAAATTCTATATTAGATACTCAATTATTCCCAGGTGTAGTAAACCATAGTTCTATTGACGTATCAGGTATTACAGGACATGGAGGCCAAGTTATAAAAAATGCTGGGAGAAGAATTATAAATCCATATACGGATAAAATAGGTTTGATTAAAATAGATAAATATACTGAAGAAAAATCAAACCGAGGTCTCTTTGATAGTGCCTATTTAGAATCTAGAGATTATACTGATAATATCCTTCAAGGATTTCAAGAAGCTTACTATACAATATTTGATAATAAGATTGAACTCATTGATATGTTAAAAGAAGGAGATTTATTTAAAGATATAAGGCCAAGATTTCTCTTTAGAGATACTGAGATATATGCAAAACTGTTAGACCTATCTACAAATCCTAAGTATCTTAAATCAAAAGATGCTCGTCTTTCTTTATTTAATAAGCTAAGAGATAATAATAAATCAGAAAAATACGATAAAATAATCCAATCTGAAATAGACGATTTATTAAATGGAGATATACCATATTTTTATGGTAGGGAAAACAGTAGGTCTGTTTATAATTCATTTGATAACTTATGTTTTGAGCTTGAAAAGAGTCCAATAGATTATGTCATAGATAGAATTGAATCCCTTTCAGAGGAAGATTTAAAAAAACAATGTTGGTTTATAAAGACAAGTATGGCAATTCCAAAAAAAACGTGGAATACTATTGATGTAAAAATAAATAATAGTATCAGTAGTGAGATAAAAGATTATGACAATATAGTTTTAAAAGAAGCTGAAATTATTGCACAAACTCTTATAGATAATGCAAATATAGATGAGAAAACTAAGACTATTAATTGGCTAGATGTGAAAAATAATTTTCCAAATTGGCAATTTTGCCCTCAAGATCTAGGTCTATACAGTGGGGTGCCTGGAAATGCCATATTTTTTGCTAGCTTATTTAAAATGACAAAAAAGTTCAAATATAAAAATATATTAAATATGATTTTAAATACAATAGAGATGAGTTGTAATAAAATAGAGCCAGAATCTTTATCTGCCTTTTCAGGTTTAGGTTCTTTGGCATATATGTATGGATTCCTAGGAAAACAACTTGAGGAAATGAAATATCTTCATAAGGCTAAGCAATATATTCTAAAATGTAGAATGCTAATAAAGGAAACAAAAGATTATGATATAGTTGAAGGGGTATCAGGTTGCTTGATTATAGCTGTAGAGTTATATGAAATTTTGAAAGATAAGGAGATATATAACTTTGCTAATTTATGTGGAGAATATTTATTAGAATCAGTATTTTCAAGTAATGATGCATATGGTTGGCTATGTAAGGAAACCCAGGATATATTGGCAGGAATAGCACATGGTAACGCTGGAATTTCATTGGCATTGGGGAAATTATATAGTGTTACTCAAAATTACAGATATTATGAAGTAGCAGTCAATGCAATTGAATATGAGAATAAGCTTTTTAATAAAGATGAGAATAACTGGGTTGACGTAAGGCTTTTTAAATCCAATGAAAACATGGAAAATCTCTATCCATCAAATTGGTGTCATGGGGCACCTGGCATTGGAATGTCACGTTTAGGCTTATATAGAATTAGCAAAGATGAGAGATTAACTAAAGATATATCTTTCTCTATAGAGACAACAAGATCAAAAGGAAGTAATGAAAGTGATTGTCTGTGTCATGGGACCATGGGAAATCTTGATATATTTCTTTTAGCTTATGAAATTTTAAGAGAAGACAAATATTTAGATTGGGCAAGAACTATATGTCTTTCAAATATTTTAATAGAAAAGGATGATACATGGAGATGTGGAATTGGACAAGAAGTACAAGTACCAGGCATGATGACAGGTTTGTCGGGAATAGGATATCAATTACTTAGAACTAGTAATTCTTTATTACCATCAGTACTTATATTAGATTTATAGGAGGGATAATAATGAGACATAACAAATTAATTGACTTTATTAAAGATAACTTTATCCACTTAATCTTAATAGTTCAGGTATCTATATTTATTACTTCTACTTCATACTATGCTACCTCCAATGTTGACTTAGGTACTATCATTATAATATTATTATCCATCTTATTTACTATAATATCATTCATCATAGAGATATATAATTACCGTAGAAAATCACTTATATATAGGTTTAATTTCCTGTTATTGATAATTTCAACTTTTATGATATATGATATCTATTTTAATCAACCGAGTAGTCTATTTATATTTTTTTTATTAAGTTTTATACAATTATTTCTCTTTTCATTTGTCTTAGACTTTGCATTGGAGAAATATTCTAGTAAGACTATTAGTATAATAAAAAGAATAACTAGGGTATATATGATGGCTATGGTTGTAAGTTTATGGGTGGAAGAGGTAGTATTTCTTGTTTTGTATCAGAGTTTATTTTTTTTATTATTAATTTCTCCATTGATTATATTGTTACTAAATATAAAAGGGCTAAATAAATATGGAAAGAAGATTAAAAACAATTATATTATTTTTTCCTTATTATCATTCTTTTTATTAGTCGAAATTCTAGTGATGGATATTGCAAGATTATTCAATGTGAAAAATTTCGACTATTATATCTATATAAGTATTACCGCTATATTTTTGGCGGGAATTATATTAAGAAGTTTACATATCAATAAAAAGGAATTTGTAAATATTGTAAATAAGACTTTTAATAAATATTTGCTAAGTATTATATTTATTCTCGGATTTGGATTTTATATTGTTGGAATTAATTCTCTAATTATCAACTATTTACTCCTTATATTTATAATAATAGGTTTTGAGTGCTATATGATTCAATATAGGAATTATGAAATAAATTCAGTATTTAATACAGATTATGAAGACGACAGTGCATTGGTGCGAAGTTTAAATCAGCTAAAAAGAGAACAAGAAGGAAAAGAAAAGATTGCAGAATATCTTCATGAAGAAATATTACAGGATGCTATTTATATTAAGAATCAATTAAAACAAAAATATAAATTATCAAATAGTGCAGAGGTAGTAAAAATGGCAGATATTATAATACAATCTATAAGGAATGAAATTGATACCCTTTTTCCCAATATAATTCGAGATATTCCACTGAAGGAAAATTACTATAATATTATTAGAACACTTCAGATTAAATATGAAGATAAGGGTATTGGCATTGATTTTTATTGCGATGAGAAATTATTTTTAATCTCTCCTTACGATGTTATAATATATAGAATGATAAAGGAACTCGTAACCAATATTTATAAGCATTCAGATGGGGAAAGGGGCATAGTTTATTTAAATATAAAGGATCATATTATATACTTAATAGTTGAAAATGACGTTGTCTCAATTGATTCTCAGAAATTCACATATAATAGAAGCACGGGATTGAAAACTATTATCAAAGAGGTTAAACAATTGGAAGGGGATATAGACATTGAGAGCTTAAATAATCAAGTAACCATAAATATTGAAATACCTATTAAAGGAGAAAATACATATGAAACTTTTATTAATAGATGATCATAAGATGATAGGAAAAAGTTTAAAAGAATTTTTAAAAATGAATAGCTCAATAGAGTCAATAGATGTTTTCATAGATCCTATTAAAGCTATGGAAAGCATATTAGAAAAAGAATATGATATTATTCTAATGGATATAAACATGGGAAAAGCATCAAATAAAAGTGGTTTGGAAATAGCAAAGGATTTAATACAAAGATATCCTGAAATAAAAATTGTAATGCTGACAGGTTTTGATCTAATTGGCTATGAAAGAGAAGCAAAAAGAATAGGGGCAAAAGGATTTATCAGCAAGGATGAAGACGTGGATACTTTAGTGGATAAACTAAGAAGAGTAATGCAAGGGGAGACATTTTTTAAAAATATAATTAGTTGCTCTAATGGGTTAACTGAAAGAGAAGAAGAAATTATTAGATTATACTGCGAGGGAAAGACTAGAAAAGAAGTATCAGAAATACTAGGTATATCTGTAAGGACAGTAGCAAATGCCATATCTACCATATATGAAAAGTTTTATATTACAAATTATCAGGAACTTGTACTCAAGGCTATCGAAATGGGACTAGTACATGTAAGGACCTATAGAGAATAATATTAAAAATTTGCGAATAATAGAGTAATAAAGTTATAGAAAAACAGGTTAAAGTAAAAATAAATAAGCCTGTTTTTTTATTTATTCTAAAGAGTGTTAAAAAATTAACCTCGAATTGCATAAAAGTACCGTGACATATTTTGCTATGAATGATAATCTTAGAATAAGATAAAAGATTTATATTTTGAATGCATTATTAAAAAAGCAATTGTTGAAAGAGTTATATGATAAAAAGCTATGGATTGTTAATAAAATGAACAAGGGGGATATACCATGGATTTAGGCTTATTGGAAAGAGAAGAATTAAGATTAATTGAAATTGATTCAATTATTGAAGATTTTACAAATGAAGATATTGATAAAATGCTTAATGAAGATATTAAGCGTATAAATTCAATAACTTATACCTGTCCAACTAGTTTTCTTACCTGCTGTTAAAAATTGTTGTTGTGGTTAAGTTATTAATTGAAGATAACTATGTATGATTATGGATATTCTTTAAATTTTATTACTTGAACACTTAGATTTATTGCCATCACAGATGGTTCCTTTTAGTATAATCCAAATTTAAGTTTTATTTATAAATAATTTGATACAAGGAGTGGTACAAATGGAAAGAAAAGGATACACATTTGGAAAAACCGTAGGAGGTTGGCGCTCTGATAAATCACAAACTATAACTTTTATAGTTACTGAGGATTGTAACCTTAGGTGTAAATACTGCTATGTAACCCATAAATCTTCCGATAAAAAAATGAACTTTGAAACTGCAAAGAAATTTGTGGATTACCTTTTAAATTCCAATGATCTAAGATACTCCGAAGCCCTCATTTTAGAATTCATCGGTGGAGAACCTTTTTTAGAGGCGGAGCTTATTGACCAAATATGTGACTATTTTAAAATTACGGCATTTAAACTAAATCATGATTGGTATTGGAATTACAGAATAAGTATTTGCACAAATGGAGTTAATTATTCAAGTCCCATTGTTCAAAATTTTATAAATAAAAATATGAACAAGATATCAGTTACAATTTCACTTGATGGGACAAAAGAAAAACATGACTTACAGAGGGTTTTTCCAGATGGTTCTGGATCTTTTGACACTATTGATAAAGGCGTAGATTTATGGTTGAGTCAATTTAGAGGAGTGACGAAAGTAACTTTTGCAAGTCAGGATTTACCATTACTATATGATAGTATAATTTCACTTTGGAATAGAGGAATTAATGAAGTTAATGCAAATGTTGTATTTGAAGATGTCTGGAAAGAGGGAGATGACAAAATTTTAGAAGAACAGCTTATAAAACTTGCAGATTATGTAATTGAAAATGAATTATATGATAAAGGATTTTATTGCTCATTTTTTGATGAAGGAATAGGCTTTCCTTATGCGGAAGAGGATATGGACAGAACTTACTGTGGAGCTGGAAAAATGATATCTTTCAATCCTAGTGGAAATATTTATCCATGCTTAAGGTACTACGGACACTCATTGAATAACCATAAGGAATGGGTGCTCGGAAATCTAAAGGATGGAGTTGATATGGAAAAAGTTCGTCCTTTTGTTTTATCTACAAATAGAATTCAAAGTGACGAAGAATGCTTGAATTGTGAAATTGCCACAGGATGTGCATTTTGTCAAGCCTTCAACTATGATGAGGCGCCTACCCCTACAAACTTTTATAGAGCGAAGTATATCTGTAAAATGCATAAGGCAAGGGTCAGAGCAAATGACTATTACTTTTCAAAGCTTTACAATCTTTTAGATATAGAAAGAAGTAATGGACAAACGCAAAAGAAGCAGCTTTATTTCTTATTATCCGATGACTATGTGACTTACTGCTCATATAAAAATGAAAATAAAGTCCATAATGCTATGGGTAAAGATGAAATTATAAATGGCTTAAATTTTGCACGACAGAACTTTTTAAGACCTATATTCGTGCATTCAAATAATAGCTTTGATTTTGAAAATATAGAAGAATACCTAAATTATGATATTCTACACATAGTTCCTGCAAAATTTTATAAATTTGCAAAAGAAACTGGTCTAAAAAGGATTTTACCCGTTTACAATCTGGAAAGTATAAATGAATCTGATTCATTTCAAGAAAATGTAATATTAAATATAAATTCAGATGAAATAAAGAAATTAGCAAAAAGTGTAAAAACCTTATTAGAAAATTGTAATCGTATCAATCTCAATATCACGGGACTAGATAAGAACTTTAATGAAGAAGAATATCGTTTGCAAATGAAGGAAATAAGTGAATTTTTAATCGACGAATTGGAGAATAATGGAGTTTTAAAGGAATTAAATTTACTTACTGATACAATTTTCCTTGACAAACATGAAAATTGCATGGCGGGGGAGAACATTTTTATTATATCGCCGGAAGAAAAGATTTATACTTGTTGTGGAGAATATTCAAATAACCCTGATGAGTGTATAGGTAATTTAGAAAGTGGAATTTCCAAGGATTATTCAAAACGATTATATGAAATAAAAAATAGTAATTTATGTAGAATTTGTGATGCATATCAATGTAGAGATTGTGTATATACCAATAGATTATATACAAATGAAGTCAATGTTTCGCCGTCTTTTCAATGTAGAAAAAGCCATATAGAAAGGGATATATCAATTAATATTTTAGAAAAGTTAAAGCCTTTATCAGAGAAAATGGAACTGCCTACTTTAAGAGAAATAAAGAGGGAGGGTTATTTAGACCCAATTACTAAATTTTCGGGAAATATTGGGGATTTTACAGGCTATTACAAATATAAAAGATAGGGGGAACTAAAATGAGGGAAAAAGTTGTATGGAAACTTTCAGATAAAGATTTTGAGGATATTCAAGATCTATTTGAAAAGAAACTTGCACTTGAAAATTTAACAAAAATCATTGATGTTAAGGATACCGAATTATATGAAAAGTTTATTAAGGATTACGGAAAAACACTTCATGAATTTAATAATTGGTGGAAGAGAATGGTTCAAGAACATAATTGGGAAGGGAGCAACCTGTGGATAAAGTTTGAAACGCAGGAGGTCATTAGCCAAGACTGATGGGAGAAACAATTAAAGATATATAAGTTCTTTGGAGTGTTATACCCAAAGGGGTATTCACAATATATTTGAGGGGGGATATTATGGCTTATGAAAGCAAGCTAAAAAAGGTGAATAATTTAAAATCACCGATTACACCATCAGCATGTGACAAGTGTGGAGACAAATGTTCAAGTGGTTGCGGAAGTGTATGTCAAGATACATGTGCAATGACATGTGCCATTAACGTGGGACCTTTTGCAACTCCGAACAAGGAGTAGTAGAAACAGAACCCTGCAAGCTTTAATAAAAGCTTGCAGGGATACATATATATATTCAGAGGGAGGTGCCTTATGAGAAATAATGAAAAGAAGAAGCAAATAGCATTAATTATCGCTATCGTGGCGGTTATTGTTGTTGGTGTGATTTTCTTTCAAAAGATATGGAAAAGTGAAGATAAGCACGAAGAAGAAATTTCCCAACCTGTAGAAGAGGCGATGGAAATTGACCAAGAACCTAAAGATGAAAGATTATATTATATTGAAGAATCAAGGGGAGAAGAAGTTTTTGAGGATATACGACATATTTGGATTATGAAATTTAAAGATAAACCTGTCAGACTTTCAAAAAATCCTGAGAGCCAAAAAATGTCTTTGATGGATATGGATACTGGAGACTATATTTATGAATTTCCTAATGAAGAAATGTATAAAAATGACGGACTATGTATCGATGAAAACAATGTATTCTGGACTATTAAATATTACAATGATTTGAAACAGACCATTGTAAAATCCTTTGACGAAACAGGACAGGAAGCAAATCCGCCCCTTATACTGGAAAATTTTAAGATAGCAGAAGGCTTTGATGAATATGATGATGAAGACCTTTACTTGGACATACGAAATATGAATACCGATAATAAAAACCTCTATTTTTCTGGTCATGCATTAAAGAGAAGAGACGAATCTTGTTTTCAAGCTTATACCAAGGGGGGGGCTCTCCTTAAGACTTTTATTAGTGCTAATAGAGGAATTGAATTAGATAAGGATGGGAACTTATTTCTAGCAACAGAGGGAAAGACATATTTTGAAGGGGAAGAAACCGAGACACCAGATTTATATGGAAACTATTGTATTAAATTTGACGTGAATACATTTGAAAAAATATACCAGAAATATGAAGATACTGTTATTACAGATATCTCCTACAATCAATCTATGGATAAGGTCTATGCCCTATGCCCTTTTAAAGAAGGAAAGATTGTTGCATACAAAGGAGAAGATGGAGAGAACTTAGGAGAAGTTTTTATACTTGGTAAAGATTCCTCTTATACTAATTTAGATCCCAACTATTGGATCTGGGATTTTCGTATAGGAGATAATGAAGAGGTTTATTTTTCCCTTAGAGGTAGTGATGAAAATGGAAGTCACCCCTATAAATTCTTTGCCTATAGGGAAAAGGAAAAAAGATACAATAGTGAAAGGCCAGTAACTTTGACAATTACGGCACCTTTTAAACAGGATTCTTTAGCTAATGCCATTAAGGTATATGAAATAAAATATCCAGAAGAAAAGGTGGAATATAATTATATTTATAACAACGGAGAACAATTTTTAAAACATAGGGAGAAATACTCTGAACAGCTGGCAATGGACATTTTAACGGGAGAAATTGGAGATATAGTCGCTACGGGAGCTGCTGGGCTTGTTTATCAGGATGTATTTCGAACGGACGCATTTGAAGATTTGGCACCTTATCTGAAAAAAGACCCAAGTTATGACGAATTGAACAAAAATGCCCTGAAAGCAATCAAGATAGACAATGCTATTCGTGGGCTTCCTGTTAGTTTTTCATATTATTTTTATGAAATTAATGAGGAATTAGCGGATGAGTTAGAATTAAATGTAGATTATAATCATTTAAAATGGAGTGATGTTTTAAAATGGACGAAAGTCATAGAGAAAAAGGCGCCAGATGCTCATCTGTTTGTTGGAGTAAATCCAAAAGAATCTGTATTGAACGAGATACTTATGGCAAATATTCCAGATTTAATTGATTTGAAAAAAAAGAAAGCAGATTTACACCAAAAATGGTTTGTAGATTTAATGAGAGAATTTAAGGAGTGCTATAAGAGTAAAAACTTTGCCCTCGATAGTCCACTGGGGATGCAATTAGAACGTTCATTCCATGGATCTTTACTTCGCTTCATGAGCAATTATGGAAAGAATTATAGGGACCAGATGAAATATTTCTGTGAATCAAATCTTAATGGAACAAAGAAAATCTATATTCCTTTATTTGCGGGAGAGAAAAACGACAATCGGAGAGCTTATAGCGACAATATGTATTCTATCAACGCCCGTTCCGATAGAAAGGAAAGTGCATGGAAGTTTTTAAGATTTTTGTTGGAACAGGATATGCAGCAAGATTCCCAATTGAAGGGGACTCCATTAAATGTTGCTGCAGAACGAAAGCTTGGAACTAGGTATAAAAGCCAATTTGAAAATCAATATCCTATGGAGTTGTTGGAAAAATTTGAAAATTCGTCCATGAAAAGTTCAAAAAAAATAGACTTCTTTTACGATGTAAATCACTTCAAGAAAGATATTGAAGACCCAATAACCCAATATTTGAACGATAAAATCACTTTGGTAGAGGCGATTAAGAAGGCACAGGAAAATGTGGATTTAAGGTTGAATGAGTAGATATAGGGCCCTGCAAGTTTTAAAAGGCTTGCAGGGCTACAGACATATTTTAGATAGATGAATAAGGAAATTTAAAATATGAGCAAGGAGAGAAAAGAATTAAGATGAAATCTAATAAGAATAAAGAAGATAATGGAAAATTAAATGATTTTATTAAAGAATACATTTCTCCAGAAAAAAACAAATTGATATTTTTGGTTTTGATGATATTCGGCGGAACCGTTATAAAGAATATAAATCCCTATTTATATGGTGAAATGATTGATGGAATTTCTTTTTCAAATATGGAATATTTAATAAAGCTGATTGCCATATATTTTGTTGTAACAGTGTTTACAGCTTTGTTAGGGATTTATGAAGACTATTTAGGCCAGACCTTAAGTTTTAGGGTATCCAAAAATGTTCAGAGGAATATGTTTGATAAAATAGTAAGGCTTAAAACAAAGGCTTATGATAAATATGATACAGGGGAATTTATGTATCGTTTAACTGGAGATTCTGATGAAATCGTTTCATTTTGCATAAATGTTATTACGAGTTCTTTGCATATATTGGTTAATATATGTGTCTCATTATATTTTGTTTTCAAGATTTCAACTCAATTAACCTCAGTGGCAATTTTTTATATTCCTGCTTCTTTTGCAGTGACATTTATGTCAAGAAGATATTTTAAAGAGTTGGCAAAGAGAAAAAAGGAATATAACGATAAATATTATGGTTTTCAAAATGAAATATTTTCAAATAATATAGGGATTAAAAGCTATATGCTTGAAGATTCTGTGAATGAGAAATTTAGAAGCTTTATCTCAGCAGATTTTAAAATTTTTAAAAGGTCAATTTTTTTAAATAATACAGTTGATCTTTTGAATACTTTAATAACTGTTATTTCTTCATTATATGTAATATATTTGTCTGCTGTTTTAATAAGGTCAAATTTACTGACAATAGGAACAATGGTCTCATTTAACACATATATAAGTAATCTCTTTTCTTCTATATCAGAAGTTTTGGGATTGAACATAAGTAAACAGAAGGTTATGATATCTTTAAACAGAATAAATGAAATTATGTCTCAGAGTAGCGAGGGAAAAGTGCTTTCAGAGAATGATTTTCCTTTAAAAAATGTAGACATTGAAGGAAAGGATATTTGTTTTAAGTATAGTGAAAAGGATAAACCGGTTTTAAATAATTTTTCATTTAAAATATCATCATTTGGATTTTATAGTTTTGTGGGGAAGAATGGCTGCGGGAAAAGTACAATTGCAAAATTGTTGGTCAAATTATACGATACTAATTATGGTGAATTAAAGCTTAATGGAGATTACTATAGAGATATACCTAAAGAGAGATTAAGAAAAAATATAACCTATGTACAAAAAGAAGATTTTTTCTTTAATGATACTATATTAAATAATATAAAATTTGCTAATCCTGATGTAAGTGATAAAGAGGTAATTGATATCTGCAAAAAGGTTGATTTGGATGAGTATATAAATACACTTCCTGAAAAATATGAAACTGTAATTGGAGAGGGAGCATCAACATTTTCAAGTGGACAAAAACAAAAGCTTAGTATTGCCCGTGCACTGTTAAGAAATACTAAAATTTATATTTTTGATGAAGTGACCTCAAATCTGGACGGAAAATCTGAAAAACTTGTAGTATCTATCATAAAGGAATTAAGTGAGAATTCTGTAGTAATTTTTATAAGTCATAAAGTATCCTCAATTATAGAAAGTGATGAAATATTTTTGATAGATGAAGGAGTTGTAGCAGAAAGAGGAGATCATAATTATCTAATTCAGAATAGTAAACTTTATTGCGAATTATTTAGAAATGTAGGTGGAAATATTGTTGAGGAGATGATTTAAATGAAAAAGTGGGAAATAAAAGCCTGGGTTTTCATTCTTCCAGGTTTAATTGGAGTTCTTCTATTCTATATTATCCCGTTTTTAATGAGCCTTTATTATACTTTTACAAAAGGGATAACAGATGTTCAATTTGTTTGGTTTGAAAACTTCAGGGATTTATTTGGAAACCCAACTTTTGAGAGGGCGACAAAAAACACATTAATATTTATTTTAATAGGTGTTCCGTCAATTACTTTAATATCATTGTTTTTAAGTTTATTGATGTCAGATAAGCTTTATGCATTTCCAAGATGGGCAATGCTTTCTCCTATAATCGTTCCCGTTGCATCGGCACTTATGGGTTGGAAAGTATTATTTGATAATGGAGGAATTGTAAATAAAATAATACAATCATTCGGAGGAAATACAGTAGATTTCTTAGGAGAAAGGTATGCAATGGCACTTTTAATTTTCATTTTTATAATAAAAAACATGGGGTATATGATTGTGATTTTCACAGGTGCAATCTCATCACTTGAAAAGGAATATAAAGAAGCATTTCTCCTAGATTCAAATTCAAAGCTAAAATATTCCCTTAAAGTAGTAGTACCTTTAATTGCACCAATAATATTTTTCGTTGTAATATTCAGCACAATAAATTCATTCCAAATGTTTAGAGAAGCCTATGGGCTTTACGGAAACTATCCGCCAAACACAGTATATTTACTACAACATTTTATGAACAATAATTTTCTAAAGCTAAACTATCAGAGACTAAGTACTGCAGCTTTTATATTGGTAACAGGAATATCTATCCTAGTATCGCTCTTTTTAAATTTTCAAAAGAAATTTTTAGAAGAATAGGGGAGATAAAGATGATAAAAAAATTATTTAAAAATATCTTAATTTATCTTATATCAATAATATGTCTTCTTCCTATGATAATAATGATATTAAATTCCTTCAAAAGCTATGATGGAGGATTCAGCCTAATACAATACGGAAAGGTTTTATTTCAAACTGAAGATTTTTTCAGAGGGTTTTGGAATTCCATAATCTATACCTTTGCAATAATTGGGATAAATATTCCTATAAGTTTATTGTCAGCATATGGATTTACAAGATTCAAATTTACAGGAAAAGGGTTTCTATATTGGCTGTACATAGTCTTAATGCTAATGCCTTTTCAAGCAACTCTGGTAGCACAATATCTAACTTTAAAGGCATTAAGCATAATAGATAGTCCAAGTGCAGTAATGCTACCAAATATGTTCTCAACCTTCGGAACATTTCTAATGGTACAATATATGAAAAAAATGAACAGAGAAATATATGATGCTGGAATGATAGATGGACTAAGCGAATTTAAACTATTTCTAAAAATAATAATGCCATTATGTCGTTCAATAATACCTGCACTTGTAGTTCTACTATTTATAAACTACTGGTCAATGGTAGAACAACCATTAGTCTTTATGAAAGACAAATATTATATGCCACTATCAGTTATTTTAAATTCAACTGGAGAATTCACAGAAATATCATTTGCAGCAGGAACAATATTCAGTATATTGCCCTTACTTTTATATCAATTTTCCTATGAAGATCTAACGCAGGGAATAAGTCTATCATCGGGTTTAGAAGGAAATGGAAAAATAGTCAACATAAACAACGTAAGAGAAAAGACAACCCAAAAACAAAAAGTAGGAAAAGGAATAATAATATTTATGGTAGCAATGATATCTCTTACCTTAATCACACAAAAAGTTTCCTATATTATGACACCAGAAGTCGAAGTGACAAAAACAAGAAGAGGAGAGATAGCAAAAGACCCTTTTGATGAAAAAAGTCAACCATTAGGTAGTTACAGTATCATAATACCAGACAGTGCAATTTATAGAGAAGGAGAAGATGTGATCTATGTAATAACTGAAGAAAAATCACTAAGAAAAAGAGAACAGCTAATGAAAATAAATGTGAAAATAGAAGCGACAAATGGATATGAAACAGCAATTATAGGAGTCCTTCCATATGATTCGGAAGTAATAAAATGGACAACAAAACCTCTAAGAGAAGGAATGAATGTAAGAGTAGTAGAAGGAAGGGCAAGGTGAATAAAATGAAGAATATAAGAAAAGGAAACAGTAAAATAAAAATAATTTTAATAATATTATTATCAGTTCTAACCCTTTTACTATTTTTGAAGCAAAGAAATATAAAAAAGGAATCAGAAAACTTTCCTTCAAAAATTGAAATAATATTTGAAGAAAAAAACGAAATCTATCAAAAGCTAATAGATGGAAGAGATATAATACAAGAAAAATACATAATGTCTGAAACTGAAGAAAAAACATTTTATAGTCTTGAGTTCAAGCCTAAAGATACAAGCAGAAAAAACTTTATAAAAGAAAGGTTTCTTGAGGACATACAAATAATTTCAAAGGAAGAACAAGAAAAAATAAAAATTGTAGATTTTACAGAATCAAAAAAAAATCTACAAAAATACTATTACGGATTTATATTTCTATTTGAAATTGCAGTGTTAATATTTCTTGCAGTTTATCTAATAAGATCTGTAAAATTAAATATAAAAAGATATAAAATAGGGACAAAAAGAAAATATGGAAAAGAATTTCTTTTAGAAAACCTGACAATGGTATTGTTAGAAATACTGAAATTAGTTTTGCTGATATTCCTTTGGGTATTCTTGTTAAGGCTAATCTTAGAATTTAAATTATCAACTCCAAGTAGGTTTCTACCTCCCGAGGATATATTTGATTTCCAATTTTATTCTAATATTGGAAATGTATTTAAAGAGGAATACGGGAAAACAGCTGGAGGATATGGAGAGATATATATAAATCTTATGGAAATATCAAAAAAGTATTTTGTGAAATCAGTGGCTTTGCTAATAGCACTATTATCAGTTTCAATAAGCTATATAAGAGAGAAATTTAAGGTAGAGGAAAAAGACTCGAATAAATTACAAATAGAAGGAGGGGAATTGGATGGGAATGCTGTTGTTTAAAAATATAGAAAAGACATATAAAGGAAATGTTAAGGCGGTTAAAGATTTTAATCTTGATATAGAGGATAAGGAGTTTATTGTATTAGTAGGACCTTCTGGCTGCGGAAAATCAACAACACTTCGAATGGTTGCAGGGCTAGAAGAAATAACGGGAGGAGAACTATATATAGACGGTATATTAGTAAATGATATTTCTCCAAA
Organism: Bacillota bacterium; assembly: GCA_023388495.1. Lineage (GTDB taxonomy): Bacteria > Bacillota > Clostridia > Tissierellales > Tissierellaceae > Tissierella. The sequence goes on along the minus strand of JAEWGC010000037.1, from coordinate 286,625 downwards.
GGATAGAGATATTGCAATGGTATTTCAAAACTATGCTCTTTATCCTCATATGACTGTTTATGAAAATATGGCATTAGGACTAGAACTCAGGAAAGTCCCTAAGTATGAAATTGCTAAAAAGATAGAAGAAGTTGCAAGGACATTAGATATAGAAGATTTATTAAACAGAAAACCTAAGGCATTATCGGGAGGACAACAGCAAAGGGTAGCCCTGGGAAGGGCAATAGTGAGAAATCCAAAAGTATTTTTAATGGATGAACCTCTTTCAAACTTGGATGCAAAACTAAGGGTTCAAATGAGGATGGAAATAGTAAAATTGCATAACGAACTGGAAACAACTTTCATATATGTAACCCATGATCAAACAGAAGCAATGACAATGGGAACTAGAATTGTAGTAATGAAAGACGGATATATTCAACAAGTAGCAACACCCAAGGAACTTTATTACAACCCTTCAAATATGTTTGTTGCAAGCTTCATAGGAAGTCCACAAATGAACTTTATAAATGTAAATGTAGAAGAAGTTAAGGATGCAATTTATCTTAAAACTAAAGAAATAGAAATAAAATTAAATGAAGAAAAAGGTAAGGAACTTGAAGAAAAAGGATATATAGGAAAGAAAATAATAATGGGAATAAGGCCAGAAAGCTTAAACCTTATAGAAGAGCCTTTAGTTGATACAAATTATATAGAAGGAAAAGTAGATGCCATAGAGATGGCAGGAGCAGAAAGCTTTATATACCTAATAGTGGGTGAGGAAAAGATAATTACAAAGGTAAATTCAAAGAAAGAACCGAGAAAAGGAGATATTTTAAAGTTTGACTTTGGTTATGATGATATTTATTTATTTGATAAAGAAAGTGAAAATTCAATTTCTGTAAAAGCAAAAAGCAGCAATCTTTGATTGTTGCTTTTTTGATGGAAATTTTATATCCATTAATATATAATAGGATAGAAAGAAACAAATGTTTAGAAAGGTGTGAAGCGATGGATTACCTAAATGGATTAAATGATAGACAGAGAGAAGCTGTATTACATACAGATGGACCCTTACTCATTTTAGCAGGGGCAGGATCAGGTAAAACTAAAGTAGTTACTCATAAAATAGCATATTTAATAGAAGAAAAGAGAATTTTCCCGGGAAATATTTTGGCAATAACATTTACAAACAAGGCTGCTAATGAGATGAAAGAAAGGGTTGGAAAACTTTTATCTACAAATGTAGATGATATGTGGATGGGGACATTTCACTCAATATGCGTTAGGATACTCAGACGTGATATCGACAAAATTGGATACAATAGATCCTTTACAATATATGACAGAGACGACCAGATAACTTTAGTTAAGGAATGTATAAAGGAAAGAAATCTAGACAAAGACACATATAAGGAATCTTCAGTTTTAGCTCAAATTAGCAAACTAAAGGATTCAATGACAGATCCAGATAAGTTTATAAATCTAAATTATAAAGACTTTTATCTAAGAAATATAGGCGAACTATATGCCTTATATCAGGAAAAGCTTAAGCAATACAATGCCTTAGATTTTGATGATTTAATAATAAAAACAGTACAGCTTTTAAAGTCTAACGCTGATGTTTTAGATTATTATCAAAGGAAGTTTAAATATGTATTTGTAGATGAATATCAGGATACAAACAAGGTTCAATATGACCTTACAACTCTATTATCGGATAAATATAATAATATATGTGTTGTAGGGGATCCCGACCAGTCAGTGTATTCATGGAGAGGAGCTGATATTACTAATATTCTAGATTTTGAAAAAGACTTCAAGAATGCCGCAACTATAATGTTAGAGCAAAATTATAGATCTACACAAAATATACTTAACTTAGCAAATAAAGTAATCAGACACAACTCAGAGAGAAGAGACAAGAGCCTGTGGACCGATAATCATGAAGGGGAGCCTATATTTTATGATGAACTACCTGATTCGGAAGATGAGGCTTTATTTGTGGCTAATAAAATTGATGGACTGCTTTCTCAAGGATATAAGCTATCTGATTGTGCTATTCTTTATAGGACTAATGCTCAATCTCGTTCCTTCGAGGATGCCTTTATTAGAAAAAATATTCCTTATAAAATTGTAGGAGGGCTAAAATTCTATGATAGAAAGGAAATAAAGGATATAGTTGCCTATTTAAAAGTGCTAGAAAATCCATTAGATAATATTTCACTTAAAAGAATAATAAATGTGCCTAAGAGAGGGGTAGGAAATGCAACCATAGATAAATTAGAGGAATTTGCAGCAGATACAAATGATTCTATTTATGGGGCCTTATTATCCTTAGAAAATATAGGTGATTTAAATGCCAGGGCGAAAAATAGTTTAAGACCTTTTATAGAGATGATGAATAAGCTTATGGCCATGAAGGAGATAATGGGAGTAAAGGATTTTATAGAAGAAGTAATTAATGCAACTGGATATATTAGAGAGTTAGAAAGAGAAGACACCATAGAAGCTCAAACTAGAATTGAAAATATCAAGGAGTTTATATCTGTTGCTATAGATTTTGAAATGCGAATGGGAGAAAGTAATTTAGAGGAATTTTTAGCTAATGTAGCTTTACTTTCAGATGTGGATAAAACCTCTGATACTACCAATGTAGTTACAATGATGACAGTGCACAGTGCAAAGGGGTTAGAGTTCCCAGTAGTGTTTTTAGTGGGGATGGAGGATGGACTATTCCCTATAACTAGAGCTTTAGACAACGAATCAGAGTTAGAGGAAGAAAGAAGACTTTGCTATGTTGCTGTAACTAGGGCAGAGAAACTATTATTCATTACAAATGCAAGAGTAAGAACTATTTATGGAAATGTAAATTATACATTACCCTCCAGATTTATAGAGGAAATGGGAGATGCCATAGAGAAAAAGGCAAAAAATAGTATCAAAGAACAATTAGTGTCTGTAAAGGATCTTACAACAAAGAGGGAACCTTTAAAGAGGGAAACCTTTGCCCCAAGACCATTTGTTATACAGGCTCAACCCAAACCTCAAGGCAACAAAAGCTTAGATGTAAATATAGGAGATAAGGTAAAACATAAGAAATTTGGAATTGGTACCATAGTTCAAATAAAAGATAGGGATAATGACAAGGAATTAGTTATATCCTTTGACGGAGAAGGGTTGAAAAGACTACTTTTCTCCATTGCTCCTATAGAAATAATGAGGTGATATAATGGATGATGAGAAAAGAATAGATGAGCTTATAGAGATAATCAATGATTTGAATTATCATTATTACACTCTAGATGATCCCAAAGTATCAGATAAGGAATATGATTTATTATATGATGAATTAGTCCATTTAGAGAAGAAAACTGGCGTTATACATCCATATTCTCCAACAGGAAGAGTAGGTGGGGAATTAGTTGATAAATTTGAAAAACATACTCATTTAGGAAGGCTATGGAGCCTCGATAAGAGTCAAAATGAAGGGGAATTAATTAATTGGGATAATAGAGTTAAAAAGATTATAAATGAATATAATTTATCTAATGAAGATAAACTACCTAATCCTAAATATATAGTAGAATATAAATTTGATGGACTTACTATAAATCTTACTTATAAAGATGGATTTTTAGTACAAGGAGCTACAAGGGGAAATGGAACCATTGGGGAGGCTATTTTACCTCAGCTTAAAACTATTAAATCTATTCCTATGAAAATAGACTTTAAAGGTACTATGGAAGTACAAGGGGAAGGTTTAATGCCATTATCTGCATTAGAGGAATATAACAAGACTGCTTCAGAGCCTCTTAAAAATGCTAGAAATGCAGCTGCAGGAGCATTAAGAAATCTGGATTCTAAAGTAACAGCAGAAAGAAACCTTACAGCTTATTTTTATAATGTGGGATATATAGAAGGGAAGACCTTCGATAATCATAGAAGTATATTGGAATTTTTAAAAGAAAATAGGTTTCCTGTATTTCCATATGCAAAGGAATTTGAAAGGATAGAAGATGTAATTAAAGAAATTGAAGTAATTAAAGAAGAAAGACATAAATTAGATCTTTTAACAGACGGACTAGTTATAAAGGTAGATGATATAAGAACTAGAGAAGTACTTGGGTACACAAATAGATTCCCTAGATGGGCAATAGCTTATAAATTTGAAGCAGAAGAGACTACAACAAAATTGTTAGAGGTAGTATGGAATGTAGGAAGAACATCTAAGGTAACTCCTACGGCATTACTTGAACCAGTAGAAATTGGAGGAGTTACAGTTAGAAGAGCCACACTAAACAATTATGATGATATTGAAAGAAAGGGCGTAAGGATAAATTCAAGAGTACTCATTAGGAGATCTAATGATGTTATTCCAGAAATATTAGGGACTGTTGAAACAGATGAGGAAACCTTTGAAATAGAAAAACCTACTCAATGTCCTGCTTGTAATTCGGAGTTAATTCAAAATGGGGTCCATATATTTTGTCCTAATTCACTGTCCTGTAAGCCTCAACTAGTATCTAGACTGGTTCATTTTGCTAGCCGTGATGCCATGAATATAGAAGGATTTAGTGAAAAAACAGCAGAGAAGTTTTTGGAGGAATTAAATATAGTAGATTTACCTCATATATATGAGGTGAAATATGAGGACTTAATCAAACTTGAAGGATTTAAGGAAAGAAAGACTAAGAATTTGCTCCACGCCATAGAAAAATCTAAAGATATAGCTTTAGCATCCTTTATATATGCATTGGGAATAAATAATGTAGGTATAAAGACTGCAAATGATTTAGCAAATCATTTTAAATCCTTAGATAATTTAAAAAAGGCGACCTTTGAAGAATTGCTAACAGTAGGAGAGATTGGAGAGATTATAGCTAATAGTATATTAGAGTTTTTCCATGATGAGAAAATATTGGAAAGTCTGGATAAACTATTGTCTGAAGGTGTAAAACCTTATTTTGAAGAAATAGAAGTACAACAATCTATATTCACAGATAAAACTGTAGTTATTACAGGTACAATAGAAGGGATTAGTAGAAATGAAATCAAAGAGATGGTAGAGAGAATGGGTGGTAAGGTAACAGGTTCTGTTAGTAAAAAGACGGACTATGTCATAGTAGGAGAAGATCCAGGCTCTAAATATACTAAGGCAGTAGAACTAGGTATTGAGATAATAAACGAGGATAGATTGAAGGAGTTATTGTAATATATGTGAGTCAGAGAAGGTTTTCTCTGGCTCATTATAGTATTGTTTGATTTTTTATTATAAAAAGTGGTAAAATAGAGAAGAAAGTTTGATGAGGAGGAGAAATAATGATTTCTAAAGAAGAGGTAAAACATATAGCTAGTTTAGCTAAACTAAGATTTTCAGAAGAAGAAATAGATGAATTTACCCATAAGTTTTCTGAAGTTTTGACTTATGTAGAGAAATTAAATGAATTAGATACAGAAAATATAGAGCCAACTTATCAAGTATATGATTATATCCAAAAGTTAAGAGAAGATGAAGTAAAAGAAGGATTGTCAAGGGAAGAGATACTTCAGAATGCGATAGAAGAACAATATGGATATTTTAAATTACTAAAGATAGTGGAATAAGAAGGGGTGAAATAATGGATATTACAAAATTATCTGCATTTGAAATGAGAAAGAAAATACATGGTAGAGAGCTATCGAGCAAAGAGTTAGTTGAGGCTCATTTTAATAAGATTAATGAAGTAGATGAAAAAATAAATGCATTTATTACATTAAATAAGGAAGAGGCTTTAAAGGCTGCAAATAGAGTAGACGAAAAAATAAAAAATGGTGAAAATGTAGGACTATTAGCAGGTCTTCCTATAGGTATTAAAGATAATATAATCACTAAGAATCTTAGAACTACTTGTGGATCTAAGATGTTAGAAAACTTTATTCCACCATATGACGCAACTGTAGTAGAGAGGATTAAACAGGCGGACGGAATAATCATGGGTAAAACTAATATGGATGAGTTTGCCATGGGATCATCTACAGAAACCTCTTATTTTGGACCTACTAAAAATCCAATAGATATGGAAAGAGTACCAGGAGGTTCATCTGGGGGGTCAGCAGCAGCTGTAAAAGCTGGAGAAGTAGCTTTAGCCTTAGGCACAGATACAGGTGGCTCCATTAGACAACCTGCATCATACTGTGATGTTGTAGGGATAAAGCCAACCTATGGTATAGTATCTAGATATGGTGCTGTTGCCATGGCAAATACATTGGATCAAATAGGTGTATTTGGTAGAGATGTAAGGGATTCAGTACTTATGCTTTCTTCTATAACAGGCTATGATGAAAAAGATTCTACATCCTTTAAAAATCCAGAAGGAACCATAATATTTGGTAGTTTTCAAGAAGAAACAGATTACAATAATTACTTAAAGGGAATGAGAGTGGCACTTCCTAAGGAATTTTTTGGTGAGGGGATAGATTCTAGGATTAAGGATGAAATAGGTAAGTCAATAAAAATATTTGAATCCCTAGGTGCTGAAATAGAAGAAATATCTTTACCCCATTTGGAATACGGATTGGCAGCTTATTATATTATATCTACCTCAGAAATTAGCTCAAACCTTGCTAGATTTGATGGAGTTAGATATGGGTATAGGGCTAAGGAATATAATACATTAGACGAATTATATATAAATTCAAGGACTGAGGCCTTTGGTGAAGAGGTTAAGAGAAGAATAATGCTTGGAACTTATTCATTAACCAGAGGATATGCAGATGATCATTACAAAAAGGCATTGAGAGTAAGAACCTTAATAAAAGAAGATTTCCATAAGGCCTTTAGTAAATATGATGTGATTTTATCTCCCACATCTCCAGTGCTTCCATTTAAACTTGGAGAAAAGATAAAAGATCCATTAGCTATGTATAAGGCAGATTTATTTACTGTGTCTGTTAATTTAGCAGGAATATGTGCCATGAGTATACCATGCGGTTATGCAGATGGACTTCCTATTGGGTTACAAATAATTGGAGATAAATATAAAGAAGCAAATATTATAAAGATGGGTCTAGGACTTGAAGGAGGACTAAGAAATGAGCTATAAAACTATAATTGGGCTAGAAATCCACGTTGAACTAGCTACTAAAACAAAGATGTTCTGTAGCTGTATAAATGCTTTTGGTGGAGAAGCTAATACTCATTGCTGTCCTGTTTGTATTGGACTACCTGGAGCACTTCCGGTAATAAATAAAACAGCTATAGAATATGCAATAAAGTCAGGAATTGCATTAAACTGTAAAATAAATACTAAAACAAGAATGGATAGAAAGAATTATTATTATTCAGATCTGGTCAAGGGTTATCAAATTTCTCAGGATGATATACCACTTTGTGAAGATGGATATATAGAAATAGAGACAGAGAATGAAACTAAAAAGGTTCGTTTGCAAAGAATCCATATAGAAGAAGATACGGGAAAACAAATTCATAGTGATAAAGAAGATACACTAATAGATTATAATAGAGCAGGAGTTCCTTTAATAGAGATAGTATCAAAACCTGATATGAATACTCCAGAGGAAGCTAGATTGTTTCTTGAAAAGCTTAGAGCAACTTTAAAATATATAGAGGTATCAGATTGTAAGATGGAAGAAGGCTCTCTAAGATGCGATATTAATATAAATGTTGTAGATACTGAAACTGGAGCCAAGACTAATATTACAGAGGTTAAGAACTTAAATTCTTTTAGAGGTGCAGTGAAGGCTATGGAATATGAGGAAGAAAGACATATAGCTTTATTAAAAGAAGGTAAAAATACTGAAAGAGAAACTAGAAGATGGGATGATGTAAGCAACAAAACTATAACAATGAGGGAAAAGGGTGGAGTAGAAGATTATAGATTTGCAGCAGATGGAGATATTGCCCCTATAGTAATCAGCGATGAATGGATAGAGGAGATAAAAAATAATCTTCCAGAGTTACCTCATCACAAGAAGGAAAGATTTATTAAGGAGTATGAGCTTTCAGACTACGATGCAGGAGTATTAACAGCATCTAAGGAATTAGCTTCTTTCTTTGAAGAAACTATAAAGCATATAAATGACACAAAATTAGTTAGCAATTGGATCATGGGAGATGTTTTGAGAAGATTAAAGGATGAAGAGGTGGAGATTCAAGATACTTCTCTTACACCTAAAGCCTTAGCAGAGCTTATATCTATAGTTAAAGATGGTAAGATAAACAATAACACTGGTAAAAAGGTATTGAAAGAAGTATTTGATACAGGTAAAGATCCACAGACAATAGTAAAAGAACAAGGATTAATCCAAATCAGTGATGAAGGTGCATTAAAAGAAATAGTATCAAAAATTCTAGATGAAAACGATCAATCAATTATTGACTATAAAAATGGTAAAGATAGAGCCATTGGATTTTTAGTAGGACAAATAATGAAGGCATCAAAGGGAAAAGCTAATCCTCAAATGGTAAATAAGATGTTAATAGATATGATAAATGAAAGATAGATGGGATTCCCATCTATCTTTTTAAAAACATATAAATTTATAAAAAGATATTTATTATTTTAAAAATGAAGTGTATAATAAATAAGAAAAATTTTGCAAGGTAAATAAAGAAAGAAAGAAGATAAGTCAAAATAGGGAGGTTTTATTTTGAAGGAAAAAATAGTAATTGCAATCGGAGGAAACGCAATAATATCTGAGGGGCAAAAGGGAACGGTAGAAGAGCAATATACTAATATAGGTAAGATGTGTCCATATATTGCTGATTTAATTGAAGAAGGATATAGAGTTATATTAACCCATGGAAATGGACCACAGGTTGGAAATTTACTTTTACAAGGCGAGGCGGCTAAAGATAGGATTCCAGTACTACCAATTGATGTATGTGTTGCTGAGACTCAAGGGCAGTTGGGATATATGATAAAGCAATCACTGGAAAATTTACTCAGAAAAAGAGGAATTGAAAAAGATGTTGTTTCTGTATTATCACAGGTATTAGTTGATAAAAATGATCCAGCATTTAAGGAACCAACAAAACCAATAGGCCCATTTTATAGTAAAGAAGAAGCAGATGAAATATCCAAAGCTAAAAATTACTCTATGGTTGAAGATAGTGGTAGAGGATATAGAAGAGTAGTGCCTTCCCCAAGGCCTTTAGATATTGTGGAGCAATCAGTTGTAAAAACATTGACTGACAACGGAACTATAGTAATCACTGTAGGTGGCGGTGGAATTCCAGTTATAGAGGATAATGGTGGATTAAAGGGAGTAGAGGCTGTAATTGACAAGGATTATGCATCATCATTATTAGCAAATCAAATAGAGGCAGATTTTCTAGTAATTTTGACAGGAGTTCCACAGGTAGCAATTAACTTTGGAAAGCCAAATCAAGAATTCTTATCAAAAATGTCTTTAGATGAAGCGAAAAAACACTTTGAAGAAGGACAATTCCCAAAAGGAAGTATGGGACCAAAAATAGAAGCAGGAATAGAATATTTAGATAGAGGCGGAAAAAAAGTAATAATAACTTCTCTAGAACTTTTGAAGGATGCCATAGAAGGAAAAGCTGGAACAATGATTATAAAGTAGGTATAAATAAAAGCGCTATAAGTTAATTTAACTTATAGTGCTTTTATACTATTTGGAGAGTTTATGAATCGTCTTTTTTCTCTTTTTTAGTAAAATAAGGGCAATCTTTGGTAGGGGTACTAGACGGAGGAATAACTGCTTTTAAAGCACATAATCCATCCTCTTCATATATACATTTTTCAGAACAAGGTATCATCAAAATTAAACCCTCCCTTTCGTTCAATTATGAATTGTTATAATTATTCTTTCCAAAATACATTTAAATATTATGAAAATGAGTTTTAAAGTGTACCCAAAGTGTATAAAAAGTGTTATACATATGGTACAATATAATTAATAAAAATACATAGAAGATGCTTTGGGAGGTAATAAAATGGAGATAGGGAAATTACCTAATGATGTTTTGGAAAAAATAGTTTTATCAAATATAAAAAATAAAAGAGAAGAAGTATTAGTAAGGGCTGCAGTAGGTGAAGATAGTGCAATTATTGACTTTGGAAATGATTTATGTGTAATGAGTACAGATCCTATTACAGGAGCCACTAAAGATATTGGAAGCTTAGCTGTGCATATCTCATGTAATGATGTGTCAACTAGTGGTGCAGAGCCTATAGGGGTACTAATGACAATATTAGCCCCACCAAGCACTACAGAGGAAGAAATAGAAAATATAATGAAAGATGCAGGAGAGGTAGCAAAGGAAATAAATGTAGAAATCATAGGAGGACATACAGAGATCACTGATGCAGTAAATAGAGTTATAGTAAGTACAACAGTTATAGGTAAGCAATCTAGGGAGAAACTTCCTAATTCAAAAGAAATAGAAGTTGGAGATAAGGTATTAATTACTAAGTATGCTGGAATAGAGGGGACATCTATAATTGCAAAGGAATTGGAAGAGCATCTGATAGACAAGATAGGACAGGAAAAACTTCAATTAGCTAAGAATATGGACAGTATGCTTAGTGTGGTTAAAGAAGGCATAATCTGTGGAAATATTGGTGTGAGATATATGCATGATATTACAGAGGGAGGAGTTTTAGGAGCGGTTTGGGAAGCTTCTAAGGCAACTGGCAAAGGTATAAAAGTCATAGAAGAGTTGATACCAATTAAAGATGTAACTAAGGAAATTGGAGAAATATTAGAAATAAATCCGTATAGACTAATATCTAGTGGTTCTATGTTAATTATTGTAGAAAAAGAAAAGGTTTCAGTAATTAACGAAGAGTTAGATAAAAATGGAATTAAATCTACAGTCATAGGTGAGATAGCAAAAGAAGGTGTAATATTGGAGAAAAATGGAGTAATAAATGATATAGAGCCACCTGCAAGTGATGAATTATATAAGGCTTTATCAACGTATAGTTAATATTACATTATGGTTACAAAATGGCTAATTTGTTGACATAATAAATGGCTAAATGATATAAATAAAATAGGCAAAGTTTACTAAGGACATATGTGACATAAGGAGGTAGATAAATGAAAAAACAGAAGGTAATATTGTCTTTATTTGTACTATTATTTTTATTTAGTCAAATAGGACATGCAGCTAGTAACAAGACAATTCAAGTAAGCATGAACGGTGCTAAAGTATCTGTAACACAGGTGCCTATCATCATGGACGGACAAGCAATAAATACTGAGATTCCCTCCTTTGTTCATATCGATAGGACATTAGTTCCTATTAGATTTATAGAGAGTTATGGAGCTAAGGTGGATTGGAATCAAAAGGCTAAAATGGTTACTGTTACCCATAAAGATAAGGAAATAAAATTAACAATAGATAGTGCTATAGCCATATTGAATAATGAAAAGAGAGTGCTGGATAAGAACTCTATTCCTAGGCTGGTAACCTTTGAAAATAATGATGCTAGAACTATGGTTCCACTATCATTTTTATCTGAAACCTTGGGATATGAAGTGGGATGGGACAATGTAAATAAAGTGCCATTTATAAATTCCAAAGAGGATTCTCAGGCAGAGACACCTGGAGAAACACCAGAACCTAATGAATCAGGAAACCAAGTAGGGGCAAATGTTATAAGTAATATCTCTATTGATAAGGGAAGTACAGAAAAAAATAAAATTATTATAAACAGTGACAAGGCTATTCAATATAATACTATGTTTTTAAATGATTCCAATAAGTTAGTAATAGATATTAGCAACTCTAAATTAGCATTAAAAAATTCTGGAGATGGTCCAGGAACCATAAATATAGGAGATAATATTCTTGAAAAAGTTGAATATTCACAGTATTCCTATAATCCTGATATAACAAGAATAGTTGTTAGTTTAAAGGAGCAGGCAGCGTATAATATAGTACCAACAAATAATGGAGCAGGTCTGATAGTATCCTTTAAAAGCAACAAAATAAAATCTATTACAAATGAATTAATAGATGGAAATAAAGCCCTTGTAGTAAACGGTGCAAGTAATGCCAAAATAAATATCATGAAGTTACAAAATCCTCAAAGGATAGTAATTGATTTAATGGATTCCATTTTAGATGGATCTACTTATCTAGAATATGATTACGACTTAGGGTTTGTTAAAAAAGTTAGGGTATCTCAATTTAATGCTGATAATAACTATAGTCCTATGGATCAAATAGTTAGAATAGTTTTAGATGTAAAAGAAGGAGTAACTGATCCTAATATAAAAATAGATACCCATGAGGATAAGATAGTAATTTATCCTGAAAAATCCTTCTGGGAAAATATTTCCTATACATCAGAGGGTAAGGACAAGGTTTTTACTATTAAAAATCTTGTAGAAACAAATTATTCTGTAAATCAAGAACAAGGAAATAAATGGATAGAGATTTCGGTTCCAACAAATAATGTAGATTTAAATGAAGGTATAGTTTCCATAAAAGATGGCTTAGTAGATGAAATTGAAGTTGTGAAAAATGAAATAGAGACTAGACTTCTCATTAAGTTTAAAAAGAGTATAGAATATACTTTACTTTCTAATGAATTTGATAGTAAAATTTCTTTACTAATAAAAAAAGGTGAAAACCTAAAGCCTTCAGATAGAGTTATAGTTATAGATGCAGGGCATGGTGGGAAGGATCCAGGAGCCTTATCTATAAATAAAAATAAGGAAAAGGATTTAAATCTCAGCGTTTCATTAAAACTAGATCAGGAACTACGATCTTTGGGATATAATACAATAATGACTAGAAATACAGATGAATTTATAGATTTATACGAAAGAGCCAGGATAGCAAATGATAGTTATGCAGATGTATTTGTGAGCATTCATGGTAACTCTCACGATAATAAATCTATAGCTGGTATTCAAGTATTATATTGTCCTGCGACTCAATCAGAGAAAAAAGAAATAGATCAACATCCATTTGCTAAGAGTATAATGGACGAGCTATTAAAAGCTACAGGAGCAGTAGATAAAGGTATAATTCAAAGACCAAATCTAGTTGTTTTAAGGGAAACAAAAATGCCTGCAGTTTTAGTAGAAACAGGATTTTTATCTAACTCAGCAGAAGAGAAACTTTTATTTACGGAAGACTATCAAAATAAAATAGTTAACGGTATAATAAAAGGGATAGAAAAGTATTTTGAAATGTATTAATATAATAAGCAAGGGCAACCTTGCTTATTTATTTTTAGGGAGGGAGTATTTTGGAGTTATTATATGGATATCTATTTATTTTTTGTGCCAGAGTAATGGATGTATCATTGGCAACTATTAGGACACTTATGGTAGTTCAGGGAAGAAGGCTACAAGCGGCATTAATTGGTTTTTTTGAGGTAAGCATTTATGTAACTGCATTAAGTAAGGTAGTTAGCAGTTTAGATAACCCTTTAAACCTTTTATCCTATGCATTAGGTTTTGCTTGTGGTAATTATCTAGGAATTACTATAGAAAATAAAATTGCCTTAGGGAATCTTGCCACCCAAATAATCTTAAAGACATCAGACAACAAGGAATTAATTGAAATTTTAAGAGAAAATGGATTTGGAGTTACTGTTATAGTAGGACAGGGATTAGAAGGTACTAAGGAGATCTTAAATGTTGCGATAAATCGTAAAGATTTGGCTAATTTAAGAAAAATAGTATATGAATATGATAAAAATGCATTTATTACAGTAAACAATATAAATCCTATTAGTGGTGGATATTTTGCAGCTAGCAAAAAGTAAAATATAAATTAATCATAGTCTGACAACTCTTCTAATATAATGTAATAGTATAATCTAGGAGGGTTGATGATGGTAAATAGGAGAATAATATTATTTGGACTAATAATAGTCTTAGGTCTAACAGTGTTAAGTATTGGAAAAAACCTTATTAATAATAGGTTAGCTGCTAAAGATGACGAAATAGAAATAATCAGATCTGATGCTGGTGAAATGGCAATAGCGGAAGATGAGGGAATGAGAAAGACAGTAATCTATTTTAGGGATAGTGATGGATACTTAGTTCCTGTAATGAGAAAGATTCCTTGGACAGAAGGTATTGCTAGAACAACACTTAGCAACATGGTAGATAGTGCTGAACTAAGAGAAACATTAAGTCCTACTGGTCTTATACCAGTAATACCAGCAGGCACTGAAATACTGGGAATGTCTATAAATGAAGATACTGGTCTATGCAAGGTAGATTTTTCTGAAGATGTTTTAAACAATCAATCAGATAAAGAAGAAGAAAGTTTTATCAAGGGTGTAGTATATACTTTAACAGAATTCCCAACGATTAAAGAAGTACAAATTTTAGTTGGAGGAAAAGCATTACCTTCGTTAAAATTCGGAGGAAATATTAGCAAGCCTTTGGCTAGAGAAAATATTAACCTCATTGGAAAGATAGACGAAGGTCGCTCTAAAGTAGTTGTTTATTATAAGGGTATGAATAATGAAGAATTTGAGTATTATGTACCAGTTACCATACCAACTTTAGCACCAGTAGCAAATGTGTACTCTGCTTTAGATCTTCTATTTGAAGGGCCACCTGGAGATGTAGGACTATTCTCTGATATACCAAGAGATGTTATGCTTCATGGAGTAGAAGTAAAAGATGGTACTGCATATGTAGATATATCTTATGATAGTTATTCAGAATCTTCACAAGATGGTATCTTTAGCGAGATAGTAAAAAATATAGGTTTAACATTAAGTCAATTTGAAGAGATTGAAAATGTTGAATTACTTGTAGATGGAGAAACAATAAACGCTACAATTCCAGTTTTTGCAAATGAATATTAATGTAAAACTAACAATTAAAATAATGTATGGGCGAGCTTGGCTCGCCTATTTTGCTACCATGAGCTTAGGGAAGGGTCTTTCTTTTTTATTTATAGATAAAAAACCATCTATTTGGTAAAATATAATGGTAATACATAAGACTATAGAAAATAAAGGAGTAGAACATTAAGATGAAAAAAAGAACACTTGTAGTATCAACTGGAAATCAACATAAAGTAGAAGAAATAAAGAATATACTTAAAGGACTACCAATAGAAGTTGTTTCCAAAAAAGATATAGGTTTAGGAAGTTTAGATGTAATAGAAGATGGAGAAACCCTAGAACAAAATAGTTTAAAGAAGGCAGGAGCCCTAGCTGAAAAGGTAGAATATATGGTTTTAGCAGATGATTCTGGCCTATTTGTAGATATATTAAATGGAGAACCAGGTGTTTATTCTTCAAGATATGCAGGAGAGGAAGGAAACGATAGTAAAAATAATTCTAAGCTTTTAGAAAAATTAAAGGATGTACCTTTAATTAATAGAGAGGCTAAATTTAAAACTGTCATATCATTAATTATGGAGAATAAGGAAAAGATAGTTGTATTAGGAGAATGTAAGGGTAAAATAGGATTTGAACCAAAGGGAAAAAATGGATTTGGATACGACCCATTATTTACTCCAGAAGGATATGATAAAACCTTCGGGGAATTAGGAGAGGAAGTAAAAAATAAAATAAGTCATAGAGCAAGGGCTTTAGAAAACCTAAAAGAGGCATTAAATAAAAAGTTAGAGGTAGAATAGTATGAGAATAGCAGTAGTTAGTGACACCCATGGAAATAATAAGGAGATAATTGAAAAGTTATCAGAAATGGAAAAACCTGATATACTCTTTCATCTTGGAGATTATGTAATGGATGGTGTTAAAATATCCAAGACATTTGGACTTGAATCTGTAATAGTAAAGGGAAATGGAGATTATTTTAATACTGAGTATAAAGAAGATGAATTTATAGAGATAGCAGGGAAAAAAATATTTCTAACCCATGGACATAAATATGGTGTAAATAGTGGAATGCAAAAATTATATTATAAGGGTTTAGAATTAGGAGCAGATATAGTTTTATTTGGCCATATACATATACCTGTCATAGAGAAGATAGAAGATATGATTATAATGAACCCTGGAAGCCCGTCTTTACCAAGAAGTGTTGAAAAAATAAAGACTTTTGGCATAATAGAAATTGAAGAAAAAATAAAAACAAAAATAATTAAAATAAAATAAAAATAATGTATTGACATTGTATTTAGAACCTGATATAATTTTAAATTGTTAGCGAAAGTAATAAGACAAGGCATCACTGAGTAGCGACTATGCGGGTATAGCTCAGTGGTAGAGCACTGGCTTCCCAAGCCAGCTGCGAGGGTTCGATCCCCTTTACCCGCTCCAGTTATGAGCTACGCAGGACTTAATTCAGTAGTACCCGTAGGGTGCTCCAACTGTTAGAGCTTGCACCTATAGCTCAGTAGGATAGAGCAACGGACTTCTAATCCGTGTGCCGGGGGTTCGAATCCTCCTAGGTGCGCCAAATAATTTCAAATATGGTGGGTGTGGCCTAGTTGGTTATGGCGCCAGATTGTGGCTCTGGAGGTCGTGGGTTCGAATCCCATCATCCACCCCATATAAAACATAAATTATTAGCTAACAAACTAAATAAACATGATCCATTAGCTCAGTCGGTATAAGCAGGGGACCAAAATCAGGGTTTTCGATTTTGTGTACATTGCTTAGTCCTTGACTAGTGAATCTGATCGAAGTGGTGCAACTACTTCTGCAAACAAATTAAATAAATATGATCCATTAGCTCAGTCGGTAGAGCACCTGACTTTTAATCAGGGTGTCCCGCGTTCGAGTCGCGGATGGATCACCATTAATGCCTCATAGAGGGCATATGCGGGAGTGGCGGAATTGGCAGACGCGCTAGACTTAGGATCTAGTGTCATTGACGTGGGGGTTCAAGTCCTCTTTCCCGCACCATACATAAAATTGGCATAGGCCAATTTTTTTTATATATACATATTAATATGCACCAGTAGCTCAATGGATAGAGCACTTGACTTCGGATCAAGGTGTTGGGGGTTCGAGTCCTCTCTGGTGTGCCAAATACAATGATTAGAAGGGTTTTGAGGGTTTTGCAAAATGTGATTTAACCCTTTTTTAACCATTCTGAAAAATTAATCTATTAAATTATCTCTGTCAAACTGTGATGGAGATTTTTTAGTTGTAGTAGTAAATAAACCGTATCCATTATAATTATATTATTATAACATATATATCTTTGGTCCATAATATATCTATATAGATATAGATATAGATATAGATATAGATATAGATATGTTAATTGTTATTGATTTAAATGGACAAGGAGTGGTATAATATGAATACAAATATTAATAAAAAAAATGAAGGAGGTGTAACTATGAATAATAAGAATCTTAAGTCATTAGATTTAAATAAACTTAAGGATAAGAAAACCACTATTATTTCATCAGAAAATGCATTAAAAGATGTTACACCTATTGATTGGGATGAAGATGTATTATCGGGTAAAAAGAAAGTTACATTATGTAAAGCTAATTAATAAATTGGGTGGAGGTACTAAAGATGTGTGAAGTGGGGGACATAATCCTTGTTAAGGACTATAATCGCGATGGGGAAAAAATAAGTAGACATTCATTTGTGGTTTTAAGTAATGAGGAAGGCCAAATTCAGGGATTAGATTATGATATAATATGTAATGTTATGTCCTCATTTAAAGATGAAGCTCAACGTACTAAGAAGCTATCCTATCCTGGTAATTTTCCTATTACTGCTGATGATAGTAGTGTAGTAAGAAGTAATTCGAAAGATGGTTATATAAAAGCAGAGCAATTCTATTTCTTTAATACAGAAAAAACAGATTTTGTTGTTATTGGTAGTATGAAAGAAGATATTTTTAAATCATTAATTGAGTTTATAGAGGAATTAAATATAGATATTGAAATGATTATAGATAATCTTTAAAAGGCCCCTATCTTAAATAGATAAGGACCTTTTTTATTTTATAAGAATTTTAATTAACTAAACATTTTATTTAAACATTCTACTTCTTTGGCTTTAGTATCTTTTAATACATGAGTATATATTTGCGTTGTTTCAAGACTACTATGTCCTAGTAATCTACTTACAGTTAATATAGATGTGCCATTTTCAATTAACTTAGTTGCATAGGTATGTCTAAGTGAATGAAACTTCTTATAAGGAACATTAGCAGATTTTAGAGCTCTTTCCCAGGACCTTCTTAAGTTCTTTGCATCCATATAGACACCAGTTAGTGAAGGGAATAGAAGGTCATTCTCAGTATATGCTTCACCAAGTTTTAATCTTTCTTCTTTAACTAGGATATCTAACTTCTTCAATTCTTTTTGTAATACTTTTGGAAGAGGTACTTCTCTATTGGAGCTTTTAGTCTTCGGAGTAGTTAGTTTTTTAGTCCAGTAGGATTTATCTTCATCATCAAATACCTTTACATTCCTTACAGATTTATTTACTCTTACAACACCATCTATTATATCATCCTTTTCTAAAGCTAAAATCTCACCCATCCTACAGCCGGTTAGGACTGCAAACATAATTATATATCTTAGTTTTACATTACCTAATGGCTTTAATATCTTATTAATTTCTTCATCAGTAAAAGTTTCTATTGAGTTAAAGTCCTCATCGATATCTTCTTCATTATCCTTAGGAAGTTTAAGCCCAGATATTGGATTCTTCAAAACATAACCTTCACTAACAGCATATCTAAAGAACTTATTAAGGAGTTTATTTATGTTTTCAATAATGGAGTATGTCTTTCCTTTATCCAGTAATTCATTGTAATACTTTTGTATAGGTAATTTTTTTATATCAGAAACTACCAATCGGCCTAGAGAACTATCTTTAATATAGTTCCTACTTATTGATTCATATCTTTCAAAGGTTGATGATTTGTTACCTGAATACCTTTCTATGTTCCAGAGCCAATCTAATAAAGCCTTCTCTAATGTTTGGGAAGCTAAATCAGGATTTATACCACTTTCTATAGCTTTAATGTACTCTTTTTTCTTATTCTCCGCTTCTCCTTTAGTCTTGCCATAGAATTGCTTAACAATAGGCTTACCCTTGCTATCATAACCTATAGTTAGTCTGGTTCTAAAATAATCATATCCTCCAATGCTTGTATTGGTTTTAGGTTGTCTAGCCATTAGATTTCACCCTTACTTTCTATCCTCTTGTCTATTCTTATACTCTTGTATTGCATTCATAGCAATAGCTCCAATATAATCTTCTAATTCTAAATTTGATATTATATCAAAAAATTCACTCAGTGGTGTTATGGGGAGTTGAAGGCCTAGTGTTTTTGAATATCTATCAGCTAGCTTATTAGCTTCTGATTGATATAGCCATATTAAAAACTGGCTAAAACTTTTATTTTCATATACGGCCCTAAGGGTCTCATGCTCTACACTAAACTGGCCCAGAGAAAAATAAATTTGAGCTAAACTCTCTAAACCATCTCTTTTTAAAGAATTATTTTGAGAATCTTTAAGCCTGTCTAACATAATATACTTATCCTCAGTATCATTGAATTCAATTAATGAAATAAACATTCTCAATGATACTCCTAGGGCTTTTGTAATGCTATAAAGTACACTTAATGGCGGTTCGATTATATTTGCTTCATATTTTCTTATTGTACTCTCAGTTTTACCAATAGCGTTTCCTAACTCAACTTGTGTCATATTTTTTTCTTTTCTTAGTTCTTTTATTACATATCCTAAATTTATAATATCACTTTCATTCAATATAAATCCCTCCTTTTTAAAAATTATATCATAAGCGACATTTAAAATGCAAGTTTTTAAAAATAAACATTTGACAACGACATTTAAAAGGGCTATAATAAAAATGAAAGACATTATAAATGTCGAAAGGAGGGGGGAACAAATTGAATCTAAATCTTAAATTTAGAAGAATAGAAAGAGGATACTCACAAAAAGAACTAGCCTCTATGGTAGGAGTAACAAATCAGACAATTTCAAATTATGAAAGAAATAAGATTAGACCTAGCTATGAAAATATGAAAAAAATTTCAAAAATATTAGATTCTTCAGTGGATGAATTATTTTATAGTGGTGAATGGGAGGCGTAAAAAATGGATCATGTTTATAATTCAATTGTTAGTTTTTATGATGTTTATCTTGATGAATTTATGGAGTATCAGAGAGAGGGTAAATATAAGAAACTATCAGATAATCCTATGTATGAAGAAGTAAAGGCAATTATTGAAGCCATGAACATATTAAGAAAGTATTTAGGGTGGGAAACAATTAAATTATCCGAAGAAGTAAGATATTTTATGAGTGATAACTAAATAGTTAAAAAAGATTCTTTGTTGTCACCTAGGTATAGGATGACCGAAGATCTAGAGAAAGGATTATTTTCTATGTCTAATAAAAGAAAAAAGTATAGAGCTAATAAGAAGAAAAAGAAGATGGAAGAAAGATTAGAAAGAATGAATGAATATGGCATACAAGATTTGACACCATTTGAAGCTATTAATCAAATAATAGAAAAGGATAAGGCGAGGGGGAAGGATCATGAACAATAAATATTTAATGTCAATAGTAGAAGCATCTAAGCATTTTAACATAGGAAGAGACAAGCTTTATGCAATGGTGAGAAGTCAAGAAGATATACCAGTAATAAAAATTGGAGAAACAACTAAAATTAATGCAAGGCTGTTTGAAGAATGGTTAAATAAGGCAACCTTAGAGGGTAGGGAATTGTAAGGAGGTTACTTTATGGATGAGATTGTTTTAAGTGAAGAAAATTTAAAGACATCTTGTGAACTTGCTATGATTAATAGAGTTGCAAATTATTATATGTATCCTGATAGAACTTCATATGATGAAAAAATAACATTAAATGAAGCTATTAGCAAGAATAAAGACATCCACTATAAAGCTCTTGCACTTATAAAAAGAAGGTCCTACAAAAAATATAAAGGAAGAGGAAGATGACTAGCAGTGTACAGTTGGAAAATGGATATACAAGAATAGCTAATGAAATATTAGAAGCATTAGCATCTACTGATTTGAATGGTACTCAAAGAAGAATTATTGATGTAGTTTTAAGGCAGACATATGGTTATCAACGAAAGGACCATGAAATATCGATTACCTTTATTGCAAATGCTACTAATATCCATAAAAAACAAATACAAAGAGAGTTGAATGTATTAATTGAAAGAAAAATAATTGATGTAGTTGTAGAAGCAACCTTTAATAAATCAAGAGTATTATCACTCAATAAAAATTATAAGGGGTGGCTAAATAGTAGTGAGGTAACTAATAAGTTACCACCCAATAAAAAAGATACCCATACAGGTAGCGAATTAGTTACCGCAACAGGTAGCGAATTAGCTCCCCAAATAAAGAAAAAAGAAAATAATAAAGAAATATATATATCTATAGTTGATTATCTAAATATAAAAGCAAATAAAAACTATAAGGCAACTACAAAAAAGACACAATCTTTAATTGATGGAAGACTAAAAGAAGGTTTTACTTTAGATGATTTTAAAAAGGTGATAGACAACAAAATTGCAACTTGGAAAGGTACAGAATGGGAAAAATACCTTAGACCTGAAACGCTATTTGGAAATAAGTTTGAAGGTTATCTAAATGAGAAGAACTCAATTAAAGAAACAGAGGAAAGTTTGCAAGGGTCAAATTGGAGAGGAAGTGACAAGAGGTTATGATTTCAAATGATGATTTGATATTAGAAATGCAGATAATAGGAAGTTTAATAATAGATAAATCAGCCATAGATTTACTTCCAAGACTAAAAGAAGATGATTTCCTAGATACTACCAATAGAAAAATAATAAAGGCAATGCATGATTTAACAGTTGCCAAACAAGACATAGATTTATTTACACTTCATAAGAGGACAAGTATTCCAGTATCAACTATAGCGAATATGACAAACATCATTGCCAGTACAGCAAACGTAGAAAGTAACATAAAGGTCCTAAAAGATAAATCAAATCGAAGGAAATTAATAAACAAAGCTAATAAGATTATGCAGATGGCAAAGGACACTACAGTAGATATGGATACTATAAAAAATAATGCCATGAGAGAAATAGAAGAACTAGAAGACACCATAGATGATGAGGTAGTTACACTAGGACAAGCCATGCTAGAAACAATAGAGTTACTGCAAAAGAGATATGAGAGCAGAGGAGACACATCATTTTATATAGGAATACCTAAGTTTGATGAAGCTACCGCCGGATTGCATCAAGAGGAATTAACTACCGTAGGAGCAAGACCAGGGGTAGGAAAAACAATCCTAGGTATGCAGATAGCTCAGAATATAGCAAAGAAGAAAAGAAGAGTAATGTACACATCATTGGAAATGTCAGTAACTCAACTATGCGAAAGGATCATATCATCTAATGCAAAAGTAAATCTATCAAAACTTAGGACAGGCAATATTGAAAGTGATACAGAATGGTCAAATGTCTTTCAAACAGCAAATGAAAATTCAATAGATAACTTTTTACTAGATAAAACTAGCAGAACCATACAACATATAAGAACTAAATTAAGAAAACATAAACCTGACTTAGTAATTATAGACTATCTTCAACTCCTAAGATCGTCAGAAAAACATTACAGCAGAGAGCAAGAGGTTGCAACAATAACAAGAGAATTAAAGCTTATGACATTGGAATTTAAGATACCTATAGTAATCTTATCTCAGCTAAACAGGAATGCGGAAGGAAATAGGCCTACTATGGCGGATTTAAGAGAATCAGGAGCCATAGAGCAAGACTCAGATAACATTATATTCTTACATGAACCTAACGAAAAGGACATAGATAATCTAATTAAAAATGGGATATACCATCATACATTCTTTGAGCTTTTGGAAGAACAGAATCAAAAACTTAGCCAATTAATAATAGAAAAACAAAGAAATGGTCCAGTGGGAACTATAGATGTTATAAAAGCACCATCAATGATGAGATTTATTGAAATAGATAAAAGATTATAAGGAAAGGTGATTTAGCATGAAAAGTCAAAATAATGATGTGAAAAATTATCTCTATTTGAAAGCATGGGATAGAATTTTAAAAGAGTATACAGAAAATCCAGATATGGTAAATAGAAGAAAGTGTATTCAAAAACTTGTATTTTATGGGGTAAAGTATGTAGTTACAAATTCAGATAGAGAAGATACAACAAGAGAACAGGCTGAACGGGATTTTCAACTTATCAGTATTATTAAATCATTAGTTGGGTTACTAGAACCTAGTGAGTTTGTGGAAATGTTCCCTATAACTAAAGATTATGATGGTGATAAATATCAGACTAAAGATTACTTCTATACAAGGGATTACATTAATACATTAGACTCTAATGTGCCTATAGGAGAAAAAGAAGATCCTTTAATGTTTTTATGGGAGTACACAAATAAAGATATTGAAAATTTTAATATAAAATCTATGTTAGCTTTAAGTAAGTTAAGGCAGATTGATGGACATCCATCAATAGCTAATGAATGGGCAGATATGAATGATATAAAAACACATACTATGCATATAGGAGCCAATGGACAAGAGTTTTTTATTGATGATACAACAGGTAAAACTGTTAAGGTAAAAAAGAAAAGGCCAGGATACTTAAGGTTAGTTCAATAGATATGTTTTGTAAAAAACTAAAGTATACTTGGATACCACATCCAAGCTTCTTATTGAGTATAAATTCCGTGGTCGTTTAAAGCGACCTCGAACTTCTAGTAGTATATGGATGATATATCCAATTACTCTCCTTTTATAATATAAACAGGTGCCCTCAATTTTGAGGAATATCATAATATCAATATTTACGTTCCCCCGATTTAGTGAGCGACCAAGAATGCTCCGATTTTAAATCGGAAGAAGATTTAGATAATTATTTGATTAGTAAGGGGTACGTGAAGCGCGCACTTCATTAACAAGAATTTATAGGGGATAGAGATAAGGATACTCATAAAGTGAGTACCCTTATGAGTAACGGTTGTATTTAAAAATGAACCCTTCAAAAGGTGTGGTTACCACTAGTAAGGTCATAGGCTAAACCTAGGGGTCGGTGAAACACCCAGTCTTTACAAATAAATCAAGGGGGTTGAAATGATTGAATTAGAAAAACCATTAGATGAAATTGAACAGATAGAACTATTAAAGAATAAAGATGACCCTAAAGTTAAAGAAAAGTTAATCCTTCATAACCTTAAGTTAGTTTCATGGGTAGCAAGGAAATACCATAAAGAAGGGAGAACAGAGTTAGAGGACATATTTCAGAGTGGAACATTAGGACTAATGAAAGCCATTGATAAGTATGAACCAGATAGAGGCGCATCATTTAGTACAGTTGCAGTATGGTATATAAGAAGTGCTATTACTAGAAACATATATAGATTTAGTAATGATATATCACTAGACGAGCCAATAACAGATGATGAAGATATAACCTTATTAGAGGCTATACCAGATGATAAAGTTAATGTATCAGATGATGTTACAAGTAAAGTATTTATGGAACAGTTTAAGAAAGAGTTTGAGTATGGATTAGATGGACTTCAATATCAAATCATTAGATTATATTATGGATTAGATTGTCCTGAACATACCTTAAAAGAGATAGGAGCTAAGTATAATAAAAGCTCTGAACGAGTAAGGCAGGCCAGAGATAAAGGATTAAGAACAATTAGGAGAAGTAGGTTTATGGGTGACATTAGAAAAGAGCTGGATAATAGGACAAGCTTTATCAAAGGTAAAGACTATTCTCAACCTAAGGTGAAAGGAGGAAAGTATATATCATCAGTAGAGAGGATCGTTTTAGAGAGAGAAAATATTGAAGATAGGATAAGAAAATTCTTAGAAAAAAGGAGTAGATAAGATGATTAAAGTTAATGTAAAAGCTAAAGTAAAAGAAATAAGATTCAAAGGAGAAAACTCTTGTGTGTTTGTAGTTGAAGAAGATAAAAAAGAGTTAGTATGTACTATCACTAAAAGAAACATAGAATTAGCTGACTTAGTAAAAGAAGGGCAAGAAGTAACTATTGATGGGAACATAACAGCATATAGAAGGGTAAGAGCTGACAGTGAGTTTATTGAAAATGTCTTATATGTCAATGAATTAAAAGAGGTGTAATAATCAATGGAAAATAAAAAAAGAGTTCTCTTTAGGCAAAGTGGGTCAAGTCCAGAGCAAAGAGTTAAAGAGTTTGAAGAGGCAAAGAAAGCCTACTACCAACAAAACAAGTTCTACATTGAAGAATGCATGAGAAACTTAATAATGAAGCATAGAAGGTTAAGTGGAGCAAATGGATCTAATAATTATACGGGGAGGATTATGTAATGGAAGCTAAGAAATTATTAAAAGATATTGAAGAGGATAAGATATTACAAGGTTTAACAGAAACATTAAAGCAATCTATAGAGAATGCAAAGGTAATAAAGAAAGAGGCAGAAATACGTGAGGTTCAGTATAGGGTAAAATTAAGGGATTATGCAAAGGAACCTCTGCCAGGGTTTAAAAACTTAGACGAACTAGAGAAATCTTTAGATTCACGAGAAAGTAGGACAACCATAGCAAGAAAAATAGTAGCACTAGAGAATCTAAAAAATATACCATGGAGAAATAATAGTATGTATCGTGAGGCAGCAATACAATACTATGAATATATAATACCTATATTGAATGATCTAGAAAACAATAAAGACAAAATCAAAGAAGAAATGGATGATATAAAGGCAAGATATGAAAAGGAAATGGCAGAACAGATTAATAAAATTAGGGAATATGATAATAAGATTATGGAATTATTTGAAGCAGATGAACAACGCGGTACATTTAATTCAGATAAGATTTACTCAAAACAACTTGGTTATAACATAAGGGCAGATTATGTAGCAAGTAAGAGTGTTGAAAGCATGAAGAAGGGCAAAGGACAATAATTGGAGGTTAAACACAGTCCCCCTACTTCTGATCGACAGGTTTTTATTTTAACCGTGTTTACCGAGTAGACGCCATGACAAAAGAGATTTTTCAAATTTTTCACATGAGGGGGGGTCCCCCCCTCTACACCAAAGAAGCTAACGACCCCAAAGTTGGGGAGGTTAAAAACTTTTTTATTTCAATTAAATAAAACAAATAAAAATAAGGAGATATTATATTATGGCAAAAGCAAAGATAAAAAATATAGAGCCTTTAGAAATGGAATTCCCGGATGGAACTATAAAGAAAGCTTTATTCAATAGTGAAGCATTTACTATTTTTAAAAAAGAGTTTGGCAACATAGAGGAAATAGCAAAACAAGAAGCCGAGGTAAGACCTTATGACTTCGTTGCAAAAGTTGTTTACTGTGGAATGAAGGTATTGGACAAGTCTATTACTTTAAATGAAGCTAAGTCTATAGCATTTGGTGGAGGGGTACCTTTGAGAGATGAAATAAACAGCTTAATGATTAATATTAGAAAAACTAAAATTAAATAAGGAGAGATCATATAATGGCAAGATTTAGTGTTAGAGATATAGAACCATTGGAGCTTGAATTTAAAGATGGGACTAAAAAAGTAGCTGTATTTAATAATGAAGCTTTTATTATTTATACTGAAGAATTTGGAGATATCACTAATGGCATGAAAAACGAGATACAAAATGCCCCCTTTGAGTTCGGAGCAAAAATATTATATGTGGGCATCAAGATAACGGAACCCAACTTCACATTGGATGAAGCTAGAGGAATAGTATTAAAAGGAGGTTGGCAACTGTTACTGGAGATTTTTAAATTGCTTTTAAACAATTTTGAATCTACTACAAATGAAGAAACTAAAAAAAAATTTCACTCTATGCTAACGGAGGAAATGAAATCAGCAATGGCAATAATCATGAAATAAACGAGGAATATTTTGAAATATTATACTATGTTTATTGCATAAAAATGGGTAGGAGCAAAGAAGAATTTTTGAACAGTACAACAAGGCAAATAGTAAGGATGATAGATATTCAAACAAATGGAATAAAAGAAAAATCTCAAGTAAAATATGTAAACTCTATGAGAGATTTTTTAAGATAAGGTGGTGAAAATATGGCCAGTTTTAAAGGATATTCTAGGAAAATAACTTTGAATTTCGACTATAATGAGATAAAAGAAGGCGTACCAAATGTAAGGAAACAGATGGCTATTCTGAATGCAGAGTTTAAAAAGTCTAGCGCTGAAGCAGAAGCAAGTGGAAAAGAAATCGAAAAACTAGGTACTAGGTACGATTATCTTGGCAATAGATTAAAGATTCAAGAAAAAGAAGTAGAAAACTATAGAAAAAAACTAGAAGATGCAACAAATGCAAAGGGAAATAATACTAAGGCAATTGAAAATAATACCACTAGCCTACAGATAGCGGAAGCTAAATTAGCACAAACTAAAGCTGAATTATCAAAAGTTACTAAAGAAATGGAATATCAACAAAATATAATAGATAAGAATTCAGAGGAATGGAAAGATTTAGAATATCAATTAGAGCTCATAAGTGCCGAGTATTCAAAGGCAGGTGCTGAAGCTAAAAAGAGCGGGAAAATTGTAAATGAATTATCAGCAGAGCATAAGAATTTGTCAGACACATTAAGGATACAAGAAAGACAAGTTGAAATGTTCAGGGATAAATTAAAAGAAGCAACATCTGCAGAGAATAAGAATGAACAAGCCATAAGAGAAAATACTCTAGAACTAGCTAGGGCAGAAGCGCAATTAGCACAAACTAAAGCTGAATTAGATAAGGTTACCAAGGAATTAGAGAAACAAAAGTTGACACTAGGGAAAACAGCTGAAGAATGGAAAGATCTAAGTGAGAAAGCTAATGATATAGGCAAAAGCCTAACTATGAAAGTAACAGTACCAATTATGGCTGCTGGAACTGCTGCTTTTAAAATGGCAGCGGACTATGAACAGTCTCTAGGAAAAATGGGAGTGGTATTTGAACATAATTCAAAAAGTATAGAAAGATGGGCGCAAAACTCTCTTAGAGATTTCGGGTTAGCTAGAAGTACTGCTATTGGTATGGCGGGAGACTTCGGAGCATTATTTAAAGGCGTGGGCATTAATTTACAAAAGACAGAGGAATGGTCAAAAACTCTAACTGAAAGAACTATGGACTTAGCCAATTTCTATGATTACACCGTAGAAGAAACAATCAATTCACTAAATGCCATTGTGACAGGACAAACAGAGCCTTTAAGGAAATTTGGTATTAACATGACACAAGCGACCCTCCAAGAATATGCATTATCCAAAGGGATAAGAAAGAAAATAGCTGATATGACAGAGGCTGAAAAGGTTCAGTTAAGGTATAACTATGTAATTGATAAGACAAATATTGCCGTTGGTACTACTGCTAGAGAATCAGATAGCGCTACAGGACAAATGAATAGATTAAAAGAGATAACTAAAGAACTAGGAGAAAGTTTTGGTACAATTTTACTTCCGGCGATAATTCCAATATTTGAGTGGATGAACAATGTTTTAGAAGCAATTAATAATTTAGATGAAGGTTCAAAAAAATTCATTTTAAAGATATTGGGGATTGCTGCAGCAATAGGACCATTACTAATTTTATTAGTAAGAGTGTTTGATGGCTTTACAAAGATAAGCGGAGGGATTGAAGCTTTAAGTAAAATAACAACTGCTTTTAATAACCTATTAGATAATCAAGTGTTTTTAAAATTTGCGAAATGGGCTGCTTTGATTGCGCTTGTAGTAGGTTTGATCTATCTATTGATCTCAGCAATTAATGATGCCAGAGGTGTTGCCTCAAGTGCATCCAAAACTTTTGAAAATATGGGTAATATAGTGGGGAATGTGCAAAGTTCTGTAAATAATGTAGGGAAAATACCAGGGTATTCAAGGGGAACTAACTTTCATCCCGGTGGACTTGCTATAGTAGGAGAACAAGGGCCTGAACTTTTAAACCTCCCACGGGGTAGTCAAGTATATACCAATAGCGAAACAAAGGACATGCTAAGTAGCGGAGAAACATTTAATCTAACTCTTAATGTAAATATGGATGAGGTAGATGATGTTAGTAAATTGGTTAGAATTGCCAAAGAGTTTAAGCAAACTAAAAGAGCAGGAATAGTTAGAGGATAACTAATATATTGTATCCTTTCTAGTGTTTAACAGCATTAGGAAGGATGTTTTTTATTTATTCTTTATTTTTAATAATTTTTTTGAATAACTTCTTTCAGATAGTAGATAAATATTTTTACTTGCATTTATTGCGTTTTGAGTATAGATTCCGTTATCAATTAAATTGATAGCGAAGCCATCTTTTTTTAAGTCAATAATATCTACATTGTCTTTAAATCTTTTCCTATTGAGATTTATTCTTTCATTTTAAATCCGAAGACGTCTTCGGAAGTGTCCTATAATAAGGGGATCATGAAACATCCCATCCCTAAAGCTGGGGTACCAAAACGGTAGTCGAGATATTCAAAGACATGTTGGTGAAGAGGGTAGGCAAAACTAATAGTGGAGGACAAAAAGCAACATTCATATATGAACCTAAGTAGAAAGTATGGAATTTAATCATATAGAAGGTGGCTTTGGAGAAAATAAAAAATCAATGCTAGTAAAAGATATTGCAGAAATACATCAAAGTGAATCAAAGCATATTAACCAAGCTATCAACTCAAATAGAAAAAGATTTAAAAATGGTATAGATATCATTGACCTAAATTCAGTCGGTCTAACCGACCGAGATTTTCTAAACGATTTAGGAACAAAATAGACATTATTAACTTAAATGGAAGTGAATTCGCTATGGCTTTAACCCATAACGGAATTTATACCCAAAACTCAATAATTGCAAGTAAATTGATATAGCTAGAGCATTAGGATGCAAAAATCCGAATGATGCAATTTCAAGACATTGTAAGGGGTACGTGAAACACGCAGTCCCTACTAACAGCGGAGAGCAGCAGGATAAAATCACCTTTTTTTAATTTCGCCAGATGTGGCGAAGGGTACGCGCAAAATTGCGCAGACCCCAAACTACGATATTTTTCGTAGTTCAAGATATTAAATAAAATATTACAAAATACCTCTTGACCATATATGACAACATATGATAATATATGACTAAGATAAACTTTAAGAGACAGGAGGTGCGATTATGGAACCTAGATTAATTTCAGTTAAACAAGCTGCTAAAATATATGGATTTCCTCAACAAGAATTGTATAGGCTGGTATCACTAAAACAAGTACCTTATATAGAAATAGAAACATTATCGGGCAATCGGATAAAGAAGATTAATACAAAAACTTTTGAGGAATGGCTAGATAGGCTATCTAAAGAAAATGCAAGTATATAGGAGGTGTTAATAAATGACAGAAATAGAAATGATTCAAGAAGTAATAAATTCATTTGAAAGGAGCATTGAAAAGCTTAAGAGTCAACCAAAAACTAAGAAAAGATTAGCCTATATAAGTGAGTTAGAGGGAAGAATAAGATACCAGAGAGAAAGAATTAAAGTAATTGAAATAATGAATGGATAGGAGGAATACAATGGGATTAGAAAATTTACCAGATATAGTAACAATTAAAGAATTAGTTGATTTTTTAAAGATTAGTGAATCTACAATAAGAAGAGCTATTGACTCAGGAGAGTTAAAATCATTTAAAGTAGGGAAAAACATTAGAATTGAGAGAGAAGCAGTTATGGAATGGATAAAAAAATAAAGATAGTCTTGTATGTAGTTTGGCGACCACTGAGACTATCTTACTTGAAAGAGTTACCTTTCTATGAAGTATTTTATCATAGTTAAGGTCTTCGTTCAAGTAACTAAAAAATTGAAGGAGGGTTTATTATGTTAGAAGCTAAGAAATTAGATATAAACACATTAGAAGGTTGGAATGAAATGATAAGGCAATATAATATTAAAGATTTAATAGAAAAAGATATAGAACCAACCGAGGAAAATCTAAATAAATATCAAGAGGAAAAGAATATATTAGCGAATGAGATGATCAAAGATACAGAAGAGAAAAACAAATTGGAACCAGTACCAATCTATTATTATGTAGGGCAAAAAAGATTTGAAATAGAGGAAGATGCGAAAAGATATAGTGAACACATAAGGAATATGGGGAAAATGGCAGATTTAATCTTCAAAATAGTTGATAACTCTACAATATCAGATATACCATATGAACAAATAAAAAGAATACTAGATTCTTTAGATTACAGACAAGAAGATACTTGGTATAAATATAGTTCTATTTATATGCTTGGATATTTAAAAGGAGTAAGAGCTGAAAGGGTTAAGAGAAGAACGCAGAGGAATAAAAGAAATATAGTGAAATAGGAGGGACTAAAGATGGAAGATAAACTTCTTACTAAAAAAGATTTAGCCGAAAGGTGGCAGGTTACTACTACAACAATAAACAGATGGATAAGTGACAAAATTATAACCCCAGTTAAGGGAATTCCTTCTATTAGGTTCTCAATGGATCACATATTAGAGTTAGAGGGAGTTAAATTAGATAGGCTTTCTCCATTGGAGAGAAGAAGGCTAGAGAAGGAAAAGATGGAGCTAGAAGAAAGAATAATAGCTTTAGAAAGAGAAAATACAGAAATGAAAGAATATATAAAGAATGTGCTCGCTGGTGCAATGAGGTTTATGTAGGAGGTGTACGATATGAATAGTACAATAAATAGTAATTTAGACGAATTGACTAGTCTAATAATGGAAGTAATAACAGATGAAGATAAAATTCAATGGAATAACTATATTAATGCTCTAAAGAAGTTGACTACGGAAGAAATTAAGAAGGAACTTAGGAATTTAGCAAATTATATGGTTAGTGTATCAGAAATTAATGAGTTGGAGGTCGTAAAAAATGGATGCGAATTATAGAGAACTCTTGATAGAATTAAACAAGAATATAGCAGAATTAATTAGACTAAATAGATTTAATCAAAATGTATTTAATTCCAGGGAAGCAGCTGAATATCTAAGAATAGGTTATGATACTCTTTTGAGACTTACTAGGATAGGACAGATTGAATATGTGCCAAATGGCAGTAGTTATCTCTATAAAAGAGAATACCTCGATAGATGGTTAGATAGGAATAAAAAAGATTTAATGTAGAAGATAATAGTGTTTGTCTACCTATCTAAATACTTTAATAATACTTTATTCTTAAATTCATAATTAAATCGTAAAGGTATTACCAAAATAGGAACACCTTCAGAACAAGAGTGATTTAATGGAAATAACAGTTAATGAAGCTGCTAAGGTGCTAAGGATTTCTTCAATGGGACTGAGGGTAGCATTAAGGCAAGGAAAGTTTAAAGACTTTGGAGAAGTCTGGAAGATCAAAGAAAAATGGACCTATTATATAAATAAAAATAGATTGGAAAATTATCTAAATGGAAATCCAAAGAATATTGTCTTTTATGAGAATAAAGAAAAATAACTAAATGCTTGATAGTAAATTGCAAATAACAAATCAAGCATTTAAAAGGTGATTTAAGAGTTTTTATAGTTGTAGCCATAAGTTATATCGTAATTTATATTATAACTTAAAGAAATATCAACTAGGAGGTCACACATACATTAAAGCAGGGTTGAAATATGCCTTGCTTTTTTATTGCCATAATATATAATTATAACTATATTTACACCGTAGCAAATAAGCCATTTAAGTAATGAAAATTTAACCCTTTTTTAACCCGTAAGGGATAAATTAACTTAGTAAGGTTTAGTAAATATAAGCAATGTAAGTGTTGAAATATCTATGTTTTAGAAAGCATTAGAAAACATTAGAAATGTAAAATTCAATTCAAGGTGTTGGGGGTTCGAGTCCTCTCTGGTGTGCCAAAAATATTAGCCTTATATCTAATGATATAAGGCTAATATTTTTGGCAATTAATGAATATAAATATAAATATAAATATAATTGTATTTATTGGAGGTAAATAGATGAAAGAGCTAATATTTGGGCTTATAGGTGGAACAGCCTTACTAATGTACGGTGTTGATATGATGGGTGATGGTCTTGAGAAGGCCTCTGGAGAGACCATGAAGAAGATCCTAATAGTATTAACTGGCAAGGTTTGGAGTGCATTTATAGTAGGTATTTTGGTAACTGCCATAGTTCAAAGTAGTACAGCAATTACAGTGTTGACTGTTGGTTTTGTTAATTCAGGACTTATGAAGCTTCCTCAGGCTGTGGGAATTATTTATGGTGCTAATATTGGAACTACAATAACTGCACAGCTTATGGCGTTCAGCTTTAAACTTAAATTGACAGATATAGCATTACCTATATTAGGTATAGGATTTGGAATTAGCAATGTAGTAAAGAATAAAAAAATAAAAAACTTTGGTCAGGCGATGATGGGCTTTGGAATGATGTTTTTGGGACTTAAAATATTGAATAGTGGAATTCCTTATATGGAACAAAGTGAACCATTACAAAGATTTTTCATAGAATATGCATCAATTCCAGTAGTTGGCGTGATTTTAGGCATAGTTGTAACTGCGATGGTACATAGTAGTGCTGCTACCGTTGGTTTAGTAATGATTTTAAGCCAAGCAGGACTTTTAGATTTACAATCAGCAATTTGTATAATGCTAGGAGATAATATAGGTACTTGCCTTACAGCACAGCTAGCTAGTATGACAGGTAATATAAATGCTAGAAGAACAGCATGGGCACATACCCTTTATAATGTATTTGGTGTTGTATTGACTTGGATAACGCTACCTTTATTTATGAAAATAGTAATATTTACAACAGATTATTTACATGGTAATGCAGATATATCTATATATATTGCGAACTCTCATACATTATTTAATTTATTGAGCGCTTTAATATTTTTACCTTTGACTAATCAATATGTTAAATTCCTCAATGCTATAGTTAAGAAAAGGGGCAACCAAATAAAGACAAGTCATACTTAGACAAGCTATTACTAAGTACACAGTAAGAGTAGTGTAGACATCAGAAACTAAAAATATTAGGGGATTTTTTTAAAAACTAAATAGGATATACTAATATATAATCAACATTATTCAAAAGATAAAGGAGAGGTTTATATTGCTTGATATAGTTTTATTAGGGAGTGGGGGAGGAATGCCTATGCCTAATAGATTTTTATCCTCTATGATTATAAGCTATAAGGGAAGAAAAATTCTTATAGATTGTGGAGAAGGGACTCAAGTATCCATGAGAAAATCTAAAACTGGATTTAAATCTATTGATTTAATTTGTATAACTCATATCCATGGAGATCATATCTTTGGATTACCAGGACTTCTTTCAACTATTGGAAATAGTGATAGAACTGAACCAATTACTATAGTAGGACCAAAGGGGATTAAAGATATATTAAATGGGCTTATGCTATCCATATCATATCTTCCCTATACTATAAGGATAATAGAGAATCCTGAGAGTTCTATAGGTTTAAATGTCTTATCAAAGGGGATAGAGATAAAAGACAGTAGTGAAGAGACTTCTAATAGCGACATCATCCTTTCTAACTTAGAACTGGATCATTCATCTCCATGTTTGGGGTATAGTTTTTATATAAGAAGGAGACCTAAGTTTCAGCCAGAAAAGGCAGAATTAAACCAGGTTCCTAGAGAAATATGGGGAAGGCTCCAAGATCAGGAGACTATAATATATAATGAGAAAGGATATACTCCAGATATGGTTCTAGGAGAAGAACGTAAGGGAATAAAATTAAGTTATATAACAGATACAAGGCCAATAGAGACAATTCCAAATTTTATAAATGAAAGTAATTTATTTGTTTGTGAGGGGACCTATGGAGATAATGAGGATTTAGAAAAAGCTATAAAGAATAAGCATATGACATTTACTGAAGCGGCAAAATTAGCTAATGATGGTAATGTAGAAGAACTATTACTTACTCATTTTAGTTCATCAATAGATGAGCCGGGCTTATATGAATCAAATGCTACAAAGATATTCCTAAATACAATAATAGGAGTGGATGGGCTTGCTAAGACTTTAGTATTTCCTAAAGATTCGGATAACTAATATAGCTACTATATGAAAATTATGATATCATTATATATATTCATCATCTATGAACGGAGTGATATATATGAAGTTTGATAAATATGTTGCAGCTGGTAACGACTTTATCTTATTTAACGGAATAGAAGAACCTCAAAAGAATTATAATCAATTAGCTTTAAAGATTTGTGATAGACATTTTGGTATTGGTGCAGATGGGTTTATGATCTGTGAAAAAAGTGATATAGCAGATATAAAGATGCTATATTATAATTCAGATGGGTCACAGGGAGAAATGTGTGGTAACGGCATCAGATCTTTCTCTAAATACATTTATGATTATGGTATAGTCAAAAATAAAAATCTGTCCATAGAGACCTTAGCAGGCATAAAATATATTACTATGGAAACTAATGAATTAGATAAGATAAATATAATTAAGGTAGATATGGGAGAGCCTGTATTTATAGGAAGTGAGATTCCAGTAACAATACATAAGGAAAAAATTATAGAAGAGATTATATCAATAGATGATATTGATTATACATTTTCTGCGTTGTTAGTTGGGGTTCCTCATGTAGTCATCTTTGTAGAAGATATAGATAAAATTAATATAAATGATTTAGGAAAGAAGATAGAAAATCATCCACTATTTCCTAGAAAAACTAATGTTAATTTCATAGAAATAATTGATTTAAATAATATAAATATTTATACTTGGGAGAGGGGAGCAGGTAGGACTCTTGGCTGTGGTACTGGTTCTTGTGCTTCTGTGGTTATAGCAAATTTATTAAATAAACTTAGTAATAGGGTTAATGTAAATACTGAGGGAGGTAGCTTACTAGTAGAAGTTGGTGAAGATTATAAAATCCATATGATAGGTGATGCTATTCATATAGCTAGCGGGAACCTTCTAATATAGAAGATTTTCTTATTGAAAAGATAAGTAACTGAGTTTACTTATCTTTTTTTATAATGTATAATGTGTATGGGTGCGATTTGAAAATGTATGGACTTAAATTTAATTATCTCGGAAGAGTTTACATAATAATACGATAAGGAGGAATGTTTCGTTGGATTTGCTTTTTAAGCTGGGCATAATAATTTTAGTAGGGATTGTAGGAGGAAGAGTAGCTAACTATTTTAAGCTTCCTAATGTATCTGGATACATAGTAGCAGGGCTATTAATAGGACCATCATTTATTAATTTAGTGAATACAAATGATATAGAGTCCTTTAATATCATCAATGAAATGGCTTTAGCAGCTATTGCCTTTTCCATAGGAAATGAATTTTTATTAAAGGATATGAAGAAGGTAGGGAAAGATGTACTAATAATAACTGTAGCAGAAGTAGTAGGAGCATTTACTGTAGTTTTCTCAGTGATGTATTTCATATTTAATCAAACTATAGAGTTTAGTTTAATGATAGCTAGTATGTCAGCAGCAACAGCACCAGCAGGTATTGTAATGGTTATTAGAGAGTTAAGGGCAAATGGACCTTTAACTAAGACTATTCTTCCAATAGTAGCCCTTGATGATGCTGTGGGGATTATGGTATTTGGTATTTGTCTATCATTGGCAAAGATGTTTTCTGGTGTAGCTGAATATTCAATAATACAGATTATTTTGAATCCCTTATTGGAGATAGCTGGTTCTATTTTCTTGGGATTAGTTATAGGTATAATAATGACCTATGTAATAAAGAAGGCAAAGCATAATGAGGAATTACTTATTATGACTATAGGATTTATCCTTATAGGTACTGGAGCTGCTAATTATTTTAAGGTTTCTCCTTTACTTACATGTATGATGGTAGGAGCTACTTTAGTTAATTTAAAACAAAATGCTAACAGGGTATTCAACGCAATTGGTGAATTTACTCCACCAATTAACCTATTATTTTTTACTATTGCAGGAGCTAGTTTAAATACAAAAGTTTTATTTACAGTAGGAGCAATAGGCATTGGATATATTATAGCTAGGGCATCGGGTAAATATATAGGAGCAACTTTAGGTGCTAAGGCAGTAGGCTCTGAGGAAAAAATAGTTAAGTATTTAGGTATGAGCTTACTTACTCAGGGTGGGATTTCCATAGGTCTATCCATGGTAGTTAGGAAAGAATTACCTCATCTTAGTGATTCTATAATTACGGTAATACTATTTAGCGTATTGGTATATGAAATAGTAGGACCTATATTAGCTAAGATTGCCATTACAAAGGCAGGAGAAGTAGATGGAATGATTAAGGAAAAGACTAATAAAAGAAGTAAAAAGGAAGTAACGGCCTAAAGGAGAAAGGATAGGTGATTATATGAATATTTTATTTTTAGTCCTTAATGAGGTTGAATATTTAGATGAAATTTTAGATGCATTTGTAGATGTAGGTGTAAAGGGAGCTACTATACTGGATAGTCAAGGTATGGGAAGTGCACTAACTAATGGAGGGAAGGACTTGCCATTCCTTGGAGCCTTAAGAAACTTACTAGATGATTCTAGACCTTATAATAAAACTATATTTACTGTTATTGAAGATGATGAGGTATTAGAGGATGCAGTTAAAGCTGTTAAGGAAATATTAGGAGATATGAAAAAACCAGGTGTAGGATTGATGTTTACTCTACCGATTGGAAAAATCTATGGTATGAGAGATTAATGTGGAATACCCCCTCTAATATAATCATAAAATCATATAAGGATATAAATAGGGGGGAGCCTAATGTTCAATGATTTTATGAGTGCGGATATCTTAAGAACCTTCGTAGGTTTAACAACGGCAGTAACCATTATTGTTCAATTTACTAAATCAATTGTAAAAAGAAGATTTGGAGATTCATCAGTAAGACTATATGCGTTTCTTGTGGCTTTAGTACTTACCTTTGTATTTGCAAGGGATGCTAGTGGAATTCAAGGAATACTAGTTTCAATTGTCAATGCATTGATGATAACGGCAGCCAGTATGGGAGGATATGAAGTGTTATCAGATCCTATGGCAGAAAAGATTAGAAGATAAGGAAGAGGTACCTAAACTATTAATAGCTTAGGTACCTTTAAATATTATCTTTTTTTATATATTTAACTATCCTATCTAAAGCCTGTTCTGGCTTTACCCATAGGTCTGGAAATAATCCTAAACCATCAATATTAGTGAAATCCTTATTTAAATATATTTTATGTGATATATAAAGTGGTATATTAGAATTTGGTAAACGGCTAGGATTACAATTTCCTGTTAACATACAGCCATTTGTATTAGTTCCAATTACAGTTATATTGTCTAATTTTTTTAGATAATAGGTTAAAAATTCTGCTGCGGAGGCTGTGTTTTTGTCAACTAATATAAATATATTTGTTTTATTTTTTATTGGTATATAATCCTCATATTCTATAGGGCTCCATCCTGGATAGTATTTTTTATATTCATAACTAGCAATTTTTTTTATACAGTTATTCTTTACATCGTCTGGCTCGTTTTCCTTAGATTCAAATTTATCTTTAGACAGAGTAATACTAGTATTTGTATATAGTCCCGATTCAATTATATCTTTTCTAAGTTTTGTTCCAGTAAAACCTTCATACCATTTTTCTATATTAATCATACTGCCACCATCATTATTCCGTAAATCTATAATTATCTTATCTGCTCCCCTTAATTTTTTACTGTCTTCTATAAAACGCTCAATAGTATCATCATTAGGTGTAATCCTACATAAACAATTTACCTCTAATATAGGAATTCCATCTATTTCATAATAATTATAACTATTTGGCTTATCCTTGTATATTGGTACATACTCAAACAAACTTACTTTTTCTTCCCTAATTTCTTTATTATTTTGCAATAAAAGATTAAGAGGAATGGAAACTTCTTGCCTATCAGATAGGACCCCCAATTTATATACTATATTACCATCCTTATCCAAGGACTTTTTTATATATTCTCAAGGGTCTTTATCATTGATGGATTCTAAATAAAATAATTCATTGTTTAATTTAGTGCATAGACCTATTTCATCCTTATAAAATGTGAATTTTCTACTACTAAAATATTTAGTATAAGTACATAGATTATAATTTCCTATGGAAAGATGAGCATCTTGTA
This sequence comes from Bacillota bacterium, assembly GCA_023388495.1. Lineage (GTDB taxonomy): Bacteria > Bacillota > Clostridia > Tissierellales > Tissierellaceae > Tissierella. The sequence goes on along the minus strand of JAEWGC010000037.1, from coordinate 247,556 downwards.
TGAAACTAAGCTCTGAATATATAATATTTAGAAACTTATCTACACATATATTATCATCGTTTAATGCTATTACTGACCATAGGATATTTTCCTTAGCAGGAATAAAGGTGTTATCTCCTCCGAAGTATTCATATCCAGAATAACCAAACTTTAGCAAACTAAATAAATATTCTATATCTTCAACGGCTTTATCTTTATGAATTAAAGAAGAGTACTCGCAGGGGCTATTTTCACTTTTATTAATTATTATGGGTAATTCATCATCGAAATTATTATATTTATAAAGGAAACTATTAAACTGGGATTTTAATTCAGGTAAGTATTTATTATTGGACATGACATATTCTATGCTGAAAATCAATACAACAATAGATAGCATAATTACAAATATTAATAAAAGTTTTATCTTATTCATGAAATCACCTCATTGAAAAGGAAAAACTTGCTATTCTATTGCTAGAATATAATAGCTTGTATGTTATTATATTCACAAGTGGAGCAAGTTGTCAAGGTTTCGTGAATTAATACAGTAACTTTTTATCATAAACATTGAGTAATGACCATTGTCAAAGACTCCATAATAGATATTATACATTAAAAAATGAGCCTAAGGCTCATTTTTTTTTACTAATTTTGTTAAAGATATGATATATTAATAAAAAAGACAGTAGAAAGTTGATTAATGGAGGTATTAAAGAAATGGATAAGACTATTGGATTCATAGGATGTGGAAATATGGCGAAAGCAATGATAGGAGGGTTAGTAAGATCAAATTTAACCACACCAAGAAATATATTAGCTTCAGCAAAGACTAAAGAGACTTTAGAAAAGGTAGAAAAAGATTATGGAATTAGTACTATATTAGATAATAAAAAGGTTTCCATAGAATCAGATTATTTAATACTAGCAGTAAAACCTTATATGCATGAAATTGTATTAGATGAAATCAAGAATGAAATCAAAAAAGAAAGCATAGTCATTACCATAGCAGCAGGAATTAGTATAGATTATATGAAAAAACATTTGGGTGAAGATATATTAGTAGTTAAAGCTATGCCTAATACTCCAGCTATGGTAGGAGAGGGAGTAACAGCTCTATCTTTTGATGATAGAATAGATGAAGAAGCAAGAAATGAAATTATCAAGATATTTAATAGTTTAGGAAGAACTGAGATTTTAGATGAAAGTCTAATGGATGGTTTTACAGCCCTATGCGGTTCTTCTCCTGCCTATGTATATATGATGATAGAGGCTATGGCTGATGGAGGGGTGTTACAAGGTATACCAAGAAAACAAGCTTATAAGATGGCAGCTCAGGCAGTACTTGGTGCAGCGAGGATGGTTTTAGATACGGATATTCATCCAGGAGAATTAAAAGACAATGTATGTTCTCCTAAAGGAACAACAATAGAAGCAGTAGCAAAGTTAGAAGAGAAAGGATTTAGAACAGCAATTATTGAAGCGATGAGAGTATGTGGAGAGAAATCAAAACAATTGACAAAGTAGAATTTACAATTAAATAAAAGGAGGTTATAAAATGAATGGGAAATATTTTTGGGGCATTATTCTCATATTAATTGGCGCGGGATTTTTGCTTGACCAATTTTATATTATTTCTTTTAGTGAGATATTTAGTCTATATTGGCCTAGTATATTGATTTTAGTAGGACTATTAGGATTTTTAGATAGAAAGTCATCTAAGTTTGGAAACATATTAATGATAATTATAGGTGCAATGATTCAAATTGATAAATTAGATCTAGTGGATATAAATGTTTATAAATTAATAGGCCCTATTGTTTTGATATTATTAGGATTAAAAATCATTTTATCAAGGGGAAGTATTGCAGAAGTTCAATTTGGTCACGATTCAAGTGAAACTAGTTATAATACAAGTAAAAATGTAACCCTAGAAGATACAATTGATGCCTTTGTAATGATGTCTGGTATAGAGACTAACAATCAATCCCAACAGTTTAGGGGAGGAAAAGCTACAGCTATAATGGGTGGTATTGATATAGATCTAAGAGGTGCAATACTTTATAATAATGAGGCATATCTTGAGATAAATGCAATAATGGGAGGAGTAGAAATTTTTGTACCAGATGATTGGAGGGTTGAAGTAACAGGTTTTCCTGTACTAGGAGGATGGAGTAATAAAACAAAATACAATGGAGATCCAAACGCGCCATTATTAAAAATCAAGTGTTTTGTAATGTTTGCTGGAATGGATGTAAAATAAGCCTATTAGTAAAGAGTAATCCAAGTTTGTAAAAATATTATCTACAAATCAGGCTTTTAAATTGCTAAATATCCTAATCTAAAAAACTAAAAATTTTATGGTAAATTCCCCTAAAATTTCCATAAATTTCTTATAAATTCATATTGACATTTGATGAAAAATATGGTATATAATAATTAGCACTCATTGAAGGAGAGTGCTAATAAATAAAATAATAAGTAAAGGAGTTGTTAATCATGGCAAATCTTATCCCTTTTAATCAAAAAAACAAAAATCTTATCCGTCCAGGCACAGGTTTTGAAGATTTCTATAACATGCTTGACGACTTTTTTAGCGATAGTTGGTTTTCAGGTCGCAGCTTGTTAAAAGATACCTTCAAAATGGATATTCAGGAAACTGATAGGGAATACTTTGTAGAAGCAGAACTGCCTGGAATCAAAAAAGATGAAATTGACTTAGGCATCGAAGATGACAACCTCTGCATAATCGTAAACCGTGGTGAAGAAATTAATAAAGACGATAGGAATTATATTCACAGGGAGCGTCGTGTAAGTTCCATGAGTCGTAGAATTCGTTTAGCTAATGCAAAACTTGATGAGATTAAAGCAAAGCTGGAAGAGGGAATATTAACTATTACTATTCCGAAAGATGAAAAGGTAACTGCTTTCAAGAAAATTAAAATTGAATAAGATTCATTAGGATATAAAAAAGATTGCTGATTGTTACGATATATGTATACAAAATTCTATATAGACACAAAACAGAACGAAAGGGAACGATGGATTTTTTCCATTGTTCCCTTTGTCGTTGTATTATTAGCATAAACATCTGAAGATAGATCCCATGTAGTATTTGAAACTGCATCTCTGATAGAATCTGAATTAGCAAATGCTGCTACAAGAATATATAGCATATGACTAGTTAAGTACGAAAGAGTTCGTTGACTCATTTACTGGCGGAAAAATAATAAATTAGATAAAAGGATAATCCCTTTAGGGGTTGATTAAGAAAATAAAGTAGTTTACAAATCTTTCAATTTGTCTTGAGACAACACTTCTCTCCTCTGTAAAAGGAATATATTGAAATAGCTTGAGTGAAGGTGTTTTAATTGTGTTTCTGTCCCTAAAGACTAAAATTTTTAAAAATAGTAGTTGACAGACATGGCGTAATGGTGTACTATATAATTAACACACTAAGACAATAAAGATTGGGGTGAAATAAATGATATTTAATGATAGTCAACCGATTTATACTCAGATTATGAATTTGATTAAAAAAAGGATCGTTACGGGACAATTAAAGGGGGGAGACAAATTGCCATCAGTTAGAGAATTATCTACAGAGCTTAAAGTAAATCCAAATACAATACAAAGATCTTATCAAGAGTTAGAGAGAGAAAACTTGGTATTTACACAAAGAGGTATGGGAACATTTGTTGCGGAAGATAAAGAGATAATTAGAAATTTAAAGAATAATATGGCTTCAAATGTGGTTAAGTCTTTTATTGGTGATATGAAATCCTTAGGATTTACTTTTGATGAAATTATAGAATTAATTAATGAAAGTGAAAGGGAGGCGAAATAATGGAAAATATCATAGAAATCAAAGGACTTACTAAGTCCTATCTTAATAAAAAAGCATTAAATAATGTATCATTAAATTTAGAAAAAGGAAAGGTTATTGGAATACTTGGACCTAATGGTAGTGGAAAAACTACTATGATTAAAATAATAACTGGAATACTTAGAGAGTCTAAGGGCGAGGTACTAATAGATGGAAAGAGACCAGGAGTCTATACAAAATCCATAGTATCCTATTTACCAGATAGAAACTTTCTATATGGCTGGATGAATATACAGGAAGCAATTAATTTTTATAAAGACTTTTATAGTGACTTTGATGAAAATAAGGCCTATGATTTATTAAAATTTATGAAGCTAGATAGAAGTATGAAAATAAATTCTCTTTCCAAGGGAATGACAGAAAAGCTAAATCTTACTTTAGTTTTGTCAAGAAATGCTAAGGTCTATGTATTAGATGAGCCAATTGCAGGAGTAGATCCAGTAGCTAGAGACCAAATTCTTAATGCTATAATCAACAATTATAATGAAGACAGTACAATGCTTATAACTACCCATTTAGTTAGGGATATGGAAAGTATTTTTGATGATGTAGTATTCCTTAGAGATGGAGAAATTTACCTAACTGGAAATGCAGAAGCTTTAAGAGAAGAAAAGGGTATGCAGATAGATGAACTTTACAAGGAAATATTTGGAGAGTAGGAGGGATAAAATGAGAAAATATATGAAATATGAAATTAAAGGAAGCTATAAATTTATCTTAGGAATAATAGCAATAGTGTTAATTTGTTCAACTGTTATACAACTAAATATATCCAAGCAAGTAAAATTTGATATGATGAATGTAGGAAATGAAATAACAGGATTTGGAGCATTTATGTTAGTTATATCAATATTAGTTATATTTGGGGCATTTTTGACTGCATTTTTTCAAATTATTGGTTCTTTTAGAAAAGAATTATATGAAGATAGAGGGTATTTAACTTTTACGCTTCCCTTAACAGGTAATAAAATTTTAGGGGCAAAGTTAATAGTAGCAGCTATTTGGTTTACAGTTTTAGGTGCTGCAATAGTTTTATATAATTTATTACTTTCTACGGTTCTTTTTGGACCTCAGTGGTCAGATATTATAAGTTTTATAAAAGAGCCTATTAAGATGATAAGACAAGGCATTATATCAGTAGGAATGATTTCTGGATTATCATCTATAATGACTTTAATCTTGATTTACTTTTCAATGGCATTAGGCCGTGTAAGTGTAAGAAACAAGAAGGTTGGGGGATTATGGTTTGTTATATTTATAATATTAAATTCCCTATCAGGTTATTTTACATTCACTGTTAGCAAGATATTACCATATTTCTTGAGTCTAGATAAGTTTAAAATAGTTCATGGATATGATTTAAACTTTTTATCAAACCTTGGAAGTGTAGCAAGTATTAATAACGTTGCCATGGGACAAATGATAGTATTTGGAAATAATTTTGATGCATATATAAATATATTTGGGGTTTTATCAATGATAATAATCGGCGTAGGTGCTTTTTTAACTACAGGATATTTAATAGAAAAGAAAATAGATTTATAATTATTAGGGGACATTCCTTTAAGGAATGTCCCCTGATTTTTAGTATTTACTAAATTTATCTTTCAATATATAATAAGATTTTTTAAGTCTTTCTTCTAGAATAGGCTCATTCCACTCATCCCAAGTATACAGATACATTTCAGCATTAGATATTTTGTCATTATTAACTCTAGGAAAAGAATCGAAGTTTTCTAGAGTTTTGGTGTCATAAGTGGCTACAGCTATTTTAATTCCATCAATATTCTTTCTTGATTCTAATCCATCTATATACATATCTCCCATAATTTCTTTAGTGCTAGGGTCTGTAAATCCTATGAGAAGCCAGGGAATTCTTATCTCTATAAAATTATCTTTTTTATTTATATAATAATCTGCAAGAGAGTCATAGTCCTTTGACTCTGGATTTCCATTACCGAGTTTTAGTAGGCCAGTTTCATAATCAATAAAGTTAATCTTTTGTTTAGTTTTTGGTATGGTTATCTCCTTATTTAAAGCGAGTTTTATAGGATTATATAGACCGCTATCTTTGTTTTCAAATAAGGGATTACTTGGTAGCATATTTAATACTTTACCATATTGATAATAATGGAAATCATAATAGCTATCTACTACAACTCTTGAATCACCTTGGTCTTTAATTTGAACGATAAATTCCATTCCACTTTCTGTTATTATGTTTTGGTTATAAGGATTTGTCGTATTACCTTGGTTTGGATTTGTATCTAAGAAAATCAAGGTATCTAAAGATGTTGAATTTAAATCCTTATATTCTACACCAAAGTAAAGATATCTTTCATCGTGATCCATATATACATTTTTGATTGTATCAGTGTTTTTTTTATCTGATGTATAGATTGGTTTTACTTTGTTCTTTTTCCAATCGGCTTTATTCCCATCAATCTTAACCTTATGTCTATCAAAGCTCAATAGGCCAAATTGCTGTTCACAGGTTTGAGCATTTGACCAGTAAGGTCTTCTATCAGGATTATCAAGATCCATTGTATTCCAAGTTCTCTTAAACCATTCATCTTGCCAAGAAAACACAATGCCGCCTAGATAGCCTTCATGGACAATATCCTCAAAAAGATTTGATACTATATGTCCCTGCTCATCTTCTGATATAAACCCTTGATTCCATCCATGAACGTTTACATGGGTCATACCTCTAGAACTAGGGAGGCCAAACTCAGCTACTAAAACAGGTATATCATGGACATTGATAAGATCTTGTAGGTACCCAGCATAGTTATTAGCCTTACCTCTATGGTCTATATGTTTAGTATATTTTGGGTCAAAATTTAAAAAGTCTGGATAATAAGGATATATATGATAGGATGCAAAATGTCCAGTTTCAATATTTCTCAGTTTTATTACATTAGGATTGATACTAGCTATATCTTCTTCCTCAAGAGGTTCATAAGGATGATTTAACATATCTGTACTTACCCAGTTTGTAAAACTAATAGGCCTCTGCCAATTATATTTTTCCATTTCATAGGTTAAGGTATGATCCATTATATCAGCTAACCAGTTTTCAAAGGGCTTTGCGTCTTCTGTATAGACAAAATTTCCATTATATTCTCCTTTATCTAATCTGGATTTATTCACATTATCTACCATATATGGATACCATTCTATACCTAAAATCCATCCAATTACATATGGAGATACATCAGCAGTATATTTACCACTGGCATGTCCAGGTCTTTCTGGCAAAGTAATATTTCCATGTATTATATCTATAACTCTATTTATTTCATCTTTAAATGGTACAATATTGTCTAATTTAAATGCATCTAGGGTTTCCTCCAAGGGTTCCTCGTCTACCCAAACTCCTTGAAACAAGTATATTTTATTTTCATGTTTTTCATTATAATTTTTTAATTCTTTATAGAATTCTGGAGGATGAATAGTATATACACGAATTGCATTGGCGTTCATTTCTCCAATAGCTTTAAACCATCTAGAATACTCTTCCTTAGATATACCAGCTTCTCCAGGCCATTTCCCTGGTCTAGTCATCCCAATATTTACGCCTTTAATAATTATATCTTCCCATTCTCCATCTTTTAATACTTGAAATCTACTGCCATTTACTCTACTAGAATATTTAATATCATTATTCAAATATATCTCAGGAGGTTGTTTTTTAGAATATATAAAAGAAAAAATACATAGTAATATGAATCCACCAATTATAACAATAGACTTTTTTTTCATGGTTATTCCTCCTAGTTTATCTCTTTAATATATAACCCATTATAGCTTGATAAATATTCTCGTTTGAAATATGATTAAAAGGGATATATAATAGGTTGTATTTTAATTACATTATACCATATAAGGGGATGAATATTGTGAATTTTAAAATTCAATTTGCTATTTATGGAATATATATATTATCATTTATTAATATAACAATATTCGCAATGTTACTGATATATAAGATTATAAGTAGAAGAAAAGAAAAGAAAGATGAAATGGTTAAAAGATATTATAAAGATATTATAGATGGATTTATATCAAACAGAATAAAGGATATTCCAAGATTGAGGAAGAAGAGAGATTTATTAATTTTCAAATCAGTCCTGTTAGAATTCGTTAGTAGAAGTAGCAAAGCTGAAAAAGCTAAACTACTAGATATTGCTAAGGAAACCGGGTTATTAAAAATGGAAATTGATAATTTAAATAATAGATCAGAAGCTAGGCGAGGAATATCAGCATATTTCTTAGGAGAAATAGGAGCGAAAGAGGCTACAGAGTACCTTATAAACAATATAGATAAATCAAAGAAAGAATTATCCTATGTTATTTGTAGGTCTTTAATATTAGTAAGTGGAACTGAATACATAGATATGATAGTCGATATCTTGGGAGGGAAAGATTTTACTATGAAATCTAAAATCTTAGATTTAATATCCCTAATAGATGAGGAAGATATTTATCCTAAAATGAAGGAGTATTTAGATGGAAAAGATATTTTTAAGAGGGTACTAGCTCTAGAGGCTCTAGGAAATAAAGAGGATAAAAGAGCCGTTCCATATATTGGAGAGGCAATAGATTCTAATGAAAAGGAATTAATGATATCGGGACTTAAGGCAGTTATTGAAATCGGGTACTTAGACTGTGAAGATATTATACCTAAAATAAAAATGTTAAAAGACCATAAGGAATGGGAAGTAAGAGCATTTTTAGCCAAGGGCCTTGGGGGATGTGATGATTGCAATTATGATGAGGTTAATATTTTAAAGGAAATGATAAGTGACTTGAACTGGTTTGTTAGATTTAACTCCTCTGAAAGTTTACTTAATTTAGGAGAAAAGGGTATATTGGCTCTTTCAGAAACATTGTATAGCTCTGATGGTTTTGCCAGGGATAGGGCTTGGAATGTATTACAGAGGGAAATAAAGTTATATGATTTGTTTAATAGAATAGAGACATATGGAGATTCTGAATATATTATAAATAATATAAATGAGTATGACAATTCAATAAAGGGGGGAGTTGCAGTTGAATCTTAGAGTTATAATGACAAATATAATTTTAGGCTACAATAATTTCGCCTTATATTATCTTATATTCATAAATGTCTTTAATACTATATTGATATTATTAGCTTTAAGAGGAATAAAAAAATATAGATATAAGCTGCAGAACTGGCCATACTATCAGATGATAGCATCTATTTATGTACCGCCAGTATCCATACTTGTCCCGTGTTATAATGAAGAGAAAACTATAGTGGATAATATCGAATCCCTTCTGAGCATAGAATATAACAAGTTTGAAATCGTTGTTATAAATGATGGCTCAAATGATAATACAATGGATACCTTAAGGAAAGCCTTTGATTTAAAAAAACTTGATAACCCCTATCGGAAAAATATAAAAACAAAAGAAGTTAGAGGAACTTATCTGTCTTCAAAATATCCGAACTTGACAGTAATTGATAAGGAAAACGGTGGTAAGGCAGATGCCTTAAACGTAGGCATTAATATATGTAAGTATCCCTTGTTTACAGCAATAGATGCCGATTCTATATTAGAAAAAAACTCTTTAATTAAAGTGGTTAGGCCTTTTATAGATGAACCGGATAGAGTAGTTGCTACTGGTGGAGTTGTTAGAGTAGTAAATGGATCAAAGATACATAATGGATTTATAGAGGATGTTCTTTTATCTAAAAAACCTATAGCCATACTCCAAACTGTAGAATATTTGAGAGCATTTTTATTCGGTAGGATGGGCTGGTCTGAGCTAAATAGCCTATTGATAGTCTCTGGTGCCTTTGGTGTATTTAAGAAAGATGTAGTTTTAAAAGTTGGTGGTTATGCTGTAAATACCATAGGGGAAGATATGGAACTAATTATAAAGATTCATAAGCATCTGAAGAAGGAGAAAATGGACTATGATATAATTTTTGTACCTGATCCCGTATGTTGGACACAGGCACCTGAGAAGTTTAGCTCTTTAAAAGCCCAAAGAATTAGGTGGCATAGAGGGTTAATTGATTCCTTGATCAATCATAGGGATATGTTTTTAAATCCAAGGTTTGGATTTATAGGGATTTTAGCCATACCATATTATTGGATAATCGAGATGATAGGTCCTATTATAGAAGTATTAGGATATATTACAGTAATAGCATCATACTTCTTAGGGCTATTGAGTTATGAGTTTGCTATTATATTCTTTATTATGTCAGTATTATATGGAGTATTTTTATCTTTAGCTTCAGTTATGCTAGAAGAATATAATTTCATGAAGTATAAGAAGGTAGGAGATTATTTAAAAATGGTACTATATGCAATTGTTGAGAATTTTGGCTATAGACAATTAACTACATGGTGGAGGGCAAAGGCTTTTATCGGATATAAGAGGAAGGATAATAAATGGGGTCAGATTGAAAGACAAGAGTTTGATAATTAAATAATCATAAACTATAACAATTTAGAATAAAATAACTAAGGGACAAAGTTATAAATAGGAGTGATACTGTGAGTGGAAAATTGAAGCTAATTATAATCGTATTTTTTATATTTTTATTAGCTTTTATAGGAGTTGTTTTAGCTAGTGAATATATAAATATGAGTAAAATAAGAACCGAATATCCAAACTTGCCTGAGAATGCCTATAATCTTAGAAAAGATAACCTAAGGGTATGGGCTATTAGATTAGTTCTTCAATTCCTTATACCTTTATTATTTTTAACATCTAGATTATCATATAGGATAAGGTATTTTGTAGAAAATAATAGATCTTTATTTCTCACAGGGTTACTATATGGTATTATTTTTTTCACTCTAATGTTTTTAATAAATCTTCCTTTAAGTTATTATAGTTCATATTATTTAGGCCATAAATATGGATTATCTAATCAAACTTTTGGAAGATGGATTGAAATAGCAATAAAAGGTTTTGTGATAAATGATTTAGTTATGTCATTAATTATATTTGTTCCATTTTATCTTATGTATAGAAGTCCTAAAATCTGGTGGTTGCAGTTATCATTCTTAGCCATACCATTTATTATATTTATAGTATTTATTTCTCCATTTGTTATAGATCCTATATTTAACAAGTATACTTCTATAAAAGATGAAAGACTAGGGATAGAAATAACTGATTTACTTTACAAAGCAGATATACAAGACGCAAAGATATACAAGGTAGATAAGAGTAAAGATACAAAGACTATGAATGCCTATATGACAGGTATATTCCATTCGAAAAGGATAGTTCTTTGGGATACAACTATCAATAACTTGGAAGAAAAAGAAGTTCTTAGTATTACTGCCCACGAGATAGGTCACTATGTAAAAGGGCATATTTGGAAAAACATTATTTTAAGTAGCTTTGGTACTATATTAACCTTGTTTTTAATCCATATTACATCAGTTAAGATACTTAACATGTCAAATGGAAGTTTTGGCATTAGAAGATTTCAAGATATAGCGGCAATACCTTTATTGCTTTTAGTTCTTAACTTTTATTCATTTATTGGGTCGCCAATTACAAGTTATTTTTCAAGAAAAATGGAAGTTGAAGCAGATGCTTATGAAATAATGCTTACAGAAGATAGAGAATCTGCCATATCAGCTATGGAAAGGCTATATAAAGAAAGCCTAGGGCTACCGCGGCCAAGTAATATATTTAAAATATGGTATCATACTCATCCTACTTTAGAGGAAAGAGTAGACTTTTACAGAAATTATCCTCTTGAATAAATCAAGAGGGTTTTTCTTGTACTAACAAAAGGAATGTTATATAATATATATAACAATTAGAGAGGATGAAGGCTATGTTGCTTAAGATAGATTTTGAATCAGAAATGCCAATATATGAACAGTTGAGACGACAGATCATAATAGGTATAGCCACTGGTGAAATGAGTTTAGGAGAAGAACTTCCATCTGTTAGACAGTTAGGTGGAGATATTGGAATCAATCTCCATACTGTAAATAAGACATATAATATATTAAAGACTGAAGGATACTTAATTATTGATAGAAGAAAAGGGGCTATGATAAAAGATAGTTTACCTGAAGTCAATGATAAATATATAGAGATGTTGGAAAATGAATTAAGTTATTTAATATCAGATAGTAAAAATAGAGGAATAGAAAAAGATGATTTTTTAAAGTTTTGTAGTGAATTCTATGATAAATTAAACAGCAGAGAGGATAGATAATATGTCTGAAAGAATAATTATGGTATTATTTAATTCAGTTGTTTTATTAATATTACTTATAATGCAAATATTGACACCAAGAATAACACGAAAGAATATACTCCTTGGAGTGAAGATACCAGAAGAAAAAATGGAAGCAGATGAGGTCAAAAATATTATTAAGGGATTTAAAAGAGACAATCTTATAGTGGGAATACCTGCTTTAGTAATTATTTCTTTGCTGATATATTATATAGATAATATTCATGTATTTACAATTTCTACTTTTATATACATAGGAATATTATTTTTAGTATATATAAGATGGAATAAAAAATCAAAGGAGTTAAAAAAAGAAAAGGGATGGGATAAGGTAGGAAGCAAGGTAGTAGTTATAGATACTAAGTTTAGTAGAGATAGAGGCAAGGTAAGTACTATATCCCAGAAGTGGTTTTTAATCCCAATAAGCATAGTAATTATAAGTACCATATTGTCTTTAGTTATATATCCATCCTTACCAGATAAGATACCAACTCATTGGGATATTAAAGGAAATGTAGATGGATATATGAATAAATCTATGTTTTCTGTATTGTTGATGCCACTTACACAGGTACTGATGGCTGTAATAATATATATGTCTTATTATTTTATGATAAGATCCAAGCAACAGATAAATCCTAATAATCCAGAGATCTCCTTAAAAAAGAATATTATATTCAGAAAAGCCTGGTCGATTTACTTTATTGTCACCTTAACTTTAATAGAGATATTATTTGCTTTTTTAAATATGATGACTTTAGGAATATTTAGAAACATGAAGTTATTTAATATTTTTAGTTTCATATTTTATGGGATAATAATAGTATGCTCCATAGGATTAAGTATAGTACTAGGACAAGGTGGAGATCGACTAAAATTAAAGGAGGAAAATGACATCTCCAAAGGCTGTGATATAGATGATGATAGACTATGGAAATTAGGTAATACAATATATTATAATCCAGATGATTCCTCGATATTTGTGGAAAAAAGAATAGGAGTAGGTTGGACTGTTAATGCTGGAAGACCTATTGGTATGTTTTTAATGATACTTCCTTTTGTTATAACTATAGTGATATTATTATTAGTTAAATAGAGAGAATAAGATGAGAAGATTATATTTATTTGTTGACATAATAAAATAAATCTTATATAATGACTTTGAAAACTAAATAATTCTTCAGGGCAGGGTGCAATTCCCTACCGGCGGTATAGCCCGCGAGCCTTATATAGGCATGATTCGGTGAAACTCCGAAGCCGACAGTAAAGTCTGGATGAAAGAAGAATAATATGAATCTTAGTAAATCAATACTACTAATTTTTTGTGTATTAGGCTCTGAAATATTATATATTTCAGAGCCATTTTTATTAAGATTATACTAAGATTATAGTGAAAAATATTAGTTATCCCTAATATAAAAGCCCTGATTTTTGTAATCAGGGTTTTTATATTAGGGATTTATTTCAGTTACTATAAATAGGAGGTGTTTTATGCACGAGAAATACATGAAGTTGGCACTAGAATTAGCTGAAAAAGGAAGGGGAAAAGTTAATCCTAATCCTATGGTAGGCGCAGTTATTGTAAAAGAAAATAAAGTAATAGGCAAAGGATATCATAAGTGCTACGGAGAATCCCATGCAGAAGTAAAGGCTTTCCAAAATGCAACTGAAGATGTAGAAGGAGCTACTCTTTATGTAACTCTAGAACCATGCTCTCATTATGGAAAAACTCCACCCTGTGTAGATAAGATAATTGATAAAAAAATCCATAGGGTTTTCATTGGTGCACTTGATCCTAATCCTTTAGTTTCAGGTATGGGAGTTCAAAAACTCATTGATGCAGGTATAGAAGTTACAACAGGAGTTTTAGAAAAGGAATGTAGGGAATTAAATGAAATTTTTATGAAATATATAGTAGAAAGAAAACCATTTGTCATAATGAAAACAGCCATGTCCTTAGATGGGAAAATTGCAACGAAAACTGGTGAATCAAAATGGATTACGGGATCACGGTCAAGAAATAATGTACATCACCTGAGGAGTCAAGTGGCAGGAATTATGGTAGGAGTAAATACTGTAATAATGGATAATCCTGAATTAACTTGTAGGATTGAAAATGGTAATAACCCTATGAGAATAATAGTAGACAGTAGTCTTAGGATACCTATAGATTCTAAGGTTTTAGATAACCAGCATATAGCAAAAACCATAATAGCTACGACTTCTCAGGCAGATATAAGAAAGAAAATTGAAATTGAAAACAAGGGAGCTAAGGTATTAATCACTGAAAGTCTGGAAGGAAAGGTAGATTTACAGGACCTTATGTCAAAGCTGGCTACTGAAAATATTGATAGCCTACTTCTTGAGGGAGGTTCTACTCTTAACTTTTCTGCTCTTAAACAATCTATAGTTGATAAAATACAAGTCTACATCGCTCCAAAGATAATCGGAGGAGAAAGATCATTAACACTTACAATCTCTGCCTCTTTAGTTTTAGAAACAACTCTCATAGGAGATAGTATTTGCACCAACGGAGTATGCTTAACAGTTACAAAAATAAACAACAATAGCTTTGAAGCTGATGTCATGGCTGAGACCCTAAGAAGAAGTAATCTAGGGATTCTTAAAATAGGTAGTCATGTAAATTTAGAAAGAGCATTAACTCTAGATAAAAGGCTAGGAGGCCATTTAGTAAGTGGTCATATAGATGGAGTTGGAGAAATAATATCAAGAGAAAAAGAGGATAATGCTATTTGGATTACTATAAAGGCTTCACCGGACATACTTAAATATATAATTGAAAAAGGTTCTATTGCAATTGATGGAATTAGTTTAACTGTAGCATATGTAGATGAATATGTATTTAAGGTTTTTATCATTCCACATACTGGTGGAAATACAACGTTCCTAGATAAATTACAAGGGGAAACAGTAAACCTAGAATGTGACCAACTAGGTAAATATGTTGAAAAGTTATTGGGCCTGCAGAAGCAAGAAAAGGTAGTTAATAGCAGAATAAATGAGGATTTCCTAAAGACTAATGGATTTATTTAAGGAGGAATTAGAATGTTTAAATTTAATAGCATTGATGAAGCTATTGAAGATATTAAAGCAGGCAAAATGATAATAGTAGTTGATGATCCTGATAGGAAGAATGAAGGAGATTTACTGATGGCAGCTGAAAATCTACGTCAGAGGATATAAATTTTATGGCTAAGTATGGACGTGGACTTATATGTATGCCTTTAGATGAACAAAGAGTAAAAGAACTTGAAATTCAACCTATGGTTGAGAATAATACTGACAATCATGAGACAGCATTTACAGTATCTATAGACCATGTAGATACTACTACAGGAATTTCAGCTCATGAAAGGGCTCTAACGATACAAAAGGTATTAGATGAAAGTTCAAAGAAAGATGATTTTAGAAGGCCAGGACATATTTTCCCCCTAAAGGCAAGAGAAGGTGGGGTCCTAAGACGAACTGGTCATACAGAAGCAGCAGTAGATTTAGCAAAGCTAGCAGGATTGAAGCCAGCTGGAGTAATTTGTGAAATAATGAATGATGATGGTACTATGTCAAGGACTCCAGAGCTTATGACATTTGCACAGGAGCATAAACTAAAAATTATAACAATTGCTGATTTAATCCATAATATCTTAGAAATAAAAGAAATAATTGAAAAAATTAATTAAAATAAGACAAAGTAAACTTTGTCTTATTTTAGTTGTGTCTACTTGATAGATCATTTAGAAGATCAGAAGTCAGTTTATTGATATCATCCATTTTCTTATTTAATTGGTCAAACTTTTTGGATAACTCTTTATCCTTAGTTCTCCCCAAATCATTGGCATTAAGTAACATACTTATACTAGTAAAATGCTCCATGTTAGAAAAGTTATTGTCTTCTATTTTTTTAGCTTGTTCAAGTATCTCGGCAATAGCTTTGGGATTTTCCATACTATTATCCATGTTAGATGAGTTAATTAAATCTCTGTTTTGAACTTTATCAGCACCTTTTGTATTTTTCATACTATCATCCTTTCACATGTTTATAGGATTAGTATGTCTTAATATATAGAAATTATCATAAAAAAAATAGCCCAGAGGCTATTTTTTGTTTATGTCATCTACCCATTCCTTTGCTTCTACTACTGCATCATAAGTTGGTATTGCAACTCCAGAATCTGGTATTTTCTTTTCTGTATTATAGTATACGTCAGTTGGAGAATATCCAAAATTAGGATCTTTATGATTTTTATATGAACCTGTAGCTGATTTATTTTCTGTTTTGGCATTTAAACTTCTTTTATCTTCCTTCACTAAAATCCCTCCTTAACATTTAATGAATTATAATACCTATACCCAGTAACTTGAAAAAATCACATTCAATTTGTTTCTATTATCTTAGGTAGTGGTTGGTACTGACTAATTCCCATATTCTTTATAACATAATGACCATCTCTATAGGTTATAGTAATTGTTGATTTAACTGTGGCTCCATCCATTCCTCCTAGAATGGTTTTCATTTCACCATGACTTAGATTTTCGTTTTTAATATATTTAACAGGTGGTTCAGTAATATTACTTACTTCGTGATTCCATTCAACTTTAGGAGGTTTTTCACTACCATAGAATCCCATATATAATCTATTACCAATCATCTCCGACCAGATTAATATTGGACTATCAGTAGTGTTTTTAAATCTAAAATCCTTTACGCCATAGGCTACTGTTGCATCCTGTCCATAGGGTACATAATTAACTGGCATAGAATGATTGTGTCTTTCTATAATTTCAAGATTAGATAATACTGCTAGATTGTAAAGAGTTGTGGCAATCTTACAGACTCCACCACCTTCAGTCATTATAATCTTTCCTCCTATATAAGAAGCTCCTTCCTTAAATCCTCTTAGCTTAGTATATGGACCTATAGCAGCATTTTGAGAAAATACTTTAGATGGTTTTATTACTTGACCTTTAACTTTTTTAGTAGCTAGATTAACATTATATTCTTCCCCGGGTAAAGGGTTTTTAAGAACAGCACAAAATCCAGCTAAAAGCATAGGAGTATTATATTTTTCTTTAGCCTTTAAGAAATCCTTATCATTTCTCCAAGGCATATTATCCACCATTCCTGATATTTCAGGAATATCATAGCGCTCATTTCTTTTATTGATAATAAGCTGTAGTTCTTGATTAGTATCAATAAATGTATCTGTAATATCTATATAATCTAGGTCATTTGCAGAGGAATAGATATTTGTTGATAATAGCATAGCTAAAGTAATAGATAAGGCATTTAATTTAATTTTTTTCATAGGAACCTCCATATAAAAAAGATTTATATCTTAGTAATATAGTTTCTTGATTTTATAGATAAAATATTCTAATCTCTATTGCCATTATATGTTATGGAATTATTATGAAAAAATAATGAAGCATCTAGATTATTCTAGATGCTCCTAAAGACTAAATAGTATTATATAAAGTACTGAATTGAGTAGCATGTTCTAACTCATCTACCATTGCATAATAGAATGTATCTATAACAAATTGATCCATAGTAGAAAGCTGTACTTCTCTATAAAATCCTGCTGCTTTTAATTCATCTTTTAATGCCATCAGTATTCCTTCTTTATAGTTCGGATATGTTATAGGAGTAATCATATATTGTGGCATATGTCCAGTTAGATAGCAATAAAGTTTAGTAAATTTTTCTAAATGTTTTAATTCATCCTCCATAGCGTCACGAATGAATTCTCTATGCAGATCGTTTGGTGCTTCTTTTAATAATCTTCCATAGAATTCAGCAGCAGTAGCTTCATCTACAATTGTATCATATACGAAATTAGTTATTTCTGGGACCTTATAACATCCTAAAAGTGGCAAAAAACCTTTACACTCCATCATTTACTTTCCCTCCTCAATTTTTCTACAATAACATTTTATTCGGTTAGAAATATAGTGTGAGTAAATAATGGCAATAGAGTATTGACTATAGACATATAGGTTCAAATAAAGTAAAATTGTACTAGGCTAGGCCTGATAAACATTTATGAGAGGGGTAGGAAATGGAAAAAATTAGGTTGTATGGTTTTAATAACTTAACTAAAACCTTAAGTTTTAATATCTATGATGTTTGTTATGCTGTAACACCAGAGGATAAAGAAAGGTATATTGAATATATTGATGAACAATATAATTCAACTAGGTTAACTGAAATTTTAGTTGACATTACAAAAATGATAGGAGCAAATGTTTTAAATATTGCTAAACAAGACTATGAACCTCAAGGTGCCAGTGTAAATTTATTGATTACTGAAGAGGCAGTGCCTATTGTTTCAGTAGATCCATCCTGTAATCTTGGAGAGTTAATACCTACACCAAGACATGTGGTGGGACATTTGGATAAAAGCCATATTACAGTGCATACTTATCCTGAGAGTCATCCTGATAAGGGTATAATGACTTTTAGAGTAGATATTGATGTATCCACATGTGGAGAGATATCTCCCCTTAATGCACTAAATTATCTAATTGAGAATTTTGATTCGGATATAATAATTTGTGATTATCGTATAAGAGGATTTACAAGAGATATAGATGGAAATAAACATTTTAAAGACCATCAAATTAATTCCATACAGGATTTTATATCTTCAAAGAATCTAAGTTTATACAATAGTATTGATGTTAATGTATATCAAGAGAATGTATTCCATACAAAGATGATATTAAAAGAATTAGACCTTGATAACTATTTGTTTGAGATAAGGGCAGAAGATTTGAATCAACAAGAAAAAGATGATATACTAAAGAAGCTATATCGAGAAATGCATGAAATATATTATGGTCGCAATTTCTAATATGACCTTAAGGAGGATTGAAAATGGACTTATGGTTTAATGAATGGAATACAGATACCTGCAAGTTTTCAATAAAGGTGAAGGATCCTATTTATTCAGAAAGGACACCATTTCAAAAAATTGATTTCTTTGAATCCTATGACTTTGGAATATTTTTTACCCTAGATGGTATGATGATGGTAAATGAAAAAGATGAATTTATATACCATGATATGATAACTCATGTACCTATGGCAGTAAATCCTAATATTAAAAAGGTATTAGTTATAGGTGGAGGAGATGGCGGTACAGTAAGGGAACTTACAAGATATAATAATATTGAGTTAATTCATATGGTAGAGATAGATGAAAGAGTAGTAAGACTATGCCAAAAATATTTACCAATAACATCTTCAAAGCTTGATGATGAGAGAGTTACTTTATTTTTTGAAGATGGTATAAACTTTGTAAAGGACAAAGAAGGATTTTATGATTTAATATTAGTTGATTCTACAGATCCAATCGGTCCAGGAGAAGGATTATTTACCACTAGTTTCTATAGAGACTGCTACAAGGCTTTAAATGAAAATGGAATCCTTATAAATCAGCATGAAAGCCCATACTTTGATCAATATAAAGAAGAAATGCTAAAGGCTCATGGTAAGCTAAAAAACATATTTGATGTATGTGAAGTATATCAATTTCATATGCCAACCTATTCCTCTGGACACTGGTTATTTGGATTTGCATCTAAGGGATTACATCCAATAAAGGATCATAAGAAAGAAGAATGGGAAAATCTTGGATTAAAAACTAAATACTATAATTCTCAAATACACCATGGAGCATTTATGCTACCTACCTATGTAAGAGAATTATTACAATCAGTATAATAGATAAAAACTCTAAAATATTTAATATTTTAGAGTTTTTTTGTCCACTAACTGTATAGCTGTGATATAATTTCAAATAATAGAATTATTAAGGTAGATATTAAGGGGAGTAATGAATGGATAATAAAAAGGATTTTTTAAGACAAATAATAAATGATACTGGAAAAGGTATCAAAGGGTATATGAAGGCACAAATTACACTAATGATTATAACCTTTATAATTCTTGGAATAGGTCTAACAGTGATAAATGCTCCTCACCCAGTCCTAATATCAGCTGGAATAGCCATATTAGATATCATTCCAGTACTTGGAGCAGGGTTAGTTATGATACCTTGGTCTATAATTAGCTTTATTATGGGGAACAAAGATATGGGAGCCAATCTGGCAATTCTTTATGTTGTTTTGGTTATTTTAAGACAATTTATAGAACCAAAGATTGTAGGAAAAGAAATTGGAGTTAGACCTCTTTATACGTTTATTGCAACTATATTAGGATCCATTATCTTAGGACCAATAGGAATTATACTAGGACCTATTATAGCTGTAATTATTAATTCGATTATAAAAATAAAAGGGAACACGAGTAATAGGAGATGAAGACATGGTAAGTGAAAGATTATTAAAGGATATTGAATTTATTGTAGAATTAGATAAGATGAAATCTATTTTAAGACAAACAAGTTTGATTAATGAAGATAGAAGAGAAGATGACGCTCAGCATTCGTGGCATATATCTATAATGGCAATGATTTTAGGAGAATATTCTAATGAAAAGATAGATGTGTGTAAAGTAATTAAAATGCTTTTGACTCATGATTTAGTAGAGATATTTGCTGGAGATACATTCTGTTATGATAAGGTAGGAAATGAAGATAAAAAAGAAAGAGAAAACCAAGCTGCTGATAAGATATTTGGCATGTTAGATGAAGATAAAGGAAGAGAATTGAGAGCATTATGGGATGAATTCGAGGAAGGTCAAACCCCAGAAGCACTATTTGCAGCATCTATGGATAGACTTCAACCAATGCTAAACAACTATCATAACAATGGAGGAACTTGGAGAAAATTTAATGTAGCTAAGGAAGATATTTATAAAAGAATTGCGCCAGTAAAAAAATCCTCAGATGAATTATGGAATTTTGTAGAAAATATGATTGAAGATGCGGCCAATAGAGGATTAATATCAAGATAGTGAAGCTTTATTAAAAAAATAACAAATATACTATTGTAAACTAATAGAATTGGGTATATTCTAAATAAAACAAAGGAAAAGTTTATTTAGGAGAGATACTATGGGGCAGAAAGGTAACATCGATTTTTTAAAGGATGAAGAAAAGTTAAAGCTCATTGCTGCTATTGAGCAGGCAGCTGTAACTATTATAATGACAGATAGGGATGGAAATATTCAATATTGCAATCCTGCTTTTGAGGAGATATCAGGTTATTCCTTAGAAGATGTAATTGGAAAAAATCCAAGAATTCTTAAAAGTGGATTGACTCCTGATATCCTATTCGAAGATATGTGGAATACAATAACTAGTGGAAAAGACTGGAAGGGAGATTTGATTAACAAAAAGAAGGATGGCACTATTTACTTTGAGGAAGCTAGAATTACACCTATTATTAATGATGAAGGGGAAATAATTAATTTTTTGGCAGTAAAGCAAGATGTTTCTCAGAGAAAATATCTAGAGGAAAAATTAAAACAAACATCCATAAGGGATTCTTTAACTAATATATATAATAGAAGATATGTATTTGAAAGATTAAGTCAAAGCATAGAGTTATTTAAAAGAAAGGGAGAAAACTTTTCCTTAGCAATAGTTGATATAGATTTCTTTAAGCATATTAATGATACTTATGGTCATCAAGCTGGAGATTATATATTAAAGGAATTTGCAGAGATGCTTATTTCATCTATTAGAAGCTATGATATATTGGGGCGCTATGGGGGAGAAGAGTTTATATTAATATTGCATGGCGCTGGCAAACAATCTTCTAAAAAAATAATTAAAAGAATTTTAGAAGAAATAAGAGAAACTACCTTTAGTTATGAAGAGAAGGAAATAAAAATTACATTTAGTTGTGGGATTGCTGATGCTTCTGAATTCGGAAAAGATGCTTTATCAATAGAAAGTATGGTTTCTAAAGCAGACGAGAGATTATATATGGCAAAGAATACTGGAAGAAATAAGATAGTAATAGATTGATAAGGATATATACTATTATCATATAAATTATGAAAGGTTGAAATAAAATGAAAAACAGGGCATTACTTATAATTCTAATTATTTTAATTTCAGGATTTGGCATAACTGGATGTACTTCTAGGGAATCAATAAATGCAGAATTAGAAGAAAGAATAAAAGAAAAAGATGCTAAAATATATGAGCTAGAAAATAAAATTGGAGAGCTTGAGTCTCAAATAAATAATTTAAATCAGCCTTTACCTAATAATCTATTATCAATGGTAATAGATATAATGGATTCTATTAAAAACAAGGATATGAATAGATTATCATCCTATATAAGCCCTACATTAAAGCTTAGATTTAGTCCCTATGATTATATAGATATTGAGAATAGTCAAGTATTCACATTAGAAGAAGTAAAAGATCTTCAAAGTGGCACGGAGTTGTATTTGTGGGGACATTATGATGGATCAGGAGAGCCTATTGAATTAAGCTTTAATGATTACTATAAAAGATTTATCTATGATGAAGATTTTGCAAATCCTCAAATTATAGGAAATGATACAGCTATAGGAAAAGGTAATACGGTAGATAATATAAAAGATGTTTATCCCAATAGTCATTTTGTAGAATTTCATTTTACTGGATTTGATCCTCAATACGGTGGAGCAGATTGGAGGAGTCTGAAACTAGTATTTGAACAGGAAAATAGGAAGTGGTATTTAGTAGCTATAGTTCATGGGGAATGGACAATTTAAAAAGTATCCTATACAAATAAGGAAGATAGTTTAAACTATCTTCCTTGTTTTGTATAGAAATGAGATAATAAAATTATATGAAACAATAATGTGAATATTATAGTATAATAAAGTTAAATTAAATGAAATATATTAGATTAACATATGAAATTTATTATTGGAGGGGTAAAATGCAAATAGGTTTTTTTGATTCTGGTATCGGAGGAATTACAGTATTATATGATACACTAAAAATATTGCCCAATGAGGATTATATATATTATGCAGATACACTAAATGTTCCATATGGTCCAAAACCGAAAGATGAAGTAAAAAGATATATTTTTAATGCTATAGAGTTTATTGTTGGTCAAGGAGTTAAGGCCGTAGTTATTGCCTGTAACACTGCTACTAGTGTAGCAATAGAAGAACTAAGGACTAAATATAGTATTCCAATTATTGGAATGGAACCTGCTGTAAAACCTGCTGTTGAAAAAAATAAAAATACAAATAAGCGAGTTCTCGTAACTGCAACTGCTTTGACTTTAAGAGAAGAAAAACTTCAAAATCTTATTACTAAATTAGATAATGACCACATTGTTGATTTATTACCACTCCCAGGATTAGTTGAATTCGCAGAAAGATTTGAGTTTAATGAAGAAGTGGTAATGCCTTATATTAAAGAACAGTTACTTAAATATGATTTAAATAATTACGAAACCATTGTTTTGGGTTGTACTCATTTTTCTTTTTATAAGAATATATTTAGAAAAATACTTCCATCAGATACAGATATAATTGATGGAAATATTGGTACAGCAAGAAACTTAAAAAGAATTTTGGAGGAAATGAATTCTTTAAATGAAGGAAGGGGAAATATTACTTTTTATAATTCTGGATTGAAAGTAGAAGATAAGGTGAAGTTAGACAAGTACAAAGAGTTGTTTAAAGAATTAGCTTAATTTTATATAAGAGGTGTAGTATGAAAATATTATATGGAACAACTAACCTAGCAAAGCTTCAAAGTATGATAGAAGCCTTGAAAGACTTAGATATAGAAATAATAGGATTAAATTCAATTGATATTGAAAATGATTCTATAAGTGAAACAGGAAATAATCCATTAGAAAATGCTAAAATAAAAGCTTTAGAATACTATAAGAAAGCTAAGATGCCAGTTTTTTCCTGTGACTCTGGCTTATATATAAAAGGGATTAAAGCAGAAGAACAACCAGGAGTATATGTAAGAAGAGTGAATGGGAAAGAGTTAACTGATAAAGAAATGATAGAGTACTATGGAGGAATTGCAAGTCAAAATGGTGGACAAGTATTAGCTCGATATGAAAATGCAATCTGTCTTGTGATAGATGAAAAACATATATATGAGTATCAAGGTAATGAAATATCATCAGAGGAGTTTATGATTGTAGACAAACCTCATCCAAGGAGAATTAAGGGCTTTCCACTTGACTCTCTTTCAGTAGAGAAAGAGAGTAAGAAATACTATTTAGATATGGATAGAAAAGAAAAGGGAGATAAGATTGGGGAAGGATTTAGGAAGTTTTTTAAGAGATACTTATTAGAATATAATGGTTACTTTTAGGAGGGAAAACAATGACTAAAGTTGTTGGAGCTTGTGGTTGTATATGTAAACTAATAGATAATCAAGAATTAAAATCAGAAATTACTGATTTGATTCTTAGACAATTACCAGATTGGTTTGGTATAGAAGAAGCCATTATAGAATATGTAGATAAAGTAAAAGAGACAATTTTTTATGCAGCTTTTGATAATGATAAACCTATAGGATTTTTAAGTTTAAAATTCAACAATGAATATACTTCAGAAATATATGCTATGGGTATTTTAAAAGAATATCATAAGAAGGGAATAGGTAAAGATTTGGTTGAAAGGGCATCGGATTATTCTTTAGAAAATGGATATAAATTTTTAATGGTAAAAACATTGGGAGAAGCTCATCCAGATGAGAACTATAAAAAAACTAGACAATTTTATAGTAAAGTAAGGTTTTATCCTTTAGAGGAAATTAAAGAAATCTGGGGAGAACAAAACCCATGTTTATTAATGGTAAGGGGTCTATAAGAGCTTATTAGTATGAGCAAAGGTAACAGAAAGAATTAGTGCGGAGATGGCAAATGAAGACAATAATAGTAGAAGAAACAATCTTAGATGATTTAATAAAAACATTTCATCACTTATTTGATTTGAATGTATTGGAATCTACACCAATAAAACGAGGATGGTTAAATTTAAAGTGGAAAATTACCACTGACTCAGGACAATTTTTACTTAAGCAATATAACGAAAAAAGATATAAAATGTATAACACAGAAGACCTATTGTTTGTATTCACTCAGCAGGTTAGATTGTATAATAAGGGTATTCGGTGTCCAAACTTGTTATCACATAATGAAAATATTTTACTTGAGTCTAAGAATGGCGAACGATTTATGGTGATGGAATTCTGTCAGGGGAAAGTAATTTCTCCAGGAAAAGCCAATGTTCATCAAATGTATGATTTAGGTAAAGAAACAGGAAAAATGCATAGATTATTAAATGATGGAACACTAGATATTAAAGATAATCCAAAATTTATTCCACCATGCCGTGAGGAGCGTTTAGAACATTGGGATTCAGTATGGAAACAAGCAAAGGAAACAGATGAAATTCAGTTACTTACTTATATAGAGGCCCAACGTAAGGCAACAGAAGATTTTAATATGGGAAAGTTTGAGTCCCTTCAATTAGGATGGGCTCATCGGGACCTATGGGTTGATAATCTTTTATTTGATAATAAGGGACTAACTGCAATTCTAGATTTTGATGTATCCCTTGCCTTAGCATTTATTGAAGGTTACAGTGAGGAATGTAGCATAAGTGAGGGGTATTTAACAAATGCATTACAGTTGTTATGGTATATGGAAAGTACATGGTGGACAAATTATTATATGAATCAACATAGTTTACCACCTGCTAGATTCGCAAAAGAAATGATTTGGCTTGCTGAAAATCAAAAGAACTTGTCTGATTTATTAGGAAATATTTAGATAGTAATTCAAAATATCTTGCTTAATTTCTATAAACCAAAGAGTGCTAAAGGAGATAAGTATATGAGAAAAGAGAATGAAGTGATAGGTCAAATACTAGATTTTGCTAACAGTGAGGATAAAGTTAGAGCCGTTATGATGAATGGTTCAAGAGTTAATCCCAACGCACCTAAAGATATAATGCAAGACTATGATATAGTATTCTTTGTAAAGGACATAGAGAGTTTAAGCTATAAAATAGATCAGAGCTGGATTAATATATTTGGAGAACTTGTTATCATGCAACAAAATGATTTTGAAGATGGCTCATATATCTTCCTAATGCAATTCAAAGATGGAGTTAGGATAGATCTTAGTTTTCAAGATATTGGAAAGATTGAAGGATCTATTAGAGAAGATACCCTTAGCAAAATATTATTAAACAAAGATGATATAGAACTTAAATTACCTGTACCAAATGATAGTGGATACTATGTATTAAAGCCTTCAGAAAAAGAATTTGACGAAGTATTAAATGAAGCATGGTGGATTCAGACCTATGTTGCTAAAGGAATATGGAGGGATGAATTGCCTCTTGTTAAATATATGTTTGATGTTATTTTAATAGATTGTACAAGAAAATTATTGTCGTGGTATATTGGAGATAGACATGAATGGATGATAAATGTAGGGAAAAGTGGTAAATGGTTTAAACTATATTTATCTCATGAGATTTATGATGATTTTATTTCTATATATCCAACTATAGATTATGAAGAAATCTGGGAATCACTCTTTAGAGCAGGTAAGCTTATACGAAAAATAGGTATGTCACTAGCTGAATCTCTTGAGTATTCTTATCCTATTAAAGATGATATTAATGTTACAGAATACATTAAAAAAATTAAAGAATTGCCAAGAGATGCTACAAAATTTAGATAAACATTCAAGAAAAGGAAGTGATGTATTGGACTATGGACCAAAGCAAATCTTACAATCTACTATAGATTTCATAATGGTTATTATAATTTTAGGTGGCATAGCATTAGGGGTAGAGATTAACTATTGGTTTTTTGGAATATCTATTTTAGTTGTTATATCATGGTTGTTCCTGCAAAAGAAGAGAAAAGAATATCAATTGAAAATGCAAAAAGAAATAATCAGCAAACAATGGGGGAAAGAGCATAAGGGGAAAAGAGAATTTGCACACATTAAAAAATTACATACATTTCCTCTAAGAAGAGAAGAATTACATTTTAGTATAGATAATATCACATGGACAGATTTAAATATGGATTTTGTATTTAGTAATATGGACCATACCATGTCATTACCAGGCATGCAGTATTTATACCATATCCTTAGAAGGCCTATTTTTGACAAAGCTATCCTTAAAAAAAGAAATGAAGTTATTAATTCATTATTAGAAAACAAAGATATTTCCCAAGCAATACAATATCCGCTTTTCGTACTAGGTAAAGAAGAAGGTAAAAGTATATTTAAATATTTTAAAGATGGAATTAATATAGATACAAGACCTGCAATTATATATAGATTGCTTTCATATTTACCATACCTAGTATTAATATTATTTTTCATAGATCCACCAAAGGCCATTCTAACATTGTTTGGTGTTATGATGATAAATATGCCAGTCTATCAATTGAACAAGAAAAAAATATATGAAGATATGGATACTTTTCTGTATCTAGGTAGACTTATAAAATGTGCAGATAATATCATGAAGTTAAACACAGATAAGATTGATTTGGATCAAGAGGAACTAAAGAGATTGTTAAAAAGTGTAGGGAAAGTAAGAAAGAATATTACAAAGATAAATTATAATGAAAGTTTTAATTCAGATAAAGAAATCCTTTTACACTACTATAATATGATAATACTAAAGGAGCCAAATGTATTCTATAAAACTGTACAAATGATTAATCAATATAGAGAGGATTTTTTCAAGCTTTATATGTTAATAGGGAAAATAGATACTTATATTTCCGTAGCATCTTATAAAGATGGGTTAGATTACTATACTGAACCTAGTTTTCAGGAAGATAGTTCTCAATTTTACTTAAATGTAGAGGGACTATACCATCCATTATTAGATGATCCAGTATCATATTCTATTGACTTAGATAATAAGGGAGCATTGGTTACAGGTTCAAATGCTTCGGGGAAATCAACATTTCTAAGAACCATAGGTATAAATGCTATTTTGGCTCAAACATTATACTTTACATTGGCAGAAGAATATAACTCTAGTTACTTCAAACTATTAACTTCCATAGGAACAACAGATAATATTGTTGAAGGAGATAGCTATTTTATGGCTGAAGCCAAATCCCTAAAAAGAATATTAGATTCACTTGAGCCTAATCAACCAGTATTATGTATATTAGATGAAATATTCAGAGGGACAAATACAGCAGAGAGAATTAGTGCAGCATTAGAATTATTAAATTATATGATTGAAAGAAACTGTTGCGTAATAGCTGCAACTCATGATTTAGAGCTTACAAATTTAGTTAACGAAAGATACAATAATTATCATTTTAAAGAAACAATTGAAAAGAATGATATAAAGTTTGATTATATTCTCAGAGAGGGTCCATGCACAACTAGAAATGCCATAGCTATTTTAAAACATCTTGGATATCCTGTTGAGATATATGAAAAAGCCATGGATGGAGCAGGAAAATATTTAATAAAATAATTTAGAGGAGGGGTTAACTTTGGATAGATGGGAATATAAGACTATTAAATTTGGATTGAAGGGGTTTAGTGGAGGAATATTAGAAGCAGAAGATTTTGATTATGAACTCAATAAACAAGGAGAGCAAGGCTGGGAATTAGTATCTTGTTTTACAGCAAATGCGGCTAATGGATATAGTAGAGATGCTATAGCAGTGTTTAAAAGAAGGAAGTAGAAGTAAAATTATAATTATTAGTATTGTTATAGCAATAATCTTATTTATTGGGATTTATTTAATTTTCAATTAAGTTTTATTGCTGAATATAAGTATTAAAGTGTGCAACAAGATGACCTATTAAAAGGGGGAGAATATCTCATGAAATATATTTCAGGAAAAGATATTAATATGGGAATTATATTTGTTGTATTAGGGGTAGTTACATTTGTTATTGGAATTAGTAAATGGCCTTTTTTTTATATTATCAGCTGTATTTTTATTTTCATATATTAGAATAGATAAAAAAAGATTAAGATGTCCTAATTGTGGTGGTTTCGAAAACCTTGAAAGACTACTGTCCGCTAAAAAACGTAATTATCATTGTAGACATTGTGGAGAAAAAATAAATATAAGGTAAGGACTTTTGGATTGATGAAATTATTATAAAACTAGGACGCATCATTTACATTATGTGAAATATGATAGGGGTTTCTATATTAACTAGAAATGTGGAAGGGGATTAGGATATGGAAAAATATCTAAGCTTTAAAATAACGGGTGATTTTGAGAAGGATATAAAGGAATATTTTCTTATGCACCATAGGTTAGACACATATGAGCATACCCTTGATGTAGTAAGGGAGCTATATAATATTCAAAAACAATTTGGATTTATATAAGAAGGTAGTGATATCGCTTGCTATTGCCATGATTTAGGAAGGGTAGTAGATAGGAGTGAAATAATAGAATTTTGTATAGAGAATAATATTAGCATTACTGATGAGGAAAGGCAAATGCCTTCAATTCTACATCAAAAAATATCAAGATTTATAGCAGAAAATGTATTTGGGATAAAGAATGAAAATATATTAAATGCAATTAGATATCATACAACATTAAGGAGAGAACCAAGTAATATGGAAATGGAAGTATTGTTAGCTGATAAACTAAGCTGGAAAGAAGAAGGATATGAAGAATTAATAAAGGGGATTAGGGAAGCTGTAGAACATTCAAAAGAAAAAGCAATATTTTTTTATTTAACAGCTTTAGAGTTAAATAAAGAAAGTTTACCATTATATCATAGGGATTCCAAAGAAGCCTATGAGTACTTTAGACAAAAACTTAATACCTAGTTATTTAAGGAAGATGACTCATTATATACCTCTATATATTTTATTGAATAATTTAATCATTTTATATCATAAGTTGTAGATACATGAAGTAAATGATATTATCCTAGTATAGGAAATAGATATATTTAAAGTACAGGGAGGAAAGATTAATGAGATTAAAACATTTAAAAGAGTGGATGTTGCTTCCAGAAAAAGAATACATAATTAACCAATGTGTAAATATTAGGGGCACAGATGTTCAGATACTTAGTTTTACAATAGAAGAAGATAAAAACCGATTGTGGTTTATCTATGAGCAAGAAGATAGTTTTGAAGATGAATTAGAATGTAACATGGAACACGAATATAAAGAGAGAATCAAAAGTAATAGAGATGAAAAGTTAGATAATATTGAAAGACGTAATAGAGATAAATATTTCTTTATAGAAAAAGTGGAAATTCAAAATCAAACAATCACATTTAGTTCATCAAGTAGTAGTTCCATCTATGATATGAATAGGGAAGGAATAATGCAGCTACAACACTTTGTTGAAAAAGGTTTGATTTTAGATAAGTGGGATGATGTAAGATTAAAGAATCTAGTAATTGCTCAATATGAGCAAAAGGAAGATGAAGAAGCGCCAGTTATAGATAACACTAAAGAATTAGATATTAAACTCTATATTAATCCGGACTCAAAAGAAATAGCAATCCAACATCCTTTTAAAGTAAGATTTGGCAAACAAGATATAGGGACAAAAATAATATATTTTGATGAAGAACTCTGTAGAGAGAATTACTTTTTTATAAATGAGATATATTCATTTGATGTATATGAGGATATCAAAAAGAAGACAGAAGAAATCGAAGATGTAGAAATGCGAGAAAATATGCTTAATAATTTCATGGAAGCACTGGAAAGAGTATGTCCAAGAGATAAAAACCTAGCTGTTATAAAATATGAAACAGTAGATGATACACAGTTAAATTTTTATTTCAAAGAACATCTAGACAGAGAGCCAATAAATTATAGGAATGATAGTTCAATAATTGGTGGAGCGTCATCAGTTGGAATTATCTGGGGGTCCAATGAAAAAGAGATAGGAATCAATGGCTATAAATTAAGAGAATGCGTACTTCAGCATATAGATAAAAACTTTAGTGGAGAATTGGAAATAGAATTATTTTCAAGATATCTTCAAATCCCAGGTGAGATTTTAAGAGTGATAGGATAGGGGGTAATTATGAAAAAGATATAAGACCTTGGTATTCACTTAAAGATAAAGAGAAGCTAATTACTCCTGAATGGACATTTGAGTTGGATCATTTCCGAAGGTTTGTGGATTGAGAAATTGATAGACTTAACGGAGCAAGGTATATTCTATTGAGAGGTAAGTGAAAGGTTAAGAGAATTGATAGATAGACAGTTTTAGGTTGTTTTTACGTTATTAACCTTATATGATTTGTAAACCTTAATTAATGATTCCTTAATAATTGTTAATTAAGGTTTTTATTTTATATAATAAAATATATGTTGACATATGAAAACGAATGAAATAAAATGAAAATAAATGAAAGGAGGTATAGTGTGGATTTTGAAAAACTATATACAGTCGAGGATATTGCAAAGATGACAGGGTTAACCTCTAGAACCATACGTAATTATCTTAAGGATGGCCGCCTAAAAGGGAAAAAGATCGGAGTACAGTGGAGATTTACAGAAGATAATATAAAAGAACTTTTTAAGGATAAGGATTTTTTTGATTCAGTTGAGGAGGCTAAAAATCAGATTGTATTTGATTTTATAAGTGGTAAAGAAGTTGAAAGCTTAAATATATGCTCTGTTATTGACTATCCATGCGAAAGCGCAGATAAGGCAAAAGTCATATGTGAGAAAGCATTGGAAATCGTTAATGGCTATAAACAAATAGGTTTTGTAAAGTTTTCCTATCAGTTCCAAGAGGAATATAAAAAAGCAAGATTTATAATAATGGGGGAAATTGAGTGTGTTCAAAGGATATTAGATATTTTTGCTACAATAAAATTATAGTGTTTTTCTGAGAGTAGGAAATTCAAGGGGGAGTAGAAATGAATGACAAGATGAAAGAATTGTATAATAGCATAGAATTAGAGCTGGATAAAGTAAAATATAATGCCCTATGGCCAGGATTTTCTAGAATGGAATTTGCAATATATAATAAAGAAAAAGTTTTTCTAAAAAATGAAGAGATACCATATGATGAGAGGTTTTTGGGAAATACAAGTATAGATTATAACGGAAGGAATTTACCAATCTGGTATATTGAGGATCCTAATCAAGAGGAAAGTAGAGAATTAGCTTCCAATATAGTACATGAAATGTTTCATTCATATCAGATTTCAAATAATGAAGCGCGTTTTCCTAATGATTTAAAAGGTCTAGATTATCCTATGGAGCTAGAAAATTATGAAATTAAGTATAAAGAGAATACATTACTTGTTGAGGCCATTAATAGTAATGATAGAGATAAACAGTATAATATATTAAAAGAAATTATAGCATTAAGAATGTTAAGGCTACAAAAATATGGAGATATTATAAGATATGAATTTGGAATAGAAACTATTGAAGGAAGTGCTGAATATTGTGGGGCTAAAGCACTTAAAGATATATCAGGAGAACTCTATGAAAAGAGAATAGATAATTACAAGAAAATCCTTTCTGAGGATATATCCATGTTATTTGATATTCGTAGGAATTGTTATTATACTGGAACGCTATTTTTGCTTCTCCTTGAAGAGCTAGAGATGCCCTTTACACATGGAATAACTGGGGCGAAAGAAACTATCTTTGAAGAGATATTAGATAAACTGGAATATGGAGAGGCTAATGCTGATGATATAAAAGATTCTAAGGTAGAGAAATATTTTATAGAGCATATGAAGGAAAGGGAGAGTAAATTTGAAGATTTCTTCAATGAACCTTATGTAAAATATGAAGGAGATTTTTATATTTGTGGCTATGATCCTATGAATATGATTAAACGGAAGGATGAGATTTTGTGTAATCACCTTATTATGCTCAAAGACAAAGTATCTCAGAAGCAGTTATTCATAAAAGGACCTGTAATAGTTAAATTAAAAAACGGAACTACTAATCTTGTTTTAGAGTATTATTCAAAAACAGATATCTAGTTCTAGGGTAGAAACCCTATTGTCAAATATAAATATCTTCTTAAATTATTCTCTTGACCTTAGCCCTAGGCTAAGGTTTATTATATATATATAATATAGAGGGGGCAATAAATTGGAAAAAACTTATTCTATAAAAGAAGTGTCAGAAATATTTAATATTACAACTAACAAAGTAAGATTTTATGAAAAAAAGGGACTCATTAATCCTAAAAGAGATTGTGAAAATGATTATAGGTATTTTACTGAAGATGATTTGATTAAATTACAGACTATATTGATGTATAGAGAATTAGATTTGCCAATAGAAAATATCAAGGATATATTTACAGATGAAAGCAAGGATAATATACTAAATCATTTCCATGCTCAGTGGAAAGCAATAAACAATCAAATTCATAGAATGCAGTTAATTCAAAATTCCTTGGAAGAAATCATGGATAATATATATGAATCTGAGAATAAAACCTATAAGGAGAAGATAATTAAAATAATAGAATCTATGAATGAAGTATGGCAAATAAAAAATCAGTGGAAGGATAAATGGGATTTTAATAGTTGGGCTAGGACCTATGATAAATCCGTAGAAAGAGATTATGGCAATGGTATTCTGAATTTTTATAAATATTATAATAAGATACTAGATACAGCCTATGAGAAAGCAATAAGAGATAAGGAAAATACCATAAATGTACTAGAGATAGGTGTTGGTACTGGGAATTTAGCAAGTAGGTTTTTAAATGCTGGATATGACATTATTGGAATAGATCAATCGAGAGAAATGTTAAATGTAGCAAAGGAGAAGTTACCTAAATTAAAATTAAGACTAGGAAATTTCCTTAATATACCCTTTGAAAATGGGAAATTTGATTTAATAGTATCTACCTATGCCTTCCATCATCTAAATGAAGAGGAAAAAAAGATTGCTATAAGAGAAATTCTAAGAGTGTTAAAGGATGATGGTAGGGTAGTCATAGGAGATCTAATGTTCAAGAATCAAGAGGAAAAAGAAAAAATAATGAGTGGATTAACTAAGGAAGAAATAGAAGAAATAGAAGATGAATACTATTCAAATATTGAATCCTTAAGAGATGAATTTAAAAAATACAATAAGGAGCTACAGGTGACTAAAATGGATGAATTGGTATTTATTGTTGAAGTGAATTAAATTTAGGAGGGAATATTTTGGAATATACAATTGAAAAAGTACAAATAGGCGAGTGTTCAAGTTTAAGAATTGATTTTAAAGATATTTACTAGACCAGGGAATTAATGAAATATATACACAAACATGAGATGGTAATTATAGAATGGTTAAGTTAGCAGAGAAAATTGGATTCGTAGTTGGTAAATTGATCTAATCTTAAATTTACTAGCTCAACAGGTTAAATTATAAGGCAGCAAGGAATTATATTAGGAACTGAAATCAGAGAAAGGTTCATTGACAATATTTTGCAATATTGATAATATTTAATCAACCAAAACTTTAGGGAGGGATTAGATGTATATTTTTCCAGAGAATCTTTATACAGATGTGAGATTAGAAGATGTTTTTATCAGTGAAATTACTTATCAGAATAAAGAACTAAGACAAAACTTAAAAAGAAATCATAGGGGGGGATTCATTAGAATATTTGACGGAGAGAGGTGGTACTACAGTTCAACTACAGATATAGATAATATTCAGGAAGAAATAGATAAACTTGCCCTTATGGCTAAGAAGAATGAAAAAATCAATGAGGATCCTGTAGTTAAAAAATTCGAAATCAATACTGGACAATTTCTATATTTTCAAGATAATGATATATTAAATATTAGTCAAGAGGAAAAGCTTAATATTTTGAAATCATATTTTCCAATTATAAGTGAAACTGAAGAAATAAAAATGTGGAGAGCAACATATGTTGACAGTAAAGTCACAAAACAGTTTTTTTCCAGCAAAGGTGCAGATTTAAAATTTGATTATCAAACTTGTGCTATAGCATTTAGATATTCTATAAATATAGACGGCAAGACTTTAGATAGCAAATATGAAAAGACTACCACAGACTTTAATGAACTTAGATTATCACATGAAAAACTTAGAGATAAAATAGATAAAGATATGATTTATACTAAGGATGCTAAGCCTATTAAACCAGGAAAATACACAATCATATTCTCACCTATTGCAACGGGGGTATTCACTCATGAAAGTTTTGGGCATAAATCTGAAGCAGATTTCATGGTTGGAGATGAAACCATGATGAAAGAATGGACTATTGGTAAAAAAGTAGGTGTAGATAATTTATCTATAATTGATAGAGGAGATATTTTAGGAAGTGGATTTGTTCCCTTTGATGATGAGGGGACTAAATATAATGAAACATATCTTGTTAAAGATGGAATTCTTTCAGGAAGACTTCATAGTAGTTTGACAGCTGAATCTTTTAATGAGAATACAACAGGAAATGCAAGAGCAATGAATTTTGAGTTTGAGCCAATAGTGAGAATGACTACCACTTATATTGAAGCTGGAGATAAGACTAAAGAAGAACTAATCTCAGAGGTAAAAGAAGGTATATTAGTTGAGGACATAAGACATGGTTCGGGTATGTCAACATTTACCATAGCACCTAGTATCGCTTATATGATAAGAGATGGAAAGGTTGAAGAACCTGTAAATATTGCAGTTATTAGTGGAAATGTAATGGAGACCTTATATGAAATAGATGGCATCTCAAATGAAATAGAAATTGTTTTCTTTCCATTATCAGGTTGTGGGAAAATGGAGCAATTTCCACTCCCAGTAGGTATGGGTGGTCCTTATATTAGAGTAAAAAATATTACGGTACAGTAAGGAGGGATTTCTATGATTAAGGAAAAATATATTAGTAGTTTCAAAGAGATAAGTATAAATATTCTTCAATCAAATATAAAATCTGTAAGGAAAAAGGATATTACTAAAACGGGTTTTAGAGTGTATGAAAATGGATTTATTGGTATTGCAGGGGCTATGGGAAAAGTAGATGAAACTGAGTTGGAAAAAAGAGCAATTGAAAATTTAAAGCTTGAAATACCTTATCCTTATGAGCCGTCTGCGAATCTTGTAAAAAAAGTTGACTATAGGAAAGAAACATTATCCAATGAAGAGTTGGTAAAAGAAGTAGAGGAGTTACTTAAATTATTAAGAGAAGAGTTTCCAGATTTCATTTTTTCAAATAATATCTATATCCAAGACTTTGAAACTAAACTAACAAATAATAAGGGAATTGATCTAACTCATATAGATAGAGTAGTTGGAGCGGCAATTATAATAAAAGAAAAGAATTCTGTGAATGTATTTGATGCCTTTTCAAGCTATGTAGATAGGGAATATAGCAGAGAGAAAATTTTAAACAATATAAGGGAAACTTTAACAGCTTATAGAAACAAGGTAGAACTACCTATTAAAGGAAAACAACCAGTAGTTTTTTTTGCAGATGATAGGTTACCTCTAAAGAAAATAATAGAAGAAATGAACGGATATAAGGTGGGAACAGGTGCTTCATTGTTTAAAGATTTCATAGGAGAGAAAAAGTTCAGCGATAAATTTACATTATATCAAAGTGCAGAGAAAGAAGAATTAACAGGAGTTGAATTTTTCGATGCAGAAGGTGTTGTAAATCCTGACTACAGATACACATTAATTGAAAATGGTAAGATAATAACTCCATATACAGATAAAAAAACTGCCTCAGAATTTAATTTACCCCTTACAGGAAGTGCGTCAACGGAATATGATAAGGTTCCTTCCTTAGCACCTAGAAATATCATTGTAAAATCTAGCGATAAAACTTTAAAGGAATTATTAGATGGACAGTTAGGTGTAGTAGTTCTTATTGCATCAGGTGGAGACTTTACTCAAGAAGGAGTATTTGGGACACCTGTTCAATTGGCATTCTTAACTGATGGAGAAAAGTTATTAGGACGACTTCCCGAGCTTACAATATCAGGTGAACTATATTCAATGTTTGGTGATGATTTTGTTGGAAAGTCTCAAGATAAGGGATTATTGGACAACAAGACTATGGTATTTAACTTAGACGTGGATTATATTTAAAAGGATATAAAAATAGAATTGGTTAATAAAAGGAGTCTATTTTATAATAAATATAGACTCCTTTTATTAACCCGTTGTGCTAGTTAAAAATTACAAATATAAAAACTCCAGCAATTGTATTAACTTATCATTAATAACATCCATGAAATTAAGATGGGAGGATAACATATGCTAGAGTTTTCTAATAAATATTTTATCAAAGAAGTTACTGATTTAAAAGACTTTATTACAGTCACTTATGCCACAATCTGTACAAGTTTCTCCCTATATATATCAATCAATTCTCTTTCAGTTACATTTATACTAGGTTTATCTAATACTACTAGACCTCTATCTAGCATTATTATCCTATCTGAATATTCTATGGCATCTTTCATATTATGAGAAATCATTATAGTTGTCATGGAATATTTTTTTATTAATTCCTTTGTTTTTTGCATTACAACATTAGAGGTTTTGGGATCCAATGCTGCTGTATGTTCATCAAGTAAAAGTAAGTCAGGATATTTCATAGATGCCATTACTAAAGATAGAGATTGCCTTTGACCACCAGAGAGAAATTTTACTCTTGTATTCAACTTGTTTTCAAGACCTAAATCTAAATCCTTTAATAGTTCTACATATTTATCTATATTATTCTTTTTTATAAGCTTTCTTAAGGTGAATTTTTCACCCTTTTTATCTGCTAAGGACATATTTTCTAGTATAGTAAGGGAAGGGGAGACTCCCATAGAAGGATTTTGGTACACCCTTCCGATATGAGTTGCTCTTTGTTCTTCTCTTAAACTTTCCATATTTTTTCCATTTAATATGATCTGACCCTTATCTGCTAAGATGCTTCCGCCTATCATATTAAGGAGAGTAGATTTCCCACAGCCATTAGAACCAATTATTGCTGTACATTTGTTATTTTCTATTTCTAAATTGAAGTTGTTAAATATATTTACCTCATTATCTGTATTCTTGTTAAAACTCTTTGACAGGTTCACTATTTTTAACATTTGTTCTACCTCCTTTGTTCTTTACAAGTCCTAAAATATCAGCTGCAAAGTTATTGTATGATAGAAATACTATTACAATAATTGCATTTATGGCTCTAAGGTCATTAGGGTTTAGGCCTAAATCTATTGCAATTCCGCCAATAACTTTATAGATAAAAGCACCTAATATTGCTCTAGTTGTATTTTTTATTCTATTAGAGTTCTTGTTGATAGTATCTCCTATTATGATAGAAGCAAGGGCCACTACTATAATTGAATTACCCATAGTTATATCTGCAAAGCCTTGTATTTGTGCCATTAAAGCTCCACTTAGAGCTACTAATCCGTTAGCTAGCATCAATCCTAATACCTTGTATTTATTGCTATTTTCTCCGAGAGATTTTACTAAGGATTCATTGTCACCAGTTGCTATTAGCAAATATCCTGTTTCTGTTTTTAAGAATTGGTCTAACATGAATTTTATTAATAGTACAACTATAGTTAATACTACTAAAGCTGAACCTAAATCGAAAATAGAACCATATTTAAATAGTGGTATATTAGATTTGCCATTTATCTTTAGATTTACAGAATATAGTATAGTCATAGTTAATATTCCTGATAGTAGGGGCTTTATCTTTAACTTTGTAAATAGTGTTGCTGTAAATAGCCCTGCTAATGTACCAAATAAAAAAGCTGTTAAGGTGCTAATTATTGGATTAACACCTATGGATATAAACTTAGCAAATACAAATGCTCCGAAAGGGAAGGTTCCCTCTACTGAAAGATCCGCTATATCTAATACTTTATATGTTAGGAATACTCCCATAGCTAAAATTGCGAATATGAGTCCTTGTTCTAAAGATGTAATTATTAGTGAATTCATCTACATCACCTCAATATTTAGTCAGTTTTTGTTGCATCCTTAAATACTTCATTATTTTCATCAAGTCCTAAAGACTTTAGTGTTTCTTCATTAAAAACCTTTTTTGTATTAGTAGCTGTTTGTGATGGAATATCAGAAGGATTTTTTCCATCAACTAAGATTTCCTTAGCCATTTTTGCAGTTTGCTTACCTAGTTCATAGTAACTGATTCCATCAGTTACTAGAATACCACCACTTACATGGGAATCTTCAGCAGCCACAGTAATTAATTTGTTAGTGATAGCTTTTTCAGAAACTATGTTTATTGCAGATGCTACCATATTATCAGTTATTGTATATACGGCATCTACTTTTTTTACTATAGAATCTACAGCCTGAGGGATATCTGATATACTTGATATTCCTACTTCTACAATTTCAAGGTCTATAGAAGGTGCTAATTCCTTTGCCATCTCAACTTGAATTTGTGAGTTTGGTTCACTAGTATTAAAAATAATCCCAACTTTTTTGATATCCTTATCTAAGTCTTTAAACAACTGTAGCTGTCTATCCATTGGGCTTGCATCAGACGTTCCAGTTAGATTGCCACCTGGTTTTTCCATTGAATCTACTAACTCTGCAATTACAGGATCAGTTACTGCACTAAATAGTACAGGAATATCCTTTGTAGCTTGCTTAGCAGACTGCGCTGCTGGTGTTGCTATGGCATATATTAAATCTACTTTATCCTTTACAAACTTTTGAGATATGCTAACAGTGGTTGGAATATCTCCCTGAGCATTCTGATAATCAACTTCTACATTTATTCCAAGTTCTTTTAGTCCATCTTCGAATCCACGCCTAGCATCATCTAATGCTGGATGATCTGCTAATTGGCTGATTCCAATTCTAAAGGTTTTTTCTTGTTGTGTATTACTTACTTTGGCTTCCTTTGCATTACAACCTGATAAAATCATCATACCTACTACTGCCATTGATACTAATTTACTAACTTTAGATTTTTTCATTTTCTTATCCTCCTAAAATAATATAAATTTAATAAAATTTATAGGATAATTAGCATAGATTGAATGCAATTAGATAATTAGAGAATAAAAAAATCTTCCATCTCTACAAATATAGCTTTTAGCTATACTTATAGGGACGAAAGATTATATATCCGCGCGGTACCACCCTAATTATGACAAAGTCATCACTCAATCAGACCTAACAGTCCTATCCCTTATAACGATG
This sequence comes from Bacillota bacterium, assembly GCA_023388495.1. Lineage (GTDB taxonomy): Bacteria > Bacillota > Clostridia > Tissierellales > Tissierellaceae > Tissierella. The sequence goes on along the minus strand of JAEWGC010000037.1, from coordinate 207,334 downwards.
GGCCTTCGGATTTCCCTACTCGATAATATCTTTTAGGAAATCAGCTCAGGAGTGTATATGACATATCTTGTTATTGTTGGTTTTCACCCTTCCCAACTCTCTTTAAATAATCAATGATATCTTTCTCTCCATCAGAGCATTTTTATGTTAGATAAGATAATAATACTTTATCATAGTAATGTCAATACTTTTTTGAAAATATTTTTGAAAAAATTCTGATGGATTTATATAAACCTGATATTCCAAGGGTTCCATAAGTATAGCTAAAATATTTAGTTTTTAAAACTACTCTCCTACTTTAACAGCATCTTTAAATAATGGGAGGTTTGGATCCAATCCTAGGGCTTCTAAGGTCTTTACATTAACTGTAGTTACAGTTTTCTCAGCTATTCCAACAGGCATAGTAGAGATATCTTTTTTATCTACTAATATTTCTTTTGCCATTTTAGCTGTTTGCTTACCTAGTTCATAATAACTAAGTCCATTTGTTATTAGTATTCCACCCTTTACTTGAGTTTCCTCTGCACATACTGAAATAATTTTTTTATCTATAAGTTTCTTTGAGACTAATTCTACAGAAGAAGCTATTAGATTATCACTAAGACCATAAACTGCATCAACTTTATTTAGAAGTGAATCTATAGCTTGGGGCAGTTCATTAACACTACTTACTCCAACAGTAACTATTTCTAGACCTTCCACTGGTGCTAATTTTTTAATTTCCTCTATTTGGATTTCAGAGTTTGATTCAGATGTATTATATAGTATACCTACTGTTTTTATAGTAGGGTCAATTTCTTTGAACATTTTTAACTGGGAAGCAGTAGGTGCCATATCTGATGTCCCGGTTATATTACCACCAACCTTTTTCCAATCTGCTACTATTTCAGATTTTATAGGGTCTGTTACTGCACTAAACAACACAGGAATTTCTGAAGTAGCTTGCTTAGCAGATTGTGCCGCTGGTGTTGCTATGGCATATATTAAATCTACTTTATCTTTTACAAACTTCTGAGATATACTAACTGTGGTAGGAATATCTCCCTGAGCATTTTGATAATCAATCTCTACGTTAACACCCAATTCCTTTAAACCATCTTCAAAGCCTTTCCTAGCATCATCTAATGCCGGATGATCTGCTAATTGACTGATTCCGATTTTATATACTTTCTCACCAGAAGAATTACTTACTTTGGCTTCCTTTGAACTACAACCTGATAAAATCATAATACCTGCCACTGCTAAAGACATTAATTTACTAACTTTAGATTCTTTCATTTTCTTATCCTCCTAAAATAATATAAATTTAATAAAATTTATAGGATAATTAGCATAGATTGAATGCCATGGAATAATTGGGCAATAAAAAAACCTTCCATCTCTTATAGAGACGAAAGGTTAAATTCCGCGGTACCACCCTAATTATGACAAAGTCATCACTCAATCAGACCTAACAGTCCTATCCCTTATAACGATGGGCCTTCGGATTCGTCTACTTGTAAATTACTTTTAACGAATCTGCTTAGGAGTGAATATTACATATCTTCTTAATGTTGGTTCTCACCTTTTCCAACTCTCTGTAATTAAGCTAGGATATCTTTCTCTCCATCAAAGCATTTTTTATGTTAGAAACTATAATAATACTTTAGTGTAATAATGTCAAGAAAAAAATTATAAAAAGTTTTAAAGTGTTGTGACAAATAGTGGAGGGAATCAAGGAATGCAAGATGGGTGTAAAATATATAAGACGAATATAAAATATATTTGACAGTCATCTAATATAATTATATAATGAAATTAATAAGATATAGGGGTGATATTGTGGATAAAAAATATAAAATTCAGGAGTCGCCTAATTGGCATTTGGAGGCAATTGGCTTTCTAATTGAGGCTGCAACCAATAGAATAGACTCCATTATTGAAAAGCATAATAATTTTGGTAAGAAAAAAGAAGAGATGGAAGTTTATTTTAAGCCCTATAGAGATTATAAAAACAAATTATTAAATGAAGTGATGCCTGTCTATGATAAATACAAAAAGATGAAAATGATATTTGAAATGGAAGAAAGGCTAGAGAAGGAGGATTTAAACTTAGGAATTACTCTTATTCAAGGTATAGAGCAGAAATATAAAAGACCATTATCAAAGGAAAACATGGATGAATTAATAGGCGACCATATCTTAGATATAACACGAAGCTTAGATGAAGATTTAGAGCCTAAGATTCATGTTACTTCTTTAACTCAATTAGTTCAACTTCTAGAAAATGCAGATTTATCAGATGGTGAAAAGATGCTTACTATTTCACTTTATCAAAATAGATATGAAATCATAGAAGAAATGCAAGATTTTACAGAAGAAGTGGCTCCGATTTTCCAAGGGAATTTTCATATAATTGAAGATGAATATAGAAAGACCCTAGAGTATTTAAAGAAGGTTGGAAATTTTGAGAACTTAATAGAAAAAATTATTCCTATGAAGTTAATAAAAAATATAGTAGGCAGTATAGTTCTGACGGTTTTCCCCTTTGGTGGGCTATATATGAAATACCATAAAGAAGATTTATGGGTTACTGTAGGAATCTATGTTTTCTTACTAGGTAATTGGAAAAAGGAAAGGGGATTCCAAGGTGCAGAGCTTGTTTCTAGTCTAAAGGCTCTAGGGGATGAAACTAGATTAAAGATAATAAATAAAGTGGCTGAAAGACCAATGTATATCCAACAGTTAGCTGAAGAATTAGATTTAACACCAGCAACTATTTCACATCACATTAATTTGCTACTAAGGTCACAATTGATAAACCTTATTGTAGAAGCAGATAAGGCAAAAAAAATTTATTATGAAGTAAATAAAGATAAATTAAAGGAATTAGGATCAGTTATTGAGGCTTTAGGAGATGAAAATAAAGGGGGATTAGATTTTAATGGAAAAGCCGCACAAATATCCATTTCTTAAAACCATTAAAAAGTTATTAAAGAACGTATCTAGGGAAAATCCTAAATTGTATATTCATTTTTTCATATATACATTAGCAGCAACTATCTTTCCTTTTTTCTCCATTCTTTTACCTAAATTTTTAATAGGGGAATTAATCTTAGGAGAGGCGGCTAAATTAGAAACAATTTTATATATTGTACTTGGATACTTTGGTTTTACAAGTGTAGTTGGATTTTGTAAGACTTATGTACACGATGCTACTTATAGTAAAATTTCTTTTCTTAGAATGAATTATCTAAAGGATATATTTCATAAGTTAGCAGAGATGGACTATAAATATGTAGAAGATGCCTCATTCCTAGAAGAAAATGGAAGGGCCTTAGAATCCACCAGTACTAACGGTAATGGAGTAGAAGGGGTATATCATAAGCTTTTCACAACACCAGCAGTATTTCTAACTACTATATTACTTTCCATTTGGATAGGTACCGTAAGTGTTTGGATATTATTGGGACTCCTATTGCATCTTGGTATGAGTATATGGATACAAAGGAAAGTTCATCACAATGAATATGAAGTCAAGGGAAAATTATCTCATCAGGAGCGTAAAAAAAGATATTATTATGAAACAACCCATAACTTTGGATTTGGAAAAGAGGTTAGATTATATAATTTAAAGGAGCGGATTTTAGATAACTACAAAGCTGAAATCAACAATTATATAAGTTTACACAGATTTCTAAGGAATAAAGAGTTTATCATAAGTTTCCTAGGTTTATTTACTTTATTAATAAGTAATGGAATATTATATGGAACTTTGATTTGGAAAGTTGTCAATGGAATGAATATTGCTGATTTCTCCATGTATTTATCATTAATTCTACAATTATCACTTTTATTAAATACCTTAGGAGAAGATTTTTCCTTTATATATAGGGAAACAGCCTATGTTCATGATTTATTCCTTTTTTTAGATAAGGATCTTGGAGAAGAAGGTGGAGATGAAAGGGCTATAAAGGATGATACCTTAGAAATCCAGTTTCAAAATGTTAGCTTCAAATATCCAAAGACAGATAAATATATATTTAAAAACCTAAACTTAACTATACCTAAGGGGAAAAGAGTAGCCATAGTTGGAATCAATGGAGCAGGAAAATCTACTTTAGTTAAATTAGTGACTGGATTGTATAAAGTGGACGAAGGACAGATTTTAATCAATGGAATTCCAATTGAAAACTTTAACAAAAAAGAGCTATATTCCATGTTTTCAGTTTTGTTCCAGGATATAAATATTATAGCTTATACTTTAGGAGAAAACGTGGCTTGTAAATCAACGGATATTGATGAAGATAGGATAATTAAGGCACTGGAAAAGGTTGGGTTAGGAAAGAAAGTAAAATCCTTCGAAAAGGGTTTATCCCAGATGATGTTAAAGGTAATAGATGAAAATGGAACAGAATTTTCAGGAGGAGAAAGTCAAAAACTAGCAATTGCAAGGGCACTTTATAAAGATGGAAATATGGTTATTATGGATGAACCAACGGCGGCACTAGATGCTTTAGCGGAAGCGGCCATTTATGAAGATTTTAGTGAACTAACTCAAGGTAAAACTGCTCTATATATATCCCATAGATTGGCTAGCACAAAATTCTGTGATGCAATAGCACTTTTTGACAAGGATGGACTAAAAGAATATGGAAATCATGAAGAGTTGATGGAACTGAAGGGAGAATATTATAAAATGTTCACCATTCAAGGCAAGTACTATCAAGAAGGAGGCGAGTTAGTTGTTGAATCAGTATAAAAAAATAAAGTCATTTATACAGCTTTCATGGAAAGTATCTCCAGCATATATGGTTTTATTGCTAGTAGATGCCTTACTAACAGCAGGTAAAATCATGGTGAATATTATATTACCTAAATTTCTTATTGATGAACTTTTAGGACTTAAGGATTACAGTCAACTATTATTCTATGGAGCCTCAATAGTAATTTCTAATTTGTTAGTTGGTCTTTGTGATAATTATATGAAAAAGACTATGGCGGTCAAGACCATGGATATGGAAGAGAAAATGAGTAAATATATGGGTGAGAAGATTATGAATGTGGAGTTTTCTTATCTAGAGAACCCATATTATTTAGATTTAAAGGAAAGGGCAGTTTTTGCAATCAACAATCAATTAGCATTGGCAAATATGATTAAAAGTCTTGCCAGTGCAGTAAAAAATATAGTTACAATATTATCCTTAGTTACAATATTATTTACACTTAGTCCAGTATTGGTTTTGTTTCTACTTCTAACTATTGGATTATTTATATGGATATATAGTTATTTTATGAATTACCAGAAAAAATTCTACCAATCTCTGATACCTGTTAATAGAAAACTTGGATATTATTTAGGATTAGGGTTTGAAGGGAAAATACAAAAGGATATTAGGTTATATGATATGGGTCCAATGCTCACTCAAAGAGTAGCAGAATATAATCAGGAAATAATGGATGAGTTTCTCGATTTCAAGAGAAGACAGGGAATAATAGGTGGATTATTTGGTATTATCAACAATTTACAGGCGTCAGTGGCTTATGGATATGTAGGGTTAAGAGTAATCAGCAAATCATTTGGAACACCAATAGGTATAGGATCTTTTACAATGTATGTGTCTGCTGCTATAAATTTTTCTAGGACTACAACTGAGCTAGGAGAAAATATTACTACTTTATTTCAAATGTTAGGATATTTAGATTCATTTATGGAATTTATATCACTACCAGAAGCAAAGGATAATAGTGGATCATTGATAATGGAGGATACAATCCAGAAGATTTCTTTTAAAAATATATCCTTTAAATATCCAGGTTCAGATGTTTATATATTAAAAGATATCTCATTTGATATAAATGGGGGAGAGAAAATTTCAATCGTTGGTTTAAATGGAGCAGGTAAGACTACTTTAATAAAGCTGCTTTGCAGACTGTATCCACCAACTTCTGGTGAGATTTTAGTAAATGGTCATAATATATATGACTATGATTATAAATCCTATATGGAAAAGGTGGCCGCCATATTCCAAGACTACAAGCTCTTAGCCTTTACTATTGGAGAGAATATTACTTGTAAAGAAGAGTATGAGGAAAATTCTAAGGTTATGGATTTAATAAAGGAAGTAGGACTAAAAGAAAAAATAGATAGTTTACCTAATGGAATTAATTCAATTTATGGAAGGTTTTATGATGAGGAAGGTATAGAACTTTCAGGAGGGGAAGGCCAAAAAATAGCCATTGCCCGTGCTCTTTATAAGGATGCTCCACTAGTTATATTAGATGAACCTACATCTGCTCTAGACCCCTTAGCAGAAGCTGAAATTTATGAACATTTTAACACCTTAGTAGGAGGTAAAACTGCTATTTATATTTCCCATAGAATGTCTAGTAGTGTATTCTGTGATAGGATTTTATTAATAGAGAATGGGACAGTGGTAGACTATGATAGTCATAGAAATTTAATGGAGAAGAAAGAAAGTTTATACTATAAGCTTTTTACCTCACAGGCAGAAAATTATCAGTTGAATTAATTGAATTATTGTTATAAAAATAGGGTAAGGTTAATGGATATTTGCAAACAATCAGGAAATATGATATACTTACAATGTTAGGTTAATTGTTGAACGTAGTTTAAAGTAGTTAAAATGATTTTATATAATCTTATCCATTTACTTTATCCTTATACGCCCTGAAAGGGGATCAGATTTATTCAATCTTAAATTCTCAATATAGATTATTTAAATATGAATACGAATAATTAATTACTAACTAACATATGATTATATGTTGGTTTTTTTTAATATAAAATTTTAAAGGGAGGTGTTTAAATGACAATAAATGTTATACTCGCACTTGTTGGCTTGTTTTTGGTAACTGCATTTACAAATATTTTAGCAACACTAAAAACAATATTAATGTCTAAAAAAATTATGAATCCGGTTTACTTACTGGTTTTTGCAGATTCTATGATTTTTGCAACTATTGTTAGTAAGGTAACTAGTTCGGATGGGATTCAATTTACAATAGCATATGCTTTAGGAAGAACGGCTGGAGTTTTCATAGGTGGTAAAATTGAAGATAGGTTAGCCCTTGGTATTTTAGAAGTAGATTTATTTTTAAATAGCAAAAATAAAATTATGGGAATAGCAAAGAAACTTAGAGAAACAGGATATACAGTTAATACTTTTCCTGTTGGGGGAAATAACGAGGAAAAAAGGTATCAAATGGAATTGGTAATCAAAAGAAAAGAATTTAAGATATTTGAAGATATTATTGCAGAGTTTAATGTGGTCAATCCAACATTAAAGATTAAAACTTTAAGTAAAGTAGATGGAAAAATTACAACTACAAGATTTAAAGAGGCTTAGAAAATTTCGCTCATATATTGACAAAACAAGGTATATGACGAAGTTAGGAAATAATTCAACTGTAATTGAAAGAATAATGACAGTTGAATTACTTTTCAAAATTTAGTTGTTGATCAAATTTTGGTTTCTGTACTGATTAGGTGAAAGACCTATATAATTTTTAAATGCTCTACTAAAATAGTGTTGGCTACTGTAGCCTACCATGTTTGCAATATCATTTATGGTATAATCTCTATCTTTATCTAATAAAAGTTTTATTGCCATATTAATCCTTAGTTTATTAAGATAATCTGTAAAGCTAATACCTGTTTTTTGTTTAATTATCCTAGTTAGGTAAGATTGGCTTATATGTAATTGTTCGGCAATAAGGTTCAAGGTCAAATCATTTTGAGTGAAATTTTCTTTGATATAGTTAATTGCTTGATTACCTACACATTTGTGATTTCCATTGTCTACATCTATTTCCTTTAACTTATTTATTTCCCACATTCGTTCACAGTAGGAATCCATAGCTTTAGCAATGATATTTTTAAAATCTCGATATTGTATAGGTTTAAGTAAATAACTGAACACTCCAAGCTCTAATGCTTTTTGAGCATATTCAAATTGATCGTATCCAGATATAATTATTATTTTAGAATTTGGGTCAAGCTCTTTAGTTTTTTCTATTACCTGAAGACCGTTCATGAATGGCATATTAATATCCATCAATATAATTTCGGGTTGGTATTCTTTAATTAATTGGAGAGCTTCCTCACCATCTCTAGCTGTTCCTACAACGGATAAATTTAAATCATAGGATTCTATTAAATTTTTCAAACCATTACGTATTATTTCTTCATCATCTGCTATAACTATTCTGAACATTGAACTCCCTCACTTACCTTTGGTATTTTTAATGATACCCTAGTTCCTTTTCCAAATTCACTATCAATATCAATGCTATACTTATCTTTAAAAGTAAGCTTTAAACGTTCATTGATATTATATAACCCATAGTGCTCTGACTCGATAGACTCATATAGATTTTTTCTAGTCGTAGCAAGTTTTTCTAAGTCCATACCTAGTCCATTATCTATAACTTCAATAATTATACAATCATCTTTTGAAAATACATTTATATTGATATTACCTTTTTGTTTTTTTAGCTTCAACCCATGATAAATGGAGTTTTCTACAAGAGGCTGTATTATCATCTTAGGTACTAAGTATTGAGGTACTGAATCATCTAAATTAATTTTATAACTGATCTTATCTTTATAGCGTGTCTCTTGAATCTCCAGATAATTACGTACATGTTCTATTTCATCATCTATTGTAATGAATTCTTTTCCATCACTTAAGGATATTCTAAAAAATATGGACAATGAATTAATCATATCTGCTACATCAAAGGCCTTATACTCTAAAGCCTTCCATTGGATTGTATCCAATGTATTATACAAGAAATGAGGGTTAATTTGTGATTGTAGTACTCTTAGCTCTACATTTCTTTTTTGAGCTTGCACTTGATATACTTCCATTATTAATTTTTTAATGTCTCTAAGCATCTGATTGAAAACTTTGCCTAAAATAGATATCTCATCATTGTTTTTAGTTTGGTAATAGGAATCTAAATTCCCATTAGATACTTCTAACATATGATTCTTTAATTTATGTATTGGTTTTACAATAGTTCCTGAGACAATAATTGCAAGTAAAATAGAAAATAATAATAAAATTATTCCTAGGATAACAACTAAATTAATAATATTGTTGGTTTGAGCATGAATATAGCTATTTTCTACCATAGTACATAAAATCCAGTCTTCTGTATAAGGGATAGAAGAGAAGAATAAAGTAGAATCTTTATTGGACACATTTTTTAAATCAATAGTTCCTGAATTTGTTGTCATAGATTTTTCAGCTACTTTATCAAGCTCTTCTAAAGAAATATAATTATTTGTTAATTCATCTTTAGAAATAGAATATATATCAATATTCTTATTCATAATCCAAGAAAATCCATTATAAATATCTATTCCATTTGCTATTTCAGAAATTTTTTCTAAATTAACAGCACCATTAATAAATCCTATTTTCTCATTTTTATCATTTATAATAGGGTAGCAAATGATAAAGATAGGAGTATTATCAGATTTTGAAATAATTGGCTCAGATATAATATATTCCATGTCTGATGACATTACTTTATCGAAATATCCACGTTCTGATACGTGAATAGTAATATTATCATTTATCCATCCATATCCATCCAGACTTCCTATTGCAAAAGTTTCATTTAAATTTCCATATTGCTTACTTAAAGTTTTATTCAATCGAGTTAAATATGGTTTTAAGGATTTTAGATTAAATTCTTTGGTTGATGCATATTCGTGGATAATTCTTATTTCACTTATTCTTTGATTTAACCAAGAACCTATTTCGTTAGATTTTGAGTCAATAAGTTGCAATGTCTGATATTCTAGCTGTTCCATGTTCAAGGTTTTAACCTTTGTCTCCAATATAAATAGTAAGGGAGAAAAGGTTAATATTATGCATAAAACAAAAACTGTGATAATTTTCAAACGTAAAGACATAGTTTTTCACCTGAATTTTCATTTTTAAACCTAATAATCATTATATAAGATTTTTGTGTATTTTTAAATACTAGATTTAAAAGTGCAAAAATAGACATATCAGTGTAAATACTAAAAAGAACAAATGTGTTAAACTAATAACAATATAAATAATAAATTAACAAAATTGGAGGGACAAAAATTGAAAAAGTTTTTAGTATTTTTGCTAGTAATAACTATGGTAGTAAGTCTAGTAGGATGTAATAAAGCTGAAAAAACAAATAATGATGAAACTACTACAGCTATAAAAGATGGTGTATATGAAGGTGTTGGTACTGGAAAGGGTGGGGAAATAAAGGTTAAAGTGACTATAAAGGATGACACTATTACTGCTATAGAAGTAATAAGTCATAAAGAAACTCCAGGATTTGATACTGCTATGGAAACTTTAACAGAAAGCATTATATCATCAAATAGTCTTGAAGTTGATGGAGTTTCAGGATGTACATTTACATCTAATGGATTTAAAGAAGCAGTAACAGCAGCATTAACTGCAGCTGGAGCAACTCCAGAAATGTTGAAAAAAGTTGAAACTGCATCATCTTCCAATGAAACAAAAGAAGAAGTTACAGAAACTCATGACATCGTAGTAATTGGTGCTGGTGGAGCAGGTCTTACTGCTGCTATAGAAGCTAAAGCAGCTGGGGCTGATGTAATAGTTTTAGAAAAAATGCCTATGGCTGGTGGAAATACCTTAATATCAGGTGCTGAGTATGCTGCAGCAAATAACTGGCTTCAGAAAAAAGAAGGCCTTGAAGACAGTATTGAACTTCATATAGAAGACACTTTAAAGGGTGGAGATTATAAAGGAAATGAAGAATTAGTTAGAGTTTTAGCGGAAAATGCTCTCGCAGGTGCTGAGTGGTTAAGAGATGAGGTTGGAGTAGTTTGGGAAGATGAGTTAATGTTCTTTGGTGGGCATTCAGTTAAGAGAAGCTTAGTGCCAGCAGGTGCTAGTGGTAGGGAGATTATATCTAAACAAATTGCTAAGGCTGAAAGTATGGGTATTCCTGTTCTTTTAAATACTAAAGCTACAGTTTTAATTACAGATGAGAATGGAAAAGTTATTGGAGTAGAAGCAGAAGGACAAGATGCAAATTATACTTTTAACACTAATAAGGCAGTAATTATAGCATCTGGAGGATTTGGATCCAATGTTGAGATGAGAGTAAAGTATAATCCTGATATAGATGAAACAATTCTATCTACAAATACTACAGGTAGTACAGGTGATGGTATTGTAATGGCAGAGAAAATAGGTGCAGCTTTAGTAGGTATGGAGTATATTCAAACATACCCAATATGTGACCCACTAACAGGAACATTGCTTTACTATGATGATGCAAGATTATATGGTCATACTATTATTGTAAATAAAGAAGGAAAACGTTTCGTAGAAGAATTAGGTAGACGTGATGTAATGTCTATGGCTATAAAAGCCCAAACAGGACATGTATGCTATGAATTACTTGACCAAAAAGGATTCGAGGCAAGTAAATTACAAGAAAATCATGGTCCAGAACTTGAATACTTATATAAAAATGATTTGTTAGTAAAAGCTGATACAATAAAAGAAGCTGCAGACTTCTTTGGAATTGACGCAGTAGAATTACAAAAAACTGTAGATAAATATAACAGCTATGTAGCAGATGGAAATGATCCAGAATTTAACAAAAGAAGCTTACCTTCAACTGTAGAGGTTGGACCATTCTATATACTAAAGGCAACTCCAGCTGTTCACCATACAATGGGTGGTATAAAAATCAATACAAATGCTCAAGTATTAGATACAGAAGGAAATGTAATAGAAGGATTATATGCAGCAGGTGAAGTAACAGGAGGAGTTCAAGGTGCAAATAGATTAGGTAGTAATGCACTTGCTGATATTACAGTATTCGGTAGAATCGCAGGACAAAATGCAGCTAAATAATAAGAGAATATAGAATATTAAAGACTCTTCAGAGATTTTGAAGAGTCTTTTCATTTTAAAGAAGGAATATGGATAAATATGTAGAATAAGTAATATAAGGAAACTATATAGAAGGATGAAGAAAATAGTTCAGCATAGTTTTAAAACAGATAAGTTTTTCATAAATAAAGCTATAAACAAAAGCAGCTCAGGTGGAATTTCTAACAACAATAAGGCAGATTAAAAAACATCTTAAATCAGGGATGAAAATTCTTGATTTAGGTGCTGGAGCAGGGGAATATAGTATATTTTTTGCAAAACAAGGATTTGATGTAACCGCAATAGAGCTAGTTGAAAAACATGTAAATCAAATAAGGGAAAAGATAGATGATGAAATGTCAATTAAAGTATTCCAGGGAAATGCTTTAGAGTTATCTATAATAGAGGATAAAAGCTATGAACAATGGTTAAGTTATCATTTCTATTGCTGCGAGAAACCTGAATTTTTAGGAGCTAGCAATCATTTATTATTTGTAGCAGAAAAGTAGATTAATCTGAAGTAAGAGTATCTATCACAATTATGTATAAGAATTTTGAAGGAGGGCATTAGAATGAAGTTGATATATAAAGACCCAGGATATAAATATTCTTCAGAATCGCTTTCAGAGTTTATAAAACAGGATGGGTTTTGGAGTGAACCAATCTTTCATTTCTTCCCCGAATTGCTAAGGTTCAAAGGATTATTTGGCAAGAATAGTGATAATAAGGATATTGGTGAAGAGATTTTAGGAACAGTTGTTGAATTGTACAGATCAAGAGAAAAAGAAATACAAAGCAAGGTTATTTCATATCAAGAAAATTGGAATCATTACGAAAGATTAATTAATGAGCGTTTCTCTTCAATATTTGGATTTGATACTGAGGAGGTTTTCAACAATCTGGTGTGTAATATAACATTGAATCCGATAAGTCCTAGATACTTAAAGGAGCATGTTTTTGATGTGTTTTATATGAATAGCGATAAGGGTTCAATGGGCTCTGCTTTACACGAGATTGTTCATTTTCTATGGTTTTATTTGTGGAATCAAAGGTATAAGGATACTTATGAAAAGTATGAATCTCCTAGTCTAATCTGGATTTTAAGTGAGGCTGTAGTAGAACAAATTCTAAATGATGAAGAGTTTAATAGAATTAACCCTTATTATCAAAGTGGAAATGCCTATCCTTATTTTTACAAAATGATTATTAAGGGTAGGTCATTGTACGATTATCTAGATGAAATATATATAAATAATTCTATAGATAAATTTATGGATAAGAGCTATCAATTTATGGTAGAAAATGAAGAAGAGATAAGAAGTCAAATGCTATAAAGTTAATTTTCATATACAAATTATTTTCTAAGTATTGATAGGGATAATTATATTAAAGCCAAATATATTATGCTATGGTTATAGTTACATTGACGAGGAATTTAGTGCAGAAGATGACATGTACGGAAAAGGTATGCTTATCTATAAACGTGAATTGGACTAATTGAAAGCATGTATAATGCCCATTTTATAGAAGAGAACATGGATCTTTTATACAAGTAGATACAACAATTTAATACGTACTTTTGTAAAATATTCGTCAAGAGGATATGAGGTTATGGTTTCTATAAATATAAAGGAATATAAGGATTTATATGCAAATGAAATAAATTCTTTGTTGCAAAAAGATGTAAATTATATTCCAAAGATTAGCAGTACCAAACATAGCTTGCTATTATTTGAAAATCAAACCATTATAGGAATAGGCTCAATATGGGATAATTCCATTCATCCTTATAGGGATTATATAAGTATTTATATAGATCCTGATAAAAGGAACAATGGATTTGGAAGATTATTGTTTAATGAAATGAAAGACATGCATAGATTGGAAAGGTTTCAAACAGCATTTGATTCCAATAATATAGATGCTATAAATTTTGCTGATAGTTGTGGATTTCATTTGGGTAGAAAATGCTACTGCTATAGTGTTAATGAAGGTTTATTGATACCTTTTGATTATAATATTTCTAATCCAATTGTCGGATTATGTAATTTATCAGAAAAGCAGATAGAGGATGTAGTGGTTCTACAATATGAAGACTATAAAATTAATCATCAACATATAAATCCTTTATCTGAAGATATCAGCATGGAAGAATGGAAAATGGTTGCTTTTAGAGATTTGGTAAAAATGGACTCATATGTGATGTTAGATGGTAGCAATAATGTATGTGCTTATTTACTTTCTTATGAGATAGATGAAGAGACTATTGAAATAGGTCATACAGGGAGTAGATGTAACAATATAAAAGATTATAAGGCGTTTTTATATAATGTTGTAAAGCAACTATTTGATTCCTATAAGGAAATAGAACTAGAAATAGATGATTGTGATATGGGTGCAAATATATTAGGAGAATTATTCACTTATAAGCCAGATATATCATGGGATGCCTATATAGGGGGAATCTTTTATAATGTAGGCATAAACCAAGTTCCAAAAGATATATGTCCTATAAAAATAAAATCTATTTTGGGGGGAATTTAATGGGAAAAAGGTGGATTGCAATATCAGGTAGTCCCAGATTAGGAAAGAACACTGATACATTGATTAATTATTATATAGAAGAGTTAGAAAAAAGAGGTCGAAAGGTAGACAAAGTTTTATTAAGTCAAATAGAACAAAATATTTGTGATGTATGTGAATACTGTATTAAAAATAAAGTCTGCCATTATAATGATGAAATGTCGTCGATCATTGAAAAAATTAAGACAGCTGAGGGAATAATTCTAGGATCACCTTCTTATAACTATAATGTAACTCCATATATGAAAATATTTCTTGATAGACTTTTTTCATTATTTAATTTTGGGAATGGTGGTTGGAGTAGCAAACTGGATTCAAAAGGAATAAAATCAATTATTATTGGTGCTTGTGCTGGTCCAGATTCTTCAAGTATGGGATATACAATAGAGGCAATGAAAAGGGTAATGCTAGATCATGGGGTAGAAGTAACCATAGAAGAAATTTATTATGGAACACGAAGAAATCCTGTGGAGAACAATGTAGATATTAGAGAAAATATCATAAGAAAATGTGATGAAGTATTTAATAATGCTTTGATAAATTGATATTGAAGATGTAAATTATAAAGAAAATAATTCAATTAGATTTCTATAAGAGATTAAAATCTCAGCTTGAGTCAAGTAATTGTAGACTATTTTTATAATGTATATTGGTAGAATAATGTGTAACTATTTTAATTACAAGAGAGGGATTTAAAATGGCGATACTTAATAAGTGGAAGACGATAATACTGATACTCTTGGCTATTGCATTAATCTATACCGTTGGTATTAATTCCAGACATAGGAGATATATAGATGAAGATAAAGAACAATTTATTAGCAAGATTAATAACTTAATCATTAAAAGCAAAGTCAAGATGGATGATATTACTTCAAATAAAGATGAAGTATATATAGAATATAAAGATATAGAACTTCTCAAGATGTATCATGACGATTTAGAGAGAAGTGTGTTTGAATTTAAGAAAAAGGCTAATTTTATAAATGAAGATGTAAGTACTGAATTTCAAAAGCTATGGGATAAGTATAAATATTTGGAACAAATAAATTTAGATGGTACAAGTATGTACTATGAAAATCTTTTGAAGAGAATAGAAGGTAAAGAAAATGTAATGTTAAATGATGATGATGTTTATATGCTTGAGGTGATATATAATCTTTATGATGAAATTAGGAAAGACATTAACAAATTTATGTAAATTGCTGAATATCACTTATCAAATATTCATTAGTATATTTATGTGTTACAGATAAAATATTTATAGATAAGGAGAGAATTATATGAAAAGGAAGAAGTGGACTTTTTTAATAATTATAATGTTTATTATAATTGTGTACATTTTTTTGTCACAACCAAAAGACAACATAGCTATACTGGAAAAGCAAATATCAAAATACATAAAAGCTAAGGAATCAGTATTAATCTATAATGCAATTATTATTGATAATCATAAGCTTATGAGCTATATCCAAAAAGATGGAGATAAATATAAACAGGTAGGTTATGCACATTTTATAAAAAATAATAAAGGAAAATATGAGCTTCTAAATGTTATTGTGCCAGATAAGATTATTGAAAAGGCAAGTGACATTATCGTATATGAGTTTTCTAAGTTGAATTTAGAGGTTCCTAAGCTATCAACTAATCTGAGTATATTTATAATAAGTAATAATCATAATCTTGCTAAAATAGAAAGAATTATGAACAATGGAGATAGTCAACAAAAAGAAGTAAATTGCAATCCATCAATAAGTTTCTTCAACGAAGGTAACGAAAAAGTGGCTGAATACAATTTTTATAATCAGAATGGAGACTTAATCAAATAAAACAAAGACAAAATTAATTTTATGACACATTATTTATAACTATTTATATGTACTAATAGTTTAGAAACAAATTTATTAAAAGTTGCCCATAGATAATCTAAAAGAGAGATCTATTAGATATGTATAATATATCCCTTCATTCTTTTTTCAACACTTTTTCAAATTAGATATTGATAATTTAATGATTTCGTTTGGCGTGCTCATCATATCACTAATCTCCTTAATTATTATACTTACAAAGGATAATAATTAAGGAAAAAAATAATCACCCCGCGCCACCAACGCTGGGTGATTAGAATTATTTAACCCTTAAGGTGGAATCACATCTTGTGATGTCGATTACCTTGTTTATATTATACCAAAACATAGTATAAAGTAAACATTGAAAATTTTATATTTAATTTAGAGAGAAAAGCTATAAAATACTGACTTTCCTTGCATAATGGTATATAATGGATATGAGTTAAGGAGAACTTAAATGAGGTGATTGACGTGAATAATAGATTAAGAATATCCTTCTAAACAATAGAAGGATATATTGAGCCTTCTATTGTTATTAAATATTAATAACGATTAGGAGGAATTAAAATGATAAAATATATTAAAAATAATTGGAAACCATTAATACTTGCTTTTATCTTTTCTACAGTGGCAGCAATATTTGCAGTAAAAGTTCAGTTTATCAAGGGAGATGTACTTGATTATGCTTTAGCAAAAAATACTAGTAATACATTAAGATATGGATTATATTTAGGTGGATTTATTGCCTTGGAACTAGGATTTTATTACCTATATGATATATGTAAAGGTCGATTTACTGTAAGTTCAATTAAAGAAGTAAGACTTGACTTCTTTCAAAGCATTTTGTCTAGAGAATACCCTGATTTCTTAAAGCAAAAACAGGGTGAATATATTGCTAAGTATACTAATGAAATGGGAATGATAGAAGAACAGTATTTTGCAACTATTCCATTATTAACAGAGATATTAATTAAAATCATATTAGTAAGCATATTCTTATTTGTTTTGGATTATAGGTTAGCAATTGTCACTCTAGTATTGCTGACTACTCCATTATATGTACCTAAATTAGTTGAAAAGAAGCTGCAAAAGGCACAAATAGAATTTGTTAATGGATTTGAAAATCATATAAAATCAATAACGGATTGGTTAAGTGGGTTTGAAGTGATTAAAAATTTCTCTATTGAGAGTGTAATAAGAGAAAAGTTTACCGAATCAAATAATAATACTATGGAGAAAAATTTTAAGAAAAGGCAGATGGGTTATTTAACTAGATCTATTTCTGCTATACTTTCTTACTTTTCTCATTTTATTATCTTAGTATTCGCAGCATACCTTGTACTAAAGGGAGACTTTACAGCAGGAAATTTTTTTGTTGCTGTTGGTATGATTGATCAATTATCATATCCTATTATATCTTTATCTTATTTTATACAAGATTTGATCTCTATAAGACCAGTGAATAAGTCAATGATAGATTTTATTAATGAAAGACCAATGAAGCATAGTTCTATAGAAATAGCACAGAAAGACTTCAAAGAGATAATATTTAATAGTGTATGCTTTGGATATAATGAAGAGCCAATACTACAAAATTTTAATATGAAAGTCATAAAAGATAAGCAATATCTATTAAAGGGTTCTAGTGGCTCAGGTAAGACTACAAGTATAAATCTACTATTAAACTATTATGAGCCTGGCTCTGGTGTTGTAAAAATAAATGATGTATCAGTAGGTGAAATAGGAAATTTAAATAAGCTTATTACTGTAATGAGACAGGATGCAGTGCTATTTGAAGATACTTTGAGAAATAATGTTACTATGTATCAAGATATTCCTGAGGACATTTTAATTACTACTTTATGCAATGTAGGTTTAAAGGATTATGCGAGACCTGATAAATTAGATATGTTAATTCACGAAGGTGGAACTAACCTTTCTGGAGGGGAGAAGAGGAGAATAACTCTAGCAAGATCCTTACTTAGACAAACCCCAATACTAGTTCTAGATGAGCCACTTGCTAATCTCGATGAGAAAAATGCTGAGGCTATTGAGTCGCAGCTGCTATCAATTAAGGATAGAACTGTGATTATCATTTCACATCAATTTAGCCAAGATAAGTTAAACGGATTTGATAAAGTAATAGAATTTAAATAGACCTAAGACCATAGTAATTTTATATTTTTTACTATGGTCTTTTTATAACCAATAGGAAAGTTCTACTTTTTTGCTCTGTTCATTTCTAGAACTCGAACTGACCTAAATGAGTTTTAAGCAGCTTGCCGAAATCTTTGATTTCGTGCAAGTCGCTTATGCAGTGGCCAAAAAAGGCTTCCTTATAATGTTTCTTTAGAAGCCTTTTTTATATAAAATCTTTAACGTCATTAATTATATTATAAGGAAAAGAAGGACTTTAGAAGAAAATATAGAATAGTAATATAGTACTGGGTGCAGTAATAATGGTGAAAATATTATTTAGGAAATAAGTGTTGGATAATAGTAGGAAAGTGTGTCATAAGAATTTTTTATAATTGAAAGGGGGGTATATAAAAATGGAAAAGCTGTGGGATATAAGTTGTCCTAAATGTAATCAAAAAATGGAGAAAGGATATGTATTCTCCACATATAATAGGTTGGAGTGAGAATGACAAAGCTCAATATACGATAGGTAAGGATATATTAGTAAATTGTACTGGTTTTAAAATGAATAAGATAGTAGCTTATAGGTGCCATAATTGTAAAATTGTAACATTTGAATATAATTCATCGAAATAAAATGCGGAGCATCATTTATTTTATGCGCTATGAGAACAGATAGGGTCGTTTATCCCTATGATATGGGATATATCACTTTGTAGAGGTATATGCACTGTCAGACTCCAAATAATACATGGATCATTAATATCTTGAGGGGGAAGTTAATCGTGATACATTTAGAAGAAGTCAATTGGAAAAATTATAGACAATGCTTCGCGTTGAAAATTAGTGAAAAGCAAAAGAAAAATCACAGTGTTGCATCTAATGTTGCAATTTTGGCAAGAACCTATGCTTATAGAAATGATGGTAGCTGTGCCTATGCTATTTATAATGATGGTGTGATGGTGGGACTTCTCATGTACCGAGATTGGGGAGAAGTGCCAAAATCCTATGTACTGGATCAGTTTATGATTGATGAACATTTTCAAGGGAAGGGGTATGGGAAAGAAGCTATACACCTTATTCTAGAAATAATGAAAAATGAAGGGAAGTATAATAGAGTTGAACTCGGATGTTCAAGGGAAAATGTTGATGCAATGAAGTTCTATGAAAGCTGTGGGTTTTATTATTCAGGAGATGACTATGAAGATGAAATAGGTATGGCTTTAGATTTTTAATAATGTAAGTTGGGAGGAATTTATATGATGCAAAATATGGGAGGCCTTGGTTTTTTAAGTATTAGCTTAGGATTTATTAAATCAATACTAGAAATTATGCTTTATATGTCAGCAATCACTTTATCATTTAAAGCAGTTAAGGCATTGAATATTTATATTAATAAAAATTTAAAATAATTATTGAACATTTTTTATAAAATATCCATCAATAGGATGATAATAGACCATAAAATCTTGGGGAGATATTAATAACTATGAAAAACATAACAGGACTACTAATAAAAGAAAATAGAGAAAGATTAGGTTTAAAGCAAGAGTATTTATGTAAAGGAATTTGCTCAGTTTCCTACTTATCTAAAATTGAGAAAGGCAATGTTATAGCAAGTAATGAAATAGTCAAAATGCTTTTTAATAAATTAGGTATAGATTTCAATAATGATGAAGAATTCGTTAAAAGAGGTAAGAAATTATTTGAAGAGATCAGCAGGTCTCTATATTTTAGTATACCAATGGACAAGGATAAATTAGAGGAAATTATAAATAATAAGTCTCTCTATTTAAATTCGCCTTTGAATATTGATTATCGTCTTTTCGAACTATTTGATAGATACAACCAAGTGGAGAATACAAATATATTAGAATATAAAGAGTATATGGATAAGGATCAGCTATATAAGGCATATCTTATAACAGGTTATATAAAGGGTGATATTAACTTACTTGAAGAAGCGAAAAGAATAAATTATACAGCAGGAGTCATGGAACAAATTGCTTATATAAAATTTATAGAAGGTAAGTATTATGAATCAATTGATATATATTTAGAGGCTCTAGATTTGGCCTATAATGAAGGGTGTATCAAAATACAATTTGATATTTGTACCATGTTAGGACATATTTATATGAACTTTAATATTTCAACAACGCAGAAATATTATGATAAAGCTCTTCTCCTTTTAGAATACATGGACAATGGTAGGGATTATTATATTTATTATCATATGGGAATAGCATATATATCAATTGATTTCACCAAAGCAGAAGCATATCTATTAGAGGCTTTAAAGATGGAAGGAAATGAGAATAAAGATTCTTTAGAGAAGCTATACCAAAAGCTTTGTTTTCTATATCTAAAATATGATAAAAGAGAAAATGCTAAAATCTATTATATAAAAGCAAAAGAAATCAATATATTAGAATCAGTAAATGAGCTTATAGAGATTATGATTGGAGATGAAGATTATATCCACTCAGAAGAATATCTGGGTAAGCTTATAGACATATACAATGAATCAAAGGAAAATAGAAAACATTCTAATACTAAATTTTATGGTGACTTCCTCATTGAAGCCTATAAGACCAATAGAAAATATAAGGATGCATTATTAGTTACTGAATATCTATATAGAAATCAAAGTTAAGTGTTATTTTCATAAAAACATAGACTTAATAGAGCTTAAGCTCTATTTTTTTGTTCTATTTTCCCAATATCATTTGATTTCAATATGTTAAGTAAAATACTATAATATATATAAACAGTACAGGAGGGGATAAGATGAAAGATAAGAAATTTAAAAGTATAGATAATATACTTTTTGTATTAAAACATATGTCTTTATGGCAGAAATCAATTTTTGTTTCAATTGGGCTATATACAATTTTCTATGCAATTTCACCTTTTATCTGGATTTATGTGCCTAAATTTTTAATTGATGAACTTTTAGGAAGTAGAAAATTAGATGTGATTATAAAGATATTAGGAATAGGGCTTGTGGTTTCTGCAACAGTTGGATTTCTAACAGAGTATTTACAAGGAAATTTTAGGATGAAGATGAATGTTATAAGATATAACTTTATCCATATGTTAAGTGAAAAGTCAATGACGATGGACTTTCCTTATACTGAGGACCCAGAGACATTAAATGATATCAATATAGCCATGAGAACAGTTCAAAGTCCTATGAATGGTGTTGGAATTGTAATATTAAAGCTCTTTAGTATTTTGGGATCCATTATAGGATTTATTGGATTTATAGCTATAATATTTAAATTAAGTCCTATAATACTTACTATCCTTATAATAACTGTAATCATATCATATTTCATTATGGTTAAGGCTAAAAACTATGAAAGAAGCAGAAAAGATGATTTATCTAAAGAAGAGAGACAAATTTATTATTCATCATCCACATTATCAGATTTTCAATATGGTAAAGATATACGGGTATATGGACTAAAGGATATCCTTCTTACTAAGAAACATGATTCCAATAAAAGACTTCTTAATATCATTGGTGATGTACAAAGCTATATATTTAAAGCTTCTATTTTAGATGGAATATTGTTTTTTATAAGGGAAATCATCATATATTCTTATCTAATATATAGAGTTGTATATGAAGGTTTAAGTATAGGAGATTTTGTAATGTACTCTGTTGCCATGAATAGCTTTGCTACATGGATGGATACAACCATGAAAGATATATCAACCATCAGAATTCAATCTTTATATATTAGTGATTTTCGTGAATTCTTAAATAAAAAGGAGCCTGAAGAAAGACTGGATCCTATAAAAATACCAGACTGCGAAAAATATGAAATAGAATTTGATAATATTTCATTTAAATATCCAAATAGTGATAAATATGTATTTAAGGATTTTTCACTTAAAATAAATCCAGGTGAGAGATTGGCAATAGTAGGAATAAACGGAGCAGGAAAAACTACTTTAGTGAAGCTTCTTACAAGATTATATAAACCTAACTCTGGTGAGATAAGAATCAATGGAATAAACATAAATGACTTTGAACTAGAAGAGTATATAGATTTAATTTCTGTAGTATTCCAAGATGTTAAGATATTCCCATTTAATATTAGGGAGAATATAGCTTTTAACCATGTATCTGATGAGGATAAACTTAAGGTTGTAATAGAGAAATCAGGATTAAAGGAAAAAATAGACTCCTTAGAAAATGGTGTAGAAACCAATATGTTAAAGGTATTGGATGAAGAGGGGATTGAATTATCTGGTGGAGAAAATCAAAAAATAGCTATGGCTAGAGCATTATATAAAAATGGTAAAATACTAATAATGGATGAACCAACAGCTAGTTTAGATGCCTTAGCTGAATATAAGTTATATCAAAGTTTTGACGATTTAATTTCAGATAGAACAGCAATTTATATATCCCACAGATTATCTAGTACAAGATTTTGTGATAAAATAGCCTTTATTGAAAATGGGGAACTAAAGGAGTTGGGAACCCATGATGAATTAATGAATCTAGGTAAATTATATAGAAATATGTTCGATATTCAATCTAGATACTATAAGGAGGAAGAAGCTTATGCCTAAAAGTAAATTTCAAATACTTAAATATTTCTTTAAGCTAACAAATAAATTATCTAAAACCTATATACCTAAGACTATTTTTACTTCTATATTTAAAGCTTTAACTCCATTTTTAAATATAATAATTCCGAAGCTAATAATTGATGAGCTTATTGGAGGCAAAAATATAAATAGACTTATTATTTATGTTGGGATATTAGGAGGGGGGAACTTAATCCTTAAAATCATAAATAGTTATTTTGAAAAAGTAATGGAATTATCAAGAACTGACCTATTTAACAAGATAGACTCCTATTTAGGTGAAAAATGTGTAGAGATGGACTTTGAAAATATTGAAAACCCAGAGATATTAGATTTGAAGGAGAGAGCATATTTCGCTATTTACAATATGAATGCAATATATTGGGCATTAGAGAGAAGTTCTCAAATAATATACGAAGGGATTACCCTTGCTGGTCTTTCTTATATTCTAATAACTTTAAATCCATTGATTATACTAGTAGTATTAGGAATAGTATTTTTAAATTCATTTATATTTAAGAAGATAGAGAAAATTAGATTTGAAGACAATCAAAAGTCTATATTTGATAACAGGGCTTTTTCCTATTTTCTTAGACTTACATCTGATTTTTCAGTTGGGAAGGATATTAGGCTATATAAGGGTAGTTCACTTATATTGAAAAAGGCAAGACATTTCACTGATAATCTACTAAGAATATATTCTAAACAATTTACAGATATCGGAAAATACTCAGGAATAACAAATATAAATATGCAGGTACAAATGATTATCATTTATGGATATCTAGCAATATCAGTAATAAGAGAAACAATTAGTATAGGAAGCTTTACAATGTATGCAAATGCAGTAAGAAATTTTAGCACATCTATAATGTCCTTTGTAAATTCATTTATAGAGATAAATCAGATATGTTTATACTTAGAGTTGTTTGTTCAATTTGATAGCATAGAGTCTAAGAATTCAAAAGGAACAATTGCTGTAGATAATATAAAAGACCTTACAATAGAATTTAAAAATGTTAGTTTCAAATATCCAAATAAAGATGAGTATACGTTAAAGAATATATCTATAGCAATTAAACCTAAAGAGAAATTATCTGTTGTTGGCTTAAACGGAGCAGGGAAGACCACATTTATTAAGCTTTTATCAAGATTATATGAGCCTACAGAAGGAGAGATACTATTAGGGGGAATAGATATAAGGGAATATAAGTATGATGAGTATATGAAGCTATTGTCAATTGTATTTCAGGATTTTAAATTACTTTCTTTTTCTATAAGAGAAAATTTACTGTTGAATTCAGACACCAAGGATGAAAAAATTATATCCTCCCTTCATAAAGCTGGATTTGGAGATGATTTGGCTAAACTTAAAAATGGTTTAGATACAAGAATTTATAAGAGTTTTGATAAAAATGGAGTTGAATTCTCAGGTGGGCAGGCTCAAAAGATAGCCATAGCTAGAGCTCTTTATAAGGATTCTCCCATAGTAATATTAGATGAACCTACATCTGCTCTTGATCCAATCTCAGAATTTGAAGTGTATAATAGCTTTAATAAACTAGTTGAAGGAAAGACTGCAATATACATTTCCCATAGGTTGTCAAGTACAAGGTTCTCTGATAGAATTGCTGTTTTTAAAGATGGTGAGATCATTGAATACGGAAGCCATAGTGAACTTATAAAAAAAGAGAATTCACTATATGCCAATATGTATCAGACACAGGCCCAATATTATATCGCATAGTCATTTACTAGATTGGGATTCAAAAATATAGAGTTATAAGGTATAATAATATTAAAAGATATAGTATAGATTAATCATTCAAATGAGGAGAGATGTAAATGAAAAAAATAGTTGTATTTGGAAGTAAGCATTGACCAGGATGTGAACCAGCGAAAGAGTATCTTTCCAATCACAATGTTAAGTTTTTATACTTAGATATTACTGAGAATATGTTAAATTTAAAGATGTTTTTAAAATATAGAGATAACTATAAGGAATTTATAGAAGTTAAAGAAGCTGGAAGAGTAGGCTTACCTTGCATAGTTATAAATGACGGTGAAAGAATTATTTTTGATTATAATGAGCTAGAGGTATAAAAAAGTTGATGTTTTCGCATCAACTTTTTATACTTTAATATTATTAATTAAATGATATAATACTAGTACGATAAACAAAAGATAAGAATTGAAGGAGGTATAGGATGAAAGAAACTGTTTACATAACAGGACATAAAAATCCTGATTCAGATTCCATATGTGCAGCCTTAGCCTATGCAGAATATAAAAATGCTAATGGAGATGTTAATGCTATTCCAGTGAGACTTGGAGATATAAATAGAGAAACAAAATTTATTCTAGAATACTTTGGGGTCCCAGCTCCTATGCTTTTGGAAACAGTAAGACTTAGTGTGGAAGATTTAGACTTTGATAAAATAGCACCTGTAAGTCCAGATATATCACTACGTATGGCCCTAGAGCTAATGAAGAAAAATAATTTAAACAGCCTTCCAGTTATAGATGGAAGTGAGCAATTAGCAGGTATTGTAACAATATCAGATATAATCGGAGCCTATATAGATGTATGGGATAATGGAGTTTTAGGGAAATCAGATACTTCTATAGATAATATTATAGATACCCTTTCTGCCAAGACTATTATAATTCCAGATGAAACTAAACCTCTTACGGGAAAGCTTTTAGTTTTGGCAATGGAGCCTAAATCTGTGGGAAGGTATATAGAAGAAAATGATATTGCCATATGTGGCGATAGAAAAGATGCTCAAGAGCTTGCAATTAATAGCAATATTTCTTTAATGATAGTGACAGGAAACGTAAAGGTAGATGAAGAAATTATTAATTTAGCAGAAGAAAAAAAGATAACTATAATATCTACACCACATGATACATTTACAACATCTAGGTTAATAACTCAATCTGTTCCTATTAGTCATGTAATGTCTAGTGGCAATTTAGTTGTATTTGCCCTGGATGATCTAGTAGATGATGTAAAGGAAAAGATGTCTCAAACAAGATATAGATCCTATCCAGTAATAGATGATGATAATAACAATAAGGTGGTAGGTTTGATATCTAGATACCATCTAATATCTAGCACGAAGAAGAAAGTAATTTTAGTAGACCATAATGAACGAAGTCAATCAGTAGATGGCTTAGAAGAGTGCGAAATATTAGAAATCATAGACCACCACAGAGTTGCAGATGTATTTACAGGGAATCCAATATATTTTAGAAATGAACCTGTAGGTAGTACATCTACTATAATTGCCTCAATATTATTTGAAAACGGAAGAAGACCTTCAAAGAAAATGGCTGGAGTATTAGCAGCAGCTATAATCTCTGATACTCTATTATTTAGATCTCCTACATCAACAAATGTAGATAGAATGATATTGGAAAGGCTAGCAAGGATTGCAGACTTAGATGTAGAGAAGTTTGCTATGGAAATGTTCAAGGCTGGAACTTCCTTAGTTGGAAAAACACCACAAGAACTACTTAGTCAAGACTTTAAAACATTTACTATAGATGAAGATAAGGTAGGAATTGCTCAAGTATATACTATGGACCCGGATAGTTTAAAGGATATGAAATCTGACCTAATATCATTAATGGAAGAAAGAGCAGAAGAACGAGGGTATTCTATATTTATACTTATGCTAACAGACATATTCAAAGAAGCTTCAGAAATGGTAGTAGTAGGGCATAATAAAGAATTAATAGCAAAGGCATTTGGAAAGACCCTAACAAATAATTCATTCTATGCACCAGGAGTGCTTTCAAGAAAAAAACAAGTAGTCCCACCAATTACAAATACACTGACAAATATTAATGAAATATAAAATAAGATGAAGGCAATGAAAGGTTATAGTAATCACGGATTATTATAGCCTTTTTCTATATAGTTTTGGTTAATTTTATAGCCAAGAATATTTAGATAATAGGAGGAATTTTAGAGTGAATGTAGAATAGTATATAAAAGGATATCTCCAATTTGATTCAGGAAATATCGTAAAGTTGTGAAATGGGAGTGGAGAATAAGTGAATAAAATAATTGTAGCCTATCAATCTAAATATGGGGCAACAAAAAAATATGCAGAATGGTTAGCAGAAGAATTATCATGCGATTTAATTGAAACAAAAAAAGCAACAGTTGAACAGATAGAAAAATATGATGTTGTTATTTTAGGTGGTGGCATATATGCTACTGGAATAGCAGGTATATCTTTTTTAAAAAAACATTATGAAAGATTAAAAAATAAGAAGATTATCGTGTTTGCAGTGGGAGCATCTCCATATGATGAAAAAGCAATGTCTATTTTGAAAGAAAATAATTTTAAGGGAGAGATTTCGCATATTCCTTGTTTTTATTGTAGAGGGGCATGGAATGAAGAGATCATGTCATGGAAAGATCGTACACTGTGTAACCTGTTAAAAAAGGCTGTTGCAAAGAAGAATCCAGAGATCTATGAGCCATGGGAAGCTGCTTTAATGCAAGCAATTGGTTCTAGTTGTGATTGGACAGATAAGGAATATATTAAACAAATTATAGAATACGTAGAGGTAAAATGATCACTAGCCGATAAAAGGCTATATAGTGACTTTTGATAAAGGAGATTATAGTATGAAAAGAATATTTTGCTTTGGTTCCTTTTCTGATAATTCCATATGTAAGGGAATATTTATTACTAGTTTTTTAATTTTATTTAGATTTATATATTTCAGCAGTTTTAGTATTTCTATAAAAGATGCAAATATTAAGAAATTTATTTTTAATATTTTAGTTTGTTATATTAGATATCTTGAACCAATAGTTATTATAACTTGGTTAAAGTTTGTATGTGAGTTTTTATTTAAAATTTTAAAGCGAAATGAGGGAATGTGTTGAAAAAATCAATAATGATAGGTATAGGTATTTACATTATGGGAGGAGTGGAATGAATAAAAAGATATGTTTTATTTCAAATTTGTGTTTGTTATTTTGGTTCTTTTTGGACATGGTAGGAATTAGTATTAGTGGTCATATATTGGTTACTAGATCCTATAGAGATGATGGGATATTTTTTCTTATATTTTTAATCTTATTTATTTGGTATATTTCTAAAGATAAAATTGGAAAATATTTTTTGACGGGTTGGCTGTTTATGTGGTTTTCTGCTCAATTTCTATCACATTGGCATTTTACTATATTTGGTCCTGCACAAGGGAAAATTAATTATTTTGTTGGTACCATAAAATTAATTTCATCTTCTAATATTTATATACCTGATTTATATCACATAATACTACATATATTAATTCTTATTTCTTTGATAAATATGATAATTTACTGTATTGCTTCAATAGAATCAAAGACGGTACAAAAGCAAAGATAAGTGCAATATTATTTAGATAAAAGATATTAGGAAGCAAGAGGAACATAGAATAATAAGGAAGAAAAGGAGTTAGTGAAGATGAAGTTTACATTAAAAAGAAACTTAATAAATCAAATAGAAGTTTTTCAAAAATGGGAGGTTAAAGAATTAACCTTAGAAGGTACAGAGTTAATCGAAATCTTAAGACAGCATTTAATAGATGTTATGGAAGGAATTTTAGATCCAGATATTGCAGGTAAAAAACCAGATGGATTTTTAAATGTTCTACAAAGCGGTAGATTAGGTGATTTCTCAAATAGATATATCATTACAGCACATGACGATGAGAAAGTCATTGGTTTATTAATAGGTTTGCCGGAGGGAAATAAAAATTTACATATCTATTCAATGGGAGTTCTAAGATCTTATCGTAATATGGGGGTTGGGTATACACTTTTAGCAAAGTGTATAAACGATATGGTCAGTAGGGATGTAAATGAAGTTGTGCTTGATGTTCATAGTGATAATATACCTGCTTATAATTTATATAAGAAACTTGGTTTTCTATAATAAACTTTTTGAAAAATCATTGTAGGAAGAGGTGCTGAAATGAAGAGGATCTGTGCAATCTTCTGCTTAGATGAGCAGACTAAAGACAAAATTCAAGGTTATAGAGATGAACTAACTGCCAATTATGGAGTACCTAAAAAAGAGATATATCCACATATAACCTTAGCTCATTATGTATCAATTGGAATAGAGGAGATTGTGAAGTATTCAGAGAAGTTTATAAAAGAAATTCAGGCTTTTAGTATACAATATAATTCTATTGAAGTACTCTCAGGAAATTGTGTTGCATGTATTGTTAATCCTGAGAGTAAAATCACCGATTTTTATAATACATACCATGCTGAATTTGATTCTTATTGCGATATATGGACAAAAAAAGAAAATAACTTATGGATACCACATAGTACTATTTATGGAAACTCCGAATCAAGGTTAGAGGAAATGAGAACTTATTTGGAAAAAAACTTTGTACCATTTGAAGGGAAAATCATAAGATTTGAGCTTTCACAGATAAATGAAGATGGCTTCGAGATTATTTTTTCAAAAAATTTGGAGTAGGCATTTGTTTGGTAAACAAATAAATATAATCAAAACTTGAAGTGATTTATTTAACTTAAAACGGAAATGAAAATAATCTTATAAAATAGGAGTAAAGAAAATGAGTGATATGGGTTATAATATTCAATTTGGGAAATTATGCAATGTTTTACAGCTTGGCAATATGGTTAGTGTACCTAAAGCGATAACAGGTGGATTTTTACATAGGATGTATGCTATTGAAACTACACAAGGAAAATATGCAATAAAAGCATTAAACCCCAAAATAATGCTTAGATCTAAGGCTATGCAGAATTTTATAAGCTCAGAGCGAATTGCTAATACTGCATTAAATAATATACCAGCTCTTTCAGCTAAAAGATTTGATGGGAATATCATGCAGGAAATAGAAAATCAATTCTACCTTGTGTTTGATTGGGTAGATGGTATAAATTTAAAACCTCAAGAAATCAATATTAATCATTGCAAAAAAATAGGTGCTATTCTTGCAGATATACATATGACAGATTTTTCAGAGTTAGGAATAATTAATGACTGGTCAAATAATGAAGAGTTAATAGATTGGAATTACTATTTGAAAAAGGGACAAGAGAAAAACATGGTGTGGGCTAACCAATTGCACGAAATCACTGATGATCTTTACAATTGGAATGTTCAGGCAAATAAATCAATAAGTCTGCTTTCATCAGAGATGATTATTAGTCACAGAGACTTAGATCCTAAAAATGTTATGTGGACTCAAGACAATCCTATTGTTATTGATTGGGAGTCAGCAGGCTATGTAAATCCTATGCGAGAATTGACTGAAACAGCTATTTACTGGTCTGAGAGTGAATTAGAAAGCATTGACAAAGAAAAATTTATGGCTTTTATAGAAGGATATAAAAAAAGATATGGAACATTACAAGCAGATTGGGAAACTGTCTTAATAAGTGGTTTTTCAGGAAAATTAGACTGGCTCGAATATAATTTAAAACGGTCTTTATGGATTGAATGTACAGATGGAGAAGAACATCAGATGGGAACTACTCAAGTAACAGGAACAATAATCGCTATTAGACGTTATGCAGATATGATTCCTGAGTTAGAGAAATGGCTAAGAAATGAGAATATTTAGTTTGACATGTCAGATGCAAAAAAAGGTTTTATCACTTAAAAGATTAACTTTGTAAGAGCAGAGAACTAGAATGAAAGGCTATAATAATTATTTAATTATTATAGCCTTTTATATTATGTATTTCATGGGATTATTAAAGAATATTTTTAGAAAAGAAGGAATTTAGAAAACAATGTAGAAATAGTATTAATATAAATATTTACCACTTAAGATAATAAGAATTTATATTTTATTATAGAGAACAAGTAACGATAACGAAAGGCAGAGACAGAGAGGATTTTTATCTAAAATAGATAAAGCAAATAAAAGGAGATAAAAATGAAGTTATTAGATGAATTATATAATCATTTATATGATATGAATGTAGAATGGCACCTTTGCGGAGGATTTGCAATTGATGTCTATTTGGGATCTATAACAAGAAAGCATAAAGATATAGATATAACTGTTAGTTTTGATGATATGGAATTATGTATTCAGTACCTAAAGTCAAAGGGGTGGGAGATAGATGCACCCGTTGGGAATCAGAGATTAGTTCCAGTAGAATTTGCTCTTGAGCATAAAGAGTTATATTTTGATAATATCTGGTGTTATAAAAAAGATAATGATTTTATAAAGACTGAGAAAACCGATGGTGTATTTAAATATATGAAATTTATTGATAGGGAACAAACGGAAATGGATTTTATAGAGGTCTTATTTAATAAAGTTGAAAATGGTATTTTTTATTACCAAAAAAATCACAACATTATGATTAATGAAGATATGGCCTTTATAAAAAAAGATAAAATCAGTATACTTGCCCCAGAAGTTATATTGCTTTATAAGTCAAGAAACCATGAAAATAATGATTATAAACATGATTTTGATTCAGTAATAAGTAAGCTTGAAAAAGAAAGATATGAGTGGTTTATAAACGCTATGAATACAGCATATCCAAAGGGCCATCCATGGATTAAATAAGTATTTTGTTTGAGATATTTGGTATATAGCAAGTGTAAGGAAGTGAAAAAATATGAGAAAAATTGATTTTTATTATTGGGGAGATCAGTGTCCCCATAATTATAAGATAAGAGAGTTACTAATCACTTTCGTAAGTGATGAAAGATGTAAAATTAACTTATATGATATATCAAAAGATCATAAGATTGCCCAAAACTTAAATATATTTTCTCCAAACATGATTGTTATTGATGATAATGTGAGATGGCATGGACCAATTTCTATGGATAATTTAGAAAGCATCTTAAATGGAATTATACCAAGGGCAAGACCATATAATATTAGAATGAGTAATAATATTGTTATAGGAGATATAAAAGATTTAACAGAAGAAACCATTATAGATACTTGTCTCCTATGTTCTTCTTCCAAGAAAAATGTTTATTGCAATGAGAAAGGAAATTGGATAAAAGATTTAAGGGAAAAGTATAATCTTCCACATATGGGAAAACTTCATTACTTAGATGAAATCTGTATTGGAGGATCAGAATTTATTCCTTCCATGGAAGTTCCATATCCTATACCCAAGTCTGAAGATATAGCATTTCTTACATGTTCCTTTGCTTCAAGTGAAGATGGTGATTATAAGGCATACCCATTGCAGAATCTAGAGGAAGAATTACCTAAGTTAGGATTTAACTCTATAATAGCCGTAGCTTCTGAGAATACGCCATTCCCAAATGGTCCGCTTGAGTGGTTCCTAGATAAAGGATATATAGATTTAGGTTTTATATACAATGAAGAAAGACATTTTGCTAAGATGCATTTAGTAAAGAAAGATCTTATAAATATATAAGTTAAATATAAAGTGGTTAGGGGGTATAGACATGGCCATTTATTTTATAAAGCAAGGTGGATTTTATAGGTAAGTAGATATCATTTATATTTTTTGTAGAGGAGGAACTTATGATTAATATTAAAGGGAATAGAATATCCTTAAGAACATTTACAAGAGAAGAATATCATCAATTCTGGAAATCGTATATACCAGACCCAATAATGGATCCCAATCCTTATATCTATAATAAGGAAAAAGTAGATATAGGATATGATTCCATCATTGAGAAAGAATCATGGTATCCGAGAGTAGGGATTTTGTTATCAGATGAAATACTAATAGGTGAATTATCTTTTAAAAGAATTAACTATGAAAAAAGTCAATGTGAACTTGGCATTGCTCTTGTTAATGATAAATATAAGGGATTGGGATATGGAACAGAAGCAATTGAAATGGCAATAGATTATGTATTTAATGTTTTAGAACTTAATTTCATATATGCTGATACAATGGGTTCCAATCATAGAATGCAAAGAATATTTAATAAGTTTGGGTTTGAGTTCATAAATAGGGAAGAGAATTATTATGATATGAATGATAGGTGGGAAGATAAACTGAACTATATGCTAAGAAATCCAAATGGATAAAAGTAAAGAGTATTATAAGGATAGAGTGCAATTACCTAGAAAGTTATTTATATAAAATAGGTGGGAAACATGAAAAGAAAACATATTGACTTATATTTAATATAATTCTAATTATCAATGGCTTATTTAAGTAATAATGAACTATTTTAATAATTTTATTGCACTAATATAAATAAGATTATGCATGAAGTAGAAATAAAAGGTATCTTGTCATCTAAGAATGTAATGAATATATAATATGGCTGTATCTTTTTTGATTCACGGAATAAGTGTAAGGATATTATAGAGAAACTAGGTGATTTTTAATGGAGAAATTACTAGATAAAATAATGGAAAAACATACTTTGCAAAAAACCTTAATTATAGGAATTGATGGTTTAGGAGGATCTGGTAAAACAACTATAGCTAATTCATTAAAGCAAGAATTGAGTAATAAAAATTATAATTCAGTTATATTACATATTGACGATTTCATACATCCAAGAAATATTAGATATGATGGGGCTAAAGAAGAATGGTATTGCTATTATTATATTCAATGGAGGTATGATTATTTAATTAAAGAGATTTTGATGCCTATAAAGGAAGGTATTGAAATTGACAAGCAAATTGAAATATATGATAAGGATAATGACATATATATTTTAGAACAAATAAAAATACCTCAAGGTTCAATTCTATTGCTTGAAGGAATATTCTTACAAAATAAAGAGATAAGAGAGCACTTTGACTACATAGTTTATCTAAATACACCAAAAAAAGTACGATTAAATCGTGTGATAAATAGGGACAAGTATATAGGGAATTCAGAAGATATAAAATTAAAATATGAAAGACGATATTTTCCAGCAGAAGATAAATATATTGAAGAGTACCATCCTATGGAAAATGCTGATTTTGTATTAAATTATGTTAGAAACGAAGAGGATAATATTTTATACGTTATAAACCAATAAACTAGAATCATTAGGTTATTACATTTATTGAATAACAATATCGAATATCTTTGGAGGAAAATAAATGATATATTTTGGAGAATGCTAAATGCTTTAAGGATTAGTAAGAAATTTGTAAATTAGGATATAGATATTAAAAAAACTAAAGGGTGAAAGTATTGGAGAATAAATCAGAAAACAGGGCAAGGGAAATTATCAGTATTCATCTTAGTAGATTGGAAGAGGAACTATCAAATGAACTTTTATCATTGATTTTGGTTGGTTCATTATCTAACAACAGCTATACAGGCAATATTGGAAGTGATATTGATCTGATTCATATATTGAAAGATGAAACATCAGATGATATTAGAAAAAAAGTAATAGATATAATAGAGAAAACTGAATTACTTACAAATCATGATTTACCAATTGCAAGGTGTATTTATAGGATTGGCGAAATGAAGAGGCCTTTTAGATATGATTTTCAACTGTGTTTAGAAAACAAGGATTTAATTGAATTACCTATTGAGGTTTTACGGATTAAAGATTCTGGAATTACTATCTGGGGTGAAGATGTGATTGACTCTATAGATACTCCGACACGTGATGATATTATCCATTCAAAAGAACTTTCAATTATATGGAGTAAACAAGAGGAAGAAAAGAATCCAGAATTGTATAAGGAGAGAATAAAATACGTGGAAAATCCACCTATTAGAATTATAGCACAAAGCATTATAGTTAATGCAATGCTTGATTATTATTTAATAACTGGGAAAAGTTGTTCAATTAAAAAAGAAATTGGGAAGTTCATGAAGCAAGATGTTGAAAATTATATTTTTCAAGAACTTCTAGACTTATGTATTACTTATAGATACTCTCCAGAACAATTAACACTAAACCAGGAACAGTGGCTATATGGACAATATAATAATTGGCGTGAAAAAAGAAGAGATAAGGAAATAGGACATACTCAACATCTGATAACTATGGAAATAGATTTGCTAAATATCCAACCATCTCAGTTTTATATTTCACAAGAAAAACTGGATGATGTTCTTACATGGTTAACCGATAGTAATTACTATTATTATGATCCAATTCCTATAAAACTACTTAATGGAAGAATTATTTTTACTGATGGACATACAAGGGCTTATGCATTGTATAAATTAGGTTTTAAAAAGATTAATGTTATTTGGGATTCAGAAGAGCTTGATTGGGAAGCTTATCAAAAATGTGTTGATAAATGTAATGAACTAGGTATTCAAAATATTTCGGACCTAGATGGAAGAGTGCTAGGACCTGAAGAATATCTATTATTATGGGATAGATGGTGTGATCAAATGCAAAATGAACTAGCTAAGCAAAGGAGTGAATAAAATTATGGAAATCAATGAGGTAAAAATTGAAATATATATTCCAGAAGAATTTGTTATAGAACTAAGGGATGAACTTAATAAGGTTAATGCTTGTAGAGTAGGAGATTATGATAATTGTATGTCTGTAATTAATGTTAAAGGATATTGGAGACCTTTGCAAGGAGCTAATCCATATAGTGGTAAGATAGGGGAGATTTGTGAAGGTGAGGAATGTAAGGTCGAAGTAAGATGTAAAATGAAATACGTTAAAGATGCAGTTGAAACTATTAGAAGAGTTCATCCCTATGAAGAGCCATTATTTAATATAATTCCAATTATTAATGACTTGTTTGAGTAATAATGAACTATTTTAATAATTTTTATTACACTAATATAAATAAGATTATGTATGAACTAGAGGTAAAAAGTATCTTGTCATCTAAGAATGGAATGAATATATATCGTGACTGTAGTTGTTGAGATTGATGTAATAAGTGTAAGGATATTATAGATAAATTAGGTGATTTTTATAGGAGGGGGAAATATGATTGAAATACCAGAAGCTATTGTATTATCATACCAAATAAATCAAACTTTAAAAGGCAAAAAGATTAATAATGTTGTCACCAATCAATCACCGCATAAATTTGCTTGGTATTACGGTGATCCTAGCGAGTATAATTCAAAATTAAAAGGTAAAATAGTAGAGGAAGCTTGTGCATATGCTGGTTTGGTGGAAATTAGCTTAGGTAATATTATATTATTATTAGGCGATGGAGTAAATCTTAGGTATTTAGATAAAACTCAGAAATTACCACAAAAGCATCAATTATTAATACAGTTTGAAGATGGTTCTTCACTTGTTACATCTATTCAAATGTATGGTGGTATTTGGTGCTTTAAAGATGGAGAATTTGATAATATATATTATAAAATAGCTAAGGAAAAACCATCCCCATTATCTGAAGAATTTAATTTCAAGTATTATGAAAAGATTATATCTGATGAAAGCCTAAGGAATAAGAGTGTAAAAGCTGTTTTAGCAACAGAGCAACGCATACCTGGACTTGGAAATGGAGTATTGCAAGATATATTATTCAATGCAAAACTTCATCCTAAAAGAAAGATGTCAACACTTTCAAATGAAGAGATAGAGATACTATATCACTCTATTAAATCTACTTTAGGTGAGATGGTTATAAAAGGTGGACGAGATACGGAAAAAGATTTATTTGGATGTTCTGGAGGTTATATCACGAAATTAAGCAAGAATACTGTGAAAGAGCCATGTAAGATTTGTGGTAAAAATATCATTAAGGAATCCTATATGGGTGGCAGCATTTATTATTGTGAAGGATGTCAATTAGGATAAATAAATTTTCATCATTTAAGGTCAGACAGATGAGAGGAGAGAACATTAATGAATAAAATAAGTAAAATAAATAAAATAAATATTGTACAAGAAAGGCTGCCTATTGTTGGAGAATACGATTCCAATGTATTCAAAGAAGATAAAAATATATTTATTAAGTCTACAAAAACATTTTTTGAAATACTTACCTTTGGTAAGAATGCTATTATTAGAGCGGACACTGCTATATATGACTGGTGTGTAGAACATTTTTCAACAATTCCAGCACATGAAATTATGGATGTAGAAAATCTATTTTTAATTGAAGCAAAACTCCGGGAATTTGGTAAAAGACTTGCTGGAGAGCATGTTAGATATCTGTATTTGGATAATAATAAATTTGTTAATGAGCCTTATGACTTTACATATAAACTTTTCGATAAAAATAACATGAATATATTGTATAAAGAGAAGGGCTTTGACAATGCATTGAATTACAAAAACGATGTCATTGCATTTGGTGCATATCATAAAAATCAACTTGTTGCTTTGTCTGGAGCCGATGATAGTCTATCAAATTTATGGCAAATAGGTATAGATACTTTACCTGAATTTAGAAACAAGGGACTAGCATTATATCTTGTGAAAACATTAGCTGATGAAATTGAAAAGCGAGGTGCATTACCATATTACACCACATGGAGTCCTAATATTGCATCAACAACAGTTGCTCTTAAGTCAGGATTTTCCCCTGTTTGGGTTGAATATTATGCAGAGGATATATGAAAGGGGTTTTAGAGTGGATGTAATCGAAATGATTTAT
This sequence comes from Bacillota bacterium, assembly GCA_023388495.1. Taxonomy (GTDB): domain Bacteria; phylum Bacillota; class Clostridia; order Tissierellales; family Tissierellaceae; genus Tissierella. Next base: position 169,719 of record JAEWGC010000037.1, on the reverse strand, counting down.
AAGAGAAGAAGTATAAGGCGTTATTTAGACAAGAAAGTCGAGAAAGACATGATTATAACTTTGTTGAAAGCTGCTACAGCAGCACCCACAGCGGCAAATTGTCAACCATGGGAGTTTATAGTTGTAGATGAGGATGAAAAGCTTTCTGAATTAAGGGGAAAATTGATTTTTGCTAGATATAATGCACCTGCTGCTATTGTTGTATGTGGGAATATGAAGTTAGCCTTTAAAGGTCCATCCCAAGAAATGTGGGTGCAAGACTGCAGTGCCGCAATAGAAAATATTTTAATTGCGGCGACTAGTATGGGACTTGGTTCAGTTTGGATAGGAATACATCCTTTGGAAAGCAATATAAGGCCATTAAAAAAGATGCTGAATATACCTGAATATGTTACTCCTTTAGGTATTGTATATGTTGGATATCCTGCGGAGGAAAAAGAAGCAAGAACACGATTTAATGAAAAAAGAGTATATTGGCAGGAGTATGATCCTAACCGCAAGCATAGAGCAAAGGATAAGTCAGTTATAGGACATTACTAGAGTGCTATCTCTAAGTAAGTTAAACCAATAAATTTCACTAGAAGATTAGTTGGCTTTTCAAAGATTATAGCTTTATATTTAGCTCAAATATTAAACATGACATACTGCTGTCATATTAAGAATGGCATTATAGATATAAAAGAACTATGGGGTGATATAGGTGGCAATTTTTAAATTTTATCAAATGTTTAGAAGTATAAAAGAAGAATTGGGAGAGGAGATAGCTAATGAGATATTTCCTGAATACCACACACTTCCAGATAAAATGCCAGCACAGGAACAAGCAAAATTGGGGAAAATAGTCATTGATAGAATGGATCAGTTACTTGATAAGGAGATTGTTGTTAAAATAAGGCAAAAACATACTTGTAACTTAACTAAAAAACAGATTCAAGAAATCAATGAGTTGAAAGAGAGAAGCCAAAGTTTTGATGAGTTTTGCATAGAATACTCAAAACTAATTTCGCCAGGCTATGTAAAGAAAGATGAGGATCAACTTACTGTTTCCTTTGGATGGAATAAATGCGTATGTGGAATGTTTAGAAAATTAGATAGCTATGAGCCTGTATCAAAAACATGGTGCGAATGTTGTAATGGTCATGTAATAAAAACATATAGTTTAATTTGTGGTAAAACTGTTGAATCAGAAATTCAACAAACCGTGGCATGTGGTGGAAACGACTGTATTTTTAAAGTAAGACTTTAAGATGATAATAGGTAACAAAATAATATTTTTACAATAGGATAATTAAATCAAAGAGGAGAACATTATGCATGAAGTAGAAGTAAAAGGTATCTTATCAGCTAAGAATGGAATAAATATATATCGTGGCTGCACCCATGGCTGCATTTATTGTGATTCAAGGAGTAGGTGCTACCAGATGAATCATGATTTTGAGGATATAGAAGTGAAAATAAATGCACCAGAGGTTTTAGAGGATGCTCTACGTAGAAGAAGAAAGAAATGTATGATAGGTACTGGTGCAATGAGTGATCCATATATTCATTTAGAAGAAAAACTAGGGAACACCAGAAAATGTATTGAACTTATTCACTCCTATGGATTTGGACTAGCTATACAGACTAAGTCTGCGAGGATTTTAAGGGATTTAGATTTACTTAAAAAAATTAATGAAAAAACAAAATGTGTAGTACAGATGACTCTTACTACCTATGATGAAACCTTGTGTAAAATCATTGAACCAAATGTGAGCATTACTAAGGAACGGTTTGAAGTTCTAAAGATAATGCGAGATAATGGTATACCTACGGTAGTCTGGTTGAGTCCTATTTTACCATTTATCAATGATACGGAAGAAAATATACGAGGTCTTTTGGATTATTGTATAGAGGCAAAGGTACAGGGGATAATTTGCTTTGGCATAGGATTAACCTTGAGGGATGGAAATAGAGAATATTTCTATAAAAAACTAGATGAACATTTCCTGGGAATGAAGGAAAGATATATTAAAAATTATGGATATTCATATGAGATAAATAGTCCTAATAACGATAGACTAATGAATATCGTAAAAAATACTTGCAATCAACATGGTATTATGTATGGAGTCGATAAATGTTTTAATTATCTTTATAAATTTGAGAGCAAAAATGAAAGTGAGCAATTAATATTTCCCGGATTAGATTAGAATGTCATGGGAGGGATAACATATGATATATTTTGGAGAAGTCACAGCAGATAATTGGAGGAAGGTAAATTCCTTGAGAGTAAGCAAAGAGCAAGAAAAGTTTGTAGCATCCAATGTAGCAATTCTAGCGAGAGCATATGCATATAGAAATGAAGATGGCAAAGTATTAATTATTTTTAATGATGATGAAATGATTGGTTTGGCATTTTACAGGGAGTGGAATAACCGATATATTCTAGATCAATTTATGATTGATTATAGATATCAAGGAAAAGGCTATAGTAAGGCTGCGTTAGGGCTTATACTTGAGAGAATGAAGAAGGAAGAAAAGTATGACAGGGTGGAACTTTGTTATTGTAAAGGGAATATAGTCGCAGAAAAGCTTTTTAAAGGTCTTGGCTTTCATCATGTAGATAGTGAAGATGAGGATGATGAAATTGTTATGGCTCTTGATTTGTAAATTAGAGAATAGATTAAAGAAGTTAAAGGGTGATCATATTGACATTTACCCAAGATGATGTAGCTGCAGGTAATTATTTTACCAATGCAAAAGATAAGAGGAGGATGTTATATGGAAATATTAGTTGTAAGACATGGACAATCTCTTGCAGATTTAGAGGATAGACATGAGGGACGAGCTGATTTTGAGCTTACAGAATTAGGTTGTAGACAAGCAATGGCTGCTGCAAAATGGATAAAGGATAATTATGAGATTGATATGATTTTAAGTAGTCCACTTAAAAGAGCAGAAAAAACAGCTGAGTTCATAAGTGCAGAAGCAGGTATAGATATAATTTTTGATGATGAATTGATGGAATGGAATAATGGTTTATTAGCTGGTTTATATCGTTCGGAAGCTAATGTAAGATTTCCTATACCAGAGGGTGGAAGAAAGCCACATGATGAATTTGCTGAGTCTGAGTCGTATATTAATTTTAGAGCTAGGGCGGAGATGTTTTGGTCAAAGTTTATAGATAAATATGGGAAAGAAGAAAGCAATATAAGAGTTTGTATAGTTTCCCATGGTGGAATGATAAATATGCTATTTAGGAGTTTTATGATGCTACCTGTCAATACCAATACATATATAAGTACTGGTGATACGGGAATTCATTTATGGAAAATAAATGGTAGTGAGAGAAGAATCATATTTCTAAATAAGCAAGAACATTTATTAGGGTTATAATATAATACATACCAAACAAGGAGAGGTTAGCAGATGCAAAACAGTTTATATTCATATAGTTTTAACGATAGTGAGCATATAGAGTTCAGATTAATTTCAAGTGATGATTCAATTGAAGAATTAACACAACTTTTAAATAAATCCTATAAGGTATTAGCTGATATGGGACTTAATTATGTAGCAGCTACACAGGAGGATAGCATAACATTAGACAGAGTAAGATATGCATATAAATGTTATGTAGGCATATATAAGAATAAAATAGTGTCAACAATATCTCTTTATAGTCCAGGACCTTCGGACAAAAGTAGTTGGTATAATAAAGATTGTGTAGCTAAGATTGGACAGTTTGCCGTTGAACCTGAATTGCAAAAGTATGGGATTGGTAGCAAAATGATGGATATTGCTGAAGAAGAGGCCAGAAGGATAAAGAATGTAAGAGAACTTGCATTAGATACTGCCGAAACAGCACATCATTTAATCGATTTTTATAAAAAAAGAGGTTATAGATATATAGAAACTATTAAATGGGATGTAACAAATTATAAAAGTGTAATATTAAGCAAGGAGCTATATCCCGATTAAGTGATATAACTCTAAAACCGAATAATCAACATTTGGAGGGGGATATCAATGAATATAAATATTAAAAGTGATGGAATATGGTATCACGGATCAAATTTAAAGATAGAGGTACTTAGCGTAGGAAGTACTATTACTCAATGGAAGGAGCTTGCAAAGGCATTTTCTCATAAACCTACTCGTTTATCATATGAGGAAGATGGTACAATTACTCATAATGGTCAAGAAATGGGTTATTTATATAAAATAGACGAAAAAATAATAGTAGGAGAAGATGTTGAACAACATCCTACAACCACAATGGATGTTAACGCAGAATTCTTGACTAAGAGACCACTAAAATTACAATTGATTTCTATACATCCATTAGAAGAGGAGAATAATGAATAATTATGTATAGATTATTTAAATTGGGAGATGAGAAGATGACTGATGTAAGATTGATATTTCCTTCAAAGGAGTATGAAAAAGAAGCATTTGAATATATACAAGAATTCTTAGATTATGGTTCAGAAATTAATGGAACAGGTGGGCTGCATAGATATCAAAATTATGATGAATGGTTACTAAAACTTGAAAAGGATTTAGATTTACTAAATATCCCAGAGGACAAGGTACCAGCAAGTACTTATTTTCTTGTTAGAACATCGGACAACAAAATTATTGGAATGATAAATATAAGGCATAAGTTGAATGAATTTCTTCTTAATGAGGGTGGTCATATAGGATATTCTATTAGACCGACTGAAAGAAAAAAAGGGTATGGCACTTTAATGTTAAAGCTAGGTTTGGAGAAATGCAGAGAGTTAGGTCTAAATAGAATCTTAATTACCTGTGATAAAATAAATATTGCATCAGCTAAAATTATTCAAAACAATAATGGAATATTAGAAAATGAAGTGTTTAGTGAAACTTTTTCTGAAATTATTCAAAAATATTGGATTAACCTATAAACTATGTATAACTAATGATATGCTAACAATAAACATAGAAATTGGGAAACAAGTATTAGAGGAAATCGGATTTGTCTATGATGATATGGATGAACTCTTAAATAATACTAGATATACTAAAGAGATAATTGAAATAATCAAAGATACAGGTGCTATTCATTTTTAATAGGGGGTATATAACATAGGATATAATATGCAGAAACTATCAAAGAAGACCTTTAATGAAATACAATCCTATATGAACAAAGAAGCTAGACCATTAGAAAGTGTCACATTGAACTATTATTTTAATAGTTCAAATGATGATATATTGGACATGCTAGAAGGGTTTCAAAATCCAGATGGTGGCTTTGGTCGAGGTATTGAACCTGATTTTAAGTTAATAGAATCATCACCCATGGCAACATCAATTGGATTAAGATATATTGCTAGGACTGAATGGATGGGAATTTTAACTCTTGAGGCCTTATTAGCATTAAAGAAATTTAATAGATTACATGAATAATAAAAGGTAGATGACAATCATCTACCTTTATTATGCCTAAAACGCTGGAACTACAGCTCCATCATAGTTTTCTTCTATATATTTCTTAACCTTTTCAGATTGTAATGCTTTAAGTAACTTAACAAATCTATTTTGAGTTTCTTCCCCAGTTCTTACGGCTATAAGGTTAGCATAAGGTGATTCTCCACCTTCAATTAAAAGACCGTCCTTTACAGGATTAAGTCCCGCTTCAAGGGCGTAGTTACCGTTTATAATGGAGCCATCAACATCATCTAAAGTTGTTGGAAGTAGAGCAGCCTCAATAGCTTTAAATTTGATGTTTTTTGGATTATCAACTATATCAGTTTTCTCATTAGCTTCATAGCCAACACCATCTTTTAAATGGATTAACCCATTAGCTTGAAGTAAAAGTAAAGCTCTTCCACCATTTACTGTATCACTTGGTATTCCTATTGTAGCACCATCAGGAATCTCATCTATAGATTTATATTTAGATGAATATAATGCCATTGGTTCTACATGGACATTTCCTAAAGACACTATATCTAAGTTATTCTTTGCTTTAAAATCATTTAAATAAGGCTCGTGTTGGAAGAAATTAGCATCTAAATCTCCATCATTAAGAGCTATATTAGGTGTTACATAATCTGTGAATTCGATTACTTCAACTTCAATTCCTTCTTTTTCTAAATCATCTACAATTAAATTAACTAGCTTTGCATGTGGATCAGGTGTTACTCCAATTTTAATTTTATTTGTTTCGGAAGGCTTAGAAGTACAGCCGGCCAAAACTGATAGTGATAATAGGACTACTAATACAAGTGACAATAATTTTTTCAATTTAATTCCCCCATTTATTTTTTATTTATTTTTAAAGAGATATAATTACCTAAAAATTGTACCCCTTGGACCAAAATTATTATGACTATAAGAGTTATAAACATTACATCCTTTTGACTTTTATATAGTCCAAATCGGATGGCTAAATCGCCTAATCCACCACCTCCTATGGCACCAGCCATTGCGGAATATCCTATTATATTTATTATAGTAAGTGTTACTCCAGATACTATAGAAGGAAGAGACTCTGGAATAAGAACTTTAAAAACAATTTCTCGAACTGTGGCACCCATTGCAAGGCTAGATTCAATTACACCCTTGTCAATTTCTTTTAAGCTTCCTTCCATGACTCTAGCTACAAAGGGAGCAGCTGCTATAGATAAGGGTACTATAGTTGCTGTTGTACCTATTTTTGTACCCACTATAAGTTTTGCCAATGGAAATGCTAAAATCATTAAAATAATAAAGGGTACTGATCTCATTACATTTATGATACTGCTCAATATCTTATTAATCTGAGGTTTTTCCCAGATGCTCTCTTTCTCTGTAATTACCAATAAAATTCCCAAAGGAAAACCTATCACTAATGAAAACACTGTTGAGAAAAATACCATATATAGAGTTTCAAATAAAGAAGGTATAACTAATTCAGCCATTATATCACCTCCACATGGACATCTTCATTTTCTAAGAATAAAAAGGCCTTATTTACTTCTTCATCTTCTCCAATTAACTCTAGAATTAGATGACCTACATTAGTTGACTGTAACTTGTTGATGTTTCCAGATAATATATTTACATCAATATCAAAGTTTCTTATGACCTTAGATACAATTGGTTTTTTGGCACCATCTCCTAAAAAACTTAATCTAATAATTTTCCCTTTAAAATCATTTGGATTTATAATTTCCTCTTCTATATTTCCTTGTAGAGAATTTATAAATGTCTGGGCTATTTTTGTCTTAGGTTTTCTAAATAGGTTTTCTACAGTATTTTCTTCTACAACCTGCCCATTTTCCATAATTGCGACCCTATCACATATTTCCTTTACTGCTTCCATTTGGTGAGTTATCATCACTATGGTTATATTGAATTCATCTCTTATTTTCTTTAATAATTCTAATATGGATTTCGTAGTCTTAGGATCTAAGGCTGAGGTTCCCTCATCGCTAAGGAGTATTTTAGGATTATTGGCAATGGCTCTTGCTATGGCTACCCTTTGTTTTTGGCCTCCGCTAAGTTGACTAGGATAATTATCTTTTTTATCTTTTAAATCAACGTACTCTAATAGCTGGTTGACTCTGTTATCAATTTGGAGTTGATCCATTTTCTCTAACTGCAAAGGAAAGGCAATGTTTTCATAAACAGTTTTTTGTGACAATAAATTGAAATGCTGAAAAATCATTCCGATTTCTTTTCGTTCTTTTCTTAAATTCTCTTTATCAAGCGTTGTTAGATCTACTCCATCGATGATTATTTTTCCTTCTGTTGGTTCCTCTAGCCTATTTAAACACCTAATTAAAGTGGATTTACCAGCACCACTTAATCCAATAATTCCAAAAATTTCTCCTTTGTTTATGTCTAAATTTATATTATTTACTGCAGTTAATGTGTTACCATCATTTGTAAAAATCTTAGATAAATTGCTGATTTTAATCATTTACTATAATCGCCCCCTAAACTAATAAAGCAAAAACCTCTTTAATAAAGAGGTTTAAATTACGCAGTTTCGAAAATCAAATTTGTTCACTTCCTTTGGTCGTGCAAATTTGGTTCTCATTGCGTTTGACCTACATCAATTCACAACCTTTCTCTACCACGTAGGGTATAATTCAGTGGTGTCCGACAGGACCTTTGTTCATTGTGTTAGGTCATAAAAAAAACCTCTTCAGAAGAAAGAGGTCTATATTCCTCTCTCATCTTTCGGTATAATACCGTTGGATTTAGCACCTTGTAATACTACAGGTTGCCGGGCTTCATAGGGCCATTCCCTCCGCCGCTCTTGATAAGAGTTTTATTCAGTTAATTTTAAAAACTATTTTAATACTATTTTAAACTTTTGTCAACTAAAACTTTATATTTTTTTATTGTTTCTATTTCCTATATGTCGTCATACCATTCTAGATCATCGTTAATATTGGTAAAAGAAGATAGTGGATTTAAGAAAATTTCATTAGAAAAACCTACGTAAGCGTCTGGCCTTCTAATATCTAAATTTTCATAACCTGTAAAATCTGTATTTTGAAGATCTTCGCTTTGGTAATAAATATCAAACTCATTGTTCCTTTTTATACCAGGAAATTTTTCCATTCTCTACACCTCCTAAACTTAGTTTTTCCCTTTTATTCAATTATATTTAAGAATCTTTTGGCAGAATAAAAAAGACATTTTTACAAACAATAAAAAGGAGCAAAAAAAGAAAGGAGTGTAATTATGGCGCTTAAAAATACTTTGAATTTAAATAATTTAACTTATCAAGAGCTTAACTCTGTAAAGGAAATAGCAGGTGAACATTTAACTATGAGTAGCAAATTTGCAACATATGTAAATCAAGTTCAGGATCCACAATTAAAACAAATGCTTCAACAAGCAAGCACAGACGCAAAAACTACTGCTACTAATTTAATTAATTCGCTATAAGAGGAGGGTGAAGATATGATGCAAGAAAGAGATATTGTAAATGATATTTTAGGTGGAACTAAAGCTAGCATAAATTGTTATACTACAGCTATACAAGAGTGTTCAAATCAACAATTAAGATCAGTTTTACAAACATTAAGAAATGAAGCTGAGCAAATGCAATACCAATTATATCAAATGGCTGAGCAAAAAGGATATTATACTCCAGCACCAGCAGCAAATAAAAATGATGTAAATCAAATAAAGACTACTTTAACATCTGCTGTAAGCAATACAACTGCAGCAGGAACTAACCAAGGGCAACAGATGCAATAGCAAAAAATGAGAATTCCATTATTAGGAATTCTCATTTTTGCTTAAAAACATAAGAAAATTTATAGACAAGATATTTTTATTATGGTATTATGTTATAGATATAAATACCTTTAATCTAATCCCGTGAGGTTAGGAAGGAGAGCGTAGATAAATATTTTCAGTATACTTGTGCCTTCCTTTTGGGAAGGTTTTTTCGAACGCTAATCCTTTAAAGGGCTACCAAGCTAAAGGAGGGTTTTAAATGTTAAAAGGAAGACATTTAATTGATCCGCAGGATTTTACTGTGGAGGAGCTAGAAGAAATATTTCAATTGGCAGAAGAGATTATTAAGACACCAGAAGATTTTACTCATGTATGTGATGGGAAGGTATTAGGAACCTTGTTTTTTGAACCTAGTACTAGAACTAGACTAAGTTTTGAAGCTGCAATGCTTAGACTTGGAGGAAGGGTTATAGGATTTTCTGAACCTGGATCAAGTTCTGTGACGAAAGGAGAAAATTTACCTGATACCATAAGAACAGTTGCAGCATATACAGATATTATTGCCATGCGACACCCAAAGGAAGGCGCACCGAAGTATGGCTCACAGTTCTCTGATATTCCATTAATTAATGCAGGTGATGGCGGTCATCAGCATCCAACTCAAACACTTACTGACCTTTTGACTATTAGAGTTGCAAAGGGTAGTTTTTCTAATTTGACAATAGGATTATGTGGAGACCTAAAATTTGGTCGTACAGTCCATTCTTTAATAAAAGCAATGTCAAGATATAATAATATTAAATTTATATTAATATCCCCAAATGAATTACAAACACCTGAATATATTAAAACTGAGATTTTAGATAAAAGGTCTATAGATTATATAGAAGTAGAAAGACTTGAAGAAGTTATAGATAAACTGGATATATTATATATGACTAGAGTACAAAAAGAGCGTTTCTTCAATGAGGCAGATTATATAAGATTGAAGGATAGCTATATATTAGATAATGCAAAGCTAAAATCTGCTAAAAAGGATTTAACAATTTTACATCCACTTCCAAGGGTAAATGAAATAAGTATGGAAGTAGATAATGACCCTAGGGCATGGTATTTTAAACAGGCTAAGTATGGTATGTTTGTTAGAATGGCTTTAATTGCAAAATTATTGGGGGTGAAATAATGTTAAATATAAATAGTATTTCAAAGGGCATAGTAATAGATCATATTAAACCAGGATATGGATTCTATATATTTAAACATTTAAAACTTGATGAAGCAGATTTTACTGTAGCACTTATAATGAATGCTACTAGCAAAAAATGTGGACGTAAAGATATGATAAAGATTGAAAATGTTATAGACATTGATTTAGCTATGTTAGGGTTTATTGATCCAAACATTACTGTAAACATTATTGAAAATGAAAGAATTAAAGAAAAGATAAACTTATCATTACCTGAAAAAGTAGAAGGTATTATTGAATGTAAGAATCCAAGATGTATAACATCCAATGAAAGAGGAATCGTGCATAGGTTTGTTTTAATAGATGAAGATAAGGGAAGATACAAATGTGAGTACTGCGACCAGATATATTCTTGGGAGGGATAAAATGGATATTCTTATTAAGGGAGCAAGAATAGTAGATGAGTCTAAAGACTTCATTGGAGATTTATATATTAAAGACGGATTAATAGAGGACTTTGGAGAAAATTTAAACTATAAATGTGAAGAAATAGATGGACAAGGTTTAGCTCTTATGCCTGCCTTTATAGATTTGCATGTACATTTTAGAGAGCCAGGCTTTACTTATAAAGAAGATATATTCACTGGAAGTCTAGCAGCGTTAAAAGGTGGGTATACATTAGTTAATTTAATGGGAAATACTAATCCAATTTGTTCTTCTATGGATACGGTTGAATATGTAATGAATAGAGCAAAGGAATTAAACTTGGTAGATGTACAGCAAACAGTTTCTATAACGAAGAACTTTGATGGGCATACACTGGAGCATTTGGATGCTTTAGATAATAGGGTAAAATTTATATCAGATGATGGAAAAGGAGTAAAATCAAATATAGTTATGTATAATGCCATGGTTAAGGCTAAGGAAAAAGGATTAACTATTATGACCCATGCGGAAGATGATGATTTAACGCCAATTGATTATAGAATTTCAGAAAATATTATTACAATTAGGGATATATATTTATCTAAAGTAACGGGAGCAAGGCTACATTTATCCCATGTAAGTACAAGAGAGGCTATAGAAGAAGTAAGAAGGGCAAAATCTGAAGGTGTAAATGTGACTTGTGAAGTAACACCTCATCATATTTCACTTTGGGATAATGATTTTAAGGTAAATCCTCCTATAAGGACAAAATCTGATGTGGAATCACTTATTCAAGGGATAGTAGATGGAACTGTAGATGCTATAGCAACAGACCATGCACCACATACCAAAGAAGATAAAGAAAAAGGTGCTCCAGGCCTATCAGGCATAGAAACAGCATTTTCAGTAACCTATACAACTCTAGTCAAGTCTGGGGAAATAGATTTAATGAAATTATCAAAAATCATGTCAGCAAATGCAGGAAGGATAATGGGAATTGAGAAAGGTAAGATAGAAAAGGGTTATGATGGAGATGTAGTTCTATTGGATCTAAATAAAGAAATCATAGTAGATGGAGAAAAATTTGTATCCAAGGGAAAGAACACTCCATTTAATGGGATGAAGTTCTATGGAGATATAGTAGCTACATTTAAAAATGGAGAAGTTAAATATATAAAGAAGGATTAAAAATTGAGGGGTGAGGACTTGATAATAGATAAATTATATAGTGAAGTAAAAAAGAAAGGAAATGTCTGCCTTGGATTAGATACTAGCTTGGACTATATTCCTGAAAAGATGAAGAAAAAATATAAGGATATTGATGAGGTTATTTTTCAATTTAATAAAAAAATAATAGATTGTACAGCAGATATAACAGCAATTTATAAGCTACAGATTGCATATTACGAGGCCTATGGAATTAGAGGGTTATTTGGGTATATGAAAACTATAGAATATCTAAAGAGTATCAATGCCCTAGTTATAGGAGACATTAAGCGTGGGGATATTGCCTCCACTGCGGATATGTACGCAAAGGCACATTTTGAAGGAGACTTTGAGGTAGATTTTATTACTCTCAATCCATATATGGGATTTGATAGCATTACTCCATATTTTAAATATCTAGATAAAGGCAATAAGGGAATATTCGTACTTCTTAGAACGTCCAATCCAGGAGCAAAGGACATAGAATATCTAGATGTTGAAGGTAAGAGTCTTTATTACCATGTAGGTGATAAGTTGGAAGAAATGGGAAGAAAGTATATTGGAGAATCAGGATATAGTTTAATAGGAGCTGTAGTAGGGGGAACTCACACAGACGAAGCTATAGAAATAAGAAAAAAATACAAGGATATGTATTTCCTAATACCAGGGTATGGAGCTCAAGGTGCTAAAGGTAATGATGTAAATCTTTATCTTAATGAAGGAAATGGAGGAATTGTAAATTCCTCAAGAGGTATAATTACAGCTTATATGAAGCATGAAGATGGAATTAAAGAATTTGAAAAATATACTAGGGAAGCAGTACTCTCCATGAGGGAGGATATTGGTTATGAAGGATAGCTATTGGGATGGTGTAATCTACTCCAATATTGAAATAAGTCCAAATATATATGAGATAGTCCTTGAAGGAGATTTCAAAGGGTTACCTGGACAGTTTTATATGGTAAGAGGATGGAATGGATTAGATCCCTTTTTACCTAGACCCATTAGTATTTGTGACATAGAGAATGGAAGGATTAAATTTCTATATGAAGTTAGAGGTAGAGGAACTCATATTATATCTAGGTTGAGAAAAGGAGATAAATTAAGTATATTAGGACCATTAGGTAATGGATTTGACTTTGAAGCCCAAGGAAAGATTGCATTGATATCTGGTGGTATAGGTATTGCACCAATGCTATATTTAGCTAAAAACCTTTCAGAAGAAATAGATATTTACAGTGGATTTAGAAATAATGCTTATTTTCTAGACCAAATAAGGCCCTATGTAAAAAATATATTTATTGCAACAGAAGATGGCTCAACTGGGCATAAGGGTTTTGTAACAGAATTATTTAATCCAAGCAAATATGATTTGGTTTTAACCTGTGGTCCTATTCCTATGATGGAAGCGGTAATAAAAATGTGTAAAGGTATTGTGCCTATATATGTTTCAATGGAAAATCGTATGGCATGTGGTATAGGTGCTTGCCTTGGATGTACTATAGAAACCATAAGAGGAATGGAAAGGGTATGTAAGGAAGGGCCAGTGTTCAAAGGGGAGGAGGTTGTATTAAATGACTAAGGTAAAGATTTGCGGAATAGAATTAAAAAACCCTGTCATTGCTGCCTCAGGGACCTTTGGTTTTGGTAGAGAATTTGAAGAGTACTTTTCCATAGAAAAATTAGGAGGTATATCTACTAAAGGTCTTACCTTAAATAAAAGAGATGGAAATAAGGGTATACGAATATATGAAACGCCATCAGGGCTAATGAATAGTATAGGACTACAAAACCCTGGAGTAAAAGGATTTGTTAAAGAGGAGTTGCCATTTTTAGAGACAAAAGATACAGTCATATTGGCTAATTTAGGTGGTGGCACCATAGATGATTATTTACAGGGCATAGAGTTATTGAATAATACATTAGTTAATTTTATTGAGTTAAACATATCTTGTCCAAATGTAAAAGAAGGTGGTATGGCCTTTGGTATAAAATGTAACACTGCATCGGAAGTAGTTAAGGAAGCTAAGAAAATATCTAAGAAGCCAATGATTGTAAAGCTATCTCCAAATGCAGAGAATATAAAAGAAATGGCATATTCCTGTGTAGAGTCAGGAGCCGATGGACTTTCCCTTGTAAATACATTTAATGCTTTGGCAATAGATATTTATAAAAGAAGACCTGTATTTAACAATATTACAGCAGGATTATCAGGACCATGTATTAAACCAATAGCTCTTAGGATGGTGTATGAGGTAAATCAGGTTGTAGATGTACCTATAATAGGTATAGGTGGAATAACAAAAGTTGAAGATGCTATAGAATTTATTATGGCAGGGGCTACAGCCATTCAAGTAGGTAGTGCTAATTTTATTAAGCCTGATATTTGTATAGATATTATTAAAGGTATAGAAGAATTTATGGACAAAGAGGGAGTTAAGTCATTAGAAGAAATTAGAGGAATAATATAATAATGCACAGTTAACAATGCACAATTATAGATATGACCTATGGTCGCCAAAGAGACTCCACAGCTAGACCTCAACAATTGTGAACTGTGAATTGAGAATTGTGAATTGATGAAAGGGGTTTTAATATGATAATTGATTTATTAAAGGAATCAAATGCATTACTAGAAGGACACTTTTTATTATCATCAGGGAAACATAGTGATAGATATGTACAATGTGCAAAACTATTACAATATCCAGATAAGGCTGCCAAAGCCATATCTTTTATAGTAGAAAAAGTTAAGGATTTAGATATTGATATAGTTGTAGGACCGGCTATGGGAGGAATTATAGTTGCTTATGAACTGGGGCGTCAGTTAGGTAAACCTGCTATATTTACCGAAAGAGAAGAAGGAGAAATGAAGATAAAAAGAGGTTTCCATATTGAGAAGGGACAAAGAGTGCTTATATCTGAAGATGTTGTAACTACTGGAAAGTCAGCATATGAGGCTATTAGGGTAGTAGAAGAATATGGTGGGATAGTGGTAGGTATAGCTTGCATAGCTGATAGATCTAAGGGAGATATTAAATATCCTGTTTATGGGGGCACAAGTCTTGAAATAAAAACCTATGATGTAGAAGAATGTCCATTATGTAAAGAAGGACTACAAATAGTAAAGCCAGGAAGTAGAAAGATTTAGGCTTGCGCCAATTGTGAATTGTAAATTATGAATGTTGAATTAAAGGATTAAAAGATATGAAAGTAGAGACTAATTGGAAACAAGTCTCTACTTTTCGTTATTTTTTGTTTCTTTATATAAATCAGAACCTATATTATGATTTTCATCTTCAATTATATCATCTAATGATTTCGCATTAGGTCCAAATAAAATATCTTCTGGTATATTTATAAAGCTTCCCCTAGGAGGAAAAACTTCACTGTTCTGATAGAATCCTGATCTACAAGAATCGTCCTTATTTTCAGACAAATTAGATTGTGTTTTGCTAACTGGTTCAGTATAATAAGGTTGATTAACTTTATTTTTATCATTCATATCAAACACCTCCATCTATAATAATAGTATCAACAACATAATAATTAATATTAAGGTAAAATATTCAAAAATATAAATATCAACAGAAAAATTAAAATAATCAATATAAATATTAATTATTTTAAAATATAAATTAAAATAATTAATACAACTATTGACATTTTTAACAAAAGATACTAATATCTTATTAAAGGATAAATTTTCTGAACTAATTTAAAATTCACAATTCAAAAACTGGGGGGATATCATGAAAGAACTTTTATTTAAAAGAAAGTCAAGATTTATTATGTATATACTGGCTTGTTTTTTTCCAGTAGTAGATCATTTTTTAATAAATCTATCCATGTCAATGCTTATAGGTAGTATTCAAGTTGGAACTATGGAATATTTTATTAAGATTTCCTTAATTTCATTGGCAGTAATTTTATTAGGATCTATATTTTATATAACTTCTAGGTTTATGAGGATTTCCTTTATGAGGGATACTTTACTTGATGTAAGACTTTTAGCCTTTGATAAAATATTAAATTCATCCTATAAAAATTTTAGTCAAAAATCAAAGGATAGTTACATATCAAATTTAATTAATGATATTAATATATTTGAAAAAGATTTTTTCCTGATGCTAATAAACTCAATCTATAGGGGTGGGGTATATGTAGTTTCAATAATAACAATGGGATTTTTAGATATAAAATTTGCCTTAATGGCATTTTCAGCATCTATTATATTGTTTTTTATTAGTAAAGGATTTGAGGAAAGAACCGTAAAGCTTCAAGAAGAAGTATCAGAACATAATGAAAAATTTGCAGTAGATATGTCTAATACCTTTAATGGGCTAGAGATATTGAAATTAAATAATATTGAAGATAGGTTTCTAGCAAGGTCGTTAAAAGGGATTACAGGACTTGAAAGAAAGAAATTTCACTTTAATATATATACAGATGGACAGAGAAGAATCATGGAATTTCTAGGTTTTGGCCTTTTAATGGGATTTCTAGCATATTTATCTACTTTGATGGGAAAAGGGATGTCACTTACAAAGGCAACATTCTTAGTACAATTAGCAAACGGTTGCATATGGAATATTATTTATACTCTACCAGGAATAAATAGATTAAAATCTTCTATAAAAATATTTGATAAAATTACAGAAAATACTGAAGAGAATTCTATTACCATAGAAAAAGAAAAAGATTTCAAATTTGAAAATGAAATCCAAGTTAAAAACCTTTATTTTGAATATGAAGGAAAAGAAATCTTTAAAAATATATCATTTACTATTGAGAAGGGAAAGAAGTATTTACTCAAGGGTCCAAGTGGAGCAGGTAAATCTACACTCATAAAACTATTATCTATGATCTATGATGATTATAAGGGGGAAATAATAGTAGATGGTATAAATTATCGAGATATAAAAGAGTCTAGCTTAAACGATAAGGTTTCATTTATTTATCAAGATGTGTTTTTATTTGAAGATACAATATACAATAATATAGCCTTATATAAGTCATATGAAGAATCAAAGGTATTGAAGGCTGCAAACAATGCTGGTTTAGATGGACTTCTTAGAAAGAAAGAAAAAGGAATAAACGAGATGTTAATGGAAAATGGCAAGAATTTGTCTGGAGGGGAAAGACAGAGAATTTCCATAGCAAGGGCCATAGTTAAGGATTCTCAAATCCTTTTTGCTGACGAGGGTACTTCAAGCTTAGATGAAGACCTTGGACGAAAGGTTGAGGATACAATTTTATCCTTAGATTGTACAGTTATTGCTATTTCCCATAGGTATTATGAAGGAGTAACAGAAAAATATGATTACGTTTTAGAAATTAAAAACAAAGAGGTTAGTATGTATAATGCAAATGAATACTTTATGGAGGTGGCAATATGAAAAAGTCAATAAAAAAAGGGATACCATATTTAATATTGGCACTTTTAGTATTAGCCATTGGTATAGGTCTAGATGGGTATATATCAATACAAATAATGAAGATAGTTGATGCGGCTTTAGAGGGGAATATGAATTTATTAAAAAGTATATCCATTAATACTCTCATACTTGTTTTATTATGCTTTCCTATAAATATCTTAATAACAATTACAAGAGGATTATATTTAAATAAATCATTAGTAAAGATAAAAATAGACTATGTAGATAGACTATTTCATAAGAATATCAATGAATTTCAAGCAGAAAATAATGCAAAGTATTTATCAGCAATGACTAATGATATGAATAGTATAGAACAGAAATATTTAGAAGGAATGCATGAAGTAGGAGCAAGCATTATCAATTTCCTTGTATCATTTGCAGTTATTGCCTCAGTAAGTCCATCTGCATTATTCATTGGGATTGGTATATCAATAATATCTGCCCTCTTGTCAATGATGGTAGGGAAACCATTGCAGAGACATGAAAAGCAAAGATCAGGATTGTTCGAGGGATATACATCCTATATTAAAGAGGTTCTTGGGGCTTTTCAAATCATTAAAGCCAACAACTTAAATGAGAAGGTAAAAGAAGACTTTTTTAATAAGAGTAAGGATATCCAGCATAAGGGATATGTAATAGATAAAATCTATACTTATATCTTATCTGTCCAACAGTTTATAATGAATGGGGCACATTTTGGGATTCTCATTATATCAGTATTGATGGCTATAAAGGGTTCTATTACAGCAGGAGCAGTTATATTAATAGTAAATAATATGAGTAGGGTAATTTATCCATTGATGAATTTATCAGAATGGTTTCCAAAAATATTTTCTGTAAAATCACTATTTGAGAAAATGGATGAAAGCCTTAGAAATCATGATAATTATAAAGAAACTATTGATTTAGATAATTTTAGAAATAGGATTGAGTTCAATGAGGTATCCTTTAGTTATGAAGATAATGAGGTATTAAAGGATGTAAATTTAAGTTTAATAAAAGGTGAGAAATATTTAGTAGTAGGTCCTAGTGGAGGAGGTAAATCTACTTTATTAAAACTTCTGAGAAAATACTTTAATCCTACACAAGGTGAAATCCTAATTGACGGCAAAAACTTTAAAGATGTTAAAAAGGCCAGCTATTTTAGTAATATATCCAATGTGGAACAACAAGTATTTTTATTTGAAGATACTCTTAGGAACAATATAACTCTATATAAGGATTATAGTGAAGAAGAAATAAATCTTGCAATAAATAGGGCTGGTCTAGGAGAGTTTGTGAAAGGCTTAGAAAAGGGACTAGATACAATGATATATGATAATGGAAAGAATATATCTGGAGGAGAAAGATCGAGAGTTGCCATAGCTAGGGGGCTTTTATCTAAATCAGATGTCATCTTTCTTGATGAAGCCTTTGCAAGTCTAGATTCTAGAGTAGCTAAGGAAATAGAGAATACTTTATTAAATTTAGATGGTGTAACAGTAGTAAATGTAAGTCATGTAATATTTGAAGAAACAAGAGATAAGTACAATAAGGTTTTTGTCGTTAAAAACAAAGGCGTCCTTTCATAAAAAATGAGTCAAATTGACTCATTTTTTTATTGTATAATAGTGTTAATATGGAATAAGGAATTATATTATTTGAAAATTTTTAATAAAAGAGTAAAATTATATGTAGGGAGTGATTTGGTGTTTAACAGACATATTAATCTAGACGAGAGCATATTACTAAAAAATAAAATACCTTTGCTATATAATGATAATTCTTGGACTAAACTATTTGGAGATGTTAATGATAAGAGTATTCAAAATGCCAAAGAAGAGCTTATTGAATTAGTGGCTGAGGAAAGAGAGATGGAAGTTAGAAATAGAGAGCTACAAAAAGAAAAGTTAAAATGCCTGAAAATGATATTGGGAGTATCAGATTCCATAAATAATGAAAATAAAATAGAGAATGTATCCCTTTTAGATGAGTACAAAAATCAAATCTTTAATATAAATGAAGAGATTGAGAATCTGACCTTTCAACTTGAAACTATACCTAAGGAAATAAGAAATGCAAATCTTAAATTACTAAATGCAACTATTCAATATGGTTATGATGAGCTAAAGGCTAAGGAAAAGGTTGTTAATCAAGCAATTAATGAAATAGAAATCTTAAGACAAAGATTAAAGGAATTAATTCTAACAAAACACGACTATGAAGAATGGATAAATGAGACATATACATTTTTTCATGGGCTTTTAGGATCCGAAGTTATAGAAAAAATTGATAAAGAGAGATTAAAATAATATGATTGATAAAGAAAAATTATCTATAGGAACTGACATTGTGGATGTAAATAGAATAAAGAAGATAATCAAAGAGAAAAAGGATTCATTCTATGATAAGATATTTACATCAAATGAAATAGAATATTTCTTGAGTAAAGGGGATATGCCTACCACAGTAGCTGGAACTTTTGCTGCCAAGGAGGCTATTAGTAAGGTTCTTGGAACTGGAATAGGCTCTGTAAAGTGGAAGGAAATAGAAATACTTCATCATGAAAATGGAAGACCTTATGTAAATTTTCTAGGTAAAGGGAAAAAAATGATGAAAGACCGAGGTTTGGATAATATAGAGATATCTATTTCACATGAGGCAGACTATGCAGTAGCTTTTGCTATAGGATATAAGAGCAATAGCTTAGATATAGAAGTAGAGGATTCTATAAAGGCTTTATTACCTAAAAGAGCAAAGGATAGCCATAAAGGAACCTATGGAAGAATAGCTATTATAGGTGGAAGTAGGGGAATGACGGGTGCACCGTATTTAACATCAATGGCAGCCCTAAAAACTGGTTCAGGTCTTGTATATAGTATAGTACCTAACTCACTGGAAACCATTATGTCTATAAAGCTTACAGAAGCAATAGTAAAGCCAGTAGAGGATAATCATAAAGGATGTTTTACAAAAGATTCCTTAGCTGATATGCTAAAAAACATAGAAGGCATGGATGCCATAGCTATAGGACCTGGCATTGGAGTAGATGAGGAAAAGGCTTATCTGATTAAAGAAATTATAAATAATTATAAAGGGCCAATAGTTTTAGATGCAGATGGAATAAATTGCTTATCAATTCATCCAGAGATTTTATATGATTTAAATCAACCTATTATAATAACTCCACACCCAGGAGAATTAGCCAGATTTTTAGGTGAAAGCACAAAGGTAATTCAGGAAAAGAGAATTTATTATTCTAAATATGTTTCTCAGAAATATAATATAATAGTAGTTCTAAAGGGATTTAATACCATAGTTGTATCACCTGAGGAAGAGGTCTATGTAAATACAACTGGAAATCCAGGAATGGCTACTGCAGGATCTGGGGATTTACTAACAGGAGTTATAACTTCCTTTATAGGTCAGGGGCTTAAGCCCATGGATGCAGCAAGACTAGGTGTATTTTGTCATGGATTGGCAGGAGATTTAGCGGCTAAATATAAGGGGGAATATGGAATTATTGCTACAGATATATTAAAAAATATCCCCTATAGTATTAAAAAAATTCATATGTAAAGGTTGGGGTGATATTGAAAAGGCTCCTATTATTTATATTGATTGTGATGATGTTAATTACCTCTTGTAGCTTATCTAATGATAAAAAAGGCTCTTACAAAGATAGTAGGATTTTGTCTAAGATAGAAAAAACATATGAGAAATATGAGGGATATGAATGTAAGGCTAATATTAGAGTCATATCAGAAGAAGCAGAAACAATGTATTTAATAGAAGAAACATACAGTAAAGCTAACAAATATAAGTTAGAGATTTTAGAACCAGAGGAAAGCAAAGGTATAATAATTTTAAATACTGATGATAAGATTTTCGTTGAGCATCCTTCCATTAAGCAGTCAATATCTTTAACAACAGTAAAATCTCTAAATAGACAGATGCTAGTAGGAGAACTTTTTGAAAACATGCCTAAAGCAAATAAAATTAGTACTCAAGAAATAAATAAAAAAGAATATATTACCCTTGAATTTAATCTTGAGGAAAAAAATAAATATAGAGATTCAGTAAAAATTTGGATAGATAAGAAGAATTATATTCCATATAAATTGAATATTTTTGATTCTAGTGGTACACTTCAACTAGAAATTACTTATGAAGATTTCAAATTTACTAACGATCTGAAGAAAAAATTATAAGGAGGACTATAAATGTATACTTTAGATGAAACAAGACCAGTATGGGCAGAGATTAACTTAGATAATTTGGCTCATAATATTAAAGAGGTAAGAAAACATACCAAAGAAGACGCGCTAGTTACTGCTGTAGTTAAGGCTAATGGTTATGGACATGGTTCTGTAGAAATTTCTAGGACATTTCTAGATAATGGGGCAGATAGATTAGCAGTAGCTATTTTAACAGAAGCTATAGAGCTAAGAAAAGGTAATATAACTGAGCCTATTTTAATATTAGGTTATACACCACCAGCTCAATATGGGAAAGTACTAGAATATACTTTAATTCAAGCTATATATAATTATGAAGAAGCTAAGTTATTATCTAACAAAGCAGTGGAATTAAATAAAAAAGCTACTATTCACATTAAACTAGATAGTGGAATGGGAAGAATTGGTTTTCTACCGACAAAAGAATCTATAGAGGATATATTAAAGATATCTGAGCTTCCTAATATTTATATAGAAGGTATATTTACACATTTTGCCAAGGCAGATGAAATAGATAAATCTCATGCTAGAGGTCAATTTGAAAAGTATATTAATATGGTTAAAGCTTTAGAAGATAAGGGCTTAAGTATACCAATAAAACACGTCTCCAATAGTGCTTCAATAATTGATTTACCAGAGTATAATTTAAATATGGTTAGGGCAGGGATAATGATTTATGGTTTTTATCCTTCAGATGAGGTGAAAAAGGTTATAAAGTTAAAGCCGGCAATGACTTTAAAAGCTAGAATATCCCATTTAAAGGTAGTACCTCAAGGAACAGGGATTAGTTATGGTCAAATCTTTGTAACAGATAAAGAGTCAAAAATAGCAACAATACCTATAGGCTATGCAGATGGATTTACTAGAATGTTAACTGGCAAGGCTGAGGTTTATATAAATGGTAAAAGGGCAAAAATAGTAGGAAAGATATGTATGGATCAATGTATGATAGACGTTACTCATATAGAGGACGTAAAATTAGGTGATGAGGTAGTTATATTTGGATCTAATCCAGAGCACCCTCATGCTGACGAAGTAGCAGCGAAGATAGGTACAATAAATTACGAGATTGTGTGCATGGTTGGTAGAAGAGTTCCTAGAGTATACGTATCCAATGGTAATATAGTTAAAATAAAGGATTATTTATTGGAATAAAGCTTAAAAGGAATAAATTGATAAACAGATTGTTGACATGAGTAACAGAAACCATATATAATTGATTTAAGCTATTTTTTATATATTTTATCTTATATTGTGTGGGGGGTGGTCTTTATGGCTGAGACGAGAAGGATAACTGTTAGTTTACCTAATAGCCTCCTTAAAGAAATTGATATAATGGTCCCTATGGAGCATGAGAATCGTTCTGATTTTATAGCAGAGGCCATGAAACTGTTTATTAGTGAGAAAAAGAAATTAGATATTATTGAAAAATTAAAAGAAGGGTATAAAGAAATGAGTAGAATCAATTTAGCCCTTGCTGAAATGGGGTTAGAACAAGATATTCTTGACCTAGTAATATATGAGGAAAATCTTAAGAGGCGGGCGATATTATGATAGTTAAACGAGGAGATATATATTATGCTGATTTAAGCCCTGTTGTAGGGTCAGAGCAAGGGGGAGTAAGACCAGTACTTGTTATCCAAAACGACATTGGAAACAAATATAGTCCTACTATTATCATTGCCGCTATTACTTCCCAAATAAACAAGGCGAAGCTGCCTACCCATGTAGAGATAAATGCTCCAGAATACGGACTGCCAAAGGACTCGGTAGTCCTCCTGGAGCAAATAAGGACTATAGATAAAAAGAGGCTTCGTGAAAGAATAGGAAGATTTAGCGATGAGATGATGGTTAGTGTAGATGAATGCTTAAAGATAAGCTTAGGATTAATAGAACTATAGTAAATACATACATATTTAAAATAGGCATTACTTAATGCTTATTTTTTTATTGGATTTATAGTATAATTAAAATCAGTTAATGAAAAGTGGATTGGAGGGATACTTATGAAAAACAAAATTAAGAGAGTAGGAATTGGGGTAGGGGCAATAGTTATCCTATTAGGAGCAACAACAGTATTTTCAGAGCCTGGTTCTGAGCTGGATCCATTAGTGACCCTTAGTTACGTAGAGAAAAAAATAGAGCAAATAAAATATTATGTAGATGAAAAGATAAAAAGTTCAAATGGCGAAGGTCAAACCATAGGGTCTTGGGAAGTGGTAGAAGTGCCAGCAGGAAATTCACTAATATGTGGAGATGGTACTGAGATAATACTAAGATCAGGAGAGGCTAAGTCCATATCTAAAATTACCACAGTAGTAAAAGATGGTAAAGAGGAAATTATAGATAATGGACTTACAGATGTAACTGCAGGCAAGGACTTAGGTATGGATGAAAAAATCATAGCTAATCATTTACTTATAGTACCTAGAGACGATGGTAGAGGTGCTAGGACTTTAAAAAACAGTTTTTTCCTTGTAAAAGGAAAATATGAGATACGATAGGAGGCCGTAACTTGGTTGATATAAGAGAATATAGAAATGGCGATGAGGAGGGGATATTATCTTTATTTAGCCAGGTGTTTAATGCAGATAGAGATAATAAATATTGGAGATGGCAATTTATGGAGAATCCTGCCAGTGAACCAATAATAGTTGTAGCTGAAGATGATTTAAGGATAGTAGGCCAATGTACCCTGTTACCTACTTACATGAGAGTAAAAGATGAGGAGATATTATCAGGTCAGTCTATTGATACAATGGTTAAAGAGGAATTTAGAGGACAAGGTCTTCATATAGATATGGCTAATAAATCCTATGAAATAGGAGTTGAAAAAGGAATAAAATTTAGAATTGGGTTTCCATCTCAATTGGCTTTAAGGGGACTTCTAGGAAGTATTGGTGGTTCCTTCGTTACTGATATTCCTATATATATTAGACCATATAAAATAGACAATTTTATCCTAAGTGTTGTTAAGTCGAAGCCCGTGGCAAAGATTCTTTCTATGCCTATATTTCTAATAATGAAATTTATTTTTAAAGAAAGCAAAATAAGGATTAAAGAAAACTATATATTTAAAGAAATAGATGAATTCAATGAGGATTTTGACAAGCTTTGGGACAAAATAAAAGTAGATAGTCAAATAATGTCAAGAAGAGATAGTAAGTTTTTAAACTGGAGAATAAAGGATCATCCTAAAATTTCTTATAAGACATTTGCTGCATATTTAAATGAGGATTTACTAGGTTATATGGTTTTAAAGGTAGAGGCTAGAAGTCTTAGGGGTAAGTATGAAGCGAAATTAGGTAGCCTTGTTGACATAGTAGGAGTAAATGAAGATGTGGTAGCTGCATTATATTCTAAAGCAAAGGAATTTTTTAAAAAGGAAAATACAGATTTTGTAGCTACATGGATAACTGATTCTATGAAATATAGAGATTTATTTGTAAGACTAGGATTTATTAAATCTAAGAGTACAATTCCCTTTGTTGTGAAGGACCTAGGCGATAATAAGGAACTACAGGAATTTATAGCAAAGGAAGATAGTTGGTATTTAATGCCTATAGAATCAGATTTTTATTAGAAAGAAGTGATATATTGAGAAAGATAATAAAGCGTATACTCAAATATCCAATAATGGTTATAAACCGTATATATATTTGGATTTATTTTAAGTTAAGAAAAGATCATAATAATTATGAAGAAATAATACCAGAAGGCCATGAGAGAGTTCTAGTATTGGCTCCTCATGTAGATGATGAAACCATAGGGTTAGGTGGGACCATAATAAAATATACCAACAAAAGATGTAAATTAGACTTAGTATATTTAACTGACGGAAGCGGGAGTACAAGCCATAAGTCTAAGGAAGAAACCGCAAGAGAAAGAATGGAAGAAGGATATAAAGTAAAAGAAGAATATGGTTTTAATAATGTATATTTCTTAGAAAAAGTCGATGGTACTCTTAATTCCAATGATGAAGAATTAATTAGTGAGTTGGTTAGTATTTTACAAAGGGAAAAGCCTAATACTATTTTTAGTCCATTCCTTATAGATGGTAATATAGACCATATAGAAACTACAAAGGCATTATCAAAGGCATTGGAGATATGGAATGAGAACTTTGAAGGAATATACCTATATCAGGTCAATACTTTAATAGATGCAGAGATTGTTAATGCAATTAGTCCATTGGATAAAAGAACATATGAGGAAAAACTAGAAAAATTTAATATTTTTAAATCTCAATGGGCAATGGGTTTTAGTGTCTTTAATCTATTGGATAGAGGTAGAGCAATAAAATGTGGGAATTCACATGCTGTAGAAGAATTTGCAAGAGTAAATTCTCAAAGCCTAGAGAAAATAGTGGAAAAATTGGAGAAAGAGAATTTCAATCCACAATTATTTAAGCAAATTAGTAGCGAATTTACATTGATACTTACATTTATGAAATCTAGGAAAGATAAGATGTTTTATAATAAATTAGTTAAAGAAACTATTGAAAATAAGAGACTAGGGGGTAGCTCGTATAGAGCAAATTAACTATGAAAGTACTTCATCTAATAAGCGGTGGGGATACAGGTGGGGCTAAGACCCATATAATTTCCCTGCTAAAAGGAATAGATAAATTAATAGATGCCAAGATTATTTGCTTCATTGAAGATACATTTTATCATGAGGCTAAGGCTGCAGGCATAAATATAGAAGTCTATAAACAAAAGAAAAGGTCAGATATGTCAGTTATAAATAGATTAGTGGATGAGATTCAAAAAGAAAACTATGATATCATCCATTGTCATGGGGCAAGGGCCAACTTTATAGCAATGTTTTTGAGAGGAAAGATAAAAAAACCCTTTATCACGACTATTCATAGTGATTATGAGTTAGACTTTAAGGATAATTTCTATAAAAAAATTATTTTTACTTCGTTAAATAAATTTGCCCTTAAAAGATTTAAATATTTCGTTGCTATTTCTGATACTTTTAAGGAAATGTTAATAAGTAGAGGATTCAAAGAAGATGAGATATTTACTGCATATAATGGTATAGATATGGAACAAAATTTAGAATATATTTCTAAGGAAGATTTCCTTAGAAGACATGGAATTGATTATAAGGGAGAAACAGTAGTGGGTATTGCAGCAAGGCTTGATAGGGTAAAGGATCATGAAACCTTTATTAAGGCTGCATCTATAGTTCTTGAAAAGCGAAAAGATATAATCTTTCTAATCGCAGGAGACGGATATGAAAGAAATAGACTAGAAGATTTGAGAGAACAGCTTAATATAAAAGAAAATGTACATTTTCTTGGTTATATAAAGGACCCATATTCCTTATTCAATGCAATAGACATAAATACCCTAACATCTCTCAGTGAGTCCTTTCCCTATGCTATATTAGAGGGGGCAAGGATGAATAAAACCATTATATCAACAAATGTAGGAGGAGTTAATAAGTTAATCCAAGATGGAGAAAATGGATTTTTAATTGAAGTAGGCGATGTAAAGTCTTTAGCGGAAAAAATAGATTTTTTAGCTAATGATAAAGATAAAATAAAGACAATGGGTGAGAAATTGCATGAGAAAGTAAGTGAGAAATACTCTTCCCATGCAATGGCAAAAGAACATCTTGAAATTTATAAAAGGATATTAATGGGAGATAAATCTAATAAAATTCTAATATCAGGATACTATGGCTTTGATAATAGTGGAGATGATGCTATATTAAAAGCAATAGTGAAGGATATCAAGAATCAGGATATAGAAACAAATATAACAGTATTATCTAATAATCCTGTAAAAACCAAGGAATTCTATGGCGTAAATGCAATTAATAGATTTAAAATTAAGGAAGTTATAAAAGGGATAAAAAAGTCTAATCTATTTATTTCAGGAGGAGGATCTTTGCTACAGGATGTTACAAGCACCCGTTCCTTATTGTATTACTTAGCCCTAATGATGACAGCGAAATTATTTGGTAAACCTGTAATGGTATATGCCAATGGTATTGGGCCTATTAAAAAGAAATTAAATAGATTTCTAGCAAGGAAAATATTAAATAAGATAGACCTTATAACATTAAGAGATGAAAATTCTAAAGAGTTTATAGAGGATTTAGGAGTTAAAAATAAAAATATAGTTGTTACATCGGATCCTGTATTTACCTTAGATCCAGCACCAGAGGCAAGAGTTAAGGAGATATTCAGAGAAGAAAATATACAGACTAACAATAAATTTATAGGTGTTTCAGTTAGACAATGGAAAAATACTGAAAATTTAACTGGGATTATATCAGATACGATAAAATATATAATAAAAGAATATAATGTAAATGTACTTATGATACCAATGCATTATCCAGAGGATTTGGAAATAAGTATTGAAATATCTAAGCTGGTAAATCAAGAAAATTGTTATGTGCTATCAGAACAATATAATGTAGAAGAAATAATGGGTATAATTAAGGAAATGGAAATTATCATAGCGATGAGACTTCACTCATTGATATATGCTGCAACTCAACAGGTGCCTATGGTAGGTTTATCCTATGATCCAAAGATAAATGGAATATTACATTCCATAGGAATGGATTATATATGTGATGTAAGGGGATTAAATTATAATGATTTAATAGAAAAGATAAACTATGTATGGAATAATAGAACTGAACTTAAGGAACGATTAATAAAACAGGATGAAGAATTAAAAACCAAGGCTTTATCCAATGTTACAATGGCATTGGACTTGTTAAAGGATAGGTGATGAAATGGAAAGTATAGAGATATTTGGAGTAAAAATACATAATATAACCTTTGATGAGGCTGTTAAAGAAGTAGAAACTTATTTAGAGGGAAATCAGTTGAGAGCTATTTATACTCCAAATCCTGAAATAGTTATGGGAGCTAAGGAGGATAATAGACTTAGGGAATTATTAAATAAAG
This sequence comes from Bacillota bacterium, assembly GCA_023388495.1. GTDB lineage: Bacteria > Bacillota > Clostridia > Tissierellales > Tissierellaceae > Tissierella. Next base: position 141,111 of record JAEWGC010000037.1, on the reverse strand, counting down.
GTGATTTAATAACTGCAGACGGGATCGGCCTTATTTATGCTTCAAGAGTAAAAAAAAGACCCTTAAAAGAACGAGTTACTGGCTTAGACTTGTCTATAAAACTTTTGAATATGGCTAATGAAAACAATTATAGCTTATATTTACTTGGTGGAAAAGATGGTGTTGCTAAAGCAGCTGCAGAAAATATTAAGAAGGATTATCCTAATATTAGAATAGCTGGATATCATCATGGGTATTTTAAAGGTAGTCATACGGGATATAATAGCCATGAGGAAGAGATGGAAGTCATTGAGGATATCAATCATTCAAACCCAGATATAATTTTTGTAGGTTTAGGATTTCCAAGGCAAGAAATATGGATAGATAGTAATAAAGAGAAGATTAGAGGAAAGGTTATAATAGGAAATGGAGGAGTAATGGACATATTATCAGGAAACTTGAAAAAAACTCCTGAATTTATCCGTAAGATTGGCCTTGAGTGGCTTCATAGGTTAATAAGAGAACCTTCTAGGATAAAAAGACAAATGGTAATACCTAAATTTATGCTTAAGGTGTTGTTTTCTAGGGATGTGATTAAATAAGGAGGGTAGTTTTATGGGTAACAGTAAAAGATGGAATAAAATAGAAATGATATATGGATATATTTTAATAGGTATTGGTACACTTTTAATGGCTATAGGTTTAAATTACTTTCTTGCACCGAATACTATAGCTCCTGGAGGGGTTACTGGTTTTGCAGTAGTCATAGAAAGGACAATTAAGGTACCTATATATATTACAAACTTAGCATTAAATATTCCATTATTCATACTTGGTGCAAAAACTTTGGGTAAGGAGACAGCTATAAAAACTCTATATGCTACCTTGTTGCTATCCTTATTTTTAAAAATATTGCCACCCATAGTCTTGACCCATGACTTACTATTGTCATCTATATTTGGAGGGGTATTATCAGGTATAGGACTAGGTATAGTCTTTAAATTTGGGGGAACAACTGGAGGTACTGATTTAGCTGGTTCTATACTAAATAATAAATTTCCAAATTTAAGTACAGCTACATTCATGACAATGATTGACTTGTTTGTAGTTGCTTTTGCAGGTATAGTGGGAAAAAAGGTTGAGATTTCTCTATACTCAATTATTGCAATGTTTGTTATAATGAAGGTTATAGATATGATTTTAGAAGGTATTGGATATCTAAAAGGCTTCTTTATAATATCCGATGACCCAGAAGGAATAAGCGAAAAGCTCATGACAGATTTAGGCAGAGGAGTAACTCTATTAAAGGGAAAAGGCATGTATTCAAAGGAAAGGAAAGATGTCCTTTTATGTGTCGTGCCTAGGTCACAGTTTTCTAGAGTAAAGGATATTGTAAAGGAATTTGATCCATATGCATTTGTTATGGTATCTGAAATGTATGAAGTACTAGGTGAAGGTTTTACCTATGACAAAAAACAATAGGAGGGATATAATGGATTTAAAGCAAGTTGCTAAGAGTATTAGGGTAGATATAATTAATATGCTAGAAAAATCTCAATCAGGTCATCCAGGAGGTTCCTTATCAGCAGTAGAAATCTTAACAACCTTATATTTTAAGGAGATGAATGTTGATCCTAACAATCCAAGATGGGAAGATAGAGATAGATTTGTACTATCAAAGGGTCATGGTACTCCAGTTTTATATGGAACTTTAGCAGAGAGAGGATTCTTTCCTAAGGAAGAATTAGATAAGTTTAGAAAAATAGATTCAATGCTACAAGGTCATCCAGATATGAAAGGTACTCCAGGTGTTGATATGACCACTGGTTCCTTAGGACAAGGGTTAGCTGCAGCAAATGGTATGGCATTGGCAGGGAAACTAAATAATAAAGATTACAGAGTATATGCCTTGATAGGAGATGGAGAGTGTCAAGAAGGTCTAATTTGGGAGGCTGCAATGTTAGCTGCACACTATAAATTAGATAATATAACTGTGTTCTTAGACCATAATGGACTTCAAATAGATGGTCCGAATAAGGAAATAATGAATATAGAACCTATTGATGAGAAATTTAGAGCCTTTGGTTGGCATGTAATAACTATTGATGGTCATTCCTTTGAGGAAATAATAGCAGCAATAGGAGAAGCAAAAAGTACTAAGGACAAACCTACTATGATTATTGCTCGTACTCATAAGGGCAAGGGTGTATCCTTTATGGAAGATCAAGTAGGATGGCATGGAAAGGCTCCATCAGCTGAAGAAGCATCTAAGGCCTTGGAAGAACTAGGAGGTGGATTAAATGACTAAGATGATAGCAACAAGAGATGCATATGGTGACGCATTAAAAGAATTAGGTGGAATGAATAAAGATATAGTAGCGCTAGATGCAGACCTTTCAGGTTCTACTAAAACATCAGTGTTTGCTAAAGCCTATCCTGATAGATTTTTTAATGTAGGTATAGCAGAACAAAATTTAGTTGGTACAGCTGCAGGATTGGCAACAGCAGGAAAAATTCCTTTTGCAAGTACATTTGCAATGTTTGCTACTGGTCGTGCTTTTGAGATTATAAGAAACTCTGTATGTTATCCAAAGCTAAATGTAAAAATTGCAGCAACTCATGCAGGATTAACAGTAGGAGAAGATGGAGCAACTCACCAGGCATTAGAGGATATTAGTTTAATGAGATCATTGCCTAATATGGTGGTTTTAAGTCCAGCAGATGCTATAGAAACAAGACAATGTATAATTAAGGCAGCGGAGCACAATGGACCAGTATATATAAGACTAGGAAGAGCAAAAGTTCCTGTAGTATTAGATGAAAATTATGAGTTCCAAATAGGTAAGGGTATAGAACTAAAAGAAGGAACAGATGTAACTATTATAGCTACAGGAGTTATGGTGGAGAAGGCCTTAATTGCATCAGAAAAACTTGCAGAAGAAGGCATATCAGCAAGAGTTATAAATATGGCTAGTATTAAACCAATAGATGAAGACATTATAATAAAGGCAGCTAAGGAGACTAAGGGTATAGTCACAGTTGAGGAACATAGCATAATAGGTGGATTAGGTAGTGCTGTAACAGAAGTAGCATCAGAAAAACAACCAACTCACGTTATTAGAATAGGAACTATGGATACCTTTGGTGAATCAGGGGATGGATTTGAACTATTGGAGAAATATGGACTTAATGTAGAAAATATTATAAGTAAGGTAAAAGAAATAATATAGAATAAAAAACCTCTGATTATATAATCAGAGGTTTTTTCAAAAGTGTACATAATAATTCCATACAAAGAATATTAATTATATAAGATTAATATTGGGGGGATTAGATTGAAACGAAATCAGATTATTGCCTTAGCAATTATTCTAGTCATTGGGATCTTATTTATACCTAGATTGTTAAAAGGAAATGAAGGAGAAATAAAATTTAAAATTGTGAAAGAAGATGAAATACCAGAAAAAATTGCTGAAATATTGCCTAAGTACTTAATGGAAGAAAGAGCTCTAACATGTAAATATAAGGATGATATTTATGTTGTAGTTACAAGAGGGGAAAAAAAGTCAAAGGGTTATACAGTGGAAATTGATAAAATTCTTAAGGAAAAATATAATAAGGATGTATTTGATCTAATAGTTTACGCCAAATTTACAGATCCAAATCCTAATGAAATAGTAGAGCAGGAATATGATTATCCATATGTAGTAGTAAAAACAAATTTAAATGAAATGCCTGAAGAAGTCCATTTAGATATTGAGTATATTGAATAAAACGTAGGAGAGAGCTAAACTCTCCTTTTTTATTGTCCATTTTTCAGGCTACTGGAAAATATTACATAGAGGATTTTAAGGATTTATGCCGAAATAGTATATAGGTAACAAAAAGGTTACAAAATTATACGTAAGACGGAGGGACAAGCATTATGAAGAAAATTACAAAAACAGCAATAGGAACTGTAGCACTAACTCTTTGTATTAGTACAACTAGCATTGCAGCAAATCACACAGTAAAAAAAGGAGATACCTTCTGGAAAATTTCTCAAAAATATGGTGTAACTTTAGATAGTATATTAAAAGAAAATAAAGCTAACTATAAAACAATAATTTACCCTGGACAAGTTATAAAGGTTCCTGAAAAAGAAGTAACTAACAATACGCCAAATAGAGGAGATGTTGATAGGGTAACAGCAGAAGATACTACATATGGTGAATATCTAAACTGGTTTAGCCAAGTAGAACAATTAGTTCCAAGGGGAGCTAAATTTAAAGTAATAGACTTTTACACTGGAAAATCCTTTATGGTACAAAGGTCAATAGGTTCAAATCATGCAGACTGTGAAACTCTAACTAAAGAGGATACAAATGTTATGAAATCAATATGGGGAGGATTTAGCTGGGCAAGAAGACCTGCTATTGTAGAATATAATGGTAGAAGAATAGCTGCCAGTGTAACCTTTATGCCCCATGCAGGATTAGATAGTGTAGAAGGTGGAGTAACAACAAACAATAGATCTGGTGGATATGGAATAGGAATTAATTTTGATTATGTAAAAGGTAATGGCATAGATGGACATTTCGATATACATTTTGCAGGAAGTACAAGACACATGGACGGACAACAGGATCCAGAGCATCAAAAGATGATAAAAATAGCAGCGGGAATAAACTAATTAAAAACTCCTAAGAAATTTCTTAGGAGTTTTTAATTAGTTCCTAATACTTTGTAAACAAATCTAAATTCTAGAATACATTAAATTATGAAATAGTGTATAATTAAACTAGTTATCTTAGGAGGTGACTTAAATGATAGAAAAATATAAAGTTCCAGTTGAAAAACTAAGAAACCAATGCGATCCAAAGATATTTCCTTATGAGACAACAAAGGATTGGATAGTGGAAAGAGAGTTAATAGGACAGGAAAGGGCAATGGAGGCTTTAAAATATGGACTTTCAATGAAGCGAAAAGGATACAATATTTATGTATCAGGTTTTACAGGTACAGGAAGAAACTCATACTCGTACCTAGTTGCAAAAGAGTTTGCTAAGAATAAACCTACACCCTGTGATTGGTGTTATGTATATAATTTTAAGAAACCTAATTCACCAAAGGCAATAAGTATATGTTTTGGAAGGGGTGCAGATTTTAAGCATGAGGTAGAATCTGCAATAAAGAATATAGACATAGAAATACCAAAGGCCTTAAGTTCCAAGGATTATGAGGATAATAAAAATGCCATATTTAATGAGAATAAAAGACTGGCTGAAGATATATTAATGGAGTTAAATAATTTTGCAAGGGAATATAGTTTTGTATTTAGGCAAACAGATAGAGGGATACTGAGTATTCCTTTAATAGATAATAGACCTATGACTGATGAAGAACTTGATAAACTCTCAGATGAAGAGATGGATAGACTTGGGAATATATCCATAGAGCTAACTCAAAAATCCTATGATTATATTAAGAGAATAAAGGCAGTAGAAGCGAAGTTAAAATCTGAAATGAGAAAACTTAAGGAAGAGCAGGTAGCTTTAGTGGCTACTACATTCATAGGACCAATTCAAGTTAAATATAGAGATAATGAAGGAATAACTAGTTTTCTTCTAGATATGAAGGATGATATCGTAAAAAATTATGAAATGTTTCTTGATAATGAAGAAGAGAATTATATGGAGAAAATATTTATCCGAGGTAATAAAAAAGATGAATTTTTAAAGAGATATTTTGTTAATTTATTTATAGATAATAGCCATAAAAAAGGAGCTCCAGTTATTAGAGAAATGAACCCAAATTATTATAATTTATTTGGGAAGATAGAGTATGCAAATGAGATGGGGATCGCAAAGACTGACCATACCAGAATTAAGCCAGGTTCTATCCATGAAGCAAATGGAGGTTATATACTGATTCAAGCTAAGGATATTTTACAAAACAAGCTTTCATGGGATGGGTTAAAAAGAGCAATAACAACTGGAGAGCTAAAAATTGAAAATGTTTATGGTTCAAGTATTGCAGCTGAAACATTAAGTCCTGAACCAATTCCATTAGATATAAAGGTAATAATAATTGGAGATTATATAACCTACCATATTTTATATGCCTATGATGAAGAATTTAAAAAGATATTTAGAATTAAGGCTGATTTTGATACTGAAATGGAAAGAAACAAAGAAAATATATTAAAAATCGCATCTTTTGTAGCCTATCAATGTAGAGAAGAAAATTTACTGCCATTTCATAGGGATGCATTGGGAGCGATTATAGATTTAAGTAGTAGAATAGCAGATGAAAAAAATAAGCTAACAGCGGGTTTTAATGAATTAGTAGAGATAATATATGAGGCTGATGGTTGGGCATCTAGTGAGGGCAAGGACATAGTTACAAAAGAGGACGTTAAAAAGGCAATATTGAAGAAACAATATAGAAATAATGCATATGAGGAAAGACTTTTAGAGTTAATAGACAATGGCACTATTTTAATAGATACAGAGGGAGAAAAGATAGGAGAAATAAATGGGCTATCAGTTATAGATTTAGGTCAGTATTCCTTTGGTAGACCTACTAAAATTACTGCAAACACTTATTTCGGTAAAGATGGAATAATAAATATAGAAAAAGAGTCAGAACAAAGTGGAAATATTCATGATAAGGGAGTTCTTATAATGAGTGGATATTTAGGAGAGAAATACGCCCAAAATATTCAATTATCCATGACTGCTAGTATTACCTTTGAGCAATCCTATGATGGCATAGATGGAGATAGTGCATCAAGTACTGAACTATATTCAATATTATCAAGCCTGGGAGATATTCCAATAAGGCAGGGAGTTGCAGTAACAGGTTCTGTAAATCAAAAGGGAATGATCCAGCCTATTGGAGGAGTAAATGAAAAGATAGAGGGCTTTTATAGGGTGTGCAAATTAAAAGGATTTAAAGGCGGAGAAGGAGTTATAATTCCAAGTAAAAATATAGACAATTTAATGTTAAATGAAGAAGTAATAAATGCAGTAAAAGAAAAAAAATTTACTATTTACGCCATAGATACCATAGATGAAGGAATGGAAATATTAACAGGTACGAAGGCTGGAGAGCTGACTGAAGAAGGAGAATATGAAGAAAATACTATAAATTATTATGTACAAGAAAAGTTAATATACTATTCTCTTCTAAATAGAGAATTTGAAGAGGAATAATAAAAAATAAAAGGTTATCATTATCGTGATAACCTTTTATTTTTTTGCCTTAACTGGATTCAATTTTCATCTATAGGTTAATATCAAAATACTTCTTGCAATTGTTTATTATGGTATTTTTTAATTCTCTTTGTCCAAAGGCATTACATAGATATATATATACATATGAAGTATAATACTCCAAATTAAATGGAGGAGTTGTTATTTTAATAGCCTTTACTAATTTGCTAAGAACTGTATTATTATTATTATTATTATCTTTGTATATAATGGCTGCCTCAGTAAATAGAATTAATTGGCGAATAAGATTTTTATAATATGGGTTTTCGGTAGAAGATGACAATATATTTAATTCTCTGAACTCAGTATGTAAAGTATGTTGTTCTCCATTATCTAACTTTAATTCTATTTTGTTTTTGATTTCACAAAAAACCGAGTAATCATCAAATCTATATTTAATGAGCAGAGAGACTAAGTCTTCTTTATAAATAGGGGATAGAATCTCTAGAGTATCTAATTTAGGCAATACCTTACCACTTTCAATTCTTCTAATGGTTTTGTCATCAATATTAGTTATTTCGGTTATCTGTTTTTGATTAATCTTTAGACTGTTTCTTATTTCTTTTAATCTTTTTCCAAACAACTCAAGATTATAAAACAAAAAAAGCACCCCCAAAGTATGTAGTTTCAACAACTTCATTAACAATTATCAAAAACGGGCATTGATGCCTGTTGAAATAAACATTCATATTTTATATTATAGAGTTAACAATTAATAAAGTAAAGTGGAGATGAGTGAATACGCTACTTTTAGTAGAATAGGAGGTGTTAAAATATGAGTGAAATTTTCAAATTTACTAGGAAATATTTTGTGGCAATGAGATGGCTACTTATTGCTTATATAGTACTAAGCTTATTAGTTGGGATGATTGATATTGGGATCCCTTATATTTTGGGAAGATTTGTAGATGAATTAGTAACCTCCAACAGTTTTTCTTTTGCTCCATCTTATATGATGGGATTATTTATATTGTCTATAGCTACTATTGTTATAGGTTATGGTGTCGATAGACTTTATTGTATATTACAAATAAAACCTGCTTATTATTTAAATAAAGAGGCTATTGAACATGTCCAAGAGTTATCAATACTACATCCATTACATCTTGATGTAGCGTATCTTAACCAAAGGATAAATAATGATTCAAATTTTATAGTTATGTTTTGCGTAAATGTGTTTCAACAAGTACTTATTCACAGTTTTAAATTTATTATTCCTTTAATTTTAATATTTTCATTCAATGGTTATTTAGGATTTTTTTTATTAGTGCTAAATATCCTTTATGCATTGGCTTATTTTATATTTAAGAAGCCTCTTTTTCATGTAAGTTATCGTTTTTCTGAAGCAGTTTCATCATATTTTTCAAGCCTTGATGAACAACTTTCTTATATTGATTTTTTACAAACACATGGTATAATACGAGGATTTAGTTTAAAACTTAAAAAGGCCTTTTCTCCACTTTATGAATTGTCTCTTAAAGAACAACGTATATCCTATGCATTTTCAAGCGTGGATAAAATTCTTTTCCTTATGGCAAATCTTGCATTGTTTATTTTGGGAGGGAAGTCTGTTATTAATAGAAGTATGAGTATCGGTCAGTTTACCATGGTTCTTTCCTATTTTAATTTAATAATGGGGGCTACAAAGTATTTTTTTACTCTATCAGGAGATATACCTGAGGTTTTAGTTTTTTACCAACGACTAAATGAAATCTTTAAAGAAGAAAAACTTCCAGGTGAAGGAGTGATAGTAGAAAAAATTGAGACGATTTCTATAGAGGACTTATATTTCTCTTATACCGATAACAAACCAATTTTTCGAAATTTTAACTACATATTCGAACAAGGGAAAATTTACTCCTTAAAAGGTGAAAATGGAAGTGGGAAAAGTACTTTAATAAGAATTATACTTGGACTTTATATAAAAGACCAGAAGGGAACTATTTCATATAACAATATATCATCAACAGACATCAACATGATGGAAATGCGTAAAAGGAAAATAGCAGTATGTGAACAAGAACCATTTTTACTCAAAGAAAGCTTATTATATAACCTGACATTTGGCGAAGAATATAAAGAATCCGAACTTAAGTCATATATTGAGATGCTTTCACTAGAAAAGGTAATAAATAATTTGAGCGATGGACTAGATACTATAATTGAAGAGGACACTGAAAATCTATCAGGAGGAGAAAAACAGAGGGTAGCCCTAGCAAGAACTCTATTAAAAGATGGAGACTTAGTATTTTTTGATGAACCTACTTCTGCACTAGATTCGAGAGGTAGAGAGAGATTTTTGAATTTTCTTCCAGAGTACAAGAAGGATAAAATAATAATTATATCTACCCATGATAAAGATATTTTAGAACTTAGTGATCATATTTTAGAATTTAAGTAGTAGTGTTTTAGTTAAGGTTAAATGTAATGTATATATATCTTAGTTAAAATATAAAAAGTAGCAAATTTGCACATTAGACTTAAAGTGTACCACAATGGGTGAGGAGGGTTATTGATGTTTAAGGTATGGATATGGACTTCTATCAAATAGCGATAGAAGGTATGAGCGGCCTCCTTCTATTGCTATAAAAAAATAGGAGGCTAAATATTAGCTCCCTAAATTATATTGGTTGCTCCAATTTAATCTTGGGAGGAAAAGTTATGAGTGAAATAATAAAAGCAAAGAATATTTATCTAGAATATAATGGTAAAGAGATTTTAAATATAGGTGAACTTACTGTTTATGAAGGAGAAAGAATTGGTTTAGTAGGTAATAATGGATCTGGAAAGACATCTTTACTGAATATCCTAGCGGAGAAATTAAAACCTAGTGGATGTCAGGTTGTAAACAATGGTAATGTCGTTTTAATACCCCAAATCCTGCCAAAACAAAATGTTGATATTAACCAATTTGACTACTGGACCTCTATATGGCAGATTAATTATAAGAGCTATGATCATATGAGTGGTGGAGAGCAAACAAGATATCGTATTTCTCAAGGCTTTGCAGAGAATGCAGTATGTATTCTTGCAGATGAACCTACTTCTCATCTAGACAAAAATGGAGTGGAATTATTAATTGAACAATTAGAGTATTTTCCAGGAGCATTAATAATTGTTAGCCACGATAGATTTTTTTTAGATTCTGTTGTTCATAAGATTTGGGAAATAAGAGAATCTGATATAAAAGAGTATTATGGAAATTACTCTGATTATATAGAACAAAAAAGATTGGAAAGAGAACAACAAGAAAAGAAATATCAGATTTATATTGAAGAGAAACAGCGCCTTGAAGGAGTCATTGAGTTCAAGAAAAAACAGGCTAATAGTCTTGATTATAAGCAAATTGGCAAACCGCCTAAGAATAATACTGAACAAGCGGGAAGAAATAGTACACAAAGACCTGTAGGTAGTAAAGTAAAAAGTGTGAACAAAGTTGCAAAAAGTATTGAACAGAGGCTTGAAAACTTAGAACAAGTAAATCCGCCAATAATGGAAAGAAAAGTAGTATTTAGACAAAGTAAAGCTATTAAGTTATACAACAATTATCCTATTATGGGAGATAATATTAATAAAAAATTAGGAGATAACCACCTATTTGACAATGCAGCTATCACCATTCCACTAGCAAAAAAAGTTGCAATAACTGGTGATAACGGTGCGGGCAAAACGACTCTTCTAAGAATGATTTTTTCAAATGACAAAGCCTTTACAATTGCCAAAAAAGCAAGAATTGGATATTTTGAGCAACAAAATTATATATCAGCTAGCAAAGAAACCTTATTAGAGTTTTTACTACAAAATTCCGATTACAAACCAAATGAATTAATTGCAATGCTAGTTCAGATTGGTTTTGAAAAAGATGATATTAAAAAATCCTTGTTTCAATTAAGTGGAGGAGAGTTAACGAAGTTAATGTTACTAAAAGTATTATCTGGAGAATATAATATAATTTTGATGGATGAACCCTCTACTTTTCTAGATGGGTGCATTGGAAACAATGATGATAGATTATAAAGGGACCATAATATTTGTAACCCATGATAAGACTTTAATTAATAATGTGGCAGATATTGTTTATGAAATAAGAGATAGAAAGATAAACAGGATTAAAGGATAAGTAAAATATAGATAAGATTATAAAAATAGCAGAATTAATTAAAATAACACCAACTAATATTAAAACCTTACTAATATAAGTTGGTGTTATTTTTTATGGATTACTTGTTGTATTTAAGCCTCCTTATTTGCCACTTTCAGTGCAGCAAAAGTTAATGCAACTATAACAAAGAATAAGAATAATATCCTATTATAGAACCATATATGATCTGCAAAGCCCATGACTAGTATACCGAGAATACTAGATATACAAGCTATTAATATATTAGCTATAGTAGGATTTTCCTTTTTAGCTATAACATTGGAGGATTTTTTAACCAATCTAAAAATCAATAATAAGAATGATCCAATTGCAAATACACCTGCTTCTAACCAAAGTTGCAAATATAAATTATGAGTATGGGCTACAGTTTTTAATGTAAAGGATTTATATCTTTTATATATTGTATTAAATACCTGATTACCTAATCCCACTCCAGTAAGCCAATAATCTCTCAACATGGGGATTGCAGGCTCTAATATTTTTTTTCTATATTGTACTGATGAATCATTTGGGTTAAATATAGTTAATAGCCTCCTATAAATAGATTGAGGTAATAGGGGTATAGCAAGGAGTCCAGCTAAAAACATAAATGGTAATAGTTTTTTATTTACATAGAATACAAAGACAAACAGTGAAAAAGCAAAGGAAATCCAAGCAGATCTTGAGCCTGTTTTAAGAAGAATAAGAATAACAGGTAACAACATTACGGTATAGATCATTTTTTTCCACCAGGATTTTGAATTTAAAATAACAGTACCAAAGAAAGGTAGTGTAAGAACTAAATATTCTCCATAAATATTGGGATTTCCCATAGTTGAAAACACTCTACCAGACATACCTTGATTAACAGTAACATCAGTTAAAGAAGGATTTACTGCTATACCTACAACCTTCCATTGATAAATTCCATATAAAGATGTTAAAAATGTTCCAATAATCATTAATTCTATAATTTTAGTTAAATCATCTTCATTATCAGTAGAGCCAACTATCATTATGATTGTAATAAAAGATATCATATAATAGATAAATTGGTTTATACTATCCCTTGGAAATAAAGATGTAATAGTAGATAAACCTATAACAACCATAAAGAGAATTAATGTAAAATCTATATTTTTAATATCAATATAATTAGAAGGTTTAAGGATAGTCCTTATGAAGAATAATATAAATAATCCTAAAGCGATTAAAACTCCATAAACATTATACCATCTATTATCAGGAATCATAAAGGTAAGGATCAATGATAAACCTAATAAAGAATGAAAATCTTCTACAAGCCAATTGATAAATTTGAAACCATAGCTATGACAAAATATCTTTTCATGCTTTAAATAAAACCTTCTTAATAAAGTGGAAGGTACATTTAAAATTTTATCACATATAGAATAAATAAGGCTATTGGTCCAAAGTCTATCAAAATAATCTGGTCCTTTTAAATAAGTCCAAATCTTACTATAGGAAAAATAGTAAGTGATCTTATTGAAAAAGCGACTAAATAATTCATAGATTGCAGATTCTGTAAATTTCTTATATAAAAATACTAAAATCTTATATATAAAGCTTAATATTAAACTTTTATTTATTAAATATTCCATATTTATCACCCTCTAGTGGCTATTCGATTTTCTGAACATCTGCAATTCTACCGTTTTGTAATATAGAATTGCCAGCATATATTGTAATAGTCTGTCCAACATAATAAACTGATTTGTCTATAGTTACTCCATTTTTACCTATAATACCTTCACCTTCCATAGTTAAAGAAACAGAAGAATATCCTTCTCTAGCAGTAGTGATGTATTTACCCTCATTTGTCTTTAACCAAGAGATAGAATCCTCAATTACAATATCGGTTACTTTACCGAAAGATGAATTTTGTATAGATTCTTTAACAGGATCTCCAATTTTTATTGCTGTTGCAGCAAATTCCGGAATTTCTTCAATGTAATAGGTTATTTGTATTTTATCTGTTTTTGCAACAAAGGGAGTTGATACCTTTGCCTTTTTAAATTTCATTCCCACAGCTCCTAGAGTTACTATAAGTACGAGAATGATCGCTAAATCTATAACGGTAAATTTTATTTTTCTTCTATTATCTTTTTTCATAATTTAATCCTCCTATATTTCATTTGCACTATAGATTCTTCCATAGAATATAGAATTGCCAGCCCTTAAGGTAATTATATCACCAACATAAAAAGTATATCCCCCAATATTAATTCCGTTAGGAGTTATATTAGCATTAGCTTCCATTGTTATATAAATAGAAGCATATCCTTCTCTAGAAGAACTAACAATTTTATTTCCACCTAAATCAGGAAGCCAGGATATAGACTCTCCTACTTTAACATCAATTACTTTACCGAAATTTGCATTTTTTAAAGATTCCGTTGCAGGATCCCCAATATTAACATTATTAGCAGTAAAGTCGTTTACTTCTTCTTGGTAAAATACTATTTCCACTTTATTTGTACTAGCAGCTGGTGTTTGCTGTGGAGCTATTAATCCAAACTTATTTAGACCAAATAATCCAGCAGCTAAAACTACTAATACTAGCAAAATATCTATAAAATTAATCTTTCCCAAAATTCTTCCCTTATCATCAATGAGCATACTATGCCTCCTCTCCTTATTTAAAAATTCCTATTAGAGCTGTATAGTTTATATGTTTCCTCAATTGTATTATCAAGACTAAATTTCTCATGTACTAATTTGAGACCATTTTCGCTATAGGAATTCCTTAAATTTTCATCTTTTAAAAGTTGTAATAATGATTTTGCTAGCTGATCTACATTTCCATATTCAATTAAAATACCACAATCACTATCGTTATCTATTATTTCCCTAGAGCCGCCGCTATCTGTGGTGATAACAGGTAGTCCACTGGCTAAGGCTTCTAAAATAGAAATACCAAAAGCTTCAGATTGAGAATGAGAAACAAATAAATCACAGTCTCTCAAAATATTATTAATATCATTTCTATAACCTGTAAATATTATATCATCAAATACATTTAAATCCTTGGCTAATTTAATAGACTCATCTAATAATTTACCTGTTCCAATAAGAACAAATTTAACTTTTATATTGTTAACATCTTCAGTAGATAATAGTTCTTTCATACGAGCTATAGATTGAAGGAAATATGAATGGCCTTTTTCTTCTGTAAATCTAGCAACAGAGGCAACAACTAAATCCTCCTTACCTATGTTAAATTCATTTCTAAAGTTGAAACTTTTAGTATGTTTCCAGTTGTCTAAGTCTATTCCGGTATAAATTAATCTTATTTTATTTTTCTTAATACCTTCATTTAGCAAAGCAGATTTTACTGCTTCACTAACAGCTATTATCTTATAGTTAAAATTAGTCATTATCTTATTAACATATATAACTGATTTAGAATTTTTAAATAGCATATGTCGAGTATTTATTAATGTAGACTTATTCCCTAAGGCTTTAGATAATATGCTAATATAATTTTCCCTAAGAAAATGAGTATGAACTACATCAATAGACTTTTCTTTGCATATAGCCTTTAAGTTTTTAGCAGCATTTATATCATAGGGGTTATTCATAGGTAAATGAATGGTTTCTATGCCTAAATCCTGGAACAATTTTAGAGTAGGACCCTCCTTAGAATATGCTAAAAAAAATCTACATCTATTGTTATGTAACTTTTTTGCTAAAGAATATATATAGCTTTCTGTTCCGCCACCTCCTGTAATATTAATAAGATGCAATACATTTATCATTTTTCAAATCCTTCCTCAAAATCAATATTTATATAACATTATAACATCTAGCAATGGAATTTTAAATATATTATTAACTTGGATAGATATATAGAGTCTTAAAATACTTGTAAAGCATTAGTAAATTATGATAAACTTAAGCTTATTATATAGACAATAGAGAAAGGAAGCAGAATATGAAAGAAAGTAATAGAGGTTCATCTAAAATAAGGGAGCTTTTGAAGAATCCTAAATTAATAGATATTTTAGTAACTATTATGGTCTTAGGGGCAATTATGGTGAAAATATTTTATTTCCAATTTACCACAGGGTTAAATCGAAGACCTTTTCTAGGTACTATAAATAATCTAATGATGTTAGCTAATTTTGGAATGACATTAATAATCATTGCTGTTGTTTTGCTGATATTTAATAAAAGAAGCATCATAGGTTTACTAATATTGGATTTATTTGTTGGAGTGCTATTATTAGCAGATACTATTTATTTTAGATATTATTATAGTGCCCTAAGTATAACAATGATATATCAATTAAAACTTGCAGGATCTATAGGGGATAGCATACTAAGCCTTTTTAAAACTAAGGATATGGTTTATATATTAGATATTCCAATAATAATAGGAATTTTATTTTTATTAAAGAAATGTGTAGGCAATGACAAAAATGAAGAGAGCTTAGGGAAAAGACTATTAACACCTATTTCTATGATAACTATAGGAGTTCTTCTCATATTTATTTCATTTAAAAATACAGACACATCAACCTTTGCCTATGATAATAACTATATTATCAAGCATGGAGGGGTTGCTTATTATCATTATTATGATATTAAGGGATTTATAAAGAATAATTATTTAACAGATAGGAAGATTACTAATAAAGAAAAAGAGGAGATTACTGCCTATTTTGAGAATAAGGAGGTGGCAGGGGAGAAATATAAGGGAATATCTAAGGATAAAAACCTTATAGTAATCCAAGTAGAAGCTCTTCAACATTTTATAATTGGTGCTCAAACACTTTCTGGAGAAGAAATAACTCCTAATTTAAATAAGCTAATAGGGGAAAGTAAATATTTTGATAATATTTATTATCAAACAGGAGGAGGGAATACTTCCGATGCTGAGATGTTAGTCAATGCCTCACTTTATCCTTCAAAGGAAGGATCCAGTTATTTTCTATATCCTAATAATACTTATTTATCTATAGGAAATATATTGAAAGAGAGAGGATATAATACCTACGCTTCCCATGCTAATAGTGCAACTTTTTGGAATAGGGCATTAATATATCCTTCCTTAGGCTTTGATGAGTTTTTCAGCAATGAAAAATTTAGATTAGATGAGTATGTAGGATGGGGTTTAGGAGATAAATCCTTCTATAAGCAAACCATAGATAAAATAGATAAGGAAAAGCCATTTTATTCTATGATGATTTCCCTATCTAGTCATTATCCATTTAAATATAAGTTCTTTGAGAGGTATGATTTTAATGTTGGAGAATATGAAGACACATTTTTAGGGTACTATATAAAATCAGTGCATTATGCTGACATGGCCATTGGTTCTTTAATAGATTATTTAAAGGAACAGGGATTATATGATAACTCTTTAATTGTTATATATGGAGATCATCAGGCTGTACCTAAGGAAAAATCTGAGGAACTTTTCAAATTTGTTGGTAAGGAATATAGTGAATTGGAATGGTTAAAGCTTCAAAAAATTCCGTTGATTATTCATGACAGTGATATAAAAGAACCAGAAAGAGTTGAGAAAGTGGGAGGACAAGTAGATATCCTACCTACTATTGCAAATCTAATGGATTTTAATGTGCCCTATGCATTAGGTAAAGATTTATTAAATACTAAGAAAGAATATGCAGTTCTTAGAAATAGTACAGTAATAACTGATGAATATGCATATTTAAGTAATGATGGAAATATATATGATGTGAAAACTGGAAAGATTTTAGATGAAAGCAAATATAAAGAAAAGATAGAAGAATTTCAGAAAGATTTATATATATCAGATATTATACTGAAGAAAGATGCTTTAAAATATATTAAAGATAAAACAGAGTAGCCAATTGGCTACTCTGTTGCATAATTATCGAAATATCCTTGAATAAGTACTATAGGTGTACCCTTATCTCCGCTACCGCTAGTTAAGTCACAAAGACTACCTAATAGATCAGTTAATCTTCTGGGAGTTGTACCTAGAGATTCTTCTTCGGTCTTATTCTCCTTGTTGTTAATCTTCTTTTTGATAGCTTCAATAACTTCATTTCCCTGTAAATCATCTAGTTCCGTATCTACGATATACTTTAGCTTTAACTCATCAGGAGTTCCTTTTAGGCCATTAGTATATCCCGGGGAAACTACTGGGGCAGCTAGTTCCCAAATTCTTCCTACAGGGTCCTTAAAGGCACCATCTCCATAAATCATAACCTCTATAGTTTTACCAGTTTTCTCTTTAACCTTTGCTTGCACTGCTTCTACAAAAGTCTGTGAGTCTCTAGGGAATAATTTCAACTCATTTTCAGAAGCAAGATTTGAACCAAGTAACCCATATTCTGGATTATAACCAGAACCCTCTATTGAAGAGCTAAGTATATCATCTAATCCATAAATAATATTTGCTCCAGCTTCCTTAAGAATTCTCTTAGTTCTATGTCTATCATGGACATTTGCCACTAATACATCCTTAGTATAATTTAATATGGTTCTTGCATCGTTAGAGAAAATTATTTCAATATTTTCTTTTCCTATTTCTTTATATGCTTTTACGTAATCTACACCTGTAAAAGGATGAACTACCTTTTCACCAAAAAGATTTCTATAATCAGATTCTGTTAATATATCAGTATAAGGATTAATCTTCAATTCATCCATCTTATCTATATCCATTAAGTGATTCCCTACTTCATCAGCAGGATAAGAAAGAAGTAGTACTACCTTTCTTCCGCTTGATATTATTCCTTTTAATATAATCGAAAATCTATTTCTACTTAAAATAGGGTAAACCAAACCTATAGTCGAAGGAAATTTAAGTTTAATATCTTTTCCGATAACATCAGCAGTAGTATAGTTACCTTGAGCTCTAGCCAATAAGGATTCAGTAATACCTAGAACATCCCTATCATTAATATGAAAGTTTTCAGAATTAGCTGATAGGAGTAAAGAATCAACTACAATATTAACTAAGTCATCACCTTCCTTGATAATTGGAGTTCTAATGCCCCTTGCTGTAGTGCCTACGGTTCTCACCATTATAATTCCTCCTAAATAACAAATTTAACACCCAATATATTATATCATTAATAACATAAATTGGAAGGTTAGTGTTAAGTTTATTTTTTCAGACAATTAATAATTTCTTTTTCTGTTAAGATTAAATCTACAGGAATGTCAAAGGAGTCAGTAGGAACTTCATCTGTAATTTGTAAATTAAAAGCCAATCCAATCTTATCTACTTTTTTTGTAAGTTTAGATAAAAATCTATCATAATATCCTCCACCATAGCCAACTCTATATCCATTTCTAGCAAAAACAACACCAGGTACTAAAATTAGGTCTATAGTATTAGGGTCAATAAATCTTATAAATTCTTTCTTAGGAGTAAGTATATTATAATAACCTAATTCAAGCTCAGAAAAATCTAAAACTTGAGAAGCCTTAAGTTCTCTAGGTTCGGGTATAGTAATTGGTACAACTATTGATTTTCCTTGGCTTATAGACTTTTTAATTATCTCATGGGTATTGACTTCATCGCCAAAACTAATGAATGACATTATAGTTTTAGCATTTTTATAATCGTCCATATCATACAGTTTGTTAGCAATAATATTACTGTATTTAGCAATGCTTTCCTCAGATAGTTCTGCTCTTTTTTGTAGAACTTTTTTTCTTAGACTTTTTTTATCCAAAAATATCACCTCTTAAGGTTTATTTATCTCACATTTTATATTATAATATACAATTAAGGGAAAGCAAAAATTAATTTGGAAATTAATGGGACTTTACTGGAGTTTTAATATGATATATCATAAAAAAACGAGGTGAAAAATTTGATCAGTTTTAAAAATGTTAGCAAAGAATACGATAATAATGTGAAAGCTCTTTCAAATATAAATTTGGATATACATAAGGGAGAATTTGTTTTTTTAGTAGGTTCCTCTGGTGCAGGTAAATCTACTCTAATAAAGCTATTATTGAAGGAAGAACAACCTACAGAAGGTAAGATAATATTAAATGATATTGATATTACAAAGGTTAGAAATAGAAGGATACCCTTTATTAGAAGAAATATAGGTGTAGTTTTTCAAGACTTCAGGCTCCTTCCTAATAAAACAGTATACGAAAATGTGGCCTTTGCCATGGAGATAATAGGAGGTCATCCTAAGGAAATAAGAAGAAAGGTTCCTATGGTACTTAGTATGGTAGATTTAAGTAGAAAAGCATCTAGCTTTCCAGATCAACTATCAGGAGGAGAACGACAGAGAGTATCTATTGCTAGGGCAATAGTTAATAGCCCTCCAGTTTTAATTGCGGACGAGCCTACGGGAAATTTAGACCCAGAGACTGCATGGGAAATAATGAAGGTTCTAGCTGAAATCAATGGTAGAGGGACTACAGTACTTATGGCGACTCATGCCAAAGATATAGTAAACCAAATGAAGAAAAGAGTAATAGAAATTCATGATGGTAGATTGATTAGGGATGAGCAGAAGGGTGGATATGGCGATGCGATTTCGGGTGTTTAAGAATATAGTAAAACAAGGTTTTCAAGGTATGTGGCGAAACCGTGGTATGGGACTAGCATCGGTAGGTTCCATATCGGCTGTGCTTATGATTTTAGGTATAGTATTGATTTTGATTTTAAGTATAAACAATCTAGTATTAGAAGTAAAAACTAAGTTTGATGAAGTACAGGTTTTTCTAGAAGATGGGCTTAATGATAGTGATTTAAAATCTATAGAGGAATCTATAAAAACAAAAGACGGTGTATTATCTGTAATATTCCGTTCTAGGGAACAAGGACTAGAAATTATGAAGGAGCAATGGGAAGATGATAGCTATGTCCTAGAGGGATTAGAAGATGATAACCCACTTCAAGACTCTTATATTATTCAATTAGAGGATATAGGACATGCAGATTCTGTAGTCAATGCACTTAAGGAAATAGACGGAATAGAAGATGTAAGATATTATAAGGATGTAATAGACAAGCTTATGATATTTGCTAATTATATTAGATTTGGAGGTATAGCAGTAATAGGAATTTTAGTACTAGTATCTGTATTTATCATTTCTAATACTATAAAAATTACAGTAACCTCAAGAAAAAGAGAAATAAATATAATGAAGTACGTAGGTGCAACCAATGGTTACATAAGAGGTCCTTTTATTATAGAGGGAATACTATTTGGATTTATTGGAGCTGTTTTATCCATATTGTTAATAAATTATGGATATGAATACTTCTTCAAATCAGTAAGTAATCAACTCTATGTTTTGCTTACGGTATACCTAGTGCCTCCTTCATTATTGATTAAAGACATAACTATAATGTTTACAGCCATAGGTGTAGGAATAGGAGCATTAGGAAGTATAGTATCTTTAAAACGTTTTCTTAATGTATAAAGGGGGATATAGATGCAAAAGAGAAAGATAATATATTTATTGTTGGCTTTAATATTTACATTTAACTTTATTCAAGTATATGCCGATTCAGTAGATGATTTAAAGAAGAAACAAAAAAGCCTTAATGAACAAATAAAGAACACACAAAATGAGATTAAGGCAATAGAACAGCAAACAAAGGATGTATCTAAACAAATAGCTGATCTAGATGTAAAGATGGATAGTGCTACTAATGAACTAGATAAAGTGGAAAAAGAGCTAGAAAACCTAGAGAAAAATATTGAGAAGTCAACTGCAGAGTTAAAAGAAGCAGAGGAGAAAATTGATGATAAGAAGGATACATTTAATAAAAGATTGAGGGTAATGTATAAAAATGGAAATGTAGGATATCTTGAAGTACTTTTATCATCTGCAAATATTAAAGACTTTTTATCTAGGCAGGATATGATAAAAGCAATTGCAAAACATGATACGGAATTAATAGAATATATGAAGGAACAAAGAGATATAATAGAAACCAAGAAAACTGAGCTAGAGATGCAAAAAAATGCAGTACAGGTATCTAAGACTAAGTTAGAGGCTAGAAGAAGAGATTTAGCAAAGGCGACTAGAGAAAAAGAAGATTTAATGGGCAGGTTACGAAAGGATAAGGCTGCCTATGAAAAAGAATACGATAAATTAAATGATTATGCAAAGGAAATTGAAAAGGAAATAGTGAGAAGGCAAAGAGTTACTGGACCTTATTCAGGTGGTACAATGGCATGGCCTGTACCAGGGTACTCAAGAATTAGTTCCCCCTATGGATATAGAATTCACCCTGTTTTTAATACTAAGAAATTACACACAGGTATAGATATACCAGCACCTACTGGAACAAAGATTACTGCTGCTCAAGGAGGAACAGTAATATACTCAGGTACTTTAGGCGGCTATGGGAAAACAATAATGCTTGACCATGGCGGTGGTATAGTTACACTTTATGGACATAATTCATCATTAGTAGTAAAGGAAGGTCAAGAAGTGAAGAAGGGAGATACTATTGCAAAGGCAGGCAGTACAGGAGTATCTACTGGACCACATTGTCATTTTGAAGTAAGAAAGAATGGGGCTTATGTAGACCCAATACCATGGCTAAAGGGGAAATAATCCCCTTTTTTTTTATGACCTAACTTAGCGAACGATAGTGAGCTTTAGTAGGTCAAACGCAATGAGCTCCAAATCTATGCGAACGTAGTGAGCAAATAGATTTGAGATGCGAAACTGCGTTATAGTACATGGTATTCTTTTCAATTCCCTTAATTAATGGTATAATCTTCATGTAAAATAAATACAATATTTGTATAAACCCAAAAATTATAGAGGTGAGATAATGTCAAAGAAGAGAGTCATAACCCTAATGGTAGTTTTATTATTAGTTACAAATGTACTTACTTTTGGCCTAACTAATCTAATGAGTGTAACATTTAACAACAAGGCATATATTCCAAAAGCAGAATATAATCGTCTGAAATCTGTTTATAATGAATTCTCAAAGGTAATAGCAGTAGAGAATTATGTTAAGCAAAATTATCTACGAGATGTGGATGAAAGCAAATTAATAGATGGACAATTAAAAGGTATGCTTCAATCTTTGGGAGACCCATATTCTACTTATATGACTCAAGATGAATTTGCATCTTTTATGCAACAGACCAGTGGTACATATGCAGGAGTTGGTATAGTCGTTTCTCCAGGAGATGACAACTTAATAACTGTAGTGTCCCCTATAGAAGGAACTCCTGCAGAAAGAGCAGGTATTAAGAGTGGAGATAAAATAATTAGAGTAGATGGTACTGAATTTCTGGCAGAAAATATGGATGCAGCAGTTAAGGTAATGAAGGGTGAGCCTAATACTAAAGTAGTTCTAACGATTATGAGGAAAGACAAAGATAGAAAAGATAATATCTTTGATGTTGAAATAACTAGAGAAATAATTAGGCTAATCACTGTAAAATCTAATATAATTGATGATAATATTGGATATATAAAGATTACATCCTTCGATGATTTAACATATAAGGATTTTAAGACAGAGCTAGATAAATTGGGAAGACGCAATATTAAAGGGTTGATTATAGATTTGAGAAACAACCCTGGAGGTTTATTAGATAGATGTGTTCAAATAGCCGATGAATTATTAGGTGAAGGAGACATCGTTTATACTCAAACTAAAGATGGTAATAGGACATATGAAAAGTCTGGCAAGTCAATGGTTGATTATCCATTAGTCTTACTTGTTAATGGAGGCTCTGCATCAGCCTCGGAAATTCTCGCAGGTGCTATTAAAGATCATAAGAGAGGAACTTTAGTAGGAACAACCACATTTGGAAAGGGTGTTGTACAAAGGATTAAGGATTTAGAAGACGGCTCAGGATTAAAATTAACTATTTCAGAGTATTTCACACCAAATGGTATCAATATCCATGGAATTGGAATAACACCAGATATTGTAATAGAGCTACCAGAAGGAGTTGAAGAAATAGGTGTAGATAACTTAAAGGAAGATAATCAATTAAGAAAAGCCATAGAAGAAATAAAATCAAAAATTAAATAATTTTAAATAAAGGGAGTTATAAAGTATGTATGGCCTATATCAAATTGTTTATTTTACAATAATAGATATTATAAATACTTTAAAATCTCCTTTTTTTATTCTAGTCCTTGGAATTATATATTTTCAATATGTAAAAATAGGTAAAATAGAAAAGGAGAATATAGGATATAAAAGATCTGCATTGTTAAAATTAATTATATCTACTATGTTTGGAATATTTGGAGGAATAATTGCAACTGTATTATTTATATATTTAAGTGTTGTAGCTATACCTCAAGATTTTATGTATATCTTAGTTGTTGCAATTGTTTTATCCTTCATTAATCCAAGATATATGTGCTTCTCGTACGGTGGGGCCATAGTATCATTATGTAGTCTAATTTTTGGTTATCCTAAGATTAGCATTTCCCAGGTAATGTCAGTAGTCGCTATACTTCATATAGTAGAAAGCATATTGATTCTCCTTGATGGAGGAAGAAATAGATTACCAGTTATTTTTGAAACAAAAAACCAAATAGTAGGCGGATTTAATATGAATAGGTTTTGGCCTATTCCCTTTGTAATATTTATTGGTGATGGTTTAATACAGCCTATTACTCTTATGGCAATTCTTAGTTATGGTGATTACTCTATATCAACTTATCCCGGAAGAAAGATCATAAAAACTTCCCTAGTATTATTTTTATATAGCGTTATTCTATTATATATATCTAAAACCATAGACAATCTTTTTATAGCTCCAATGTTTGCCATATTGGGTCATGAATATATAATTTTACAAAATAAAATTAATGAAAACAAGAAGAATCCAATATTTACATCCTTTGATAGAGGAGTAAAGGTATTAGATGTTCTCCCCAATACAGTAGCCCATACATTGGGGATAAAGACAGGAGATATAGTACTTAAAATTAATGGAGTACCAATAAATAGTAAGAAGGATTTAGAAGATTTAATGAGTATAAGAAGGAATAAGCTGAAGATTGAATTCTTTAATATAAAATCAGGATTATCAACAAAAAGATATTATGGGAAAAGAAAACCCCTAGGACTAGTAATAGTCCCTAGGGATTTTTAATTGAGTTTATCTAAATCTAATGAGTAAATCATTTCTGTTTTTTCATTATCAAAAGGTAATACTATATTTAAATATATTAGTTTTCTATCTTCGTTATAATAAACTCTATCACCAATCAAATTTGCAATATCAATGGATGATTGATCATCTACAGAATACTTTACTAAGGTATAATTGTTCATATTAGTATTTTTTCTCACATAAACAATATTTCTTTCAGGTAGGATTTCATAGTTTGAAATATTTTCCTTAATTTCACCAATTATATCTCTTTCCTGAATATCATAAATAAATAAATAGTTTAAATCCTTTTCCTTATGTCTTTGCATAAAAGAAACCATATTTTCATTTATAAATCTAGGATTAAAACCGTGACCTATTAGTCTAAATTTATCCCAATCTGTAGTAAGTGATATTCTTCTGTTAAATTCATTCTCAGTTTTTTCGGATATTAGAAAGTTATTGTTTAGAATTATTAAACCCTCAATGTTTTTATTAAACCTACCTAGCATATTGCCTTCATTATTTTCTATATCATAGGAATAGACAATAGAACTATCATCGCTATTTTCTACTAGATATAAGATATTCTTATTGTTCCATCTCATAGTCTTAGGGTTAAATTTATCTTCAAAAAATATCTTATATGCTCTCTTATCATCTAATGGTATTATATATACATCAGAGTTGCTATCATTTACCTCTATAACAGAAATATATTGGAAATCAGGGCTAAACTGTACAGATGATATTTTAAAGTTTGAAGAATAAAGCATAACTTTTTCATCGTTTTTAGAATTATAAATCCATAATTGCTCAGTTGGTCTATCATTATCCAAGATTACTTTCTTATATAGTATATAGTCATCGTTTACATAGCTTAAAACATGGCCACTATCTATATAGGATGAAATTAATGTCTTTTCCACATTTATTATATCACCAGTATTGGCATCAATCTGTGCAGATAAATTTGCTAAGGTAATATTAGAAGTTTCCTTATCAAATATGCTGTTGTAAGATATATCCCATGCTATATTATTATTTATTCTAGTTAAATTGAATACAGGTGTTCCCTTAGAGGATATTTTAGAATGAGATTGTATTTTGTTTAGTACATCATTAATGCTATATTTAATCTTAAGTGGGGTATAGTCATCATAGACTATATTAAACTTCAAGTTTTCAATTGGTTTAAACTCTGATTTTTTTAATTCTATGATTACTTGTGGTACTGCTAAACGAGAATCTGCTTTACTATAAATACCGCTGACATGGATATTAACTTGGCTACCCTTTTTGGTTATGCTATTAACATTGATACTAGAGTATTCACTTAAGCCTAGAGAAGCTAATATCTTTAATTTATTATTGTTGGTAATTACTTCTACAGAAGGTTCAATAGATTGAAAACTCTTAGAAAAAAGTATTTGTTCGATTTCATATTTAACTTCTTCTTCTTCATATCTTGCATCATCAAAGGTCGAAGAACCTTCTTTCCTAGGGCTACAATTAGTGAATAGTAGTGCAATAAATATTGTGGCTATTATTAATAAAATTCGTTTCACGGAACCCGCCTCCTTACTGATAGTTTACTATATTAATCCTTTTTCTTCAATATGCTTTTTCTCTTAAATAATATTAGGAAAATATATTAATATAATATTCTTTGACAAAAGAGTAATATATTATATAATATTATTATGTATTGGAACAAACGTTCAAACGAGGTGTTAAACATGAATAAATTTAAAATAGAATCAAACTTTAAACCAACTGGTGATCAACCAGAAGCCATAAGTAATTTAGTAAATGGAATAAATAACGATCTTAGACATCAAGTATTACTTGGAGTTACTGGTTCTGGAAAGACCTTTACTATGGCAAATATAATTGAGAGAGTTCAAAAACCCACTTTAGTTATAGCACACAATAAAACACTAGCATATCAATTGGCTTCTGAATTCAAAGAGTTCTTTCCTAATAATGCAGTAGAATATTTTGTTAGCTATTATGATTATTACCAACCTGAGGCATATGTACCCCAGTCGGATACCTATATTGAAAAAGATGCATCTATTAACGATGAAATAGACAAACTACGTCACTCAGCTACAGCAGCTTTATTTGAAAGAAGAGATGTAATCATAGTAGCCTCTGTATCCTGCATATATGGCTTAGGAGACCCTATAGATTATGAAAATCTTGTAGTATCCCTAAGACCAGGTATGATAAAGGACAGAGACGAGATAATGAGAAAGTTAATTGATATTCAATATATACGAAATGATATTAACTTTATTAGGGGAACCTTTAGAGTCAGAGGAGATATATTAGAAGTATTTCCAGCTTCCTCCAGTGAGAATACAATTAGAATTGAATTTTTTGGAGACGAAATCGATAGGATAATGGAAGTAAATCATTTAACTGGGGAAGTCATTGGATTAAGGTCTCATGTTTCTATATTCCCAGCTTCTCACTATGCAACAACTGAGGAAAAGGTGAAAATGGCAATAGAAACTATAGAAGAAGAATTAGACGGAAGACTAAAGGAATTAAGAGACAAGGAAAAATTATTAGAGGCTCAGAGACTGGAGCAAAGAACTAGATATGATCTAGAGATGTTAGAGGAAATGGGATTTTGTCAGGGAATAGAAAACTATTCAAGGCATTTAAGTAATAGACCTGCAGGCTCTAGACCATTTACCTTAATAGATTATTTTCCAGATGATTTCTTGATAATAGTAGATGAGTCTCATGTTACTATGCCACAGATAAGAGGTATGTATGAGGGAGATAAATCCAGAAAGACTAATCTAGTTGAATATGG
Source organism: Bacillota bacterium (assembly GCA_023388495.1). Classification (GTDB taxonomy): domain Bacteria; phylum Bacillota; class Clostridia; order Tissierellales; family Tissierellaceae; genus Tissierella. The sequence continues at coordinate 113,817 of JAEWGC010000037.1, read as the reverse complement.
TTTTAGACTACCTTCTGCCTTAGATAATAGACCCCTGAAATTTGAAGAATTTGAAACTATGATAAATCAAATTTTATATGTATCTGCTACACCAGGTCCCTATGAGTTACAACATACACAAAATACTGTAGAGCAGATCATTAGACCTACAGGTTTACTTGATCCAATTATAGAAGTAAGGCCTACGGAGCATCAAATAGATGATTTGGTAAGTGAAATTAGAAAAGTAGTAGACAGAGAAGAAAGAGTATTAGTTACAACCTTGACCAAGAAAATGGCAGAGGATTTAACTAATTATTTTAAAGATATTGGAATAAAAGTCACATATCTTCATTCAGATGTTCAGACCATAGAAAGAATGGAGATAATAAGAGATTTAAGATTAGGAAAATATGATGTCCTAGTAGGTATAAACCTACTTAGAGAAGGCTTAGACTTACCGGAGGTTAGTTTAGTGTGCATATTAGATGCAGATAAAGAAGGTTTTTTAAGGTCGGAAACCTCCTTGATTCAAACGACAGGTAGAGCTGCAAGAAATGTCCAAGGTAAGGTTATTATGTATGCAGATAGAATAACTAATTCTATGGAAAAGGCAATATCAGAAACAAATAGAAGAAGAAGTATTCAAGATGAATACAATAGGGAGCATAATATTATACCTCAATCTATAAAGAAAGGTATAAGAGAGATAATAGAAGCTACTATGGTAGCTGAGGAAGAAGTAAAATATGAGGAGACATTCTCTAAGGAAGAAATAGAAGCGATGATAGAAGGTCTAGAATCAGCAATGCTTACGGCAGCTGAGGAATTAAACTTTGAGAAGGCGGCAGAACTTAGGGATAAGATAATAGAATTAAAGAAGAAGCTAAAGTAGAGGTGAGGTAAATGGCAAAGGATGAAATAATAATAAGGGGGGCTAAGGAAAACAATCTAAAAGATGTTTCCTTAACCCTTCCTAGAAATAAATTTGTAGTTTTTACAGGGTTATCTGGATCTGGGAAATCTTCTTTAGCTTTTGATACTATATATGCAGAAGGTCAAAGAAGATATGTAGAAAGTTTATCTAGCTATGCTAGGCAGTTCTTAGGACAAATGGATAAACCAGATGTTGAATATATAGAAGGATTATCTCCATCTATTTCAATAGATCAAAAGACTACATCTAAAAACCCTAGATCAACTGTAGGTACTGTTACAGAAATATATGACTATTTAAGACTACTATATGCAAGAATAGGTACTCCCTATTGCCCTAAATGCGGAAAGGAAATCTCTAGTCAAACTGTGGAGCAAATGGTAGATAAGATAATGGAGTCTGAAGAGAGAACTAAGCTTCAAATTCTAGCACCAGTTATTAGAGGTAAAAAGGGTGAACATATAAAGGTTTTAGAAAACATAAAAAAAGAAGGATTTGTCAGGGTAATTGTTGATGAAGAAATGTACGATATTGGAGACGAAATAAAACTAGATAAAAATAAGAAACATACAATAGAGGTAGTCATAGATAGAATAGTAGTTAAGGAAGGTATAGAAGGAAGATTAGCAGACTCACTAGAAATGGCACTTAAAATGGCAGAAGGACTTGTTGTAGTAGATTTTATAGATAAGGAAAAAGTTCTATTTAGTGAAAAGTTGGCTTGTCCAAATTGTAACATAGCAATTGAAGAACTATCTCCAAGGATGTTTTCATTCAATAGCCCCTTTGGAATGTGTCCTACTTGTAATGGATTAGGATTTTATAAGGAAATAGATAGAGATTTAGTTATACCTAATTTAGATTTAAGCATAGATGAAGGTGGAATAGCACCATTTTCAAGCTCAAATGAGTCCACATATTATTATCAAATATTTAAGACATTGGCTGAGGAAAATGGTTTTAGTACAGATAGACCTCTTAAGGATGCACCAGAGAAGCTTATAGAAGATCTATTATATGGTACAGATAGAGTAATTTCGTTTAAGTTTGCTAGTCACTTCGATGAGGAAGGTATGAGAGATTTTAAAGGAAAATTTGAAGGAATAATCCCTAATTTAGAAAGAAGATATAATTCAACCTCTTCCGATTATATGAGAAATAAAATAGATGAATATATGGCAGAAAGTCCATGTCCAACCTGTAAGGGAAGAAGACTAAAGGATGAAGTATTATCTGTTAAAATAAATGGATTAAATATTGCTGAACTAACAGATTTGTCTATCATTAAGGCCTTAGAATTTTTTGATAGCCTAGTCCTTACAGAAAAACAACAGATAATAGGAGAACAGGTATTTAAAGAAATTAAGGAAAGATTAAGTTTCCTAAAGGGTGTGGGACTAGATTACTTAACTCTTTCTCGTACAGCAGGTACATTATCTGGTGGTGAATCCCAGAGGATTAGATTAGCAACTCAAATAGGCTCTAGCCTTGTGGGAGTAGTTTATGTTCTAGACGAGCCTAGTATAGGGCTGCACCAAAGGGATAATGAAAAGCTATTAAAGGCCCTGAGAGATTTAACTGATTTAGGTAATACCTTAATAGTAGTGGAGCATGACGAAGATACAATGTATGCAGCAGATCATATTGTTGATATAGGGCCAGGTGCAGGTATTCATGGAGGACATATAGTAGCAGAGGGAACTGTTGAAGAAATAAAAAACAATCCAAAATCTATTACAGGTCTATATCTTTCTGGTAAGAAGAAAATAGAAGTACCTGATAAAAGAAGAGAGTCTAACGGAAAATGGATAGAAATAACTGGAGCAAAAGAGAATAATCTAAAAAACATAGATGTAAAAATTCCTCTAGGATTATTTACCTGTGTAACTGGAGTATCAGGGTCAGGTAAATCTTCTTTGGTAAATCAAATCCTACACAAAACTCTAGCACAAAAGTTAAATGGTTCTAAGGTAAAACCAGGGAAGTACAAGGATATAAAAGGATTAGAGCATTTAGATAAGGTAATAGATATAGACCAATCACCAATAGGTAGAACTCCAAGATCAAATCCAGCTACTTATACAGGAGTTTTCGACCATATAAGAGATGTTTTTGCCATGACACCAGAGGCAAAGATGAGAGGCTATCAAAAAGGTAGATTTAGTTTCAATGTAAAGGGTGGAAGATGTGAAGCATGTAGTGGTGACGGAATACTTAAGGTAGAGATGCACTTCTTACCTGATGTCTACGTGCCTTGTGAAGTCTGTAAAGGAAAAAGATATAATAGAGAAACCCTTCAGGTAAAATATAAGGGAAAAACCATATCAGAGGTATTAGATATGACAGTGGAAGAAGGAGTAGAGTTCTTCAAGAACATACCGAAGATAAGCAGAAAACTAGAAACCTTATTTGATGTAGGATTGGGATATATAAAAATCGGTCAATCATCAACAGAGCTATCTGGTGGAGAAGCTCAAAGGGTAAAATTAGCCACAGAATTATCTAAGAGATCCACAGGAAAAACCATCTATATACTAGACGAACCAACTACAGGTCTTCATGTGGCAGATATTCACAAGTTAATTCATGTATTAAATCAACTTGTTGAAGGGGGCAATACAGTAGTGGTTATAGAACATAATCTAGATGTTATAAAAACTGCAGATTATATCATAGACTTAGGACCAGAAGGTGGAGACAAAGGTGGAAGCATCGTAACCACTGGAACCCCAGAGGAAGTTGCGAAATTCAAGAAATCCTATACAGGGCAATTTTTAAAGAAGGTATTAGAGTAATTTAAAGGGTCAGAGAATATATTTTCTTTGACCTTTTTAAGTTTTTGATAAAGGAATAACTAAATTTATCAAAAAAATATTGATATCATAAAATATTTGTTATATAATTAATATAACAAATAAAGCAAGGGGGTAGGAAAGTTGTTAAAACTCGAAAATATTTCAAAGTCTTATAATAAAGGTGCAGTTAAAGCAGTAGATAATATTAGTTTAGATATTAAACCAGGGGAAATATTTGGATTTCTAGGGCCCAATGGTGCAGGAAAAACTACTACTATAAAGATGATAGTTGGACTATTAAAGCCAGATAGTGGAAAGGTAACAGTAGGTGCAGTAGATGCTTGGAAAGATCCAATTGCAGCAAAATCTATGATTAGCTATGTGCCTGATAATCCTGAAATATACGATAAATTAAAGGGAATAGAATATTTAAACTTCATAGCTGATATGTATGGTGTTTCTAAGGAAAAAAGAGAAGAGAAAATGAACTATTATTTGGAGCTATTTAATATAAAGGATGCCATAGGAGATATTATAGGTAGTTATTCCCATGGTATGAAGCAGAAATTAGTTCTTACCTCGGCTCTAATCAGTGATCCTAAATTATTTATACTTGATGAGCCAATGGTGGGATTGGATCCTAAATCTGCTTTTAACCTAAAGGAAATAATGAGAAAAATGTGTGACGAAGGAAAAACTGTATTCTTTTCAACCCATGTATTGGAAGTTGCAGAAAAGCTATGTGATAGGATTGCAATAATAAACAAGGGTAAAATTGTTGCCATGGGAACTATGGAAGAATTGAGAGCTCATGCGGAGGAAAGGGAATCTCTAGAAAATATATTCTTGGAGTTGACTGAGTGATGACTAAAATAATTTCATTAATCAAAACCGATTTTAATACTACCTTTGGATTATCTTCCATAGTCTATAGTTTTAAAAATAAGAAGAATAGATGGCAGACTATAATTTTTGCAATAGCTATGCTATCCTTATTGCCATCTTATATTTTAATCGTAAATAGCTTAAACGGAATGTATGATATATATAATCAAATAGGTCAAAGATCCATGTTTTTATTGTCTGGATTTTTAGCAACTCAGATGATGGTATTTATATTTGGATTACTTTATGTAATGAGTAAGTATTATTTTTCAAATGATTTAGCTCATTTAGTACCATTACCTATTAAACCATCTTATATTTTAGGATCAAAATTTGTAACATTAATGATTAGTGAATATTTAACGTCACTACCTATTATACTTCCATTTATTATTATATATGGGATAAAGGGAGGAGAAGGTCTTTTATATTGGATATATTCAGTATTATTAGTTGCTACACTTCCAATTATACCTCTAGTATTAGCATCTATTGTGATAATGATATTTATGAAGTATACAAATATTGGAAGGAAGAAGGATTTAATTAGAACAATTAGTGCAGTACTTTTCCTTATAGCTATGATATATCTCCAACTTCAAATCCAGACTATAGCCCAGAAGGCTATAATGCAAGGAGATAATTTCCTCATGAATCTAATAACAGATTCGAATCTCTTAGTAAAGAAGCTAGGATTAGGTTTTCCGCCATCTAAGTGGGGAGCATTGGCCCTAGCAAATAGTTCTACTATGTTGGGGTTAATAAATTTACTATCATTTATAGTGGTAGGTATAATATCCTTCTTTATTATGATATTTTTATCAGAGGGTTTATTCTTTGGAGGATTAATAGGAAATATTGAAGTATCTGCATCTAAGGGAAGAGGAAAAAAATTATCTATAAGAGACTCTGCTAGAGAAACTAAACCATATATGGCATTAGCCAAAAAGGAAATTATAATGTTATTTAAGACTCCAGTATATTTGTTAAATGCAGTAGGGGGAGTAGTTATGCTTCCAATATTATTAGTAATGACTAATATAACTGGTGGAGATCAGTCTTTATCATCAGCCATAGAGATGCTTGGAGTTGACACTGGATTAATCACTTTAGCAGGTATAGCCTTTATTGTCGCATTAGGTATGTTAAACAGTATAGGAGCAACTACATTTTCTAGAGAAGGTAAATCATTTTGGATACAAAGGACTCTACCTATAAGAGTAGAAGATCAGATAATAGGAAGGGTATTATCATCTCTAGCTGTTCAAGTATTAGGCATAATTGCCTTGCTAATAAGTATGACCTTTATAGTAAAACTAAACATTCTAACTATTATATTGATCGTTTTCCTAGGACTTTTAGGTAGTATTCCAATGACTCAAATTGGTATGATTATAGATATACTAAGACCTCTATTAGACTGGGATAATCCACAGAAGGCTATGAAGCAAAACCTTAATGTATTGATAGGTATGGGAGTAGGTACCTTATATGCAGGTGGATTAGGATTTTTAGTTGTAAAGATAATAGATAATATAGATATCAATCTAATATATGGATTACTGACTTTAGTATTTGGTATATCGGCCATAGTATTATTTGAAGTACTAAAGAAACTTATAACTAAACAATTTGAAGTAATGGAGTAAAATAAAGAAGGCACAGAATAATCTGTGCCTTTTAATATTATATAAGTCTTGAATAATATTCAACAACTAATTGATCGTCTATTTCTATAGGAATTTCATTTCTTTCTGGGTATTTAACTAGAGTACCAGACATTTTATTTTCATCTTTTTTTAAATAAGGATATTGATTTAAGAAAAAGTTATTAAAGTTCTCTTTGAAGAGCTCTACATCTTTAGATTTTTCTTTTAATTCAATAGTATCTCCAACATTAACTATATATGAAGGGATATCTACCTTACTTCCATTTACAAAGAAGTGTCCATGAACTACCATTTGTCTAGCTTGCCTAATAGATGAGGCAAATCCTAGTCTATATACTAGATTGTCTAACCTTGTTTCCAAAATTTTAACAAGTGCATGACCTGTTTGCTCATGAGACTTCTTAGCTTGTATAACATATTTTGCAAATTGTTTTTCCATTACTCCGTAGTATGCTCGAAGTCTTTGCTTTTCTAATAATTGTCTTCCGTATTCTGTAAGTTTCTTGTCTGCACGAGATGTTCCTCTGGTGGCTCTATCCATTGCCTTAGGATGACCACAAACATTTAATCCTAACCTTCTAGATTGTTTAAATCTAGGTCCCATCATTTTTGCCAATATATATCACTCCATCAAAATTATTTGCCGCGATAATTTTGAGCCAATAATAGTATAGCATAGAAAAAGAAAAAAGTAAATGATAACTATTATCATTTACTTTTAGAGAATGTATTTATTTTAAGTTTGCTACTAATTCCCTTATCCTAACATCTTCGTAATCTATTGGATCTTCTAAAACAATTCCATGAGGGATTGTCTTATTATTTTCGTCAACAAATACAAATGTAATAAAGCCATCTGATAATATATCTGTACTATCATTTTTAGTCATTTTTCCATATATAACAAAGCTAGTTCTACCAACCTTTGCTAATCTAGTTTCTAAGTTGATGATATCTCCTTTATCTCCTGGAGTTTTGAAAGTCAAACCATGAATATTCACACAAACTATATTCTCAGGTTTTTTTGTTATTTTAGCACCGCATATAAAGCAAGCTTCTACAAACCATTCAGCTCCTCTTCCAGCAAATAAAGTACCATGATGATTCAAATCCTCTGATTTAACAAGTCTAGATATTTTAACTATTTCCATTGTTATCCTCCTTAAGTTTGATGTCACAAACATTATAACAAAACATAAGCTAAAAGCAAGTCAGATATATATATTTAACATAAATTTTACATAGATTGCAACTTGTTTAGGATATCGAAATATATTATAATATTAAGTTAGACATTATAAAATTTTAATATGGGGGAATAGAATGGAACAATCAAAATTGGACGAAAACAAGTTAATTAGAAATAGAATATTATCCATGATTTTACCTATTACTGGTGAAAATGTATTGCAGATGACAGCTGGAATTGTACTTATGGCAATGATAGGAAGAATTGATGCCTATGCAGTTGGTGCCATAGGTATAGCAACAGTACTTTATAGAATATTATGGGGGATATTTAAAGGTATAGCTACAGGTACTTCAGTTTTAGTAGCTCAATCCCATGGAGCAAATAATTATAAAAAATTAAAATCCATTGCAGAGCAATCATTTATTATTTCTATAGGAATGGCAATCATATTTCAGCAATTATTATTCTGGTTTGCTGAACCATTATTAACAGTATTTAATCCTAACCCAGATTTACTAGCAAATGGAGCATTATATTTAAAAATAATTTCTTGGTCATTGCCTTTTGCGGCCATTATACTCTTAGTTGCTGGAATACTTCAAGGAATGGGAAATGCAAGAACACCTATGATAACCGTTGGGATATTAAATATAGTTAATATTATAGCTGGTGTTATATTGGTAACTGGAAAGGCGGGAATTCAGTCTCTAGGCTTAAGAGGAGCAGGATATGCTTACAATATAGCCTATATTGCCTCGGCAGTATTTGGCTTATTTATGTTATTTGGTAAGAACGGTATTATATCAAATATGGGGGATAAGTTGGAATTTAAATTTAAATCAGGTGAGGCTTTGATGATATTAAAGCTTGGGCTTCCCACATCCTTTGAAACATCATTTTGGCAGGCTGCATCAATATTTATCACAAGGGCTATTCTTACCTATGGGGAATTAGCTTACTCAGCTTACCAATTAGGTTTACAAGCAGAATCCATATCATATATGCCTGCTACTGGTTTCGGTGTAGCAGCAACAACCTTTGTCGGATACGCCTTAGGTAGTAAAGACAAGGAACTAGGAAAGAAATATCTCAAACAATTAATAAGATATACAATTATTGTAACTATATTTGCAGCAGGGATTCTTATCATATTTCCAAAGCAAATAATGGGACTTTTAGTAAAGGAATCTGAGGTTATTAGAATGGGAGCTATGTATCTATTTGTAATGGGTATAGCACAGCTACCTCAGAATATATCTGGAGTATTAAATGGTGCAATAAGGGGAGCAGGCTATGCAAAGGTACCTATGATAAGTGCAGGAATAGGACTTTGGATTATTAGGGTTCCTTTTGTAATGATTATGGCATATATATTTAAAGCAGATATACTTTGGATTTGGATAGGTATTGGAATAGATATGTCCTTTAGACTAGTATTTTCTTATTTGTATTTTAAGAAAAAAGATATCTTTGAAAGGGATGCATTGATACTTGAATAGTATACAAAAGAAGTGCGTATAAATACTAAATAACCTGGGAGGATGAGATGAAGGAATATTCAATTAAAACTATTAAAACTGGAGATAACAAGGTAATAAGAGAAATTGAAGGACTCGTGCTTTTAACAGACTTAGATGATAGCTTTATAATTGATTTAAGATATGCTACTCCACATAATTTTTTTGGTAAGACTATATATCCCGTACCAGTATGTGCCATAAGGACTGAAACGGGAGAAAAATTAGTTAAGGCTCATAACATAGTCAAAGAAAAAGGCTATAGAATTAAAATATGGGATGCCTATAGACCATTGTATGTACAGAGACTTTTATATGAGGCATATCCAGACAATACCTTTGTTGCAAAGCCACCAGAGACACCAATAACATCAGGATTTAGACCAAGGCATAATAATGGAATGGCAGTAGATATAACTTTAGTGGATAAGGATGGAAATGAAATAGAAATGCCATCTGAATTTGATGATTTTACTGAAAAAGCTTCTCCTACTTCAGAAAACATGACTCCAGAGGCTAGAAAAAATATAAATTATCTTATTGAAGTCATGACAAGTGTAGGCTTTAGAATTCACGAACAGGAATGGTGGCATTTTGTAGATGCCATTGAGGAACCAAACCCATATTTGGATATACCATTGGAAATCTTTAATGAATAAAGTGTTTATTACTTTTTAACTTTACTTTATTACTTTACAATCATTATGGTGGATAGTATAATGATTGTAAAGTATCCTAATATATTATTACAATACTTTCAATACATTAAAAAGGGGATAGTATATGAAAATTAAAGAAATTCAAGTAGGTGAAATATCAGTACCATTAAGAAAACCTTTTAAGACTGCCCTAAGAACAGTTGATAAAGTAGAGGATGTTGTAGTAAAGATTATAACGGACACAGGCCATGTTGGATATGGTGAAGCACCACCTACAGCAGTAATAACAGGTGATACAAAAGGCTCTATAAAATGTGCCATAGAAGAGTTTATTAGACCACAAATCATAGGACTTCCTATTGATAATATTGAAGAAATAATGAAAAGAATAGACTCATCTCTAATAAAAAATACATCTGCTAAGGCTGCAGTTGATATAGCTGTATATGACTTATTTGGCCAGTTACATAATGCACCTTTATATAAGTTATTAGGGGGATATAGAAAGGAAATAATTACAGATATTACAATCAGCGTTAACTCTCCTGAAGAAATGGCACAGGACAGTATAGACGCCGTAAATAAAGGATATAAAACATTAAAAATTAAGGTTGGAAAAGACTCACAGGTTGATATGGCTAGAATAAAGGCTATTAGAGATGCTATTGGCCATGATGTAGAGCTAAGAATTGATGCAAATCAAGGATGGACTCCAAAGGAAGCTGTTAGAATTCTAAGGCAAATGGAGGACAAGGGTTTTGATATTGAATTAGTTGAACAACCAGTTAAAGCCTATGATCTAGAAGGCCTTAAATATGTTACTGATAATGTTGGAACGCCAATTTTAGCAGACGAAAGTGTTTTTTCACCTGAAGATGCCATAAGTATAATACAAAATAGAGCGGCAGACTTAGTAAATATAAAACTTATGAAAACAGGTGGAATTCACAATGCGTTAAAGATCTGCTCAGTGGCTGAAATATACGGAGTAGAGTGTATGATAGGATGTATGCTTGAGAGTAAATTAAGTGTTAGTGCTGCAGTTCATTTAGCTGCTGCAAAAAGTATCATAACTAAAATAGATTTAGATGGACCAGGATTATGTAGTATAGACCCAATAGAGGGAGGACCTATATTTGAAGACTATAGGATAACTCTTACAGAAGCACCTGGTTTAGGATTTAAACAAATCGGAAATGTAACATTCTAAGAAAAGTCATATCTAAAAGTTAATTTATAAATATAAATATTATATGTCCTATATAATCTATATAGGACATATAACTATACTTCATAGTAATCCCAAAGGAAATAGTCCTAAATTATGGAAAGGGTCCATTATTTAGGAAAAAGACAAATATATTTATAATATAGGAAAATCCGCAATATAATAGATAATATAGACATATTACTCATAATGTAACGATGCCTTATCTCTTAATTAGTGCGAAAATTCGGAAATGAGTGTTTATTTAGATAGCGTAAGGCATGTTTTTCAGTTAATATTTTGTTGGCATGATAATTGCCTTAAAACTATACAGAGTATCAATGCAATAGAATAAATCTAGGCAAAAATGTCAGAAGATTTTATATTTACTGACTTCGATCTTGGTCTTTATTTTTATCTTTACTTTATTATAAAAGAATTAAATATATAAGGAGGGAGATAAAGAAAAAAACATATACATGCTTTATTAAGGAGAAAAGAGTACCATTTTGGTTCAAAAAATTTAAAGGGGGAGCAAAATGAAAAGATTTATAGCTATGTTATTAGCAATACTTATTCTTGTAGGAGGATGTACAAAACCAAAGCCAGTAGATGTAAAGGATCCAGGTGCAGAAGATAGCCCAGGAACAGTGGAGGTAAATGTACCACAGGAGTATTCAACAATTTACTCTGGAGAAGTCACAACTTTTAATTATCTAGTAACGGCTAGTACAAATGAATTTGCATTGGCAGCTAATATGGTAGATACATTAATTGACTATGACAGATATGGAGTACCACAACCTTCTTTAGCAACAGAATGGAGTACATCTGATGATGGCTTAGTTTGGACATTTAAAATACGTGAAGGCGTTAAATGGTACACTCATGATGGTGAGGAATATGCAGAAGTTACAGCTCAGGACTTCGTAGACGCTATGAAATATATATTAAATAGTGCAAATGAATCTCAAACTGCAAATATAGCATATGGTGTTATTGCCAATGCAGAAGAATATTATAATGGAGAAATTACAGATTTTGAACAAGTAGGAGTAAAGGCAAAGGATAAGTATACCCTTGAATACACTATTAAACAACCTACTCCATATTTCTTATCAATGTTAACATATGTATGTTTCTTCCCAGTCAATGGTCAATTCCTAGAAGAAACAGGGGAGAGATTTGGAACAGATAATTATAATCTTTTATATAATGGAGCTTATATACTAGAAATATTTGAGCCACAGACTAGAAGAGTTCTAGTTGCAAATGAAAATTATTGGGATAGAGAAAATATATTTATAACTAAAATTACTCAAACTTTCAATAATGAGGCGGCAACTTTATCGCCAGCATTATTTGAGCGTGGAGAAATTGACTACACAGCTATATCCTCAGATATTATAGATGAATGGATGAAAGATCCTAAAAAAGCAGAAATGGTTAGACCTAATAGAACTGGTTTTTATACTTATTTCTATGCTTTAAACTTTGATCCACAATTTGATGCAGAATATGAACCAGAGAACTGGAAAAAAGCTGTAAATAATCTTAATTTCCGTAAGTCATTGTTCCATGGACTTGACAGGACTGCTGCTATGCTTACTGCAGAGCCTTATAATCCAGAGCAGAGAATAGCAAATACTATAACTCCAAAGAGTTTTGTTGATTTAGATGGTATAGATTATACTGATTTAGGTGGTCTATCAGCAATTACACATAGAGATTCTTTCAATGAAAGTTTAGCTAAAGAATTTAGGGATAAGGCAAAAGCAGAATTAGAAGGCAAGGCTACTTTCCCAGTAAAAGTTTACATGCCTTATAACTCTGGTAGTACTGAATGGGCAAACCGTGTACAGGTAATAGAGCAGCAATTAGAGAACCTATTGGGTACAGATTATATAGATATCATCATAGATGCAAAGCCACCAACAGGATTCTTATCAGAAGTTAGACGTTCAGGAAAGTATGCATTCTTAGAATGTAACTGGGGACCAGACTATGCAGACCCAGAAACCTATACAGATCCTTTTGCACCAGGAGGAACTTATAACTGGCCAGAATTAGCAGAAGGATATAAGGAAGCTAATGGAAAGAACAAATATGAGAATCTGTTAGATCTTGCTAAGGCAGAGGTTCTAGATCTAGATAATCGTTATAAACTTTTTGCTGAGGCAGAAGCATTTTTAATAGATCAAGCCTTTGTTGTTCCTTATGCAGTTGGCGGTGGAGGATATTCAGCTTCTAGATTAAACCCATTTGAATCTCAATACTCACCATTTGGAGTTTCTGCAGAAAGATTTAAAGGGCAAAGGGTTTTAGAAAAACCTATGAATACAGAAGAATACAAGATAGAACTGGAAAAATGGGAAAAAGAACGTGCAGAAGCACTTAAAGCAGCTAAGTAATTAGTCAGAATAATATTCAAGGGCTACTTGCTAGTAGCCCTTATATTTTTAACATTTTAGTGCATAAGAGAAGGGGGAGACAAATGTTAAAGTATTCTATAAAGAGATTGTTTCAGTCTTTAATTACCCTATTTATCATAGTAACAGTTGTTTTTCTTCTTATGAGGCTAATGCCTGAAGAAGGATATTTTGGAACTTCCTATGAAAAGTTAGATGAGCAGCAAAAGGAAGCTATTTTAACTAATATGGGACTTAGAGACCCTATACATAAACAACTAGGAAATTTCTATAAAAAGCTATTAAATGGAGACTTAGGAGAATCTATTATATATAGACCAAAAGTGCCTATAACAGAAATAATAAAGACAAAGATTCCATATTCATTATATTTTGGTTTAGCATCAGTGGTCATATCATTAATTGTAGGAGTGTCTCTTGGAATTTTAATGGCTAGAAGTAAAAGTAAATTTTGGGATAAAATTGGTAATGGATATGTTGTATTTATTAATGCAGTTCCTGCAGCAATTTACTTCTTGTTTTTACAACTATATGTTACAGATATTTTTAAAATTCCAATTCTATTTAAACCAGATAAGCCTATAAGCTGGATCTTACCAACTATATCTATGTCCTTAGGTGGCATTGCATCCTATGCAATGTGGATGAGACGATATATGGTTGATGAGTTAAATAAGGATTATGTAAAGTTAGCTAAAGCCAAAGGTCTGAAAAGTAAACAAATTATGGTAAGGCATATATTTCGTAACGCCTTTGTTCCTATGGCTCAATATTTACCATCTGCAATATTGTTTACCATAGCTGGCTCTATTTATATAGAATCATTATATTCAATTCCAGGAATGGGTGGATTACTAGTAGATGTTATAAAGAGACAGGATAATACTATGGTTCAGGCATTGGTGTTAATATATTCATCTATAGGGATTGTAGGATTATTCTTAGGAGATATACTTATGGCAATATTCGATCCTCGTATAAACTTACAGAATAAAGGAGGGGCTAGATAATGATTAGCAAGGCAGAGAATAAATTATCAGAAGGAATAAATGAAAGCTTATTTGAATTTGCAGAATATGATGATGAAGCAGCTAAGCGTGCTGGCTACTCAAACTATTCTTATTGGAGATCAACGCTACAAGAGTTTATGAAAAATAAAATAGCAGTTTTTCTTTTGATAGTAATGGGAGTTTTATTATTATTTACAATAATCCAACCATATTTACCTAATCAAAAACCGCCAACTCTAATTAATATTGATTCAAATACTAATATGCAACTTAGAAACCAAAAACCTAACTCTGAATTTTGGTTTGGAACTAACTCTATAGGCCAAGATTTATGGTCCCGTATTTGGAGTGGTTCACGTACATCTTTAATGATAGGCCTTGTAGTAGGTGGTTGGGAGGCAATTATAGGAATTATTATTGGAGCATTATGGGGATATGTAAGATGGCTAGATCGTCCGATTACAGAAATATATAATGTTATTAATAATATACCAAATACAATAATATTGGTATTACTAACTTATATTATGAGACCTAGCTTATCAACTATGATATTTGCCATGTGTTTAACTGGATGGCTAGGTATGGCAAGATTTGTTCGTAATCAGATAATTATATTGAGAGATAGGGAATATAACCTTGCTTCAAAATGCTTAGGTACACCTACATCAAGAATAATATCAAAGAATTTGCTACCCTATCTAGTTTCTGTTATTATGCTGAGGTTTGCTTTATCTATTCCTCAAACTATAGGATATGAGGTTTTCCTTACTTATATAGGTCTTGGATTACCAGTAAGCACACCATCTCTTGGAAACTTAATCAATGAAGGTAGAGCTCTTATTCTTAGCCCATCTTTAAGATATCAATTGATAATACCTTCAATTATAATTTCCATAATAACCATATCATTTTATGTAATTGGTAATGCTTTTGCAGATGCAGCTGATCCAAGAAATCATGTATAGGAGGTGGAGCTATGACAGACAAAAAGGTTATTCTATCAGTTAGGGATTTAGTAGTAAAATTTAGATTAAGAGGTAAGGTATTAACGGCTATTAGAGGGGCTTCTTTAGATATATATAAGGGAGAGAGCTTAGCAATCGTAGGAGAATCAGGTTCAGGTAAATCAGTATTTACCAAAACCTTTATGGGATTAATTGATGGCAATGGTTGGATAGACTCAGGGGAAATAATATATGAAGGAAAGGATATAGCAAACTACAAAACTGAGGATGATTGGATTAAAATACGAGGCAAAAAGATTGCAATGGTATTCCAAGATCCAATGACCTCCTTAAACCCTCTAAAGACTATTGGAAAGCAGGTACAAGAATCCTTAGAGCTTCATAGAAAATTGAAGAAAAATGAAGCTAAAAAAATAGCGATTGAAATATTACACGACGTAGGCATAATAAACCCAGAAAGAAGATATAATCAATATCCTCATGAATTTTCAGGTGGAATGAGGCAAAGGGTAGTTATTGCCATAGCAATAGCTTGTTTACCTGATATTTTAATATGTGATGAGCCTACTACAGCATTGGATGTAACTATACAGGCTCAAATATTGGAACTTTTGAAAAACCTTAAAAACAAATACAATTTAACTACCATATATATTACCCACGACTTAGGTGTTGTAGCCAATGTTGCAGACCGAGTAGCCGTAATGTATGCTGGAGATATTGTGGAAATAGGAGGCAGTGAAGAGGTATTTTACAATGCACAGCATCCTTATACATGGGCATTACTTTCATCATTACCTCAATTAGGAATTAAGGGAGAGCCACTACATTCAATTAAAGGTACACCTCCAAATCTATTTAATGAAATAAAGGGGGATGCATTTGCACCTAGAAACCCAAAAGCATTGAAAATAGATTTTGTTGAGAGACCGCCTTATTTTGAAGTTAGTCCTACTCATAAGGCTAAAACATGGTTATTAGATCCACGTTCGCCAAAGGTGGATCCACCTGAATCCATTATACTTCTAAGAGAACAAATGGGGGTGAGCCAAAATGTCTAACAATGGAAAAGAGATTTTACTAGAGGTCAAAAACCTATCAGTAGAATTTGGTAGGAGAAAAAAGAATAAGTTTGTTGCTGTAGATAATGTTAGTTTCAATGTATATAAAGGTGAGATCTTTGGCTTAGTAGGAGAGTCAGGGTCGGGTAAAACCACCATAGGAAGAGCAATAATCAGACTCAATGAATCAGCTGGTGGAGATATAATATTTGATGGAAAGAAAATAAATGGCAAAATAGATAAAGCATTAGATAAAGAAGTAACTAAAAGAATTCAAATGATTTTCCAAGACCCTATGGCATCATTAAATGAAAGGGCAAAAGTAGATTATATTGTATCAGAAGGTCTATATAATATAAAGAACTATAAAGATGAAGAAGAAAGGAAGCAAAAAGTTGAGAAGGCTTTATTGGACGTTGGATTACTTCCAGAGTTTTTAAGCCGTTTTCCTCATGAATTTTCTGGCGGACAAAGACAAAGGATAGGAGTTGCAAGGGCTATAGTTATGGAGCCACAGCTAATAATAGCAGATGAGCCTATTTCAGCATTAGATGTTTCTATTCGTGCACAAGTTTTAAATCTAATGGCAGAGCTTCAAAAGAGTAAGGGATTGACATATCTTTTTATAGCTCATGATTTATCAGTAGTACGTTTTGTAACAGATAGAGTTGCTGTAATTCATAAGGGAAAGATAGTTGAACTTGCAGATACAGAAAAACTCTTTCAAAATCCATTACATCCTTATACTAGATCTTTACTTTCAGCTATTCCATTGCCAGATCCAAGGAAGGAAAGAGAAAAAGTACTAGAAGTATATGATCCATCATGTCATGACTATAGTGAGGATTTACCTAAATGGGTAGAAATAGAACCAGACCATTTTGTATTAGGTAATGAAAAGGAAATGGAGGAATATAGAAAAAGGTTAGTAGTTTTTAGCTAATAAAATGCCTAAATGCGGGGGGGAAACATGTTTAAGAAAATACTTTTTTTAATATTGGGGGTAGGGATATTGATGACTGGATGTAGTAAAACAAGCATAGAAAAGGAAGTAAGTATTGATGGAGGCATTATTGCAAATAGTAAAGAAGATTTTAAACTGGGAAAAATGGAGAATCTTGAGATTAATGAAAACACAGAAATTGTATTAAGTAATAATGCAGTTGAAGGAAGTTATTTATCTCCAATCATCAATACAAATAAGTTTAGAGAATTAGTATCTTCTTGGAATGTGGATACACCAGAAGGAACTGAAGTAGAATTATATCTTAAAGTTAGGGTGGAAGATGAATGGTCAATATGGTTATCCTATGGCAAATGGTCTTCAAATGGTTATAGAGGTAGTGTAGATGGGCAAAGAGACAAGATTGCAAACATGGATATAGATACATTAGTAGTGCTATGGAATAAAGATGCTGATGCTATTCAATACAATATAGTTATAAGAAGAGAAGTTGACAATATGGAGAGTCCACGAATCAGAAGTATATTTGCAGCATTAAAGCTTTCTGATGAGATAGTACCAGTTTTAGCAGAAAATAAGGATTGGTTAATAGATCTTAATGTGCCAGAAAGATCTCAGATGATTGTTCCAGAAATAGGAAGTGTAATTTGTAGTCCTACATCATTATCTATGGTAATGGAATATTACGGAAACAACTTGAAAACTGAAGAAGTAGCTGATAAGGTACTTGATGGTACAGAAAATATATATGGAAACTGGTCTTACAATGTGGCTTATGCAGGTTCTCAGGGATTTACATCATATGTAGCTCGTTTTGTTTCAATTAATGAAATTAAAGATAAAATTGCAGATGGAATTCCAGTAATAGCATCTATAAAAACTAAATCTGAGGATGTCCTAAAAGGTGCTCCTCAAACTTATCCTAGTGGACATTTATTAGTTGTAAGAGGTTTTACAATAAAGGATGGAAAGGAATACATCATTGTAAATGATCCTGCAGCTCCAGACAATAGCACTGTACGTAGAGAATATGAAGTATCAGGATTTGAAAAGGCTTGGAGTAAAATAGTATATATATTAACTCCAGAGGTCTAAAATTTTAAGGTGGTGTATAAATGCTAGAACATATAGTTTTAAAAGAAATAAAAGATACAGAAGCAAAAGTGTCAGTAGTTATGAAGGATTTAGTTAAGAATAAATGGCTTATAAGATTTGATGAAAACAGAGTAATTCCTTCTGCCAGTACAATAAAGATATTGATAATGGTAGAGGCACTAAACCAAGTTGAAGAAGGGATATTTTCATTAGATGAGAAAATAAAAGTAAAAGAAAAAGAGAAAGTAGATTTTAGTATAATATCTGAGTTAAAGATAGATGAGTATACTTTTCTTGATTTAATAACCCTTATGATAATAACCAGTGATAATACAGCTACTAATATATTAATAGACCTTCTTGGCTATGAAAAAATAAATCAGATGGCTAATATCTTGGAACTAAAGAGTACAGTATTACAAAGGAAAATGATGGATTTCCAGGCAGCAAAGGAAGGAAAGGAAAATCTAACATCTGCAATTGATATGGCTATTATTATGGAAAAAATATATGATAAATCAATATTAACAGAGGATATGTGTATATTAATGAGCCATATATTATCAAGACAAACTCATCGTGACTCTTTATCAAGGTATATTGATGAGGACATAGTTATTGCTCATAAAACAGGAGAGTTAGATAAATTGAATCATGATATAGGTATTTTTTATGTTGGAGATATGGAGTATCTACTTGGAATATTTGTAACAGAGGCACAACATAACATTGAGGCAAAAAGAATTATCGGTAGAATTTCGAGAAGTATATATGATATGATGATTGTGTAAAAATAACCAATGGTTAAGATAATGGAAGGAGAAGAAAATGGAGAATAATACATCAGTATGGGGAATTTTAAGTAAAACAGTGGTTCCCATTAGGTTACACCCAAATTTTGAAAGTGAAATGGCTGATGAAGGTCTTTACGGTATGGTTGTTAAGATTGTAGAGAATGTAGAAGAAAATTGGTATTTAGTCCAAACACACTATAATTATAAAGGCTATATTCACGAATCGGATATGATTATAGATGATGAAAAGTCAGAGGAATGGAAGAATATTGCCAAGGGAATGATTATACACTCTGTAGTTGATGCCATGTCAAAGCCTGCTTACCAAGGCTATATAGTTCAAGTTTTAACTAAGGGTGCAAGAGTTATGGCAACTGGCAAAGTAGAAAAAGAATGGTCAGAAATCCAATTGGCAGATGGAAAAAAAGGTTGGGTAAAAAGTATATACTTAGGTAGCCTAAAGGAAACTCATAATAAAAAAGAGGAAGGAGGAATAAGAAAAGCCTTAGTAGAAACTGCTTTTGAATATATGGATACTCAATATAGATGGGGAGGGAAAAGTCCTCTTGGAATAGATTGTTCAGGACTTTGTTCTATATCCTATTTAATGAATGGAATTATAATATATAGAGATGCCGTACTTAAAGAAGAATATATGAGAGAAATATCTTTAGAGGAAATTAAACCTGGAGATCTTCTATTCTTTCCTGGTCATGTAGCAATGTATATAGGTGATGATAAATATATACACTCAAGCTCTAGCAATAGTGGAGTAAAAATCAATAGCTTAAATCCTAATCATTCAGATTATAAAGAGGATTTGGCAAAGACTATAACAGGTATAGGAACAATATTTTAAATAAACTAATTAAGGGGAAAGTGAATAGTATACTATTTACTTTCCCTTTTCAATTAAGATAAAATTATGGAATTTCTATTTATTATTTCCATTTAAAATGATATAGTATTATTGCAAGTGCAATATACTACGAGCATCATTATGGGAGAGGATTAATATTGAAGGATTTAGAAAAAGCAAAGGAAATTCTAATTGAAGAAGATTTAGCATTAGTAGTAGTAAAGAATAAGGAGGTAATATTCAAATCCAAGGATAAGGGTATCAAGCCTATGTATACTTTGGCTACTGAAATGAAAACTGAGGCTTATGGTGCTTCATTAGCCGATAGGGTAATAGGTAAAGGAGCAGCCTTATTATGTGGATATATCGGAATTAAAGAAGTACATACGGATTTAATATCAGAAGGGGGCATTTCTACCTTAGAAAAATACAAAATTCCATATACTATGGACAAATCCTGTCCATATATTAAAAATAGAGATAAAACTGACTATTGTCCTATAGAAAAGCTTTCACTAACTACAGAGGACCCAGCATTACTTTTACAAAGAATAAAAGAATTTTTTCAATCAATAAGTAGGGGATAGCTTTGTTGTCCCGTAGAAAGGAGACATTAAATGTACGAAAAAAACAATACTAAAAGATTAATAATTGCAGGATTACTATTAGCCATAGGAATTATTGTACCTATGATATTTCACACAACAGGAATTTCTGGAAAAATATTTTTACCTATGCATATTCCGGTTTTATTGGGAGGTTTTTTATTACCACCTTCTTTAGCTTTATTATTAGGTATGTTAACTCCAATACTTAATTCTTTAATTACTGGGATGCCACCATTATTTCCAATGGCAATAATTATGGTTTTTGAATTAGGTATTTATGGACTGGTAGCCTCATTCCTATATAGAAGACTTGAACTACCTTCAGTAGTTGCATTAATAATATCTATGGTGGCTGGAAGAATAATGGCAGGATTAGTAGTATTTATATTAGCAGCCTTTTTTGCAGTAAAGATGGATCCTATGACATTTGTAATAGGTGGAGTTACAACAGGAATTCCAGGTATTATAATTCAGCTAATACTAGTACCTAGCTTAGTTTATAGTATAACACGATATACTACCATAGATTTAGACTAATAAATTGGGAGTGATAGAATGCTAATAAAAAATATTAATTTAATTCCCATGGATGGGAAAAGTGAGATAATCGAGTATACTAATATATATATTAAAGATAATGTAATTACCCATATTGGTGAAATAAGAGAAGATATACAAGTTGAAAGAATAATTGATGGAAAAAACAAAGTAGCAATGCCAGGACTAATCAATGCACATACACATATAGGTATGTCCTTACTTAGAAATTTTGCAGATGATTTACCATTGCATGATTGGCTAACTAAAAAAATATGGCCTACGGAAGCAAAATTAGATGCTAAAGATATATATTGGGGTTCACTTCTAAGTATGGTTGAAATGATTCAAAGTGGTACTACTGCCTTTTGTGATATGTACTTTTTCATGGATGAAGTAGGTAAGGGCTTAGAAGAATCAGGTATAAGAGGAGTACTTACAAGGGGATTAATAGAGGATAATCAGGCACAAGTAAAACTTGATGAAACTAAGGAGTTATTTAAAACTTGGAATGGTAGAGGGAAGGGAAGAATTAAGGTCATGGTGGCTCCTCATGCACCATATACATGTAGTCCAGATTTCCTAAAAGAAACAGTAAAATTAGCTAAGGAGTTAAATACAGGTCTTCATATCCATTTATCGGAAACAAAAAAAGAAGTAGAAGATAGCTTTGATCTATATGGTAAATCACCTATAAAACATGTGTATGATTTAGGACTATTTGATTTACACACCATAGGAGCCCACTGTGTTCACGTAGATGATGAGGATATGGAGATAATGAAGGAGAAAAATGTATTTCCAGTAAATAATCCAGGTAGTAACTTGAAACTGGCCTCTGGATTTGCTCCAGTAGATAAGATGTTAAAAAGAGGAATTCACGTAGCCTTAGGTACAGATGGTTCTTCATCCAATAATAATTTAAATATGTTTGAAGAGATAAATCTAGCAGCTATAATCAACAAGGCAGTTAATTTAGATGCAGTATCAGTTCCAGCTATATCAGCTCTAGAAATGGGAACCATAAATGGTGCGAGAGCTTTACAATGGGACAAAGAAATAGGCTCGATAGAAGTAGGTAAAAAGGCAGATATGATATTAATAGACATAGATAAACCACATCTTTATCCACACCATAATCTAATTTCCTCTTTAGCTTATGGAGTTCAAGCTTCAGATGTGGATACAGTCATAGTAGATGGCAAGATAATAATGGAGAAAAGAGAAATAAAGACTTTAGATGTAGAGAAAATAAAATTTATGGCAGAAAAACATGGAAAAGATTTAATCTGTCGATAAAAATATAATAGTCATTAGGATATCCTAATGACTATTATATTTTTTGTCATATTTGGAAATAATTAAATATAGTGAAAAAATCCTAAGGGTGAGAAGTATGATTTCAAAGAATTTGAAAAACAATCGAGAAGAATTAAAAAGAATATTTAATAATACTAGTGACTTGACAATATATGAATTTGATACTTTATGTAATGTAAAGGCAATGGTTGTATATATAGAGGAGATTGTAGACAAGAATGGGTTACTAGAAGGATTGATAAAACCATTAATTCAAGAATTAACTTCTCCACATGATATATTATCAACTATTCTAATTGCAGGTGGAGAAGAAGTTTACGATTTAGATAAGGTGTCGCAGGCTATCCTCAGTGGAAATCCAGCTTTGTTTATGGAAGATATGGATGTAGCATATTTATTTGATATAGGCTATTGGGAAAAAAGAGCAATAGATGAACCTGCTAATGAAAGGGTAATAAGAGGACCAAGAGAGGGCTTTGTTGAAGATATAAATATAAATAAATCTCTTATAAGGCGTATAATAAAAAGTACTAATTTAGTATTTGAAAAATATTATCTAGGAACAGTAACTAATACCGAAATTCTCTTGGTATATATGAATGATATAGTTAATCCGGATATATTAGATGAAGCAAGAAGAAGAATCCAAAAGATTAGCTTAAGTTCTGTAATAGATTCTGGATATATAGAACGTGAAATTGAAGATTCACCAAAGTCAGTAGTTGCAACTGTTGCATTTACTGAAAGGCCTGATGTAGCATCTGCAAAGATATTAGAAGGAAGAGTTGCAATTATTTGCGATGGCTCGCCAATGGTATTAACTTTGCCAAAGTTATTTATAGAAAATTTGCAAACAGTTGAGGATTATTCTTTTAAGCCTCAGTATGGATCATATATGAGACTACTAAGGCTCATAGCCTTACTTATGGCCATAATTCTACCAGGATTTGTCGTAGCATTAAAAACTTTCCATCATGAAATGATTCCCACTAAACTTTTGATGTCCATGGTCAGTGGTAGGGAAGGAGTTCCTTTTACAGCATTAATAGAGGCTCTTTTAATGATTTTATTTTTTGAATTTATAAAGGAATCTTCACTACGAGTACCTGGTAATATAGGGCCAGCAGTAACTACAATTAGCGGTTTAGTACTAGGACAGACTGCTGTTCAAGCAGGGCTTGTGGGACCTATTATGGTTATTACTGTTGCAACTACTGGTATAATGGAGTTTATCCTACCAGAGCAAAAGGAAATGATAGTTATATATAGGTATATAATTCTTATATTAGGTGGAACATTAGGGTTATTTGGTATTGTTTGTGGATTAGCTATAATGATAATTCATCTTATAAGCATAAGATCATTTGGAGTTCCATTTATGTATCCTATAGCTCCATATGATAGTGAAGGTATGAAGGATTTTATTATGATGCGTCCTATAAAAGAAATGAATTACAGACCAAGGAATATAGCAAATAAGAAGCAAAGAAAAAGGAATGAAGAAAATGAATAATTCTGTAAAAAAACTAACTATAACTTTATATATAATAATATCCTCTATTTTTCTATCATCTTGTGTGGCGGAAGTTGGAGGAAGCGAGATAGAGAAAATAGCTATTGCTACATCAATAGGTATAGACTATGAAAATGAAAAAGTGGTGATTACATGTGAAGTAGCAAGTCCAAGTGTCAATAACAGTTCTAGTAGTTCGGTACCAAGCAGTCCTATATCCCAAGGTTTTGTGTATCCACAGGGGAGGGGAGATACAGTAAGGGATGCAATAAATAACATAAATCTACATTTTGATAAAAAGATATTTCTTGCCCATAGTAATTTGCTTATTATAGGTGAGGAATTTGCTAAAAGAGGTATAACTGATTTAATGGATTTTTTCATGAGGGATAATGAACCAAGGGAAGATATGTATGTAGTAGTTGCTAAAGAGGCTAAGGCCTATGATATTATTGGAGTTAGGGCTGGACTTGGTAGAGCTACAGGCAATTATTTATATGACATTCTAAATAATTTTCCATATAATGCGAAAAGCATCAATATTAGCTTTGCGGAGAAGTATAGATATTTTTATGATATTGGAAACAATCCAGTTGTTGGTGTAGTATGGCTTGAAGAGGTAAAAGCCTTTGATATAGAAGAAAGAAGAGAAATGAAAACGAAAATGGTTCTAAATGCAACAGGAGGCGCAGCTCTAAGAAGAGATAGATTATGGGGATACTTTACAGGAAATGAGATGATAGGATTTAATTTCATAGTAGATGAGATAAGAGGAGGGGCCATTGTATTTAGGACACCTGAGGATTCAAAGGAAGATATTTCAATTATTGGAGAGGATGGGAGATTTACGACAGTAAATATTTTAAGATCTAAAACTAAAAATAAAATTAGTGTAAATGATGGAGAGATACATTTAACTGTAAATGTAAAGCTTCGAGGAGAATTAAACGAAATAAATCAGGCAATGAATGTAGGTGATTCTAAAACCATATATAGAATTGAAGAGGCATGCTCCCAGAAGGTAAAGGAGCTTATATCAGATACATTAAATAAAGGTCAAAAAGAATTTAAGCAGGATAACTTTAGTATTGGAGTAGCAGTCCATGAACAGCATCCCAAGCTGTGGAAGGAAATATCAGAGAATTGGCAGGATATATTTCCCAAGATATCCTTTGATGTCAATGTGGAAACTACAATTGTAAAATCAGGTCTTATAAACACTCCAGCTAATGTAAGGAAAAGGAGATAGGTCTAATGATAGAAAGGATATCAACCAGACAGGAGATATTTATTATTGCTATTAGCAGAATAGCTAATTTTATAACTATTATGCCTATAATTCATATGGGGCCAGCTAACCAAGATACATGGATAATGCTTATATTGTCTTTTTTCTATACCATTATAACTAATATCCCATTAATATTTCTATCCATTAGATTTAATGATTTAACCATTATTGGATATATGGAGAAGTTATTTGGGAAATTCATAGGGAATATTCTTGGAATAGTCTATGGTATATTTTTTATGAGGCTGGTAATATTATTTTTCTATATTGCAATTCAAATGATAAGAACTACCTTTATGACAGAATTAGCACCAATAATAGTTATAATTGTTTTAATGATTCTTTTTTTATATGCAACTTCCAGGGGGCTGGAGGTTTTAGCCAGAACAGCAGAATTATTTGGACCTATTATTATAGGTTCGATTATTCTTTTTGTTTTACTTGGGTATAACAATATAGACTTCAATATATTACTTCCAATATATAGGGATTCTACCTTTCTAGGCATTAACAAGGGGGCATTAGAGGTATCACTTATATTTACAGATTTATATATACTGGTAATGAATACTCCACAGCTTGAGAATAAAAAGGATATAATTAAAATTCTAATAAAATCAACTGCTTATTCTTTAGTGATTACCTTGATGATGGTAATAGTAACGCAAACTTCCCTAGGAATAGAACAAACTAGACATTCTAACTATCCTTTTTTAACCTATGTTAGAATGGTTAGAACCTATTCTATATTTGAGCGAATAGAATCTGCATTTTTAGTTATATGGATACTAACTATAATGACTAGAATTGTTGCTTATATTTATATTGCAAGTTATGCATTTAAAGAAGTATTTAGGAAAAAAAATGTAAATATATTTGTGTATCCTGTAACTATTATCGCTGCTATAATAACCTATTATTTATCCGATATAAATCCTATGTGGCTCCAAATAGCTATTCCAAAGCCTCTTGAATATATTTACTACTTTATATTTAAAACTGGGATTCCTATAATAGCAGTTATAATATATTTCTTTAGGAGAAAATCCTTTAAAGAGCAAGAGCGGCTAAGTAGTTAGTTGTTTAGAGGAATAAGGATTGTAACTATTGTACCTTCTTTATATACGCTACTAATTTTTACCGTACCACCATGAGCATCTACTATTGATTTTACAATAGATAAACCGAGTCCTGTTCCACGAGCATCTCTACTTACGGAATCATCAGATCTATAGAACCTATCAAAGATATAAGGTAGGTCTTTTTCTTTTATACCTGTACCATTATCCTTTACTTCTATAATTGCACTATTATTGTTCTTTACTAAAGTTACAAGGACTTCACCATCTTCATGAAGATATTTAATAGAGTTAGAAAGAAGATTATATATTATTTGCTTTAGTTTATCTTTATCCATGGTAATTTGAATATTGTTTTCTATATTAGAATTAATTATAAAACCTTCCTTTGTATATAGTGGAATAAAGGTTGTAATAGCATCTTGAAGTTCTTTAGAGAGATTAAATCTACTCCTATTTAAGAACGGTTCTAATTCTTCAGTTCTAAAAGAGTCTTTAAGATCGTCAACTAAATTAGATAATCTATCTATTTCTTTCATTAATATATCTAAATGTTTTTCACTAGGTTCCCATATTCCATCTATAATGGCTTCCAGATGGCTTTTAAGTGTGGCAAGGGGAGTTCTAAGCTCATGGGAAATATTAGATGCATATTTTTTTCTAATATTTTCTTGCTTGGCTAGGGTTTCTCCTAAGTAATTAATAGAATCTGATAGTTCTAGAATTTCTATTGTGCTAGTATTGACATTAGATTTTTTATTAAGATTACCTTTACGTATTTCAGTTGCAGTATTTCTAATTTCCAATAATGGCATAGTTAGGGACTTAGATAATATAATGCTAGTTCCTAATCCAAGAAGGACAGTAAATATAGCTGATATGAAAAAGGATTTAATTAGGGTATTTTTAAAAAGAACAGCTGATTCTGTTAGATAAGCATTATCAATATATCCTATAATTAGTTCTCCAACTTCTTTTTCTCCTTCAAGTAAAGGACAGGACATTTCTACATAGTTCCCTTCAGGCATACCATGCATTCTCATCATTCGTCTATGCATACCCCCCATTCCATTTCTATTTGTGGAAGTATATAAAGTGTTGCCATTTAAGTCTTTAATTTCAATATATACATTCTCTAAAGATGCATAGGAATTTATTTCCCTCTCGTAAAGCTTATATCCATTTTTATTATATAAGCCATTTATTTCGTCACATATTTGATTAAGTTTGCTTTGTTGTTCTTCCACTAGATAATTTTCAAATTTATTATTAATCATTAAATTTGATATAAAGCTAGTGATTATAATAGAAACAAGAATTAAAAATGTAAAGCCGAGAATAAGTTTCCTAGAAAGTTTCATATATTTTACCTCTCAAATTTATAGTATAGTTATATTATAACAGTAAATTTTGTAATGATTGTGAAGAAATTTTATATTATTTTATTTTTCTCCATATTTCCTTCACATTCCATATATATAATGGAACCAAGAAATGAAAGGAGAGATGTTTTATGAAAAAATCATTAGTAGTAGGAGCTTTAGCATTAACTTTAGGAGTAGGTTCTCTAGTTGCATATGCTGATACAGCAAAAACACCAAGTATAATTTCAGGAAATAGAAATACAAATTTAAGCATAGAAGATAGAGAAGCTTGGTTTAAAGAAAGAACCGAATTTAGGAAGGAAGAAATTAGAAAAGCTTTTGAAGATGGATTAATAACAGAAGCTGAGGCTAAAGAATGGGAAGAACATTTTGATTACATGGAAGAATTCCATAATAAAAATGGATTTATGCCAGGTGGATGTGGTGGAAATGGATTTGGTATGGGTAGAGGAATGGGATTTGGCAGAGGCATGGGTATGATGAGAGGTAATGGTTGGGGAAGATAAACCTGAAGGCAGGTGGACATAATTGTTAAAATGGATTAAAAAAATGTTAGATAAGCTGGCAAATGCAAATAAAGAATCCTTTGGAGATAAACCCTTGGATTGTTGCCAGCTAAGTAAGAAAAAATAAAGTATAGGTTCCATTTTTGGTGTAACTAACACCGAAAATGGAACTTATTGTTTTTCTATAGAAAATTTATATCCGGCTCCATAGACTGTATGAATGTATTCTGGGAATTTTGGGTTATCTTCAATTTTTTGCCTAATATTTTTTATATGAGTATCTATTGTTCTATCAAAGCCTTCATATTCTAGACCGAGAGAAAACTGGATCAATTGATCCCTAGAAAGTACGTGGTTCGAATTAGATACTAAAGCTAATAAAATTTTAAACTCATTTGCTGTTAATGATATAATTTCATTGTTTTTCCTAACTAACATCTTATCTACTTCAATTTCCAAATCTCCATTATTAAAGCTAAGTTTTTCAGCTGAAGGTCTAGAATTAGGATATGATCTTCTGAGTAGTGCCTTTACTCGGCTAATTAGTTCTCTAGGGCTGAAAGGTTTTAATACATAATCATCGGCTCCAATGGATAAACCTTCGATTCTATCATCTTCATGAGTTTTAGCTGTCAACATTATGATTGGTACATTAGATTTGGCTCTTATTGTCTTACACACCTCTTCACCTGATATCTTCGGTATCATTAGATCTAATATAATTAAGTATATATTATTATGATTAAATAAATCCAAAGCCATTTCTCCATCCTTAGCCAAGAAGACATTGAACCCCTCTTTGATCAAATAGGCATTAATGACATCTGAAATATTTTTTTCATCTTCTACTACTAGAATGTTTTTGAATTCCATAAAAATCACCTCTTAATCATATTACCCAAAATAATAAAAAAACCATATTAATAATAAAAAAATCCTTTACTTTTGTAAACTATTGTGTTATATTTGAATATAATATTTAAAACATACTAAAATGCTATGAATTGGTAAAGTAAATTATATAGGGTATCTCAGAGAGGATTCTGGCGGTGAGAGGAGTCTATACAATGTATAATTGAAGTGCACCAAGGAGCATGGAGTCGAAAAATTTAGTAGACTTATACGGCTGTTCCCGTTATAGAACTAGAGTATGAAAGTACTTGAATTGAGCTGAGGGATTAAACCCCTAAGCAGAGTGGAACCGCGAAACTTACCTTTTGCCTCTGTATATTTGATTATACATGGGTAAAAGGTTTTTTTATGACCTAACACAATGAGCGATAGGTCCTAACGGACACTACTGAATTATGCCCGATGGGGTAGATATAGGTTGCGAGTTGATGTAGGTCAAACGCACCTACGCTGTCCGTTTTGTCTGCAATTCGCTGTCGCTTATTGGACAAAAAGGCAACGAGGACCAAATTCATATGAGCGTAGCGAGCCCTTACAGGACTACTGAATTATATCCTGCGGAGCAAAGCGAGGGTGTAAATGAATTTGAGTTTCGAGACTGCGTAATATTACCTGATTCCATGAACATGATGAAAAAATTAAAAGAATTTTACGAAAAGATAAGGATAAACTAAATTTTATAGAATTCATGTTTTAAATTGCCAATTAATAAAAGGAGGTAGTAAAATGATTTTTAATAATATTAGTGAATTAGTAGGAAATACACCAATAGTTAGGTTAAATAGCATTAAAGAAGAAGGCATGGCAGAAATACTTGTAAAAGTTGAGTCCTTTAACCCTTCTGGAAGCGTGAAGGATAGAGCATCTTTATACATGATAGAAGCTGCGGAGAAAGAAGGGATATTAACTAAAGGTGGAACAATAATTGAACCTACTAGCGGAAATACAGGTGTCGGTTTAGCCATGATAGGGGCTGCAAAGGGTTACAATGTAATATTAGTTATGCCAGATACTATGAGCGTTGAAAGAAGAAAATTGATGCAAGGCTATGGGGCAAAGATTATTTTAACTGAGGGGAAATATGGCATGAAAGGTTCTGTTGAGTTAGCAGAAAAATTAGCTAAAGAAAATAATTACTTTATGCCAAATCAATTTAAGAATAAAAATAATTTAACAGCGCACTATGAAACAACAGCTATAGAAATACTAAAGGCTACTGATGGGAATATAGATGCCTTTGTTGCAGGAGTTGGAACAGGAGGGACTATATCAGGAGCAGGTAAGAGGTTGAAGGAGTATAGTAAAGATATATTAATAGTTGCAGTTCAGCCAAGCAAGTCTCCAGTTCTAACAGGGGGGCAGCCAAATGGTCATAAGATACAAGGAATAGGTGCAAATTTTGTGCCAGATATATTTGATAATAATATAGTAGACGAGATACTAAGTATTGACGAAGATATAGCCTACTCATACGCAAAGAAATTAGCAGTAGATGAAGGTATTTTATGTGGGATATCATCTGGATCCAATGTTGCTGCCGCAATTATTATAGCTAAAAAATTAGGTGAAGGTAAAAGAGTATTGACTGTTCTTCCGGATACTGGAGAAAGGTATCTATCTACAGACTTGTTTAATGAGGAGTGATTCTATGTTTAAATCTTTTATAGATGATGCAAAAAATATATTAGAAAAAGATCCTGCGGCTAAGAATCTTTTCACAGCTATGTTTTTCTATCCAAGCCAAAAGGCATTATTCTATCATAGGATTGCATATAAATTATATAAAAATAAAAGATTTGTATTATCTTGGATAATATCTCAACGAGCTAGAAGAATAACTGGTATTGAGATTCACCCAGGAGCTAAAATTGGAGAAAAGCTATTTATAGACCATGGAATGGGTGTAGTAATAGGTGAGACATCTGAAATAGGAAACAATGTATTAATGTACCATGGTGTAACCTTAGGGGGAATAGGTGGGGAAAAAGGTGTTAAAAGGCATCCTACTATAGAGGATGATGTAGTTATTGGAGCAGGTGCTAAAATACTTGGACCAATAACTATTGGAAGAGGAGCTAAAATTGGTGCCAATTCTGTAGTACTAGAAGATGTTCCGCCATATTCCACAGCAGTAGGGGCACCGGCAAGGATCATTAGAAAAAAGAATTATGGATATATTTATGTTGTATAATATCAAATTTTCTTGTTTACAAAATGATATTCTCGAGTATAATATATATAATATAATAATTACAATGAGCAAGAATAGTAATCATAAAAAAGGTCTAAAGAGAGTCAGGGATGGTGAGAGCCTGATGATACTGTTATGATGAATGGACTTGTGAGTTTATATCTGAAATAAGTAAGATATAGGACTAATCATCCTTAGAAGATTAAAGTTGGCTTTTAGCAAAAAGAGTGGTACCGCGGAAATTACCCTTTCGTCTCTTAATTAGAGATGAAAGGGTTTTTTTTATGACCTAACACAACGAACGATAGGTCCTAACGGACACCACTTAAATATACCCTACGGGGTAGAGATATGTTGTGAGTTGATGTAGGTCAAACGCACCTACGCTGTCCGTTTTGTCTACAACTCGCTAGTGCTCGTTGGATAAAAAGGCAACGAGGACCAAATTCATATGAGCGTAGCGAGCCCTTACAGGACTACTGAATTATATCCTGCGGAGCAAAGCGAGGGTGTAAATGAATTTGTGTTTCGAGACTGGGAAGGTTACTTCAATAACAGGAGGGGATTATAATGGAAAAGAAAATTGTATTTAGTGGAGTACAGCCTTCAGGAGCATTGACCATAGGAAATTATATAGGGGCTATAAAAAATTGGGTAGAGTTACAGAATGAATATGATAGCTATTATTGTATAGTTGATTTACATGCTATAACTGTGCCACAGATACCAAAGGATCTTAGAAAAAATACATTAGATGTATTGGCTCTATATATCGCCTGTGGTGTGGATCCAGAGAAGAGTACTATGTTTATTCAATCACATGTGCCTGCACATGCTGAGCTAACATGGGTTTTAAACAGTATATCCTACATGGGACAATTAAATAGAATGACACAATACAAAGAAAAGTCTAGAAAGTCTGAGGAAAATTTAAATGCTGCATTATTTACCTATCCAGTTCTAATGGCTTCAGATATACTCTTATATCAAGCAGATTTAGTTCCAGTAGGTGAGGATCAAAAACAACATCTAGAGCTAGCAAGAGACTTAGCAATACGATTTAACAATAAATATAGTGAGACATTTAAAGTTCCAGAGCCTTTTATAAAGGAATTTGGTGCTAGAATAATGAGCCTTCAAAATCCAGAAGCAAAAATGTCTAAATCTGACGTAGATGAAAATGCTTATATACTGATTTTAGATAATAAAGATGCTATAAGAAGAAAGATAAAAAGAGCAGTGACTGACTCCTTAGGAGTAGTTTCCTATAATGATGAGCAATCAGGATTAAAAAACTTATTAACAATTTATAGTATATTTTCAAATGAAGAAATACCTGATATAGTTAATAAATATGAAGGTCAAGGTTATGGTAAGTTCAAGGAAGACTTGGCTGAAGTAGTAGTAGAAGGACTTTCATCTGTACAAGATAAATTTGAATATCTAATGAAAAACAAGGATTACCTAGAAAAGGTATATAAACAAGGTGCAGAAAAAGCTGAATATCAAGCTATGAAGACCCTTAGAAAAGTTTATAAGAAGGTAGGATTTATACCAAGATAGGGGGAATGTCTGTGGATTGGTTCAAGCACTTTTTTAGAGGGACTCCAGATGGATATGTATTTCCAATTTGGAGTCTAACCCATTTTGCAATGCTAGCAATTGCATTTATAGGTGTTGAATTTATTATATTAAATAAAGAGAAGCTTAAAGAATCGCCAAAGGGCAAAATATTTAAATACCTAATGATTATAGTGCTAGCTTTGCAACAGATAATTTTATATTTATGGTATGGATTCTCAGGATATTTTACTATTCATGAGAGTTTACCCTTATATAATTGTAGGATTGCTATTATCTTTACAATTATTGCACTTATAACAGATAAAAAACTTTTTAGGAACGTAAGCTGTTATTGGGGAGTTGCTGGAGCTATATTAGCTTTAATGATGCCTACAGACTTAGATCCATTTTCATTTCCTCATTACACTAACATATGCTTCTTCCTAGGACATATAGGATTATTATGGGCTACAATATATATCTTAATAGTTGATGGATATAGAATAGATAAGAAAAGCCTAAAGTCCATAATATATTTTACTAATACCTATCATTTGCTAATTTATATATTTAATATAGTCACTAATTCTAATTATTGCTATTTAAACAAAGCTCCTATTGCTAGGACATTCTTTGAAAATAACATGTCTCCAATGATCTATAGCTTAACGGCATTTTTCGCATTTAATGTATTTATGATTTTAGTATATTTTACAGCTAAAACTATATATAGAATACTAGGAATAGATGAAGAAGAGTGGGCTAAATCTTATTAGCCCACTTTTTAATATCTTTAGCTGTTTTATTAGTATTATTATTATAAAATATCCTATCATAAACCCTGTTTCTATGCTCATAAAGAGGGTCATAATACTTAACAATTAGCTCCTCTATTACTGGTCTATAATTATGCTCATTAATTAATTCTATATATTTATCAATGTTTTTATCTCCTAGATATTTTCTTAGGTGATCTAGAGAGGATATAAGTTCATTATCTGTGTCATGAACATATTCTTTAAAAAGATTATCGATTCTTTTTTCTATACTAGCTTCAATTCTTATATTTATTCCATTATTCATGGCGTTGTATAAATAATCAGGTATTATATCCTTACCTATTCTCTTACTTTCACCTTCTACAAATACAAGATTTGTCTTTCTATCTTTAAGGGATTCATATACAAGAGATTCAAACATTTTTTGAGTGTTTTGTTCTCCAAGACCAACACTACCAAGAATAGACCCCCTATGATTAGCGCAGCCTTCCAAATCTAAAATATCCATTCCTTCCTCTTTAAGAACTTTGAGAATATCAGTTTTGCCTGTTCCAGTGTTTCCATAAATGACTATAAATTTTAAACCTTCCACTACTGTTGGAAGGTGTTCATTTACATATTTTCTATAGCCTTTATATCCATTATCTAATTTAATGGCGTTTACACCAAGGGTTTTGAGAAGTGATACTATGGAGCTACTTCTAAGCCCTCCTCTAGCACAAAAAAACACAAGGTTATTATATTCTTTATCAAGCTTAGATATATTTTCATAAATAGTTGGTAAACGCTTTGATCCAATTTCTATACCAACCTTCTTAGCTTTTTCAACACTTTCTTGTTTATAAATAGTACCTATCAATTCTCTTTCATCATCATCAAAAATAGGAATGTTAATAGAGCCTGGTATGGTTTCGGACTTATATTCCCTAGGAGATCTGACATCTATAAGTATATGACTTTTATCTATTTTCTCCTTGTCTATATCTTCATAATTAATTATTTTAAACATATAATTACCTTCTTCTATTTAGATTATAAAAATTCATGTAAGATATATTATATAATATAAATCTTATCTATAACAAGAGAAATAATATAAAGATTACATATATATAAATAGATAGCAAACTTGCTATCTATTTATATATAATTGAGATATTTCTTAGCCAAAGATACCTTCCATACATCAGGTCCTTCTTCAATATAATCCCATTCAAATTTTCCAAATCGCTTTTCTTCTAGTTCATTAAATACATAAGATGGATCGGAATCGTTTATAAGTATCATCTTTTCACCAACAGGTAAAGAATCAAAATGGCTTAAAACAACATCATTTATGCTATTTCTTTCATATCCACTAGTATCTATCTCTAAAATTGACATTTTATTTCCTCCTTATTATTTTAAGTTATTATGCCCAGGATGGATGATATTAATTTACTATAAAATACTTTCAATATATAAGAAAGATAGGGTATAATGGGATAGAAAAGAATTAACTTACAAAAAAGGAGTGGATAGTTT
The DNA here is from genome assembly GCA_023388495.1 of Bacillota bacterium. Taxonomy (GTDB): domain Bacteria; phylum Bacillota; class Clostridia; order Tissierellales; family Tissierellaceae; genus Tissierella. The sequence goes on along the minus strand of JAEWGC010000037.1, from coordinate 78,588 downwards.
ATGAATTACAAAATACTTCATACTTGTATAAGAGTAATGGATTTAGAAAAGTCATTAAAATTTTATACAGAAGCTCTAGGATTAGTTGAAACTAGAAGAAAAGATTTTCCAGAAGACCAATTTACGTTAGTTTTTTTATCTGATGAGTCAGGATGCCATGAAATAGAATTAACATATAATTATAATCCCGAAAAACCATATGTAATTGGTGATGGATTCAGTCATATGGCATTGGGAGTAGAAGATTTGGAAGGCTCACAACAAAAACATAAAGAAATGGGCTATGAAGTTACAGAATTGATGGGACTTCCAGGAGAAAAACCAAGATATTATTTTGTAACAGATCCAGATGGATATGATATTGAAATTATAAGAACTAAATAAGGAATATAGTAAAATACCCCTAGATTTCTAGGGGTAAAATTTATGTTAGAAAGTGTCGAATGATGTCAAAAAATGGTTGATAAAAATATTCTGACATCATATAATTGACTTATTAAGCATGACACTAATAGATCGAAAAGGTGATAATTATATGGAATCCATTAGAAAGCAGATACTGATATACCTTATGGTGGGATCAATAACATTATTTGGGCTATTATTTATTTTTTCTGATTTAAAACTAAATCAGCTACCGAAATATATTAAGGTTCAATATAGTGAAATAGTAAATTCTAGATCAGACGAAGTATCGAAAGAATTAAAAGGACTTATAGAACAAGTTACAATTGTATCAAGATCACCTATAATAAGGTCAATGGATTTAGAAAGGATAAAGAATTATCTACCTAATTTAGTATTAGGCCATAAATATAGAAATATGACTATAGCCTATCCAGACGGCAAGGCTTGGTCTACAATGCTAGATGAATTTGATATTTCAGATCAAGAACAATATGAAAAGATTTTTATAGAAGGACAAGAATATGTAATCTCTCAGCCATTTTATAGTCCTTATGTATATGAGTCGGATAAGCCTATAGTAATTGTTTCCCATAGTGTCAGGGATGATAGTGATAGAGTTATTGGATTAGTAAATATGGTTATAAACATTGAGTTTTTAGATAATATCATAAGAGAAATGCAATTAAAGGATGAAGCTTATGGTTGGATAGTAAACGAGGAAGGGCTAATAGTTGCTCATCCAGATTTAAGAGTACCTGTAGAAAAAGATATTAAAGAATATATAAAAGATGATAGTAGGATAATAAACAAAATTCTAGAAACTGAATCTGGTACACTTGAATATACAGATGAAAATAATGAAAAAGTACTGATATTTTTCAATAGAATCAAAGAGTCACCAGGTTGGACTTTTATTATTTCTATTTCAGAAAAGGCAATCTATAGAGAAATAAATGGAGTAAAAAATACAATTTTAACTGCTATTATTATTGGACTAATATCATTGATAGCTTTTTCTTTTTATTATTCTAAAACTTTATCTAACCCAATTTTAAGTTTGAAAGAAGTATTTGAAAAAGCAGCCAATGGTAATCTTAATGTGAGGGCTAATGAAAATATCTCTAATGAGCTAGGCATCGCGGCTAAGAGTTTCAATAAGATGTTAAGACATATTAAGGATTTAACGTATAAAGATAAAATTACAGGACTATATAATTATAATGGTTTTTTTCTAGAACTTCCTTATAGGATGAATAAACTAATTAGTGGAAAAATAGTAGCAGCCATTGTAATGATATCAATTGACGATTTTAAAAGGATAAATAGTGTTTATGGATTTAATATTGGAGACGAAGTGCTTTATGATTTTTCAAGGAAGCTTAAAGAGTTTTTAAGTGGAGAAGAAATTGTAGCAAGATTCTTAGGCGATGAATTTATCTTGTTTTTATATGAATATGATAGGATAGTACTAGAAGAACGTATAAAAAAATTATGGAACTTATGCAGTGGAGAAATAAAAATTAAAGATAATCAATTTATAATTAGATCAAGTATTGGGGCTAGTATTTTTATTGGACATAGTATATCCATGGAAGAAATCATACATCAAGCTACAATTGCTAAACTTGTAGTAAAAAAAATGGGTGGAAATAATTATAGGTTTTATGACTTTGAGCTGGAAAGGTTGATTAAACAAGAGCAAAAAATTGAAAATGCCCTATATCATGCAATTGAAAATAATGAGTTGGGATTAGTCTATCAGCCTATTATAGAAGTTGCAACTGGAAAACCCATAGGAACAGAAGCTTTACTTAGATGGAAAAACCCTTTATATAGTAATGTATCACCCCTATTATTAGTGCAAATAGCTGAACAGAATGGTTTGATAATAGAAATTGGTAAATGGGTTTTAAAAGAGGCATGTAGACAAAATAAACAATGGCAAAGAGAAGGCTATACACCAATTATAATATCAGTAAACGTTTCAGCTATTCAATTTGAACAAACAAATTTCGTTGAAATGGTGAAAGAGGTATTAGAAGAAACAGATTTAGAGCCTAAATATCTAGAATTGGAAATTACAGAAACCATTGCTATGAATAGAGTAGAAGAGAAACTTATTAAAATGAAGGAACTAAAGAAAATGGGAGTTCGTATATCCATAGATGATTTTGGTACAGGCTACTCTTCATTAGCATATTTTACTCGTTTTCCTATTGATACATTGAAAATAGATAGATCCTTTATTAAAGATATGTTAAAAGATGAAAATGCAAAAACTATTGTAACAACTATTATAAATATGGCTAAGTCTATAAAAATAAAGACAATTGCAGAAGGAGTAGAGACTGTAGAGCAGTTGGATTATTTGAAGGAAAAGAGTTGTGACCAGATTCAAGGATATCTAATAAGTAGACCAGTTGAACCTAATGTAGTAGCAGAAATGTTTAGAGAAAGAAATCCTTACTGATAAACCAGTAGAGGTTTCTTTTTTTTAATTATGAAAACAATCTGAATTATGGAAAAAATATCAAGGTTATGATATAATGTTTAGGGGCTCTAAATATGTTTTATATATGGAGGAAAAAATGAGAAAAAAAGTTATTATTGATTTTTTTAAAAGGCATTGGTTTCATTATATAGTAGGTATAGTATTTTTAGTATTAACTACATATATTCAATCTCTAGGGCCTAAGCTATTAGGTATAATTATTGACTTATTAAGAATAGATGATATAGATAAAGGAAGGATATCTTTTTATTTAGGAATGATGCTAATTGTGGCAATAGGAACATTTGTTACAAGATATATATGGAGATATCTTATTTTAGGGAATTCTAGAAATCTTGAATGCTATTTGAGACAAGGATTATTTGAACACTTTCAAACTCTTCCAGTGCAATTCTATCATCAAAGGAAAACTGGTGACCTTATGGCTTATGCTATTAACGATATTTCTGCAGTTAGAATGTCATTTGGACCAGGGTTGGCCCATATTGTTAATAGTATTGGAATGTGTACAGTAGTTATTATATCTATGGCAAGATCTGTAAACCTAAAGCTAACTATATTGTCTTTATTACCTATTCCTATAATTATTGTGTTAATGATTACAATCGGAAGACTAGTACAACAAAGATTTAGAATTGTTCAAGAAAATTTTGCAGCTATTTCTGATAGGGTACAAGAAAATATATCAGGGATTCGAGTAATTAAATCTTATGTACAGGAAAATGAAGAAGTAAATAAATTTGGTGATTTAAATGAAAAGATGATAGAGTCTAATATCAAAATGGTAAGAATTTCTTCCTTGCTTTCGCCAATGATTGAGCTATGCTTTGGAATAAGTTTTATGATTAGTCTTATTTATGGTAGTAGTATGGTAAAAAATAATATAATTTCACTAGGGGATTTTATTGCCTTCAATGGCTATCTTACTATGATCATAAAACCTATAACATCAATAGGTAGAGTTATAAATATTATACAAAAGGGAATTGCATCATTTAAAAGATTAAATGATATTTTTCAAATTGAATCGGATATCACACAAGAATCTGGTGATACAACCTTAACAGAGATAAATGGTGGTATAGAGATCAATCATCTTACATTTAATTATCCTGATACAGAGGAGGCTGCCCTTAAGGATATTAGTATCAAAATCAATAAAGGTAAGACCTTGGGTATCATAGGAAAAACTGGAAGTGGCAAAACCACATTAGTAAATCTTTTACTTAGGCTCTATAATGTAGAAAGAGGAAAGATATTCATCGATGGAAGAGATATCAATGATTATACCTTAAATGTTTTAAGAGAAAATATTGGATATGTGCCTCAAGATAATTTTTTATTTTCAGCTACTATTAAAGAAAGTATAAATTTCTTTAGGGATATTTACACAGATGAAGAAATAGAACAGGCAACGAAACTAAGTTGTATCTATGATAATATTAGAGATTTTACTAATGGTTTTGACACTATGGTTGGAGAAAGAGGAGTAAATTTATCTGGAGGACAGAAACAAAGAATTTCTATAGCTAGAGCTATAATTAAAAACCCACCTATTCTTATATTAGATGATGCTCTATCTGCCGTCGATACGAAAACAGAAGAAAAGATTATCAAGCACTTTAAACGAATTATGAGTGGTAAGACAGGAATCATAATTGCCCATCGTATTTCTGCAATTAAACATGCTGATGAAATTGTTGTAATGAATCATGGAGAAATCTTAGAACGAGGTACTCATGAGGAACTATTACGTAAAAAGGGATTATATTTTGATATTTATGAAGAGCAGTTTAAAGAAGAAGCAAGAGAGCAGGTGAAACATGAAGCGTCATAGTGTTTTGAGATTACTCAAGTTAATGATTCCATATAGGAAGGCTGTAATATTAGCAATTTTATTAGTTCTTTTAGTAAATGGAGCAGAACTTATGAAGCCTATTATCTTAAAGGTGATTATTGATGATTTCCTTATCCTTAAAAAACCAGAGGTTGGACTATATTCTATTTCTGCCATGGGAATTTTTTATATGGTAGTCATTACCCTTGGATCTCTATTTACATTTGCACAGATAAATCTAATGAATCATGTTGGGCAGCAGATTGTTAGTAGTTTAAGGAAAAGAGTTTTCAACCATATACAACACCTACCACTATCTTATTTAGATAAGTATTCAACAGGTAGATTGATTACCAGAGCTACTAACGATGTAGAAGCTCTCAATGAAATGTTTACAGATGTCCTGATTAATCTTTTTAGAGATGTTTTTCTATTAATAGGAATTGTTTTCGTAATGTTTAAAATGAATGTAAGCCTAGCATTGATTGGATTTATAGCTGTGCCATTAATTTTTGTAGTTACATACTATTTTAAAAGTAAAATCAAGAAAAACTTTCAGTTAGTGAAAAGCTTAATTGGTAGGATAAATGGTTTTTTTGCAGAGAATTTATCTGGGATGAAATTGGTACAGGTTTTTAATAGAGAACTAGAAAAACAAAAAGAATTTGAGGAATTAAATGACAAATATCATGAGTCAACCTTATTTCAAATTAAGATGAATAGTCTATTAAGACCCATAATAGAGATTTTACAAAATTTAACTGTTGCTATACTAGTATGGTATAGTATGGGGAAAATTATGAATCAGACTCTAGAGCTTGGAGTAGTATATGCTTTTACTAATTATATTAAGCAATTTTTCGGACCTATAAATGATTTAGCGGAAAATTATAATACTATTCAGTCTGCAATAGTATCTGCTGATCGTATATTTGAACTATTAGATCAAGAGGAGATATTGGAAGACTTAGACTCAGGATTACCCATTGAAAGATTTCAAGGGAAAATTGAATTTGAAAATGTATGGTTTGCATATAAGGACGAAGAATGGATATTAGAAAATGTGAGCTTTAAAATTGATATTGGAGAGACAGTAGCTTTTGTAGGAGCTACAGGAGCGGGAAAAACAACAATTATAAGTTTAATATCTAGATTTTATGATATTCAAAAAGGTAAAATCTTAATTGATGGAGTAGATATTAAGGAATATAAACTTAGGGACCTTAGAAAAAGCATTGCAGTAGTATTACAAGATGTATTTCTTTTTTCAGGAGATATTAAGAGTAATATAAGTCTCAAATCTGATATATCTGATGAAGAAATCGATAAAGCATTACAATTATCTTGTTCAATAGATTTTATAAAAGAACTTCCTAGGGGAATTAATGAGCTAGTAAGAGAAAGGGGTAGTACATTTTCAGCAGGTCAAAGACAGCTATTATCCTTTGCTAGGGCTATAGCTCATAATCCTTCAATCCTTGTATTAGATGAAGCTACTGCAAACATCGATACAAAAACAGAGTCCTTAATTCAGAGGTCCATTGAAAATATATCCAAGGATCGTACAACTCTAATTATAGCTCATAGACTTTCTACAATTCGTAACGCAGATAAAATTATATTATTAAATCAGGGAAAGGTTCTAGAAATAGGAAGTCATAATGAGCTTATGAGAAATGGTAAATACTACAAAGAATTATATGAAGTACAATATGCTTAGATAATAAGAACTCTTTTTAGGGTTCTTTTCTTTTATCAGAAATTATCTATAAATAATATGAATTCACTTAGGTAATAATAATTGGAAGTGCAAATTAAAGGATGATCAGATGATTTCAAAGAATATTAGTGTAAATAAAGAAAAAATAATAAATAGTTTTAATAATACTGGTGATTTAGTAACCTATGAATTTGAAACCAACTCAAACATAAGGTTGCTGGCCTGCTATATTGAAGGATTTATAGATAGAAATTTGTTTGATAGAGATGTACTAAAACCTTTGATACTTGGCTTAGAAAATCCTAAGGATATAAAGAAAGTTATTTTCAACTCTAAGATTGAAGAATTATGCCTTATAGAAAATGTAATAGACTCATTACCTAACGGAAGAGTAGCTATATTTTTAGAGGAGAGCAATATTTGTTATACAATAGAACTAAGTCAATGGGAAAAGAGGGCTGTAGAGCAACCAGGCTCAGAAGCAGTTGTTAGGGGGCCAAAAGAAGGATTTATAGAAGATATATCAGTAAACAAGGTATTACTAAGGCGAATTTTAAGAAAAAATAATCTAGTATTTGAGGATTATAAACTAGGTAAGCAAACGCAGACAGCGGTAAGCTTAGCTTATATTAAGGGAATAGTTAATGAAAAAGTGTTAGAGGAAGTTAAGAAAAGGTTAGAGAAGATAGATATAGATGCCATATTAGAAAGTGGTTATATAGAAGAGTTAATAGAAGATAGTCCTATGTCAATATTCTCTACAATAGGAAATGCGGAAAAACCTGATATAGTAGCTGCAAAAATGTTAGAAGGCAGAGTGGCCATATTTACAGATGGCACTCCACATGTTCTAACTATGCCTAAACTTTTTATAGAAGGATTAATGTCAAGTGAAGATTATTATTTGAGACCCTATTTTGCCTCTATATTGAGGTTTATGAGGTTTATTTCCCTATTTATTACTATATATTTACCGGAAATATTTGTGGCTTTACAACTATATCATCAGGAAATGATACCTACTTCATTATTGATAAGTGCGGCAGGAGCTAGAGAGGGGGTTCCACTTCCTGTAACATTAGAAGTTTTTATAATGTCTTTAGCATTAGAATTAACTAAAGAATCAGGGCTTAGATTACCTAAAAGTATTGGGACCACAGTAAGTATTGTTGGAGCATTGATACTAGGTCAGTCCGCAGTACAGGCTGGGATAGTAAGTGGACTCACAGTAATTATAGTCTCCACAGCAGCTATAGCTGAATTTACCATTCCCGAATTAGTACAATCTGTAGTTATATCTAGGTTGGCAATGATACTTTTAGGAGGCTTTTCAGGCCTTTATGGAGTTACTTGCGGGTTTGTTGTTATTACAGCTCATATTTTATCCTTGGACTCATTTGGTGTACCTTATGGTTGGCCTATAGCACCTAGAAATTGGGAAGGGCTAAAAAAAGATACCTTTATAAGAGTTCCCATATGGAGATTTACAATTAGACCACAAGCCATAGAAAAACAAAATCTGAGAAGGCAAATACCACCGAAGGGGAGGTAAACAGTATGAGGAGAGATATCAATCTTTTAATTTTATATGCCATATTAATTATAGTTCTAACAGGGTGTTGGGATGCGAGGGAATTAGATAAGCTTGGCATCTCATTAATTATGGGTTTTGATATAGAAAATGAAAAAGTACTATTAACAGCAGAAGTTATCAATCCCACATCTTCACAGAATGAAGCTAATGGTGGGGAAAGTGTTTCGGTTAAATATGTACAAGGTACTGGAAACAATATATATGAGGCATTTAGGGATATTACCTTAAAATTTGACCGACGTATATTTGCATCTCATAATAAGATTATTATCTTTGGAGAGGATTTTGCTAAAATGGGATTGGTTAGTTATATAGATGAGTTGTTTAGAGACAGGGAACAAAGAGAGACAGCATATATTTTAATTGCAAAGGAAGCAAAGGCTTATGAAGTGATAGGAATTAATCCAGGATTGGAACAAATACCAGCAAATTATGTTTCTGAACTTGTTAAAAATATCAAAAGTAATCCGAAAACTGTGGACGTTAATTTTGTAGAATTTCTTAAGCATTATTATCATCACGGACATAATCCTATAGCAGGAGTAGTAGAAAGAAGAGATAAAAAGGAAATTAACAAGGCTTCGCAAATAACTGAGAGGGAGGGCTATGAACTATCAGTTATGGGATCAGCCATATTCAAAAATGAAGATTTAATAGGTTATTTAAATGGAAATGATACTAAGGCTTTAAATTTTGTTTTAGATAATATAACAGGAGGAATCATAACATTTCCTACTCCTAGAGATTCAAAGGTAGAAGCTAAGACTAAATTAAATGATTTAAGCTCAGTGGTTATAATCAAAAATAAGACTAAAAATGACGTGGAAATAATAGATGGTAAGATAGTACTTAAGACTAAAGTTAAGTTAAGATCATCTATTGGTGAGGTTGTAGGTGATATAGATATATCTAAAGAAGAAAATATTAAAATAATGGAAGAAGCTTGTTCACGAGCAATCGAAGAAGGAATTAGGGCTGCTGTTAAAAAAGTACAAAAAGATTATAAATTAGATATATTTGGCTTTGGTATAGCACTTCATAGAAGATATCCAAAAGAGTGGAAGGATTTGGAGGATGATTGGGATGAAATATTTTCAGGGGCAGAAATCCGAGTAGAAGTTGATACCCATATAATAAGAACGGGTTTAATAAATACGCCTATTAATAAAGTAAAGGTGAAATAATATGAATAATGTGAGGAATATAGATAAATTATCTTATAATCAGATATTATTATTGATAGTGGTATATAGGATCATGGTAGGTTTAACCTATATGCCAGCAGTTAATGCTCCACCAGGAAATCAAGATATCTGGATTGTATCATTACTATCAATAATTTATACTATGATATTTGGTTTTCCTTTAGTTTATTTGAGCAATAAGTTTAATAATCTAAATCTATTGGAGTTTGCAGAAAAAATCATGGGAAAGTTCCTTGGAAGGATAATAGGGATATTTTACACCCTTACTTTTCTATTTACTAATGTTCTATTTGTAGGTACATCAGTTGAGATATTAGATGCTGCCTTGTTTCCCTTAACACCCACTTGGTTCAGTGCTTCTATTATGATATTAACATGTTGTTATATTGCATTTAAGGGTTTGAAGACAATAGCTAGACTCGGTGAAATAATAGTTCCTTTTATTATAGGTATGATTTTTCTAATTATAATATTGGGATATAAAAACTATGATTTTATAGAATTACTGCCAATTCTTAGTGAGTCCACATTTAGAGAAATAAACAAGGGATCTATGGATCTTTCCATAAGGTTTTTTGATATAATGGTTCTAATTATGATAACTCCAAATTTAAAAACCAAAGAAGACTTAAATAAGATTTTCGTAAAATCTGTAATATATTCAATACTTATAGGAATAGTGTTTATAGTTGCAACTCAGATGACTTTGGGAATAGAGTTTACAAAACATGTGAATTTTCCATTTCTTACCTTTGCTAGAATGATTAATATAGGGGAAATCCAAGGATTTGACTCATTATATATAACCTCCTGGATAATGGGGAATGTAATAAAAATATCAGGATATCTTTATTTTACAACAATAGCTTTAGGAAAAGTTACTAATAGAAAAGGTCAAGACTTTATTATTCCAGTATCTATCATTACATTGGCTATTGTAATTTTTATAAAGGATAGACGAAGTTTACTAGCAGTCCCAGAACCTATTAGTACAATTGTACAGATAGTATCAATTACATCCATAGTAGTCATTCCATTAATTATGTTAATAGTTTATTTCTTTAGGAGAAAAAGGATTTCTGGTGAGTCTTAGTCTTATAATACTGTTGCAATAAGTTTTATTTTCTGATAAAATTGATAATAACAATTTAATAAGTGGATGAGGATTATTGGAAATATCAGCCTTGATAACCGATGGAGCAAAGAATAGAAATAGCACTCAATTTATTACTGAAACTCTCAGGTCCAAGACAATAATCTGACACAGCCCTGGAGAGACTTGTTAAGTCAAGCATCGAAGAAGCAATTTACATAGGTGAAGAAACTTTCAGATATAGAAGACAGGGGGGAGAGTAGCATATATTATTATGCTATTTTACCCTCTGTCTTTTTGTTTTTTGTCTATATTAGGCATTTGCCTTAATAGAATAATAGATTAAATTTATTTACAAAAGAGGAGGTATTTTATGAGTAAGAAAAAAGGATTAACAGCATTTGGAATTGCATCGACCTATGTAGGTACAGTAATAGGAGCAGGATATGCTTCAGGACAAGAAATTTTACAATTTTTTTCTGCTTTTAGGGATAAGGGACTGATTTCTCTTACAATAGCTACTGCATTATTTATTGCTTTTGCTTATATTCCTATGTTATTAGGTAAGAGATTAAATTGTGGTGATTATGAAAAGGTGATATCAATTGGTAAATCTAGAATTCCTCAAATATTTGCAGATATCTTAATTACCTTTACATTGTTTGGAACATTAACAATTATGATAGCAGCTTCTGGTACTAATTTTAATCAATTATTGGGAGTACCAATGATTGTGGGTAGTGTTTTTATGACTATTTTGTTAATAATAAGTCTTTTAGCTGGACTAGATGGAATTGTAAAGGCTCTTTCTGCTGTTGTTCCAGTAATGGTTGTAACTGCCTTTGGAATGAGTATTTATTACATGCTTAATCCTATGACAGTTGTAGATGCAACTAAAGAAGTTGTAATTAACGCTAGTCCTCTTATTAAACATTGGTCATTATCAGGAGTATTATATGTTTCTTTTAACCTTATAATTTCTATCGCTATATTAGTTTCTATGGGACAAATGGCTGATGATGAAAAAAGTATTTTACAAGGTTCAGTGTTTGGAGGATTAATATTGGGGCTTTGTGCTATTGCACTTAACTTTGCTCTTGTTAGGAATATACATATAGTAGGAAACGCAGATTTACCTATGGTTGAACTAGCAAAGTCAATATCAAGTACTATGGGATCTATATACTCTGTTGTTTTATTCCTTGGGCTTTATTCTACAGCAATTTCATGTTTTTATGGGGTATATGTAAGATTTTCCAAGAGCCCTGTATTTAACAAGATTGGAAACAAAACAATAATTCTATTTATTTCAGTAATATCATTAGCTGCAAGTATGCTTGGTTTCACAAACCTGATTGGTTACATATATCCTCTTATAGGTTATGGTGGTATTATTATAATGATTTTAACTACTGTTATTTTAATAAAAAATAGTAAGGCAAAGGTTAAAGATAATAAGGTGTTTTCCAATAAATACGTAGTAAGAGAAGAATCTAATTAAATTTCAATATAGAACTAAAAAAAGGAGAATTATTCTGTTTTAATGAATAATTCTCCTTTTTTATTAAAAATATCAGCAAGAAAACATTTACTTCTATAAGTGGTAATTAGTTTACAGACAATCAAAATATGAAAGTGTTGAATATGAGGAGCCTTAACGTATTGGATTTAATGTTCAAAGGGATGCTTTAATTTTTTAATCTATATCAAATGGCGTCTATTATAATATAATCAGCTGGATTTCCCACTTCAACACCGTATCCTTTCGTATTAAGAGTTTTTGCTCCATTTTTATAGGTTATTAATATCATTATGTATCTATTAATAGTACATATTTTCCTAATCTATATGAAATACTATTCTACAAACAAATATTGGAGGATTAGGATGAATGAATCGATTACAAATAGACAAATAGTTTTTATGATTTTTGCAGTAGTAATAGGTTATGGTATCATTAACTTACCAAATAGAGCCGCAACTGAGGCGGGAACAGGTGCATGGGTACCTCTTCTTATAAATACTGTAATTGTTGCATTATTTACATATTTTATATCATATCTAGGATACAATCATGAGAATAAAACAGTATTTGAATATGGTCAAAAGCTTTTAGGAAAAACATTTGGAAAGTTAATTACTATTATATATATAGTTTATTTTATAATACTTTTTAGTTATTTAGTAAGAGCATATTCAGAAATTGTAACATTAGTCTTTTTACCTAATACACCTGTATGGTCAATAAGTCTATTTTTATTGTTAGTTGCTGGATATGGAATTACGAAAGATCTAGGAACAATTGCAAGGCTATCGGAAATTTATATAATCTTTGTGATAATTGGTTTTATGGTTATACAAATTATTTTAGCTACTCAGGGTGAGCTCGTAAACATTAAACCAATATTTGGATCAGAAGACATTATAAAGTATTCTAAAGCTTCTTTTAATCTTTTCCTTCCATTTATAGGTCCAGAAATCATTATGTTTATCCCCTTGAGTAAAGAAAAAAATAAGGGTATTATTAAGTACTCAATTTTATCTATAATCTTTATTGGTATGCTATATATCTTTGTTGTAGAGTCCACCATAGCTGTTGTTGGAGTTGAAGATGTGACTTATTACAGTGCATCATTATTTAAAGTGTTGAAAGGAATAGATTTAGTATATTTAGAGATATTAAGAAGACTAGATGGCTATTATTTCATATTTTGGACTATGAACTTGTTTTGTGATATTTGTATAGTAGCTTTTTTAATTTTACAACAATCAAAAAAATTTTTAAAAAAGCATCTTCTAATATAAGCGTTTTATTTATTATAATTATTGTGTTTATTATATCATGGCTACCTAAAACCCCTAGTGAAATTGAAATACTACCAAATACTGCAACAGTTTTAAGTGTTATTACACTAATGATAATTCCATTAATATTATTTATTATTACGAAGGTGAAGAAATATGAGAGGTAAAATAGGAAAAATATCATTTTTATTATTGCTTGTACTAGTATTATCGGGGTGTTGGGACTATGAAGATATAAATAAAAGAAGTATTACATTGTCTTTAGGCATTGATAAAAAAGACGGGGATATCATCTTTAACGGTGAAATAGCTCAATTAGTATCATCATCAAATAAAATTGGTAGTACTGCTTCCATTACTGATGTATATCAATTTAATTCTATGGGTAAGGATTTTGAAGAAGCACGATATAATTTTGACTATAAAATACCCACTATGGATTTCTCTGGTTCTGTAATATCAGTTGTTATCTCTAAAGAATATGCACAAGAAATAGGGTTGGAATCGTATATTAATAGATTCAGCTTTATATCAGGCTTTAGGCCATCAGCCCTTGTGGTTATAAGTGAACAGCATACAGAAGAGTTATTTAAAGAAAAGGTACTGAATGATATATCTACAGGTCATAGTATTCAAGATATAGTAAGATATTTAGAAAGGGGTGGAACTTCAATATATACGACGATTCAAAATGTGAGGCAAAATATTTCTTTTAAAGAAATAGGATTTCTTCTTCCTTATATAAAAAAAGAGAAAGATACAATAGAATATCTAGGACTTGCAGTAATAAAAGATTCAAAGTTTATCGGAGTTATTAAAGCTGGTGATAGCACAGGGACTATTTATTTAATTAACAATAAAGCCTCTCATGATGAAACCATACCTAATCCTCAAAACAAAGATAATCTATTATCTATAAAGACTAAAATTAAAAAGAAAAAAATAACTACATCAGTAGTTGATAATAAAATTAATATAGATGTAAACCTAGATTTAAACTCTATGATTCTTTATGAATATACTAGACAGTCTATTTCTAAAGAAACCGTTAAAGAGTTAGAAACTATAATTGCAAATAAGGTGAAAGAAGAGGTTATTTCATCAATAGAGCGTTCGCAACAAGAATTCAAGAGTGATATTTTTGGATTCGCTAGATATTTCAAAGCAGATAACCCTCAAATATATAAAACTATAAATTGGATAGAGGAATACCCAAATGTTAGTTTTAATGTCCATGTTAAGTCAAAAATAACCAGCTTTAACCTCATTAACACCAAGGTAAAGGAAAATTATAAGGATGTGACAGAATAATGAATGAAAAGGATATATTAGATATTATACAAAATATAAACTCTTCAAATAGAGATATTATAGTAAGAAAGCTCACGGTATATGAATTGGACATCTACATATTGTTTATAGGCCAAATAACTGACAGGGTAAGGATTTCAGAAGAAATAATCAAACCAATACTCTCATATAATGGAGGAGAACCATTAAGTGCAGATAAAATTGCAAATTCTATAATATACTCAGATAATATTTCTATAGAAAAAGAAAAAGATAATATTCTAAGCTTTGTCTTACAGGGGAACACAGTTGTTTTTATTCCTGGAGATAAAAGCTTTATCAAAGTGAATACAATAAAAGTCGAAAAGAGAAGTGTAGATATTCCCCAAATAGAGACTGCCCTTAGATCTCCTAAGGATTCTTTTACAGAAAATCTAGATACCAATCTTTCCCTAATAAGATATAGAATTCAAGCACCTTCGTTATCTATAGTACATTTCTCTATAGGAGAAAGAACAAAAACAAATGTAGCCTTAGTTTATCTTAAAGATGTGGCTAATACAGAAATTGTTAACTTTATAAAGAAAAAGCTAGAAAATATAAATATTGACGGAGTGTTAGAGTCAGGTCATATACAAAAGCTCATATTAGGGAAGTCTCCCCTTTTCCCAGAAATGGGGATTGCTGAAAGATCAGATTCTGCATGTGGACATATTCTGGATGGGAGGATATGTATAATAATAAATGGTAGCAATCTTGCTCTTGTTGCTCCATTTACATTTGTAGAATTTATGGATGCAGGAGAGGACCATTATGAGAATTCACATATATCTCTATTTGTTAAGACTCTAAGGATATCTTCAATTATATTAACTCTTACTCTTTCTTCTATATATGTGGGAGTTGTAGCCTATCACCCTGACTTTCTTCCTTCCCAATATATATTAGCCCTAGCTTCATCAAGAGTTGCAGTTCCTGTGAATGCATTTTTGGAAGCATTGATTATGGAGCTTATCGGGGAACTTTTGAGAGAAGGAAGTATAAGGCTGCCTAGACAAATTGGTCCTGCTTTAGGGATAGTAGGAACAATAGTTATAGGTCAAGCGGCTGTAGTTGCAGGTCTTGTAAGTCCTTTGATGGTAATTATTATATCTCTATCTTCTATGTCTTCTTTTGCAGCTCCAGACTATGGTATTATGAATCCTATTAGACTATTAAAGTATATGTTGTTAATTTTTACAGCTACATTTGGGATTTTTGGATTTATGATGGGGATCAATATTATAGCTATAAGGATAGCTTCAGCTACAAGCTTTGGAGTTCCATATACTGCACCAGTAGCCCCTTTCAATTTAAGAGATATTATGAAGTTCTTCTATTCTAATATAGTATTTGATAAAGAAAGGGCTTCATATTTGAAAACTAAAGATAAAAAAAGACAGTAAAATATATGGGTTTCATAAATTACCTGTCCTTGCCATTCTATAATAGGAAGGACAGGTAATTTATTTAAAAGTTATTAAATTATCTACTATTACATATCGGTTCTTCCCACCAACCAAAAGCAACTCTTCCACTAGTTTCTACGTCAGGTGTTTCTGGATTAGATAGAAATACTAAAAAAGATCCTCCAGGTGGAAAAATAAACTTACCTTGTTCATCATCTATAATAGTAGTCTCAGGTTGACCACGTCTTACAAAAGCTTTCACGCCGCCAACTGGATCTCCAGATACATTTGTTGCATATTGCAATTTAACTTTTGGACTTGGAGGTGGACAAAATGCCAGATTTGCTGGAGTGACAAGGGAGGATTCTTGAGGAGTTCCGGGAGGAATTGCATTAAACCAAACCTGTACTCTAAATGGGGAATCTGAAACATCACTTATAGTCCAAACTGTTACATGCAAATTAACTCCAGAATTAGGAGGATTAAATAGTCTAGCCCAAGCGCTTGTACCCTTGCCAAATGAAAGATTATCTGCATAACCTACGAAATACTTTCCTTCCAAAGATTTTGCCAAGTTAATTGGGACATCCACTCTATATTCTAAAGATGGTTTATATATTGAAGGATTAGGAATATTACATGGCATATAGTACATACAAGATGAGTTAGGATTAGGGTACTTATAGTTAGAATCATTAAAATTGAGATTATTATCCATGAAAATTGCTCCTTTATATTTGAATTTAATTTATTATATTATATGATTAAAAATATTAATTTGTGAGTTAAGCAATTGACAAGTTTATATTTGGTTATGTCCATTTATAGGTTAGGTACAGTTTATACTATAAAAATAGGATTGATATAGATGGATAAACTAATATTTTGGATGAATACTATTTATGATAGACATAATGGCTTTAAATTGGTTAGTAGAGGTGAAAAGATGAAGAATAATAAGATAAATATTGCACTAATTACTCTAATTACGGTAATACTTATTGGATATTTTGTAACTATAAACTTAGTTCTTGATAATAACATAGCTTATGGAAAAATATGAAGCGATTAGTACCAGAATCTTAAGGAGGTATAGAATGAATATTTTTGTATACATAAGTTTTGTTGGGAATTTTATCTCTTAAAAAATTTTTTTATAATATTGATGTAAAACCAACAGTAGTTATTGCAGATGGAAAAATTATTGAAGCGGAATTAAAAAGAGCTCGGATGAATATACCATTGCTTATGTCAGAGCTTAGAAATAGAGGGTATCAAGATTTATACGATATTAGATATGCAATAATAGAACCTAACGGAAAGTTATCTGTTATAGCTGATTCTCAGGCAAGTCCCCTAACTCCAAAGGAGATGGGAATTCCAACAGCTCCTGTAAATTTAAGCATTCCACTTATTATTAATGGAATAATTGATGATCAAAATCTTAATTTTCTTCAGAGAGATAGATCATGGCTAAGAGAACAACTTCAACCCTTTGAAGTTGGAAAGGTTCAAGATGTATT
Organism: Bacillota bacterium; assembly: GCA_023388495.1. Lineage (GTDB taxonomy): Bacteria > Bacillota > Clostridia > Tissierellales > Tissierellaceae > Tissierella. The sequence goes on along the minus strand of JAEWGC010000037.1, from coordinate 61,153 downwards.
ACTAGCTCAATATGATTCCAGTGGACAATTATTTGTAAATATAAAAAATAAGGAACCTAGACTACCTAATATTTTCTAATATTTGACTCAAATAATTTAATAATTATTACAGATACTAAATCTGAAAATAAATTTAAGGAGAGATAAGCTCATGACTGTAATGACAAAGTTAGAAACAGCTTTAGCAGGTGCTAAGGGATTAGCCGCAGATTTAAAAACGTTTTCTTTAGATACAGATGATCAAAATGCAAAGCAGATGTTTAATATGCTATCTACAAATGCAGAAAATATGGCTCAAATGATTCAAAGCAGAGTAAATCATCTTAAAACTGAAGAACCTCAATACAATCAACAACAATAATAACCAAAAAGCGTTCGTAGATATAAAATCACGGACGATTTAATAATACAAAAAAATGAAACTTAAGTGTAGTTGAAGTAGTAAGAAATACAGACTATAATAAATACTAACAGTTTTAATAATTTAAAGGGGGAAGCAATTTGAGTATTAATATACAAAAGATTTTAGAAACTATGAAAAAATATTTGGATATACCTAGTCCAACGGGGAATGCAAGAGAGTCTATATTGGAAATTCAAAAGGATTTCGAAAAATTAGGGTTAAATACTAAGACAACGAATACAGGTGCTTTAATAGCAACACTAAATGGGCAAAATGATGATGAACATATGTTGATATCAGCACACATTGATACCTTAGGTGGAATGGTCAAGGAAATAACTAATGATGGTAGGTTAAGGTATACTAGAGTTGGAGGAGGCAGCTGGTCTGCAGTGGAAGGAGAAAATTGTTATATAATAACAAGAACAAGTAAAAAAATTAGAGGTTCTATAATTCCAAAGATGGCTTCCACCCATATATATGGACAAGAAAAAGCAAATGTATCAAGAGATCAAACTAATATGTTTGTTAGAATAGATGAAATAGTCAAGTCAAAGGAAGATGTATTAAGATTGGGTATTAGGGTGGGGGATTACATATGTATGGATACTAGAACTGAAATTACAGAGTCTGGATTTGTAAAATCAAGATATTTAGATAATAAGTTAGCAGTAGCCATAGTATTAGAAATATGCAGATATTTTAAGGAAAACTCTTTAATACCAAAACATACTACACATTTTTACATTAGTAATTATGAAGAATCAGGTCATGGAGTTTCTTTTATTCCAGAAAAGACAAAGGAAATGATAGCAATAGATGTAGGAATAGTAGGTGAAGGGCAAGAATCTAATGAGTTCAGTGTAAGCATTGCAGCCAAGGATAGAAAAAGCCCATATGATTATGAATTTAGAAACAGACTTGTTGATATAGCAGAGGAAAATAATATAAATTATGTAGTTGATGTGTACAATTTTTATAGTTCCGATGCTAGTCAATGTATGTTACAGGGGAAAGATGTAATTTTTGCTTCTTTAGGACCAGCTATAGATGCATCCCACCATTATGAAAGAACTCATATTGACTCTATAAAAAATACAACAAATTTATTGATTAAGTATTTAGTATAATAAAATAATTATATATATTCATCATGATGGACTATAGATAGAGTTTTTAAGTTAAGTTTGTTGACAAAAATATTAGTAGTATTATACTAAGTACTCATAAATTAAATAACTTGGGTATTGGTGTGCATATAAAGATGATAATAGGTAATTAGGTTAGAATCTTAAGCATTCCTCTGCCGTAATAAGTTAGTGGTTTTTAATGCGAATGCAAACTACTGGAGTTATCTGGGAAGGTTAAAAACAGCAATGACCTTTTAGCTCAACTTAAATCATGGGAATAATAAGCAAAAAGCTTGATAAGATGAAATCATTATCAAGCTTTTTATTTTCATTACAATTATATATTCTGATTATAAATCTTCTTCACATGGGTTTTATTTCTTAACATAATGGCAAATGCACCCATTGCATTTATTATCATAAATCCAGCAACTACAGTTGGTATTGGGAAAATATCTCCTAGAATACCTGAAGTAAATTGACCAATTACTGATCCAAGCATAGTAACCATCATGAACATTCCATTAAAACGACCTCGCTTATCGGAGGTTATATAGTTTTGAGTTCCTGATATTCTAATATTAAATGATGTAACCCCTAAAATTCCAATAAGGAAGTTTATAATAGCCATAATAGGATAAGCTGTAAATAACATAATTCCATCTAAAAAGGCTATAGCTACATACACAAATAGTGTAATTTTAAATTTCTGCTCTGTAGGATATTTAAATCTGTAATGTAACAATCCTCCTATAATACGGCCAAAGGTTGAAATGGACATTAAAACTGAATATTGAGATACCATATTCAAGGCCGTAAAGTATGGTAAAAAGAGAGTATGAGTAGATGCACCAGTTAAGTTGGAGATAAAGAAATAGGCAGTAATTGCTAGTAACCCTGGTTCAACTTTTATATAGGAAATACCATCTTTTAAATCACTCCAGTATGTACGTTGTTTATGACTAACACCTTTACTTTCAAATCTTAAATGTGCTTCATCAGCATCAATAAGGCGTTCAACTGCTTGTGTTATAAAAAAGGTAAAGGAATTAAAAAGAAATAAAGGAGTAACTCCTACCTTGTCATAGGCAAACCCTGCAATAGGAACCATAATAGTATTAGCAATTGGATAAATAAGAGAACTAATAGAGTAAGCCTTAGAAAAATTCCCTTCACTAATAAATTCTGGATACAGACTTTCATAGGCTACACTATAAAAACTATCCAATGTTCCCAATATCATACCAAGAAAAATATAAAAAGTATAATTAAAAAAACCAATATAAGTTATGTAAGAAAAAAATAAAAACAAGAATCCATAAATAGTATCGATATTTACTATAATATTTTTTCTAGAATAACGGTCGACGAAGGGACCAGCAATCATCGGAATCAGTACTCGAGGTAGTGTGTTTAATATAATAAATAATGAGTAGAGTAATGTAGAGTTAGTGTTATTATATACTACAAGACCTAAGGCAAAATTACTGACGGCATTCCCCATCATGGATATAATGGTACCTATTGTAATAATAGAAAAATTCTTAGTCCATAACTTTTGATTCATAAATAATGTCACATCCTTTCTGATTATTTAGACAATATGCAATTATACAACACTTTATAGAAAGATTCAAGATAAACATGGATAGTTGTGATAACTTTAGTAAATTTAACCAACATAGATAAAAATATAAATATAAGGTTTTATGATTGATAATCATCTTGACTTTAAAATCATAAGTCTATCTTGTATAATAATAGCATACTGAAATATTTTACAAGAGGGTTAGAGAATATAATGAAAACAATAAATGAAATTTTTAATGATTATGAAGTAAGAGGTAATATAAATACTGCAATAGTAGAAGGGGTGGTTTTAAGAAAAAGTGATAAGACCTTGGAGATGAAAATTAGATCCGATAAATATATCCAAGTTAGAGAAATTGAACTACTTAATAAGTTTATAAAAGAAAGATTTGCATTAAATGATTCTAAAATCATTGTAGAGTATGCTGAGGAAATTGATAAAATGCCTATAGAGGAGGAGTTAAGAGATATTATATTTGTCATGTCAGATGAATATCCTGTCTTAAAGGCAATTATAAACAATTGTGAGTTTGAAGTATTTGAAAATACTATTGATTTTAATTTTAAAATCCCAGCATCAAATATTTTAAGATCTATGGGCTACGATAAAAAAATTAGAGATACTCTAAAAAATCTATATAACAAAGAGTATGAAATTAATTTTGTTGATAAGGTATGCAGTGAAGAGTTAAAAAGGTTGCAAGAGAATCTAGAAGCAAATGAAATTATGTTAATTCAACAAGATGCTAAGATTCCAGAAATTAACAATGCTTCTAAATTACCTAAAGAAGCTGCCAAAAAACAAGAGGTAAAGATAGAAACTAATGGGAAAAAAGGTGATCCATTCTTAATATTAGGTAGAAGCTCTAAAATAAAAGAAGCTATAACAAAAATTACTGACATTACACCTTATGAGGGTAAAGTAGCTATAGAGGGTGAAATATCTAATATAGAATCAAGGGAATTGAGAAGTGGGAAGATTTTAGTTTCTTTTGACTTATATGATGGTTCAAGTTCTATAACATGTAAAGCTTTTATAAAGGGTGATGATATTGAGGTGCCAGGCAAGATTAAAAAAGCTAAAGGTATAAGACTTGTTGGGAATGCAGCCTATAGCAAGTTTTCTGGAGAAGTTGAGATTATAGCTAACACTATAATAGAAACAGAAGGATTAAAGAAGATTAAAAGAAATGATAATGCAGAAGTGAAGAGAGTAGAGCTTCATATGCATACACAAATGAGTCAGATGGATGCTATGACCAGTGCCACTGATTTAATTAAAAGAGCTATGAGCTGGGGAATGAAATCCATTGCCATAACAGATCACGGAGTAGTACAGGCCTTTCCTGAAGCTCATAAACTTTTAGGAAGAAATAATCCAGACATGAAAGTTATATATGGAGTAGAAGCCTACTTGACGCCAGATAAAAAACCATCTGTAACAAAACCTAGGGGACAGAGTATTGATACTACATATTGTGTACTTGATTTGGAGACAACAGGATTTTCGCCAGTAACAGAAAAAATTACTGAAATTGGAATTATGAAGCTTAAAGATGGAGAGGTAATAGACAAATTTAGTACATTTGTAAACCCTGAAAAGCCTATTCCACAAAGAGTTGTAGAGGTCACTAATATAACTGATGATATGGTTAAAGATGCAGAAACTATAGATAAGATTTTTCCGGAAATCTTAGATTTTATCAATGGTAGTGTTTTAGTTGCACATAATGCTGATTTTGATATAAATTTTTTAAAACATAATGCTAAGGTTCTAGGGTATAATTTCGATTTTACATATATAGATACCTTATCCTTAGCTCATGAAATATTCCCAGATTTTAAAAGCTATAAACTAGGAAGAATAGCTAAAAATCTTGGCATAAAAGTTGAAGTTGCTCATAGGGCCTTAGACGATGTTGATACCACTGTAAAGGTGTTTGATATTATGCTTGAAAAGCTAAAGGAAGCTGGAGTCCAGGCTCTTGAAGATATAGATAGATATGCTTCTACTGAGGAGGCTAAGAAGGAAGAGTATAAAAAGCTTAGACCATATCATGCTATAATACTTGCAAAGAATTATACTGGCTTAAAGAATCTGTATAAGCTTGTATCCTATTCACATTTAGATTATTTTTATAAAAGGCCACGTATTTTAAAGAGCCTTTATAAAAAATATTCTGAGGGATTAATCCTTGGCAGTGCCTGCAGTGAAGGGGAGCTTTATAAAGCAATACTGTTAGGAAAATCCGAGGAAGAAATTGAATCAATCGCAAAGGAGTACGACTATTTAGAAATTCAACCTTTAGGAAATAATGATTATTTAGTAAGGAATGAGGAAGTTGAAAGCATAGAAAGCCTAAAGGAAATCAATAGAAAAATTGTACGCCTTGGAGAGAAATTAAATAAGCCTGTGGTGGCTACTGGAGATGTTCATTTCCTAGATCCTGAGGATGAAATATATAGACGTATATTAGAAGCAGGGCAGGGATATAAGGATGCAGATAATCAAGCACCTTTGTATTTAAAGACTACCGAGGAAATGCTTCAGGAATTTTCATATCTAGGGAAGGAAAAGGCCTATGAGGTTGTAGTTACCAATACTAATATGATTGCGGATATGTGTGAACAAATTAGTCCTATTTCATCTGAAAAGGCTACGCCACATATAGAGGGGTGTGAGCAGACTATTCGAGATATTACTTATGGGAAGGCTCATGAACTCTATGGAAATCCATTACCTGAAATTGTTCAAGAAAGGCTCGATAGGGAATTAGATTCCATTATAAAAAATGGATTCTCAGTAATGTATATTATCGCTCAAAAACTTGTATGGAAATCTAATGAGGATGGTTATCTTGTAGGATCTAGGGGTTCTGTTGGTTCCTCTGTTGTAGCATATATGACTGGTATAACAGAAGTAAATGCTCTGCCACCTCATTATAGGTGTTCAAGGTGCAAACATTCAGATTTTACAGATTACGGATATAAGCTGGGCTTTGACTTACCTGATAAATTATGTCCAGTTTGTGGAGAAAATTTAACTAAAGACGGTATAGATATACCTTTTGAAACATTTTTAGGCTTCAATGGAGATAAGGAGCCAGATATAGATTTAAATTTTTCAGGAGAATATCAGGCAAAGGCTCATAAATATACAGAAGTTATTTTTGGAAAGGGTACAACTTTTAAGGCAGGAACTATAGGTACGATAGCAGAAAAAACAGCCTTTGGCTATGTGAAGAAATATTTTGAAGAGAAAGACATAACAGCAAATAAGGCAGAAATTCTTCGAATCTCAAAAGGCTGTACAGGTATTAAAAGAACTACAGGTCAGCATCCTGGTGGAATAATAGTTGTGCCAAAGGGACGAGAAATCTTTGAATTCTGTCCAGTTCAGCATCCTGCTGATGATTCAAGTTCCGATATTATAACAACCCACTTTGATTATCATTCTATAGATGAGAACTTATTAAAGCTAGATATATTGGGGCATGATGATCCCACAGTTATAAGAATGCTTCAAGATATTACTGGAGTGGATCCTAAAAGTATTCCTATGGATGATCCAAAGACTATGTCCATATTTTCATCTACTGAGGCTTTAGGTGTAACACCTGATCAGATAAACTCAAAGGTAGGAACATTTGGTATTCCTGAATTTGGTACTAGATTTGTAAGAGGAATGCTCTTAGATACAATGCCAAAAACTTTTATGGACTTAATATGTATATCTGGCCTTTCCCATGGTACTGACGTATGGCTAGGAAATGCCAAGGATTTAATTGATTCAGAAATAATTACCAGTATAAGTGAAGCGGTATGTACTAGAGATGATATTATGGTTTATCTTATTAGAAAAGGGTTGCCACCAAATACTGCCTTTAAGATAATGGAAACAGTTCGTAAAGGAAAGGCTTTAGGTGATCCAAAATGGCCAGAGTATGAGGAGTTAATGAGAGAATTTGATGTGCCAGAGTGGTATATTAATTCATGTAAAAAGATAAAGTACATGTTTCCTAAGGCCCATGCTGCAGCATATGTAATGATGGCATTTAGGATAGCATGGTTTAAAGTTCATATACCTAGGGCATATTATGCAGCTTATTTTTCAATTAGGGCAAAGGCCTTTGATGCAGAATTTATGATATTCGGCAAAGAAAAGGTTAAGGAAAAGATGAAGGAAATTGAATTGATGGGGAATGATGCTGCTCCTAAGGATAAGGATATGTACGATGATTTGGAATTGGTTTTAGAAATGTACGAAAGAGGAATAAAATTCCTGCCCATTGACTTATATAAATCCCATGCAACAAAATTCCTGCTAGAGGAGGATTCTTTAAGACCACCTATAAACAGTATACCTGGAATGGGAACTGTGGCTGCAGAAGGCATATATAACGCAGCACAAGAAGAACCTTTTAGTTCCATAGAAGATCTAAGGAAACGTGCTAAAATTGGGAATGCTGCTATAGAATCACTTAAAAAGTTTGACTGTTTAAGAGGCCTTCCAGAAAGTGACCAAATAAGCCTTTTTGATGTAATTTAGAAATCAGGACGGTTAAGAAAGATCAGTAAAATTAATAGAATAAATAGGGGAAGCTTATGAAAAAATTCATATTTAGAATAATAGGTATTTTAGTAGGAATGATTTTAATATCCTTTATGATAATAGAAGGTTTAATTATTATGGAGGGAAGAAAGAATTTAAGTGATAATGTTGACTATGTTATTATACTAGGAGCAAGATTATATGGAAGTATACCTTCTCCTGCTTTACTTGAAAGACTTAAAGTTGCAAAAGAGTATTTGCTTGAGAATCAAGATATAAAAGTAGTAGTATCCGGTGGACAAGGTATAAATGAAGATATTTCAGAGGCTCATGCCATGGAGAAATATTTATTAGATAACGGTATTGAAAGAAATAGAATAATTATTGAAGATAAATCAACATCCACTTTCGAAAATCTAAAATTTAGTTTAGATAAGATAAGAGAGGAAAATAATAAAGAAAATATAAAGATTTTAATCGCAACTAATAAATATCATATTTTTAGATCAAAGGTTTTAGCTAAAAGATTGGGAATGATTCCATATGGATTACCTGCAAAAATACCACCGACAATTATCCTAAAGTCTTATATTAGGGAATATTTCGCTGTAATAAAATCCTTTGTCTTAGATAGAATAAACTTCTATAAAACTGAGATACCATTATGGGTATACCTACTAATAATATAGAGATAAGATAAATTAGAACAAAAGCTTCACCACCATTTTCTCCAACAAGATAAGGTAACTTCCAAATGTTTCCCAGACCAACAGCCTATCCCAGTGTAGCAAAAAATATTGCTAGACCAGAAGACTTGACACTATAGATACACTATTCTATTATATATAATAAAGTGATAAAGAAGGAAGGTAATCAAATGATAAATAAAAAGCCAACTAGAGAAGAAGCCTTAGAATTATTTAAAAAATATAATAAATCCGATAGTCTTTTTCGTCATGCTCTTGCAGTTGAAGGAACAATGAAACATTTTGCAGAAATTTTTAATGAACCAGATGTAGAGAAATGGACAGTAGTAGGCTTGCTTCATGATTTAGATTATGAAATGTATCCAGAGGAGCATTGTATAAAGGTACAGGATATTTTGAAGAAAGAAGGATATCCAGAGGACTACACAAGAGCCATAGCAAGCCATGGTTATGGAATATGCTGTGATATAGAGCCAGTAGAAAAAATGGAAAAAGTATTATATGCCATAGATGAATTAACAGGTCTTATTACAGCAGTAGCACTTCTTCGTCCAAGCAGATCTGTACTAGATCTAGAACCAAAATCAGTAAAGAAAAAGTGGAAAGATAAGGCCTTTGCAGCAGGTGTAGACAGAACTATTATTGAAAAGGGTATAGAGATGCTAGGAATGGAAAGAGATGATGTAATTAGAGAGACTATACTTGCAATGAGAAAGGTAGCAGAGGAAATAGGATTAAAGGGAGATCTATAAAATTTATTACCCAGCGTTTGCTGGGTTTTATGGTATAATTAGGGTAATAAGTAATATATAGAAATATAAATAGTAAGGGAGACATGATATGATAAAAGACCTAAAGGAAAAGAAAACTAATATTCATCCAGAAGCATTTATTGCTGAGACAGCAGATGTTTTGGGAGATGTAACTATAGGTGAGGGAAGTAGTATGTGGTATGGAGCGGTTGCTCGTGGAGATATGAGCTATATAACTATTGGAAAATACACTAACATTCAAGATAATGCTACTGTACATGTGGACACAGATGTACCATGTAAGATAGGTGATTACACTACTGTAGGGCACAATGCTGTAGTTCATGGATGTGAAGTAGGTAATAATTGTTTAATCGGTATGGGGGCAATAATCCTCAATGGTGCAGTTATAGGTGATAATTGTATAATAGCAGCAGGATCATTAATTACTGAAGGAGCTGTTATTCCACCTAATTCCCTAGTAATGGGTTCACCTGGAAAAGTTAGAAGAGAAGTTACAAAAGAAGAAATTGAGACAGTAAAATATAATGCAGTTAGATATGAAAAACTATGGAGAAATGAGCATATATAACTAAATATATTTTTAGGAACTAGATTTTTAAAATTAAAAACCCCTAGAATATTAACTATTCTAGGGGTAAAATATTTACTATTTTATAACGATATTTTCTGCTTGAAGACCTTTTTGTCCTTGAATTACGTCAAATTCTACTTCTTGGCCTTCTTCTAAAGCTTTGAAACCGTCTTTTTGGATTTGTGAGAAGTGAGCGAAAACATCATTTCCGTCTTGTCCTGTAATAAATCCAAATCCTTTTTCTGCGTTAAACCATTTTACTGTACCTTTCATAAATGTGTACCTCCAAATTTTATTTCTTAAACAACTGTAATAAACCACTAATAAAATTTCTACACATGTATGCAAATTGCCAGTACGTATCGAAATATATATTATGTTACTTTTTACATTTAATTTAAGTTCATGCTAAGCATAACATAATTATTAACTAATAGCAAGCTATATTTAATAAAATATAATTAATTATATTTATCAGAGGAGACTTAGACTTATATTTGCTATGGATAAGATAAAAGGTCCCTCGAGGGACCTTTTCTACTTCATAGCTTTTTTAGCAAATTCAGTAGTTACTATCTTTTCATAGTCAGCTCTCTTGTCTAATTCTCCAGCTGATTCCATAATATTCATCATATGATTTAGTCCATCTTCTGTAATAATTAAATCTGGTTTCCAAGAATCTTGGTCTCTATATCTTTCTATTAGAGTAATAAGAACTTCTTTATCAGTATCAGGGAATTGTGGGATTACAGCATCTGCAATTTCTTCACTACTATGTTCTTGAACCCAAACCATGCCTTTATATATTGCATTTGTAAATTTTTGGATTACATCTTTATTCTTTTCAATGTATTCCTTGGTGGCTGAATAGCAAGTATATGGAATATATCCTCCTTCTTTACCTATGGAGGCTACTACATAACCTTTACCTTCTTTTTCTAAGGTAGCTGCTACAGGTTCAAATAATGTTACATAATCTCCTTCACCACCAACAAAGGCTCCTGCCATTACATCGAATTGTATGTCTGTTCTAACAATTATATCTTCACCTAATTTTAGACCATTATTTTTTAGTACATATTCTAAGGTCATTTCAGGCATGCCACCTTTTCTACCGCCGATTATAGTTTTGCCCTTTAGCTTATCAAATGTAAAGTTATCGTCTTTTTCTCTGCCTACTAAGAATGAGCCATCTCTTTGTGTCAATTGTGCAAAGTTAATTACATAATTATCTCTTCCTTGATTATAGACATATACTGATGCCTCAGGGCCCATAAACCCTATCTCAGCCTCATTGCTTAGTAGTGCAGCCATAACCTTATCCGCACCTTTACCGTTGATTAATTCAACCTTTAATCCTTCTTCTTCGAAGAATCCTTGAGTTATGGCTACATATTGTGGGGTATAAAATAGAGAGTGAGTAACTTCAACTAACCTAATAGGTTTTAACTCAGTTTCTTTTTTACATCCTGTTAATCCTAATGTTAATACAATCACTAGGATTAAAATAAAAGAAATTTTTTTAAAAAGATTTGACATCTTATCCCTCCTTGCATAATATGGGTATACGAAAGCCTTATTTAATGTTATAATATTCTAAAATATGGCAAAGGTTACAAATTAGTTGCTAAAGGGGGATTGAGTATGATAAATATACCTAATATGTTGACTATTTTGAGAATATTATTGATTCCAGTTTACTTGTACTTCTTTTATTCTAATTTTGAACATAATATTTTATTTGCAGGGTTGATATTTATTTTAGCGGGAATTTCTGATGTATTAGATGGATATATTGCTAGAAAGTATAATATGTCTACAAAACTTGGTATAGTTTTAGACCCCATAGCAGATAAACTAATGACATTTACTATTTTGATTAGTTTTACAACGAAGGGGATTATACCCATTTGGATATTAATTGCCTTAGGAATAAAAGAAGTAATGATGATATTAGGAGGGGCTACATTATATTTATTTAAAGGGAAACAGGTAATGCCTTCAAATAGATATGGAAAAATTGCAACTATGTCTTTTTATGCAGCTACATTATCCATAGTGTTTAAATTTCCTGAACTAATATCAACATCATTGTTTTTATTAACAGTAGCCTTAAATATTATTGCTTTTATAAATTATTTGATTATTTTTATGAAAATGAAGCACAATACGGTTAATGAGATAGTTGACAAATAAAAATTATGTATATATAATTAAATAAATAATTTAAGAATTTGCTTTGATAAAGAGGAGTAGGTAAATACCCTATACAGAGAGAGGATTCTAGGCTGAGAAATCCTTAAGTTAAGTATTTACTGAAGGTAGCTTTGGAGCATTCAAGCTGAAAAGGAGTAAGCTTGAAGGGGTAAACCCTTATATTTACTTGAGAGTCATGGAGATTTCCATGAAATTAAGGTGGTACCGCGAATTACCCTTCGTCCTTACGTTTGTTAGGATGAAGGGATTTTTTATGACCTAACACAACGAACGAAAGGTCCTAACGGACACCACTTAAATATACCCTACGGGGTAGAGATATGTTGTGAGTTGATGTAGGTCAAACGCACCTACGCTGTCCGTTTTGTTTGCAATTCGCTGTCGCTTATTGGACAAAAAGGCAACGAGAACCAAATCTATACGAGCGTAGCGAGCCCTAAAGGGATACTGAAGTATATCCTGCGGAGCAAATTAATGTAGTAAATAGATTTGAGTTTCGAGACTGCGTGATATGGCCTAGATAATAATTGTGAATTGAATCAAGGGAGGAGATATAAAATGTTAGAAAACTTACCAAAGACCTATAACCCCAAGGACTTTGAAGACAGACTTTATAAATACTGGAGTGATAATGGTCATTTTGTGGCTCATGTAGATAAAACTAAAAAACCATATACAATAATGATGCCACCACCAAATGTAACAGGTAGTCTTCATATGGGTCATGCACTTAATAATACGATTCAAGATATTTTAACTAGATGGAAGAGGATGGAAGGCTATTCAGCTTTATGGCTACCAGGCACAGATCATGCTAGTATATCTACAGAAGCTAAGGTAGTAGAAAAGATTAAGAAAGAAGGAAAGTCAAAGGAAGAATTAGGACGTGAGGGATTTCTAGAAGAAGCTTGGGATTGGACTCATAAATATGGAAGTACAATCAAAAACCAACTTAAAAAGTTGGGAGTTTCCTGTGACTGGACGAGAGACAGATTTACTTTAGATGAAGGACTTAGTAAGGCTGTAGAAGAAGTTTTTATTAGATTATATGAAAAAGGCTTGATCTATAGGGGAGACAGAATAATTAACTGGTGCCCAAACTGTAGAACAGCAATATCTGATGCAGAAGTAGAGCATGAGGATTCACAGGGACATATTTGGCATATTAGATATCCTATTAAGGATAGTGATGAATATATAGTTATAGCTACTACTAGGCCAGAGACTATGTTAGGAGACTTAGCAATAGCTGTTAATCCAGAAGATGAAAGATATACTAGTTTAATAGGCAAGATGGCTATACTTCCTTTAATGAATAAGGAAATTCCAATAATTGCAGATGATTATGTTGAAATGGAATTTGGTACTGGTGCAGTTAAGATTACACCATCTCATGATCCTAATGACTTTGAAGTAGGAGAAAGACATGGACTTGGTCAATATATTATAATGAATGAAGACGGTACTATTGGTGCTAATGGTGGAATATATGAGGGCCTAGAAAGATACGAAGCTAGAAACAAAATAATAGAAGATTTACAAGTTCAGGGATATTTAGTAGAGATTAAGGAACATCAAAATGCAGTAGGTCATTGTGAAAGATGTACTACTATTGTAGAACCTCTTATTTCAAAGCAATGGTTTGTAAGTATGGAGCCACTAGCTAAACCAGCTCTTGAAGCATATAAAAATGGTGAAGTAAACTTCATACCTGAAAGATTTGGAAAGATCTATACTAATTGGTTAGAAGGCATTAGAGATTGGTGTATTTCTAGACAATTATGGTGGGGACATAGACTTCCAGTATACTATTGTGATGATTGTGGAGAGATTGTAGTATCTAGAACTGCACCTAAGGCATGTGCTAAATGTAATAGTGCTAACTTGCGTCAAGATACTGATACCTTAGATACTTGGTTCTCATCAGCACTATGGCCTTTCTCAACCTTAGGATGGCCTGATAAAACAGAGGACTTAGAGTATTTCTTCCCTACTGATGTATTAGTTACGGGATATGATATTATATTCTTCTGGGTAGTTAGAATGGTATTCTCAAGTATTGAGCAAATGGGGGAAGTTCCATTTAAAGATGTATTCCTTACAGGACTTGTTCGTGATTCACAAGGAAGAAAGATGAGTAAATCCTTAGGAAATGGTATAGACCCATTAGAGATAATAGATGAATACGGAGCAGATGCTCTGAGATTTACTTTAGTTACGGGAAATTCCCCGGGAAATGATATGAGGTTTTATATAGAAAGAGTAGAAGCCAATAGAAACTTTGCTAACAAACTATGGAATGCAACTAGATTTGTTCTTATGAACCTTGAAGAGGATGTGGCTAATGAAGAATTATCCTTAGAAAATCTAGAGGAAGAAGATAGATGGATTTTATCTAGATTAAATTCAGTAATTAAAGAAGCTACAGAAAACTTAGATAGATATGAAATTGGTATGGCAGCACAAAAGATATATGACTTTATTTGGGATGAATACTGTGACTGGTACATTGAAATGGTTAAGTCAAGATTATATGGAGAAAACAAGTCTAGTAAAGAAACTGCTGAAAAAGTTTTATTATTTGTACTAAAAGGTATATTAAAACTTCTTCATCCATTTATGCCATTTATAACCGAAGAGATTTGGCAGCACCTACCAGGAAATGAGACTCCATTAATCCTAAGTTCTTGGCCAATATATACGGAAGAATTTAATTTCCCTGAATCAGAAGAGGCAATTGAATTTATTAAATCAGGAATAAAGGGTATAAGAAATGCTAGAGCTGAAATGAATATTGTACCCTCCAGAAAATCCACACAAATTTTTGTAACTAAGGATGAAAAGATAAAGAATATTATTAATTACGGAAAAAGATATTTCTTAAATCTTGCATCTGCCGAAGAAATAGAGCTACGAGATACTAAAGAAGGTATAGGGGAAGATAATATATCAGTGGTACTAGATAGATGTGAGGTATTCTTGCCTTTAAAGGATTTAATTGATTTTGAAAAGGAAATTGAGAGATTAGAGAAAGAGAAAGAAAAACTTGAAGGTGAAATAAAGAGGGTAGTAGGGAAATTATCTAATGAGGGCTTTGTAAAGAAGGCTCCTGAAAAGGTAGTAGAAGAGGAAAGAGAAAAGCAAAAGAAATATGAGGAAATGCTTGAAAAAGTAATAGAAAGACTTGATGGCATAAAATCTAATAGATAAAGTGGGGGTAAAAATGAAGTATCAAGAGGCTTTAGAATATATAAATGATAAAAATAAATATGGCTCAAGATTAGGGCTTGATTCAATAGGTAAGCTTTTGAGTTTGCTTAATAATCCTCAAGAAGGATTAAAATATATTCATATAGGTGGAACAAATGGGAAAGGTTCCACCTCCTCCTATCTTGCTCATTTATTAGAAGCTGGAGGATATAAGGTTGGACTATTTACTTCCCCTTATATAGAAAGGTTTAATGAACGCATTCAAATAAATGGACAGGATATACCCGATGAGATTCTTGGGAGAATTACTAGTCTTATTAAAGAAAAAGCTGATATTATGGTTGAAGAAGGTTTTGAACATCCTACTACATTTGAAATAGTTACAGCAATAGGTTTTATGTATTTTAAAGAAGAAAAAGTAGACTATGTAGTATTAGAGGTTGGTCTAGGCGGTAGATATGACTCTACTAATATTATTTCTTCGCCTTTGGTATCAGTTATCACCACTATAGATTACGACCATATAGATGTCTTAGGAGATACTTTAGATAAGATTGCTTATCAAAAGGCTGGTATAATAAAAGAAAAAAGTATAGTAGTTTCTTATCCTCAAGAGGAAGAAGCTTTAGGAGTTATAAAAGAAGTTACAGAGGAAAAGAATGCAGAATTTTATCTAACCCCAATGGAAAATATTATAGTAAAAGAAATATCTGATTCTGGGGCAAGGTTTGATTATCATTATGGTAATATTCATATGGATAATATAAAAATCTCTATGTTAGGTGAATATCAAGTATATAATGCAACCTTGGCCTTGACAACCTTATTAGTTCTAAAGGAAAAAGGTTTAGTAGATATTTCTGAGGAACAAATAAGAGAGGGACTACAAAAAACTAAATGGCCTGGTAGACTTGAAGTTATGAGAAGAAATCCTATATTTCTAATAGATGGAGCACATAATGTACAAGGTATTGCACAATTGAAAAAAGCTATTAACTTATTTGAATATAAAAATCTAATCCTAGGAGTAGGAATACTAAAGGATAAAGATTCATCTCATATGGTGGAATTATTAGCTCCTATGGCAGACAAGATTGTAGTTACAGAGGTAAATATGCCTAGAAAGTTAGATGCAGAGGAATTAGCTAAAGAAATAGCAAAATATAATGAAAATGTTTTTATAGAAAAGGACATAAAAAAAGCTGTAGAAAGGACTCTGGAAATTGCAGAAGAAGATGATATGATAGTATTTGGCGGTTCATTGTATTTAATAGGAGAAGTAAGAACTTTAATAAAACTACTGTAGTTTAACTACAGTAGTTTTTGTATTTCACCAATATATGCCCTACTGCATAAATTACTTATAACGAATAGAAAGTTCTACTTTTGGTTTTATATTTTTGAACTTTTCGTAAATGAGTTTCAAGAAGAGCTACATTTGGTTCCTTTAGAGGCTCTTCTTATATACAGGGGGTGATATATTGATTTTCCATAAAATACTAATAGCTAATACGGGGGAAGATAGTTTAACCTTGAAAAGCAATTCTTGTTCTAAGACTATTTTTTTGCCTAAACTTATAGAAGAAAAGGAAGGGAATTTAACTCAGGAAAGTAATCAGCTTGGGCCATATGATATTGATATAGGAGAGGAAGGATATATATATGTTGCAAATTCTTATGATAATTCTATCATGAAAATAGATTTGGAAAACAATAGATTATTGGGATATATTAAAGTAGGAAGAAACCCTATCTGTATAAGGAAGTTTAAAGAAAAAATTTATGTTGCCAATAGTGATTCTAACTCCATTTCTATTATTGATGAAAAGACATTTACTTTGATGGAGGATATAACCGTAGGAGAGAGACCGACAGATATTCAAATAGATAAAGTTTCTTCTCAGATTTTCATTGCCAATGGAAGCTGTTATACAATAAATGTTTTAGATTTAAATAATGAAACTATTTCATCTATAATATTAAATAAGCAACCAATAAAAATAGATATAGAAGATAAGAGATTATTTGTCTTATCCTACGTTAATAATGGAGTTAGTAATTATAGCAATTTATCAGAATTAAAAACTGATGATCATAGGACTGTTATGAGTATAGATTTAAAAGGGATCTTTGCCGATTTCCTAAAGATAAAAGGAAAAGAAATATTTTATCTTTCAAATGTTGAGGATGGTTATGTTTACAGGATAATTATAGATGATGAAGTAAATATTTCTAAAGTTTATTTAGGTGGAATGCCTAGTAGTATTAAATGGGATGGAGAAAAACTATATATTTCTAATATATTAAATAATGACATAGCTGTAATCGATGAAAGGGCTAATCAAATAATAGATAATATTAGAGTAGGAAAGGAGCCTAATGGTATTCTCCTACTCTAATGGGGTGGTTTTTTCATTTGTAAGGATATTTATTATATTTTGATATATGAACTCTGGCTCTTCCTTCCATCTATTACAGATTAATTCTACATGTTTTTTAGTTGCAACATCTAAGTATAAACTAAATAAGGTATCTTCATTTTCCATAAGTTTTAGATTTACTACGTATTGATTGTTTGCTTTTTCATAGTAGTCAGTAATTACCTGAGTTTCAATTTTATTTTGTTTTTCAATTTTATCAAATTCCTTATTTAATTCTTCTTTAATTTTATTTGGAATTCTATCTTGAAAATATGACAAGGCTATTTCACCTTTTTCCAAGATATTATATATCTCTCTAGAATTTTCTTCCACAGTTTCTATAAAATTAGATTCAGTTAATTCGCTTAAGTACTGTTGAACTAGAAAAAAGTTCATATAATTTTTTGTAAGAACAAATTCAGTTATTTCACTGTTGGTAAAAGTGTTGGGAGATAATTTAATTAAATACAATAAGAGTAATTTATTTTGTGCTAGTTCTTCAGTGTTTTCGATAAACATTATTTAACACCTCTTTTCATGTATTCTATCAATATATTATAACATAATAAATAGAGAAGTGGAATTCCACTTCTCTATTTTTAAAGCTATTCCTCAGGCAATATTATCTTCCCGCAAGTTGGTTTTGAGCAGACTCAACTAATCTTTTTACCATATATCCGCCTACGTATCCATTTTGTCTTGAAGTCAAATTACCTTTATCTATACTATCATAATTTGACATGCCTAGTTCGCTTGCTATTTCTAATTTCATTTGATTTAAGGCTGCTCTAGCTTCTGGAACAATTATTCTGTTGCTACCACTGTTATTAGCCATCTGACAAACCTCCTTTTTCAACAACTTAATTTGTTGTTGTAATATTAATATAACCTTTTATAAAAGATTTATTCTGGAATTTAATTATAAAATGTATAAAAATAACCAATATGGTCAATAATCATAATTTGGTTTTATTTTGCCCATATTTTATTATATAATAACCATAGATAAAAAAATAAACTATAAAAGGGAGAAAAAAATGAAAGGGATCAAAAAAAGTATTTTTATTTTATCTTGTTTTTTATTATTAGCTTTTACTGGATGTACAAAAGATACTCGTAAGGATGATGTAACAGTATATACCCCTACAGACTCTATAGTTAAAGATGAATCTAATATGGAGGGGCAAGAAAAGGAAGAAGTAAAAGATTTAAAAGAATTAATAGATTTATCTTTAAAGCCCAATGAGGCTGGAGAAGTGATGATTCTTATGTATCATAATATTGGTGAAAAAGAAGCGGAATGGACAAGGACACCGGAAAACTTTAGAAAAGATTTATTGACTCTTTATGAAAAAGGATATAGGCCCGTTAGTTTAGCAGATTTTATAAATAACAATATAGACATAGAACTAGGTATGACTCCTGTAGTTATAACATTTGATGATGGAAATGAAAACAATTTTAGAATGATAAAAAATGAAAAAGGCGAAGATATCATAGATCCAGAATGTGCCATTGGAATATTAGAATCCTTCAAGGAAAAATATCCAGATTTTAAATCTACTGCAACTTTCTTTGTATTTGGAAATAATGCTTTTAGACAACCAGAATTTTTAGATTATAAATTAAATTTTTTAATCGAAAATGGATATGATATTGGTAATCATACAATTGATCATAGAGGTATGAAGAAGATGAATGATAAAGATCTAATACAGGAAGCTATAGCTAATCAGGTAAGTGTTATAAATAAAATATTGCCAGATTACAATATAAATACCTATGCTCTTTGCTATGGTGAAAGACCAAAAAATAAGGAGTTAGAGAAGTTTTTAGAAAAAGGCAGCTTTAATGGGACTAGTTACGAAAATATTGCTATTTTGAATGTGGGTTGGAATCCAGCAGGATCACCAATATCGAATAAATTTAATCCCTTGTCATTACCTAGGATTAGAGCTTCTGAGACAAAGGTTGACAATGTAGGCTTATATAATTGGTTAGAGTATTTTGATAACAATCCAAGTAAAAAATATATTTCCGATGGGGTTAATAAAATAATTACTATACCTAAGGATATGGAAGAAAGTATAGATAAAGAAAAATTAGATGGTAAAGAATTATATATTTACGGAGAATAAAAAGACTATTTACTACCTTTAGCTTGATTAATTAGTTGTCATCTAGAGGTAAGTGAAAAGTCTTTTTTTTTACAATCATTTTCCAAGTAATATAAATAGAGTTTTGGAATAAATTATACTATATAAGGATTTGGAGGTGAATAAATTTGAGAAATCGATATTATAGGAATGATATTAATATTACTGTTAGATTACTAATCATTCTATGCGTTGCATTAGTATTTTTAGTTTATGTTAGTGTAAAAACTACAGGAAATATTGCAGCTGTATTTTCTCCAACTAAGGAATTGCCCATATACAGCGTTGAGACATCAGATAAAAAGATAGCAATAAGCTTTGATGCTGCTTGGGGCAATGAATACACTAAAAGTATATTGGACACACTAGATAAATATAATGTAAAGAGTACATTTTTCTTAGTGGGATTTTGGGTGGATAAATATCCAGATGATGTAAAGGAAATAGCAAAAAGAGGCCATGATGTGGAAAATCATTCAACTACACATCCAAATATGTCGCAGCTAAGTACAGAAAAAATGGCAGAAGAATTAAATACAACAGGGAAAAAGATTGAAGAATTAACAGGAAAAAGACCAACGTTATTTAGGCCGCCATTTGGAGATTATAGTGACAATGTTATTAGAACTGCCCGTGACAATGGATATTATACAATTCAGTGGGATGTAGATTCCCTTGATTGGAAGGAGTTTGGAGTGCAGCCAGTAGTTGATAGAGTAACTAGAAATGTAAAAAATGGTTCTATTGTGCTATTTCATAACAATGCAAAATATATTAAGGAATATTTACCTTTAGTTATAGAAAGATTACAGGAAAGTGGATATGAAATCGTACCTATTTCCGAATTAATATATAAAGACAATTTTATGATGGATAATACTGGAAGACAAGTCCCAATAAAATAGAAAGTGAATTAAGGAGATAGTATGAAAAAACAACAAATGATAATAATAGGGATCGTAGAAGATTCAAAAGATAGAACAACATTTAAATTATTAAAAGAGATTTTCACTATGTTCGACTATGGAATCTACTATGAAAATAAGCATGAAAGTATGGTAGTATTAAATAGAGAAAAAGATAATATTATTATATTTGACATAAAACCAAACTTAGCAACTGCTATAGAAGATATTGGTATTGATTTTGATATAATTATCCATACTTTCTTAAACCCTGAAGATTATAAAAATAAAAAATTACAAAGATTGTTCAGTGAATCAGAATATATAATAGTAAATAGCGATGAAGATAAATGGAATTATCTTTTAAATGACAATGTCAAACCTATAGTTATTACCTATGGATTTAATACTAAGGCAACAATCAATCCTTCTAGTTATAATATTCACGACTTGATAGAAGCAAATATATGTTTTCAAAGGCAAATTAGAAGAATAAATGGTTCTATAATCGAACCATTTGAATTACCGATAAAAATTTACTCTAAAGAGAAGCTAGATATTTACTCAGTTATATCAACTATGACCTGCGGATTACTTCTCGGAATAGATAAGTTTTCTGTAGTTACTTTTATGAAGTTTAATAATGAACTTATAGGACAATAAGATTACAAGAAAAAATTGAAAAAAATTTAACAATTTTTTTCAAAAAAGAAGGATTTTTAAAACTTTTGTCTAATAATAGATATATACGAAAGATGAGTTTCTTATATCTATTATTTTTTATTTTTGCTCATATTATTTTAATTTATAGAATATATTAGATATAGATTAAAAAACATAGGAATAGAGGGGGACAATAGCAATGATTGATAAGATTATGGATACAAATAGTGTGAGACTAGTAGGAAAAGTGGCGAGTGGAAAGGTTTTTAGCCATGAAATGTATGGAGAAGGATTCTATATTATTGATTTGGAAGTACCCAGATTAAGTGATTCTGTAGACTTATTACCTGTTACAATTTCAGAAAGACTTATGGTAGATATGGACTTATCTCTTGATCAATATGTTATAATAGAAGGACAACTTAGATCCTATAATAGATATATTGACAATAGTAATAGATTGGTCCTAACAATATTTGCAAAGGATATTTATATTCCAGAAGAGGAGGAATTAACAGAAGCTTTAAGAAAACCTAATGAAATCTATTTAGATGGGTATATATGTAAAAAACCAATCTATAGAACTACACCCTTTGGCAGGGAAATAACTGATATTTTAATAGCAGTAAATAGATCCTATAACAAATCAGATTATATACCGTGTATTGCTTGGGGTAGAAATGCAAGATTCTGCGAGAAAATGTTAGTAGGAGACCATATTAAGCTTTGGGGTAGAATACAGAGTAGAGAATATCAGAAAAAACTTCCGACAGGTGAGGTAGATAAAAAGATTGCTTTTGAGGTCTCAGTATCAAAATTGGAATATGTTGAAAACGATAATAATAGATTAATTGCATGTGAACAAGAAGGATAAGATAATTTATGGATACAAAACTCATTTTTAGTGCTATAATATTGATAATATTAATAAGTATTCAATATACACTTAATCTTATGCTTAAAGAGATTAGGGATATAAGGAAAATGCTAATTAAAGATCTAGATGATATTAACTTAAGAGAGAGGAGAGAATAAGTTTGGAAGGCAGCAAAAGAGAAAGAACTCTTTATAGCAGAGAGGAAATAGGCACTAGGGTTAAAGAAATGGGAGAGACTATATCTAAGGAATATAAAGATAAAAATCTACTAGTTGTGTCATTACTTAGAGGAAGTTTTATTTTTGCTTCAGATTTAGTAAGGGAATTATCTATACCAGTTGAAATTGATTTTATGACTACTGCCAGTTATGGACATGATGAGATATCATCAGGTAACGTAGAAATTGTACATGATATTAGGACAGATGTTAAAGGGAAAGATATTTTAATAGTAGATGATATTATTGATTCTGGATATACTTTAAAAAAAGTAAAAGAAATGTTAGGTCTAAAAAATCCAAGTAGTGTAAAAATATGTGTAATGCTGGATAAGCCTAGTAGAAGAAAAGTAGATTTAGAACCTGATTTTGTAGGATTTACCATACCAGATGTCTTTATTGTAGGCTATGGACTAAATTATGGTGATCATTATAGAAACGTACCTTATATTTTTACATTTGATTAAAAGTTCACCTACAGGAGCTATTCTGTAGGTGAATTTATTGTTATAAAAATTATATAAAGTGAGGTTGAGGGGATGGAAAAAAGCAATAGAAACCCTATACTAGAAGTTAATTTTTTATATTTATTCCTTGGACTTTTATTGTTTTTTGGTGGTTCAATTGTTCAACGTAAGGAAATATATTCAGGACTTATGATTACAGAATATATAATAATACTTCTGCCTAATTTAATCTATTTAAAATCAAAGGGATTAGATCTTAAAAAATCTTTAAAACTTAATAAAATAAATTTAAAACAAGCATGGTATACTATTCTAATTGTAGTTTTTTCTTATCCAGTAGCCATATTTTTAAATACATTAGTAATAACTATTTTAGGATTCTTTGGCGAGATTACACCTAGTACAGTACCCATACCCGAAAATCCAATGCTATATTTTATAAGTATTTTTGTTATTGCCTTATCTCCAGGTATATGTGAAGAGATAATGTTTAGAGGTACAATAATGAATGCATATGACAATATAGGAAAGAAAAAGGCTATAATTTTTTCAGCTATTCTTTTTGGCCTTTTTCATCTGAATCTTCAAAATTTAGTTGGACCAATATTTTTAGGATTAATTTTTGGTATAATTGTATATAAGACTAATTCTATATATTCCTCTATTCTTGCACATACAATAAATAACAGTCTATCTATGACCATTGGATATTTTGCTATGAAGGCTCAAAATGAAATGGGAGATGTATCATCTTATGAAATGCCACACCAGATTCAGATGTTGATTTTATTGGCTGTCCTTGGTATATTTGCTATAGGCTCTTTAATGATTGTTATAAGACTGATCAAAAAAATTCCTCAAGGTCATGAGGATATTTGTGAGGGTATAGAATATAATTCTCCTAGCTTAGTTCATTATTTACCTATATTAGGAATTATAATTTTATTTATAATTATAAATGTTAAATATTTATTCCTTTAGGAATAATCCAAGGGGTTCTTCCTAATAATAGAGTTAGGAGGGATTATATATGAAGAAAAACAAAAAGAAAGAAAAAATAGAAACATTGGAAGATAAGTTAAAGTACGAGATAGCAGAGGAACTTGGTTTAACTGACAAAATTAAGGACGTAGGATGGGCTGGATTAACAGCTAAAGAATCTGGCAGAATAGGAGGTCTAATGACTGTAAGAAAAAGAGAAATGAATAAGAAAAGTGAATAGTTAAAAAAAGGGGGACTAGTATGTACGATAAATTTGCTAGTATCTATGATGAATTAATGATGGATTTTAATTATGAGGATTGGTTTAATTATATAGAGGAAATATTCGAGAAATATAATAAAACTCCAAAAAGAATTATTGAGATGGCCTGTGGCACAGGTAATCTCTCTTATTATCTTGCTAAAAAAGGCTATAATTTAACATGCTTTGACTTATCTGAGAATATGCTAGCTAGAGCCTATGAAAAGCTTAGGAAATTTAAGAATGTAAAATTAATTAGACAAAATATGATTGATTTCAATCTAAAGAGGCCTTTTGATGCCATTATTTCCATATGTGATAGTATAAATTATATTACAGAAAAAGAAGATTTGCTCCGTACATTTAAAAATGTATGGAATCACTTGGAAGAAGATGGTATATTTATATTTGATATAAATTCCTTCTATAAGTTAAAACATATCATAGGCAATAATACATTTGTAGAAGATAGAGAAGATGTGTTTTATACTTGGCAAAACCATTATGATGAAAATAAAAACGTCTGTGAATTTTATTTAACATTTTTCTATAGTGAAGATGGAGAATGTTATGATAGATTTGATGAAGAACATATAGAACGAGCTTATAAATTAGAAGAAATAGTTGATCTGCTTCAAAAAGCAGGATTTAAAGATATAGATTATTTTCAGGCATTTCAGTTTGAAAAACCAGTAGAAAAAACAGAAAGAATAAACTTTGTAGCAATAAAATGAGAAAGTAGAACTTCGGGAGTGATTAGATGAAAGATTATTTAATAAGGGCAATGGATAAAACAGGAAATATTAGAATATTTGTGGCTACTACAACAAATATGGTTGAAGAGGCAAGAATAACTCATAATACATCACCTACAGCTACTGCAGCATTAGGTAGGGCATTAACAGCTGCAGCTATGATGGGTGTGATGATGAAAAATGAAAAAGACAGACTTACACTAAAAATCTCTGGGGATGGACCTATAGGAACTATTATGATGGTGGCAAACAACAAAGGAATAGTTAAGGGATATGTAGATAATCCATACGCAGATGTACCTAGTAGAGAGGATGGGAAACTAGATGTAGGTAGACTTGTAGGACGAAATGGAACAATTACTACTATTATGGATTTAGGTCTTAAGGACCCCTATGTAGGACAGGCTAATTTAGTATCAGGAGAGATTGCAGAAGATTTAGCAACATATTATGTATTATCAGAACAACAACCATCAGCTATAGGTTTAGGAGTATTGGTAGATAAAGATATATCTGTAAAGGCAGCAGGAGGATATATAATTCAATTATTACCTAATGTATCTAATGAAGATATAAATAAGATAGAAGAAGCTATATCAAAAACACCGCCGGTATCTTCTTTAATAGACAAAGGATTATCACCAGAGGATATTATGGATGAATTATTAGCAAATTTTGAAATGGAAATATTAGATAGAGTAGACATTAGCTATAAATGTGATTGTTCTAGGGAAAGAATAAGGGGAGTACTCCTTAGTATAGGAGAGAATGAGATAAAGGCTATGATTGAAGAGGATGGAGAAGCAGAGGTAGTATGCCATTTTTGTAATACAAAGCATCATTTTTCTAAAGAAGAATTAGAAGAATTAATAGTTGACAAATAGATAAATTTGGTATATACTAAATATTGTTCTGATTCAGCTAGGCTAGCATAGTCGTTACAAGCAGGGGGCCAAAATCGTGGTTTTCGATTTTGTGCACATCGCTTAGTCCTTGATTGGTATACTTGGTCGAAGAGATAAATAACATCTGCTAATATAGCAGATAAAGTTGCCCGGATAGCTCAGTCGGTAGAGCAGTAGACTGAAAATCTACGTGTCGCTGGTTCGATTCCGGCTCCGGGCACCAACTTTAATGTACTCCGTAGGATTTAATTTGGTAGTGTCCGTAGGACCAACATTTATTTACCCCGTAGGGAATATTTCAGTAGTGCAGGCTCAAGGCAAAATTAAGTATTGACAAATTTAATTAACTTATGCTATTATAATAAGGCAGTTGAAAAATTTATGCGGAAATGGCTCAGTGGTAGAGCATCGCCTTGCCAAGGCGAGGGTCGCGAGTTCGAATCTCGTTTTCCGCTCCATGATAATAATTTAGCCCTACATAATTAGGGCTAAATATTTGGCGGCATAGCCAAGTGGTAAGGCAGAGGTCTGCAACACCTTTATCCCCAGTTCAAATCTGGGTGCCGCCTCCATAAAACTCTAGAATCAAAGATTCTAGAGTTTTTTCATATTCAAGTTGAGGTGATTTAATGAATCCTTTTATACCGATTAAAACAGCTAATATAGCCATAGTAGATGGTAGAATAGATAAGGAAATAGAAGATAATCTAGAGAAGCTAGGATTAAAGATAATAAAAACAATTAAGTGCAATGAAGTAGATGAGAGTATTTCATATCACCCAGATATTGTGATTCACCCAATAAGTCATAATACTTTGATAGTTGCTCCTAATGTTTTCGAGTATTATGAAGAAAAGTTAGAGAATATGGGTATTAATTTAATCAAGGGAGAAAAATTTTTAAGTAGTAAATATCCAGAAGACATTGCATATAATGTAGGAAGGCTGAAAGGAATTGCCATTCATAACTTTAAATATACTGATGAAGTTTTAAAATTTTATTTAAAAAAACAAGATATTGACTTTGTAAATGTAAATCAAGGATATACTAAATGCTCTCTAGCTATAGTAGGAGAAGAGTCGGGAATAACTGCTGATTATCCTATGTACAAGAAATTAAAATCACTTGGCTATAATATTTTGTTAATTGAACCAGGGCATGTGTTATTAGAAGGCCAAAATTATGGTTTTATTGGTGGTACAAATGGAAGTTTATGCAATGGAAAATCTATTATATCGGGGAGTTTAAATGGACATCCTAATAGTGATGAGATTTTAAATTTTTTTAAAAACAACAATCAAGATTTGATTTTTCTATCGAAAAAAAACATACTAGATATTGGTACTATAATTACTCTATATTGCCATTAGAGTAAGTCTTTATCTTGTATATGTCTACTCTCTAGGTACATACTAGTAAAAGAAGGGAGTGATACAATGCAAGCTATAAAAATTGGTGGAAATGTAAATAAAACCGAAGTAAGGAATTTGATAGATAGGTATTTCTCCAATTCTAAGGTAAGTGTTCAAGAAGAAGATTATGAAGAAAGATATGAGTTTTCGCTTTCCTTGGGAACCAAAAAGAATTTAGAAGATGTAGCTTTTTATAGGGCAGTAGCTAATTTAGTTCAAGATATTATTTTGGAAATATATATTAAACCGATAATTATGAACAGAGTGACAAAAATATGTGGTAATTATTCATTAAATGATAAGGAAGAGATAATCGAGTCAACTCATTCTGCCATACTAGATGAAAACTACTTTATAAAAGAAAAAGGTATGGTTAATGAAGAGATACTTAATCATTTAATAGAAAATAATGGCATCTTAATAGATGGATTTATGAACTTTAGATTAAGAAGATATATATATATAATAGATATTTCTGTGGAAAAGGCCATAGGTGAGTTTGAAATAGAAAGAGAATATCTTGAGTTTTTAAGTATGCTCCAATACTTTGTTGATATACAAGAATCAAAATTTGAACTGGTAAATGTTATTATCAAAGAAAATGATTATTTTCTACTAGATAAGGACAATAATATAATAGAAAATGGTTTGTTAGAGTACGGACCGGAGGATCAGTGGTATGATGATATAAGTAAGGCTGATCTTCTGGTTAGTTCCCTAATAGTTCTCTCGCCTCAGAAATTGATACTCCATGTTGAGGAAGATATGGAAAAAGAATTAGTAAAAGTCATATCCCAAGTCTTTAGAGATAAAGTACAATTCTGTGATGGATGTGAAACTTGTAAATTAAAGGCTATATTGAAAAAGGGTAAGTGAGGAGAAGTTGATTAAGTCAGCTTCTTTTTTCAATATAGATTCAAAATATCGGACTCTTTTTTTAAACATCCTTGGAAATTAGCAATATATCTGTTATTATAATATAATAATGATAGATACGGAGGTATAATATGAGTAAAGATATAGTTAAACCATCGATTTTACCCGGGTTCATGGAATTAACACCCACAGATCAGATTTTATTTAATAAGATGTTAGATACTATTAGGGCAAACTACGAGAAATTTGGGTTTCTTCCCATAGATACTCCAGTTATAGAGAAAACAGAAGTACTTTTAGCCAAGGGTGGAGGAGAAACCGAAAAACAAGTTTATAGATTTGAAAAAGGAAGTACAGATATGTCATTGAGATTTGATTTAACTGTACCTTTAGCTAGATATGTATCACAGCATTATTCTGAGCTAAGCTTTCCTTTTAGAAGATATCATATAGGTAAAGTTTATAGAGGTGAAAGAAATCAAAAAGGTAGATTTAGAGAATTCTATCAATGTGATATAGATATCATAGGAAATGGAAGTCTTGATATAATCAACGATGCAGAGATACCAGCAGTTATTTATTCTACTTTTAAAGATTTGGGTTTTGAATCATTTACCATAAAAATCAACAATAGAAAGATTTTAAAGGGATTTTTCCAAAGTATAAACATAGATGATTCAACATTAGTTCTTAGAGCTATAGATAAGTTAGATAAGATTGGAATAAGTGGTGTGGAAAAAGAACTTGGAGATTTAGGTCTTAATGAAGGTACTATAACAAAAATTAAAGAATTTATATCTATAAAAGGTTCAAATCAAGAGATAATGGAAGAACTTGAAGAGTTGGCAATTGATAATGAAATCTTTAAAGAGGGACTAGATGAATTAGCTACAGTGGTTAAATATATTGGATTGTTTGGAGTTCCAGAAGAGAACTATAAAATAGAATTAACTATTGCTAGAGGTTTAGATTATTATACTGGTACTGTATATGAGACTTTCTTAGACGATTATTCTTCTATAGGTTCAGTTTGTTCTGGAGGAAGATATGATGACTTAGCTACTTATTATACTAAACAAAAATTACCTGGAGTAGGCATTTCTATAGGTTTTACTAGATTGTTCTATCAATTAATGGAGGCAAATATCATAAAGTCTACAGATGGCTCCTTGACTACAGCACTTATCATCCCTATGGATGGATTTATGGATGATTGTGTTGAAGTAGTTAATATCTTAAGAAAAGAAGGTATTTATAGTCAAGTATATTTAGAATCAGGAAAAATAGGAAAGAAGTTTAATTATGCAGATAAATTGAATATTCCATATGTAATAGTCATAGGTCAAGAAGAAGTAGAGAATAAGACTTATTCCTTTAGAGATATGAAAACAGGAGAGCAAAAAAATATTTCATTAGAAGAATTAATCAAATGTTTAAAGTAAAAAAATAATGGTATAAATATGAATAATTACTTGACAGATATGCATTATAATGATAGAATCTATTCTAATTTAATATTATAGGTGACGATGGGAAGAGTAATATATTATTTCCTTTCAGAGAGAGAAGATCGTGGCTGGAAGTCTTCTTATGAGAAAGATATATGAAAACTACCCCTGAACCGAATCCAAGTGAAGGATTTCCGCTTATTAGCGTTATTTATATTGAGAAGTAATTAGGGTGGAACCACGAAACTTAACCTTTCGTCCCTACATAGAAATATGTAGGGATGAAAGGTTTTTTTATGACCTAACTTAGCGAACGCTAGTGAGTTGCAGGTAGGTCAAACGCAATGAGCACCAAATCTATACGAACGTAGGTCCTATCGGACACTACCGAATTATACCCTACGGGGTAGATAGGGGTAGTGAGTTAATAGATTTGAGTTTCGAGACTGCGTGATATAGCTTGATGATACAATAAATATTAGCTGAGTTGAATTTAATGTTGTTAATTAAATAATAGGAGGTATAAAAATGGAAAGGATTAAGATTACACTACCTGATGGTGCAGTTAGAGAATATGACAAAGGCGTAAGCGTATTTGATGTTACTAAGGACATATCAGAAGGGTTAGCAAGGGTAGCTCTTGGAGCAGTTGTGAATAACGAAACAAAAGGTATGCAAGAAACTATAAATGAAGACTCAACATTTAAGGTAGTTAAGTTTGATGATAAGGAAGGTAAGGCCATATTTTGGCATACATCAGCTCATATAATGGCTCTTGCAGTACAAAAATTATTTCCTGGAGTTAAATTTGCCATAGGTCCTGCAATAGATAATGGATTCTATTATGATTTTGATACAGAGCATAGATTTACTCCAGAGGATTTAGAGAAGATTGAAGACGAAATGGCTAAAATAGTTAAGGAAGGTCATATCCTAGAGAGATATGTAATGACAAGAAATGAAGCTCTTGACTACTTCAAGGAAAAAGGAGAAGTATATAAAGTTGATTTAATTGAGCATTTTCCAGAGGATGAAGAAATATCCTTCTATAAATTAGGGGAATTCACAGATCTTTGCGCTGGTCCTCATCTATATGATACTAAAAAGGTTAAAGCTATTAAACTTTTAAGTATAGCAGGTGCTTACTGGCGTGGTGATGAGAAAAATAAAATGCTTCAAAGAATTTATGGAACAACATATGAAAAGAAAAAAGACTTAGAAGAATATATCCAAATGCTAGAAGAAGCTAAAAAAAGAGATCATAGAAGACTTGGTAAAGAATTAGATTTATTTAGTATTCATGAAGAGGGACCGGGATTCCCATTCTTCCATCCAAAGGGAATGGCACTAAGAAATATCCTTGAAAACTTTTGGAGAGAAGAACATACTAGAGCTGGTTATGATGAGATAAAAACACCATTGATATTAAATGAAAAATTATGGCATCAATCAGGTCACTGGGACCACTATAAAGAAAATATGTATTTTACAAATATAGATGATGGGGATTATGCTATTAAGCCAATGAATTGTCCTGGATCTATATTAGTATATAAATCAAAGTTGTATAGTTATAGAGATTTACCTTTAAGATGGGGAGAACTAGGTCTTGTTCATAGACATGAGCTTTCAGGAGCATTACATGGACTTATGAGAGTAAGATCCTTTACTCAGGATGATGCTCACTTATTTGTACTACCATCTCAAATAAAGAAAGAGTTAGTAAATATAATAAACTTAGCGGATTATATGTATAATGTATTTGGGTTTAAATATCATATTGAGCTATCTACTAGACCAGAAAATTCCATGGGATCAGATGAGCAATGGGAAATAGCTACAAATGGACTCATAGAGGCCCTAAATGAAAAAGGAATAAAATATGTTGTAAACGAAGGTGATGGAGCTTTCTATGGACCAAAGATAGATTTTCAATTAGAAGATGCCATAGGTAGAACTTGGCAATGTGGTACAATTCAATTAGATTTCCAAATGCCAGAAAGATTTGATATAACTTATGTTGATAAAGACAATGAAAAGAAAAGACCAGTAATGATTCATAGGACTATATATGGTAGTATGGAAAGATTTATGGGAATATTAATAGAACATTTTGCAGGTAAATTCCCAGTATGGTTAGCCCCTGTACAAGCGATTATTCTTCCAATATCAGATAAATTCAATGACTATGCATATGAAATAAAGAAAGAGATGTCTAATAAAGGTATTAGAGTTGAGTTAGATGATAGAGCTGAAAAAATAGGATATAAGATTAGAGAAGCTCAACTACAACAAATACCTTATATGCTAGTAGTAGGTGAGAAAGAAGTAGAAGAAAAACTAGTTTCTGTAAGAAAGAGAGACGAAGGAGATAAGGGTCAAATGAAAGTTGAAGACTTTATTGACCAAATAATCAAAGAAGTAAAAGAGAAGATAAAATAATATTAAAAAAGGAAGAGTTACTCTTCCTTTTTTAATTACTCTCAGATGCATAAGGTAATGGTTTTTTATAGAGTTTGAAAATATCATCTAGCTCATCACTATTTATAGTTTCTTTTTCTAATAAGGTGTTGGCAATATAGTGAAGTAAATATTTGTTTTCTTCTATAATGCTAAGAGCTTCTAAATACCTTTCATCAGTAATTTTTTTGATTTCAATTCTAATTATATCAGAGTTATATCTCATAAAAGTCTCATCTAAGGCCATGGTGCCTAAACTACTCATACCATAACTACATACCATTTCCCTAGCGATGTCTGTAGCCTTGTTTAAGTCGTCTTTAGCTCCAGTGGTAATTTCATTAAATATTAGTTGTTCAGCAGCTCGACCGGCGAGGAGACAGGTGATTTTGTTTTTTAGCTCTGATTGAGTTAACAAATATCTTTCTTCATCTGGGAACTTAAGGACATAACCTAAGGCCTGACCTCTTGGAACTATTGATATCTTTTGAACTACATCGGTCTCTAATATCTTAGAAACTAGAGCGTGCCCGGCTTCATGTGTAGCTACAGTTTCCTTTTCTTTTTTAAGTATAGTAGGGTTTTTAACTTCTAGGCCTGCTAATACTCTTTCGATAGCTGCATCAAATTCATTTAGGGATATAATACTTTTATTTTTCCTTACAGCGATAATTGCTGCTTCATTGGCAATATTGGCTAGTTGTGCTCCGGACAATCCAGTAGTCTTTTTGGCAATTGATTTAATATCTATGGACTTATCCAATGGTTTATTCTTGGTGTGAACCTCTAAGATTTGTTCTCTGGCTTTTATATTTGGGTTACCTACAAATATATGTCTGTCAAATCTACCAGGACGAAGAAGAGCCTCATCTAATAAGTCTAATCTATTTGTGGCACCAATTACTATAACAGTTTCATTGGTATTAAATCCATCCATTTCTACTAAAAGCTGATTTAGAGTTTGATCTTTTTCGTTATTAGATTCTAGATTTCTTCTTGCTCCGATGGCATCTATTTCATCGATAAAGATAATACTAGGAGCTTCTTTTTTTGCTCTTTCAAATAATGTTCTAACCCTCTTTGCACCTACCCCAACGTATTTTTCTACAAACTCTGACCCAGAGGCGTAGAGAAATGTAGAATTAGTCTCTCCGGCTACTGCTTTTGCCAATAAAGTTTTACCAGTTCCAGGAGGCCCATGAAATAAGATTCCTTTTGGTATTTTAGCCCCCATCTTTTTGTACTTTAAAGAATTGTTGATGAAGTCTATTGTTTCTTGGAGTTCTTCTTTTATTTCATCTAATCCTGCAACATCTTTAAAAGATACATCAGATTTATCCCTATCTCTTCCTGTATCTTTTTCAATAGATAAAACAGAGGGGACCAGCTGAGGTTTTGTATCTGTTTTGCTATAGAGGAAAAATAGAATTAGAGTGATTATCCATACTGTCAATCTGTCCCTAGCTCTAAAGGAAGAAAAGCTTTTAGTTGGGAAAAAGCCATCGTAGATAAGTATAAAGGATGCAATCAGCCCTAATACTAAAAATAAAAATAGTATTTTTTTCTTTTTCAATTTATCCCCACCTTATATATTTTTCTAAAAGTAGTGTAACCATTTAATCCAATTTATATAAATGAAAATAATTAAAGTTGTAGGAAAATGACAACAAAGGTATAATAATCATAAATAGAAAGGAGAGGTGGTCAAATGAATTATATTAACCTAATTGATAGTTATAAGGAAGAAATTGTCAAATCAACTCAAGAGATCATTAAAATTAAAAGTGTTGAGGAGGAAGCTAAACCAAATATGCCTTTTGGAGAAGGGCCATATAAAGCTTTAGATTATGCATTGGAATTATCTAAAGACTTAGGGTTTGAAACTAAAAATTTAGAAGGTTATGCTGGATATGCAGAATTTGGGAAAGGTGACGAGTCGGTGGGAGTTTTGGTTCATCTTGACGTTGTGCCTGAAGGAACAGGTTGGACTTACCCTCCATATGGTGGAGAAATTCATGATGAAAAGATATATGGTAGGGGTACTACAGATGATAAGGGTCCTGCAATAGCTACACTTTATGCTATGAAGGCTCTAAAAGAATCAGGAGCAGAGCTTAGTAGAAAAATTAGAATAATATTTGGAACAAATGAAGAAACAGGTTGGGGTTGTATGGATTACTATTTCAAACATGAAAAACCACCAACAATGGCTTTCACTCCGGATGCGGATTTTCCTGTAATTCATGGTGAAAAGGGAATAATAAAATTCAACTTAGAACAAAAACTAGATTCAAATTGTTGCTCAGGAACTAAACTTATAGAACTAAAAGGTGGAAATGCACCTAATATGGTTCCAGACTATGCAGAAGCTATTTTAGAAATGGAAAATCCAGAGGCTTTTTATAGTAAATATAGATCCTACATAGAAGATAAGGATTATCCAACTAGTATTCATTTAGTAAATAATATTGTAAAGATAACAGCTAAAGGAATATCAGCACATGGTAGTACTCCAGAAAAGGGAGAAAATGCTATTTCTTATTTAATGGATGTTTTAGGAAACTGCTTAAGCGGAGAATGTGATCTTTGTGACTTCGTCCATCTTTACAATGAAAGGATTGGATTCAAACATTACGGTGAAGGCATCGGATGTGGATTTGATGATGATGTATCTGGTAAGTTAAACTTCAATCCTGGGATAATAAAACTAGATGGGGATAAGATAGTTTTAACTATTAACGTGAGATATCCTATAAAGAGTAGTGCAAAAGAAGTATATGATGGAATAAGAGAAAATCTGAAGGGAACAAAGATAGAGTTGGTAGAAGGTGAGGGAGACACTAAGCCTTTATATGTTCCTAAGGATAACTTCTTAGTTGAGAAGTTGATGCAAGTATATAAAGCACAAACGGGAGACTTAGAGAGGGAACCAATTACAATTGGTGGTGGAACTTATGCTAGAGCAATGGAAAATGCTGTAGCCTTTGGACCAATGTTTCCTGGTCAGCAAGAAGTTGCACATCAAAAGGATGAATACATTTCTATAGAGCATTTGATGAAGATAACTAAGATATATGCTCATGCTTTATATGAATTAGCAAAATAAATGTAAAAATTTATTTGACAAGTTCACACTTTATGTATATACTAATATGGTAAACTAAATATTGGGTTTAAGTAGAAGTGTCCGCTTCTCACCTTATAGCTTTGCTCATAAGGTTTTAGATAATAAAATAGTCTTATTTACATAAGGCTCATGTTTTTATGAATTTAAGCGGGTATTCTATACCCGCTTTTAATTTTTTAAAAAAACTTAGGAGGTGCTGTACTATCAAAGAGCTTCAAATTAATGAAGAGATCAGAGATAAAGAAGTAAGACTAATTGATGTTGACGGAACGCAGCTTGGAATTTTACCTATTAAAAAAGCTATGGAGATCTCAGAAGAGAAGAGACTAGATTTAGTAAAAATAGCTCCAACAGCTAATCCACCTGTATGTAGGATAATGGATTATGGAAAATACAAGTATGAGCTAGCTAAGAAGGAAAAAGAAGCTAGAAAAAATCAAAAGGTGATTAATGTTAAGGAAATTAGATTAACACCTAACATTGAAGCCCATGACCTAAATGTAAAAGCTAAGACAGCAAGTAAATTCTTAGAATCAGGAGACAAGGTAAAGGTATCCGTTAGATTTAGGGGTAGGGAGATGGGTCATACAGAAATTGGTAAAGAAGTATTAAGTGATTTTGCTAAACTAACTGAAGAAGTTGGAACTATAGAAAAAGCAGCAAAATTAGAAGGAAGAAGCATGGTAATGTATCTAACGCCAAAAAACGAGTAATAAAGGAGGTAACATCATGGCAAAAATGAAAACTCACAGAGCATCTGCAAAGAGATTTAAGAGAACTGGTTCAGGTTTATTAAAGAGATATCAGGCTTATAAGAGCCATAAAACTGGTAAGAAGACAGCAAAGAGAGTTAGAAACCTAAGAAAAGGTACTTTAGTAAGCAAGGGCGACCAAAGAAGAATAGATTCAATGATACCATAAAAAACTATATTAGAAATACGGGAGGTACTATAGATGGCAAGAGTAAAAAGAGCAGTAAATGCCAAGAAAAGACATAAAAAAGTATTAAAACAAGCCAAAGGCTATTTTGGAGCGAAATCTAAATTATTCAGAACTGCTAATCAAGCTGTTATGAAATCACTTAATTACGCATATATAGGACGTAAACAAAGAAAGAGAGATTTTAGAAAACTTTGGATTGCAAGAATTAATGCTGCTGCAAGATTAAATGGAATGAGCTATAGTAGGTTCATAGATGGTCTTAAAAAAGCAAACATCGATATAAACAGAAAAATGTTATCAGAAATGGCTATTCATGATGCTGAAGGCTTTGCTAAGTTAGTAGAAATTGCAAAGGGCGCAAACTAATAAAAATTGCAGAATTTAAATTATAGTAAAAGTTCCATAAAGGGACTTTTATTTTTCTTTATACCCAAGAAACCTCTTATATTTCATAGTTTAATATGATTATGGAATAATAATATAGGTATATATAAATGGGAGGAATTTATATGTTTTTTATAAGGAAAAAGCTAGAAAGAGTAAAGTTAGACCCTCCAAGAGTTTTAGCATTAGGATTTGCTAGTCTAATACTAATAGGAGCCATCTTATTAAATTTACCCGTAGCTACTCAAACTGGAGAAAGTATTGGCTTTATCAATGCTTTATTTACTTCTGCATCTGCTGTGTGTGTTACGGGTTTAGTAGTTGTAAATACAGGAATGTATTGGTCACTATTTGGTCAAGTTGTAATAATTCTACTTATACAAATGGGTGGATTAGGGTTCATGACTATGGCCACCATAGGAGCCTTAGTTATTGGAAAGAAAATTACATTAAAAGAAAGATTAGTAATAAAGGAACAATTAAATCAGGAAACAATGTCTGGTTTAGTTAAGTTGACAAAATATGTAATTCTTTCTACTTTTGTTATAGAAGGTATTGGGGCATTGTTGTTATCAACTAGATTTATTCCTATATATGGGGTTGTAAAGGGAATTTGGTTTTCAGTTTTTCATGCCATATCAGCTTTTTGTAATGCTGGATTTGACTTAACAGGAGATAGTATAGCGCCATTTGTAGGAGATTTTACTATAAACATGACAATAGCAGCTTTAATAATCCTAGGAGGACTTGGATTTAGTGTATATATAGATATCTCTAGATACAAGAGATTTAAAAGACTTAGTTTACATTCAAAACTAGTTTTATCAATTACTGGAATGCTCCTTTTAGTTGGAATGATAATATTTCTTTTAATAGAATATACTAATCCACTTACTTTAAAACCACTAGGTTTAGGAGAAAAACTTATTGCATCATTTTTTCAATCCGTAGTACCTAGAACAGCTGGATATTATTCTGTAAACTTAGCAGGACTCTATGATACAACAGTATTTCTCATGATAATACTAATGTTTATAGGAGGTTCCCCTGGATCTACTGGAGGCGGAATAAAGACTACAACATTTGGTACTCTGATATTAACTACTATTGGAGTAATAAAAGGAGATAAGGATATTGTAGCATTTAGAAAGAGGATATCCTATGATGTTATAAATAGATCTTTAGCCATAGCTACTGTGGGCATGATATTGATACTTGGGGTATCATTTGTACTAACAGTAACAGAACCGGCTAATTTTTTAGATGTATTGTTTGAGACTACATCAGCTTTTGCCACAGTAGGATTAACACGAGGACTAACACCAAACCTTACTTATTTTGGCAAGGTAATGATAATAGTAACCATGTATATAGGTAGAGTTGGACCTTTAACTATGGCATATGTTTTTGCTAGAAAAAGTAAACATAATAGTTTTAGATATTCAGAAGGAAATATTATGGTAGGATAGAGGGGAGTTGTAATATAATGAAATCATTTGTAGTTATTGGGTGTGGGAGATTTGGTTCATCAGTTGCGAGAACGTTATATAGCTTAGGAAATGAGGTTTTAGCAATTGATATCAATGAAGAACTTGTCAAAGAAATATCAGAAGAAGTTACTTGTGCTGCACAAGCTGATGTAATGGATGAAACTGCATTAAAAGATTTAGGGTTAAGTAATTTCGATGTGGCGGTTATTGCTATTGGTTCAGATATTGAAGCGTCCATAATGGCAACTTTAATTGCTAAGGAATTAGGTATAAAGAGAGTGATTACTAAAGCTCAATCAGAATTACATGGAAAAGTGTTAAATAAAATAGGAGCTGATAAAGTAATATTTCCAGAGAGAGATATGGGAGTAAGAGTAGCTCATAATTTAGTATCGACTAATATATTAGATTTTATCGAATTGTCCCCAGATTATACCATATTAGAAATAGTAGCTTTCAAAGAGTGGGAAGGGCATAGCCTTGCTGAACTTAGATTACCAAACAAATATGGATTGAGTATAACAGCCATAAAAAGAGGAGATAACATTATTATATCACCAAGTGCAAATGATACAATTCAAAAAGATGATGTTCTTGTTATATTAGGAAATACAGACAACATAAGGAAAATAGAGAGAAAAGCTGGTGAATAATATGTTAGAAATCACCAGCACTAATAATCCATTAATTAAAGAGATAAAAACTTTATATAGAAAAAAAGGCAGGATTAAAAATAAAACCTTTATCATCGAAGGTATAAAGATGATAGAAGAAGCTATAGATAATAATTATCCAATTAAAAATATCATATATACAGACCATCTTTTAAAAACCAAGGATGGAAAGGATTTCTTTGAAAAAATAAGAAACTTAGATAATCTGATTTATGTACCAGTCAATATATTTAGAGAAATCTCAGATACTGAGAATCCTCAAGGGATATTGGGAATTGCAATGTTTGAATATAATAGTGTAGGTGAGATAGAAAATAAAGATAGATTTTTTTTACTATTCTTAGATGAGGTACAAGACCCTGGAAATATGGGGACAATAATTAGAACAGCAGATGCCTTTAATGCAGATGGGATAATAATTACAGATGGATGTGTAGATCCGTATAATCCTAAAGTTGTTAGGGCTACTATGGGATCAATTTTCAGGATGCCTTTATATTATATTTCTGATAAGGTCCGAGAGTTAAAAAAACTAAAGGATATGAATATACAGATATATTCAACATCATTGAATGGTAGTATTCCTGTATATGATGCTAACTTTAATGAAGGGTTTATTCTAACAATAGGAAATGAATCAAATGGAGTTAGTGAAGAGATATTTTCTTTATCAGATAAATTAATAAAAATACCTATGCCAGGAAAAGCGGAGTCATTAAATGCTGGTGTAGCAGCTTCTATTATAATGTATGAAGTAATGAAGCAGAGAGTCTAATACTTCTTGAGTTTTGAAATTCTAGGTGCTATAATTGAGTAAATACTTTGAAATTTTGACCTTTGTTTTTGCAAAAAAAGGTCTTGTTTTTTATAACGAATAGGAAACTATGGCAAAGGAGTAGAATTATGAAGGAAAATATGAGAGAGAAATTGCTAGAAATTAAGGAAATTGCATTAAATAGTATCAACGAAGTAGCAGGTTTAGAAGAAGTAGAACAATTAAGAGTAAGATTTTTAGGGAAAAAAGGTGAATTGACATCTGTATTAAGAGATATGGGGAAATTAATAGCAGAAGAAAGACCTATAGTTGGGCAAATTGCTAACGAAGTTAGAGATGAACTAGAAGAAGCTATTTCTTCAATGAAAGAAAAACTTACTGAAGAAGTAAAAAAAGCTAAGATGAATAAAGAAAAAATAGATATAACCATGAGTACTAATAAGGAGAAACTAGGTCATAGGCATCCGCTTTTAGCTACAGTTGAGGAGTTAGAAGATTTATTTATAAGTATGGGTTTCTCTGTAGTTACTGGGCCAGAAATTGAAACAGTTGAGAATAACTTTGATGCATTAAATTCTCCAGAAAATCATCCTTCTAGAGATTTATCAGATACATTCTACATAACTGATGATATACTTCTAAGAACACATACTTCTCCTGTGCAAATTAGAGCAATGAGAGAAATGGGAGCACCACTTAGAATTGTATCTGCAGGAAGAACCTTTAGATTTGATGATGTAGACGATACTCACTCACCAATGTTTCATCAGCTTGAAGGCTTAGTTGTAGATGAAAATATTAGTATGGCTAATCTTATTCATACTTTAGATATATTTATAAAGGAATTGTTTGGTAGTGATATGAAAACAAGGTATAGACCACACCATTTTCCATTTACGGAGCCATCTGCTGAGGTAGATGTGACATGTTTAAAATGTAGAGGTGAGGGCTGTCCTGCATGTAATTTTACAGGTTGGAGTATGGAACTATTAGGCTGTGGAATGGTACATCCAAAGGTATTAGAGCATTGTGGAATTGATTCAGAAAAATATAGTGGATTTGCCTTTGGTATGGGAATCGATAGGATTACAATGGTTAAGTACGGTATCAATGATATTAGATTATTATTTGAAAACGACAATAGATTTTTAGAACAATTCTAGATAGAAAAGGAAGTGGAAAGATGCTATTACCTATAAAGTGGTTAAAGGATTATATAGAAACAGAAAAAGATGCTAGGATTTTAGCAGATGGACTCACTCTGTCTGGATCCCACGTAGAGTCAATTATAGCTTTAAATAAAGGTGTAGAGAATGTTGTTGTAGGAAAGATTCTAAATATAGATAAACACCCAGATGCAGATAAACTTTTTATATGTAAAGTAGACATAGGTAAAGAGCTATTACAAATAGTAACAGGAGCTGCAAATCTGACTGAGGGAGATTATATACCTGTAGCAGTAATAGGTTCTAAGCTACCAGGAGATATAACAATAGGAGAAACAAGTTTTAGAGGAGTAGATTCCTATGGAATGTTATGTTCTTTAAAGGAATTAGGCTATAGTGAAAATGTCATACCAAAGGAAATGAAAGATGGTATTTTCATATTAAACAAGGAATATCCATTAGGAACTTCTATAGTAGATATAATGGGATTAGATAATGAGGTCATAGAATTTGAAATTACTCCAAATAGACCAGACTGTTTAAGTATTATTGGTATGGCTAGAGAAGCGGCAGCAACCTTTAGTATAGAACTCAAAGAACCAAAAATCATCATAAAAAATGAAGTTGAAGATATAAAAAACTATTTAGATGGAATTGAAGTACCATCAGAGAATTGTAATAGATATTATGCTAGAGTAATAAAAGACGTAAAAATAGAACCGTCACCAAT
Organism: Bacillota bacterium; assembly: GCA_023388495.1. Taxonomy (GTDB): domain Bacteria; phylum Bacillota; class Clostridia; order Tissierellales; family Tissierellaceae; genus Tissierella. The sequence continues at coordinate 19,904 of JAEWGC010000037.1, read as the reverse complement.
ATGGATGCAAACAAGACTTATGGAAGCTGGAGTAAGACCTATAAATAATATAGTAGATATTACAAACTTCGTAATGCTTGAATACGGTGAGCCGTTACATGCCTTTGATTTAGAAAAGATAGAAGGTAAGAAGATTATTGTAAGAGAAGCTATAGAGGGAGAGAAGATACTTACTCTAGATGAAGTAGAAAGAAATCTTACATCAGCTGATTTAGTAATTGCGGATGCTGTAAAGCCTATTGGTATAGCTGGAGTTATGGGTGGATTTGATACTGAGATCACAGAAAGTACTAAGTATGTACTTCTAGAAGGTGCAAACTTTAATAGTAAGAGTGTGAGACTTACATCAAAGAGATTTGGATTAAGGACAGAAGCATCTACAAGATTTGAAAAAGGCATTGATCCAAATTTAAGCAAGGTTGCCGTGGAAAGAGTATGTCAATTAATTGAGGAAATAGGTGCAGGTACTGTTATTAAAGGAAATATAGATATATATAAAGATGTTAAAGAAGAAAATACAATAAGTGTAAGACCGGCTATGGTAAATAAGCTTTTGGGAATTGATATTTCAACTGAAGAAATGATTAGTTACTTAAATGGTCTAGGACTTCATTCTAAACTTGAGGGAGAGTTAATCCTTGTAAAGATACCAACATTTAGACTAGATTTAGAAATAGAAGCAGATATAATAGAAGAAGTTGGTAGACTTTATGGTTTCCACAATATAGAGAGTAAACCTTTGATAGGGGTATTAACTAGAGGAGAAAAACCAAAGGCAAGAAGAATAGAAGATAGAACAAAGACAATACTTCAGGGATTGGGATTAAATGAAGTAATGACTTATTCATTTATTAGCCCTAAGGCCTATGACAAAATAAATCTTCCAGAAAACAGTCCTTTAAGAGATTATATAAGACTTATAAACCCGTTAGGAGAAGATTATAGTGTAATGAGAACTACCCTTATACCAAATATGCTAGAACTACTTAGTAGAAACTATAATCGTGGTGTAGAACATTGTGCTGTGTATGAAGTAGGTAATACATTTAAGGCTAAGGAATTTCCTATAGTAGAATTGCCAGAGGAAAGTAAGATTTTATCTTTAGGTATGTATGGAGATAAGGATTTCTATTATCTAAAGGAAGTTGTAGAGAAAACATTAGATAGACTTGGAATAAGAGACATAGAATATATCAGAGAAGAAAATAATTCTACCTTCCATCCAGGTAGAACGGCTAAACTTATGTTAAATGGAGAAGAACTAGGAATCATAGGTGAAATTCATGTGGATGTTTTAGAAAACTATGATATAAAGGATAGAGTGTGTATTGGTCAATTAGACTTCAACAAAATAGTAGAATTAACAAACTTAGAAATTAAATACAAACCATTACCAAAATATCCTTCAATGCTTAGAGATTTGGCATTAGTAGTTAAAGAAGAGGTATTAGTTGGAGAAATCCAAAAAATAATCTCAAGACATGGAGAGGGATTAATAGAAAAAATTGAGTTATTCGATATATATACTGGAAATCAAATTCCTGAAGGAATGAAGAGTGTAGCATATTCTATTACTTATAGATCTTATGAGAGAACATTAAGAGATGATGAAGTAAATAATATTCAACAAGCTATCATCGAAGATTTAGAGAAAACCTTTGATGCAAAACTTAGATCATAAAAAGAGTAGATATTTCTACTCTTTTTTCCCAAAAAAGAAGGAAAAATAGAAATAATATCGAATATATTATTGGTAAAGCTTTTTTTATAAACTATAAAGGAGTGGTATAGTTATGACGGAAAAAAGAAAAATAAATATATTAATAGATGGTCGTAACTTTACAGTGGTAGGAACAACTGATAATGAAGACTATGTTAGATCCTTAGCTAGTTATGTTGATAAAAGAATAAGAGAATTAGCAAGTAAAAATGATAGACTCTGTCAAACAAGCTCAGCTACATTGGCAGCTTTAAATATTGCAGATGAACTTCATAAAACTAAGAATAAGCTGGAGCAGTTAGAGAATCAATCTAAAGATCCAATGGAAAAGTATGGTAATGTAATAACTGAGTTAGAAAAGGCTAAAACTACAATTCAAAGCTTAGAAACACAGTATTTTCAGTATAAGGATGATTTGCTTCGTGCAAAAATTGAAGCTGAAAATGCAATTAAAGAAGTAAAAAAATATGAACAAGCTTTAGAGTTAAAAGAAAAGGAATTAGTAGAGAGCCAAAAGATGATAAAGTCATTACAAGACAAAGTATTTGATAATCAAATAGAGTTAATAGAGACTAAGAAAGAATTAGTAGAGGTCTTGAAGCTATTAGATAATGAAAAAAATATATTTGCTAAGGAGGAAGTTTAAGGCCTGTGAATAATAATAATAATGTTGAGTTACTTGCTCCAGTAGGTAGTATGGAGTCCCTTCATGCTGCTGTACAAAATGGAGCTAATGCAGTTTATTTAGGAGGAAAACTTTTTAATGCTAGGCAATATGCCTCTAATTTTGATTTTGATGAATTAAAAGAGGCTGTTAATTATGCTCATTTAAGAGGTGTAAAGGTATATATAACTACTAATATTTTAGTAGATAATTCTGAAATAGAGGATGTAATAGACTATATCAAATTTCTTCATGAAATAGATGTAGATGGTATAATAGTACAGGACTTAGGGCTGGCAAGTCTTATAAGAGAATTTTTCCCTGATTTAGATGTACATGGAAGTACACAAATGACAATAAATAATTTGCCAGGAGCAGAATTTCTTTCTGATATGGGATTTACAAGAGTTGTATTGGCTCGTGAAACACCTATAGATGAAATAAAACATATTCATAAAAATACCCCCATAGAATTAGAAGCATTTATCCATGGGGCTCTTTGTGTTTCTTATTCTGGTCAATGTTTAATGAGTAGTATGATTGGTGGAAGAAGTGGCAATAGAGGAAAATGTGCGCAACCATGCAGGATGCCTTCATCTTTAATAGATAAAAGTGGGAGTATAGTTAAGGATTGGGATAAAAAACATGTGCTTAGTCCTAGAGACTTAAATACACTAGAGAATATCGAAGAAATAATCCATAGTGGTATTATATCACTAAAGATAGAAGGAAGAATGAAAAGACCAGAGTATGTAGCTACTGTGGTGAGAAACTATAGAAAGGCTATAGATGAAGGAACAAAAAACTTAATACCAGAAGATAAAAAGGATGTAGAGCAAATATTCAATAGAGGGTTTACTAAGGGTTTAACCTTTGGCGATTTTGGTAGAGATTTTATCACTATAGAAAGACCTGATAATAGAGGAGTCTTAGTAGGAAGAGTTACAAAAGCAGACAAATATAATATATTTGTATTCCTAGAAGAGGATGTAAATGAAGGTGATGGCCTAGAGTTTATTACAGCCAATGGAGAGTACAAAGGTATAAAGGCTCCCTTTGATGGGAAAAAAGGTACAACGATGAAGTTGAAAAAACCTGGTTATATATTGAATGATTCATTGGTATATAAGACTTCTAGCGTAAGCCTATTAAATCGTGCTAAGTCTAGTTATCAGGAAGAAAATATAAAAAATCCTATAGATATAGAAATCAATATAAGTATAGGAGAAAGTCCAAATCTAATAGCTATGTTTAAGGGAAAGATGGTTACAGCAGTAGCTGATACAGTAGTTGAAAAATCAGAGAGAGTTGCACTTACAAAAGAGAAGGTAATAGAGCAATTATCTAAGCTAGGAGACACTACCTATACTTTAAACAATATAAATATAAATTTAGATGAAGGAGCTTATTTGCCAGTATCTGTATTAAACTTTCTGAGACGGGATGCAATAGAAAAATTAAACGACTTGGTAAAAAATATAAACCATAGAAAACCTATAAATGAAGAACTATATAATGAAAAAAAGAATAGATTTTTCCGATATAAGAGTAATAAAAAAGAGATAAATAACAAAATCAGTATAAAAGTTAACACCATAGAACAGTTTAATCAATTAGATTTAAACAAGCTTGATAGAATCTATCTAGGATTTTATGATGGATTAGAAGAAGTTATCTCCAAATTAAAAGAATATAACAAAGAAACATATATATGGACTGATAAGATATTGTATCAAAAGGATTTAGATAATTTAAACAAAATAATTGAGCCGTTGGAGAAAAGTTTAGATGGTATTTCTGTATCAAACCTAGGTAGTTTAAAATATATGAAGGATAGGTTTGATCTAAAGATACATGGAGATATTGGACTTAATGTATTTAATAGTTTTTCTTTGGATTATCTAAAAAATGCTGGTGTAGAGAGTATTACACTATCACCTGAATTAAACTTAACTCAAATTAAAAAGATAGAGGAATACTCCAATGCTTTTACAGAAGCTATTGTCTATGGATATCTACCAGTTATGGTAACTAAACATTGTCCTATGTCTTTAGTAAAAGGATGTAAGGATGATAAGAATTGTAGTCGTTGCAACTTTGCCAAAGGATATGGTATAAAGGATAGAATGAATGCTACCTTCTATATGGATAGGAGAGATGGATTTTCAACTATTTACAACTCTGTACCATTGATGGTATTAGATAGCCTAAAGCAAATATATAATACTGGAATCTCTATGGCAAGATTAGATTTTACAATTGAAACAAAAGGCATTAAAGCAATTCAAAGAATTCACTATGATTATAGTAGAGGTAATATAGAAGAAAGAGAAGTAAAAGAATTTTTCAATAAATATAAAGAAGATAATAACATAACAAATGGCCACTACTTTAGAGGTATAATATAGTAAAAAGATTTGACATTAAAATCCCTGAGAAAACATTCTCAGGGATTTTAATAATGTTCTTTACAATTGGCTATATAAATATTATCCTCATCAATAATACTATCAATCTATGGTCCTTTGTGATTCTACGACTTCAATATCCAGCGGGTTCATGCTTTAATAGATCTGGTTTACCTAAATCATCATTCTCACGTTTCCTCTAATGAAAACAATATTTTTATCACCTTTTGTAATTTATTACTTGGCAATTGTGAAATAAAGAATTTGATAAAATTCTACAAATAATGTCGAAAAATGCATGAAAATAAATAGGCTCAATGAGTTGACAAAAAAATATATAGTGATAGTATTTTAATAAATGAGAATAATCGATATATTGTAAATTTAGTAACAATTCAAAAGTATTTATGAATGATATGGGGATGGTTATATTAAATTAGATAAGGTGAGTAACTAGCAAGGGTCTCACATTCACACAATATAATAGGTAAAAACTTGTAAGGAGGTGAGTAGAGTGAAAAAATCATTGCTTGTATTAACAGTTTGCTTCCTGCTTATCACAGTTTTAAGCATTAATATGTCTTTCGCTAAGAATATGTATAACCCTGAAGACATAACATGTTTCCATGATTCATATGATAGTGGTTATGGAAAGAGTGATCATGAAGAGGAGAACAAGAATATTTCAAAGTTACTAGAAAAACATGACAATAAAGTTTATGTAAAGCAGTATTCAAGCTTTACTGAGCTAAAGAAATATTTTGTGGGTGAAGACACCGATACTGCGTTTTACGATCCAGAAATAATTGATAAAAAGATAAGCTTTCGATATGCATATAGAGTAAAGAGAGGTTCAGATGTCTTCGAAGCAATATTTGTGGATTATGAGGAAAAGTAAATATCAAAAAAGAAAGGTTGATGAATATGAATAGAAAAGTAAATATGCTGTTAACTGTACTTTTAGCTATTTGTTTGATGATATCACCTAATGTAAGTTTTGCAGATGGAGCAGAGAGGATAGAAATTAGTAAAATTGAGCCTAATGCGTTGTTACCAAGAGAAAAGACAATTTATGTGACATATGCTTCACGTCAAGAGGTTCCAGATTATTATCCGAAGAGTATGATGATGTAAATGAAGGATGGTGGACAGGTTTTCTGACCCTACGTAATATTGAAGTGTTAAGTGGTGGAAGATGCAGGGCGACTTTCAGAGGAACAATTATATTCAGTTACTAACCTAAATTTTGCAGATAAAAAATATAATAGAAACTTAAAAAAATTAACAGTTTTGACATTAAAATCCCAGAGAACGCACACCTCTGGGATTTTAATAATACCCCTTACAGCTGGCTACATAAATATTATCATCATCAATACTATCAGCCTATGCTCGCTGGTAATACGACGGCTTCAGTACCCAGACAATTCATGTTTTAAGGGCTCTGGTTTACCTAAACCATCATTACCATTTCTTTCGATATCTTTTATTAAATCATTTTGTACAATACATTGTACGATTATGCCATTATTTTTTTAAATAATTAGCGACCTTTTTTATTGTCTACAAATGTGTTATAATTGCATTATTGCAAAGTAATTTACGAGAAGGAATGATTATAAGAATGAATGAAAAGACCTTAAGAACATTGGAATATAATAAGATTATAGATTTACTACTTGAAAAGGCTGAATCTAGCTTAGGTAAGGATAAGGTAAAGGATATAAAACCTTTAACTAATATAGAAGATATAGAGTATTTACAAAGAGAAACTGAGGAAGCCTATACATTATTAATTAAAAGGGGAACACCCCCATTATATGGAATACACAGCGTAGCTCCTGAGGTTAAAAGGGCAGAAATAGGTGGATCTCTTAGTCCTGGTGGGTTACTAAAGGTATCTGATTCCTTAAGAGTATCTAGGGGATTGAAAAACTATATAAAGGAAACAAAAGAAGAATCAGATTATCCAATAATAGAGGGTTTAGTAGAAGATCTTAGAATTTTCAAACATATTGAGGATGAAATAAACAATGCAATAATATCAGAAAATGAAATATCAGATAATGCAAGCTCAGCACTTAGAAGCATCAGAAGACAAATAATTAGCAAGAATGAATCTGTGAAGGATAAACTAAACTCCATAATAAGTTCACAGGACAATAAAAAATATCTCCAAGATAGTATTGTAACTATTAGAGAGGGAAGATATGTAATACCTGTTAAGTCAGAAAATAGAGGCAACGTTCCTGGATTAGTTCATGATATGAGTGGTAGTGGTGCAACTCTATTTGTAGAGCCTATGGCAGTAGTTCAGCTAAATAATGAGCTGAGAGAATTAGAATTAAAAGAAAGAGAAGAAATAGAAAGGATTTTAAGGGAGCTTTCAAACTTAGTAGCAGTAGAAGCTGAGGGGATTGCAAACAATCAAAAAATCCTTCAAGAATTGGATTTTATTTTTGCTAAGGGAAAACTGGCTCTTAGTATGAAGGCCACAAGACCAATATTAAATGAAAAAGGTTATGTGAATATTAAAAAGGGCCGTCATCCACTACTTAATGTAGCTAAGATAGTGCCAATAGATGTATACCTAGGAAAGGATTTTAATTCTTTAATAATAACAGGGCCAAATACTGGGGGTAAAACTGTCACATTAAAGACTGTAGGACTTCTTACTTTAATGGCTCAATCAGGACTTCACATTCCAGCAGATTTTAATTCAGAAATAGCTGTATTTAATCAAGTATTTGCAGACATTGGAGATGAACAAAGTATAGAGCAATCACTTTCAACTTTCTCATCTCACATGGTTAATATTGTAGATATATTAGCTAGGGTAGAATATAATAGTTTAATCTTATTTGATGAGCTTGGCGCAGGAACAGATCCGACAGAGGGGGCTGCCCTTGCCATGTCAATACTTGATCATTTACTTAAGCTAAATGTACGTACTATTGCTACAACCCACTATAGTCAATTAAAACTATATGCATTGACTACAGAAGGTGTGAGGAATGCATCGGTGGAATTTGATGTAGAGACATTGAGTCCAACATACAGACTACTTATTGGAGTTCCTGGTAAATCTAATGCCTTTGAAATATCTAAAAGGCTTGGATTACAAGAATATATTATTGATTATGCAAGAAATCTTATTTCAAAGGAAAACGTAGAATTTGAAGACGTACTACAAGCCATGGAAAAAGATAGATTAGCTACGGAGGCAAATAGACAAGAGGCAGAAAGATATAGATTAGAAGTAGAGAAACTAAAAGCAGAATTAGAAGTAGAAAAAGATAAGACGAAAGAAATGAGAGATAAGATTTTAAATAAGGCTAAGGAAGATGCTAGAAATATCCTAAGATTAGCTAAGGAAGATGCAGATTCCATAGTAGGAGAATTAAGAGAAATCTCTAGTGAAATCGAAAAAGATAGAAATAGAAAGATACAGGAAGCACAAGATAAACTAAAGGCTAAGTTAAATAAGGCAGAGGGAGAAGTATCTAGAAATGTGCTAAATGTAAAATCAAATAAACCACCAAAAAATCTAAAGGTTGGAGAAACAGTAGAGGTTCTTACATTTAACCAAAAAGGTACTGTACTAGACGAACCAGATGATAATGGAAATGTAAGAATTCAAGTAGGAATTATGAAAATAACTGCCCATATTTCTACCTTAAAACGAGCTGCCTCCCATGAAGAAGAGAAAGTTCACGGTAGTACTAAGAAAATCATGAGTTCAAAGTCTAAGGATATAAAAACAGAAATTGATTTGAGAGGAAAGAACTTAGATGAAGCCTTTTTAGAGTTAGATAAGTACTTAGATGATGCATATATTGCTGGATTAAAGCAGATTAATATAATTCATGGTAAGGGTACTGGAGTACTAAGGGATGGAATAAAAGGTTATTTAAGAAGTCATAGACATGTTAAATCCTCGAGGTTTGGTACCTTTGGAGAAGGTGGAGACGGAGTTACTGTAGTAGAGATTAAATAAAAATATTTTATATGAAAAAGATATTTGTATTAATACAAATATCTTTTTTTGTGGAAATAATTGAGAGAGGTGAACTATTCATGATATGATATTAACAACAATATAAGGTGGTGAATTGATGAAGATAGGGAAATTTGCTGAGAGTAATGGTATGACAATAGATACTATAAGGCATTATATGGACTTAGGATTAATTATACCTGAAATGCAGGGTGGTCAATATCATTTTGACTCTAGATGTAAAACAGATTTAGAAGATATACTAAATCTAAAGGAGATGGGGTTTACACTAAATGAAATAAAATCTATATTTATGTTTAGGAGACTAGGTAATCTTACTCCATACCAACAAAGTCAATATTATAAAACCTTTTTCCAAAGCAAATATGAAAGTATTCAGATGGAAATAGAAAACCTCGAAAAAAATAGAGATAATTTGAAAATAAAAATACAAGAATTTCAAAATTACCACGGAGAAAAGAAGGTAAAGATAGGTATTGATTTTAATAATTTAAAAATATTTAGATGTTTTAAATGTAAGGGGAATTTAGTACTTTCTAAAGGAACTATAGAAAGTAATCAAGTGATTAATGGAACTTTAAAATGCAATTGTGGAGTAGAATATAATATTGACAATGGAATATTAATAGTAAATGATGATTTTGATAATCACGATGTAAGCTTTGATTTAAATTATGTAGAAGAGTATATTAATTTAACAGATATTGAGTATTTAGATAATCTGTATAAAAATTTAGAGTTAATGCATAAAAAAGTAGATTTTGAAGAATTCAAAAATAAAACTATATTAGAATTAGGATCTGGAGTTGGTTTTTTCCTAAGGCACATATATAGTGAATTACCTGAGGATTCTATTTATATAGCTGTTGATAAGGATTTAGGAAGGCACAAATTTTTGAAAGATATGTTAGAACTTATAGAGTGTAATAAAAACATAATTTTTGTTTGCGCAGATTTTGAGGAGATTCCCATAGAAGATAAATCTATTGATGTTGTTGTGGATATTTCTGGAAGCAGTAATTATGGATTTTTAAAGGAAGAATTTTTATTAAAGGAAGCTGACAAATATTTTAACGATTCTACTTGGTTAATAAGTTCATATATAATATTTAAAAACTTTAGTCCAAACAGTAAAATAGATGAGAAATATAGAAAAAACTTTGTTTTAAAGAATATTAAAGAAGAAATAAAGAACCTAAACTACAGACCTATTTATGAAAAGGTTTCTGAACCTTTAGATAAGGGTGGAAAATATGAAGCCTATTTTGTTAAAGGAGAGGAAGTATATTCATATTTATACTACGGTAAAAGATAGGGTTAACCCTATCTTTAATTATTTCTACAAGTAAAATAAACTAGAAAACATATTGACATAGCCTAAAGGCTACTAATTAAGATGTAGCTAAGACAGGAGGAATCAATATGAAAAATAAAAAAGAAAGACTAAACTTCATACTATTTTCATTGGGCAAGTTTGTATCCATTTTTGGAGCATCTATTTATTCTTTTGCCATAGGGCTTCATGTATTAAAAATCACAGGTTCAGGAATGAGCTTTGCATTGTCTCTGATAGTGAGTATAATACCTATGTTAGTTATCAATCCATTTGCTGGAGTTTTGGCAGATAGGTTTGATAAAAAGAAAATAGTTGTTTCTATGGATATAATAAATGGAATGTTTCTTATGTTATTATATATAGTTAGTGGTATATATGGATTAAGTCTAGAAATGATATATATAAGTACATTTATTACAACAATTTTCATAACAATATTTGGAATATCTATGGAATCGGCAGTTCCAAATATTGTTTCAGAGAATATGTTAATAAACATTAACTCTATTAGCAAAATCATAGATTCTATTTCTTCAATACTAGGTCCAATGGTAGGAGGCATTGTATTTGCCTTCATAGACATTAGATATTTTATTTTGTTTAGTGGCGTTTCCTATGTACTTTCTGGAATATCTGAGATGTTTATAGATTTTAAACTTAATTATAGTGGAAACAATGACAGTGAGAATAGCATTAGATTTTTGGAGGATATGAAAAGGGGATTAGAATATATAGCTGGAGAAAAAGAGATCATAGGACTTTTTAGCGTTTTTATTAGTTTGAATTTCTTTATAGGACTATCAGTTACCATACCTTTGCCATATATAATTAACAATATATTGGTATTAGGCTCTAAAGCTCTAGGAATAATCCAGAGTTCATTTCCACTAGGTATGATAGCAGGTGCAATAATAGTTAAGAGAGTCATGAAAAAAACCTCATATAAAAAGATTTTAATAGTTTCTAGTCTTATATTAGGTATATGTACAAATTTATTAGGACTTCCAGTATTATTTAAAAGCTTTGTCTTTACTAATCCTATATATACTTCCTATTACTGTGGTATAATGATTGTTTTTGGAGTTGCTATTTCTTTTATAGATATACCAATTTTATATATTCTTCAAAGGATGATACCTAATGAATATAGAGGAAGAGTATTAAGTATAGTAATGACCATGGTAAAAGCAATATTGCCATTGGCATTAATACTATCTGGATTCTTATTAAATAAGATACCAGCTTATTTTATAACAACGGTGGGAGGTATACTATTATTTTTAATTAATGTATTAGCTTTAAATAAGGAAAAAGCATTATTTTTAGATATGAATTAGTCGAGATAATATAATAATTTGTAATTTAGTAGAATACTTTTAAATAAATCTTGTATTTTTAACTACAATATTGTATATTATATAGTAATAATTATATATAATTCGTAGATTGAGACAGTAGGATATTTAACCGTGGCAAAGCGAGCTGGGTTGGTGGGAGCCAGTGCATAGGAAATATTTGAAGAGAACTTAGGAGAATATATCTGAAAACAGTAGGATATTACGCTAGTAGCGTTAAAATTTCGAGTGGGCATTTGCCAACAAGAGTGGTATCACGGGTTAGCTCTCGTCTCTTATATTAGAGACGAGAGCTATTATTATTTAAGGAGGTTAGTTATGTTAAACTTTAGGGAAGAAGTTGTTAAATTAATTAAAAGCCAAGTAGATGCGCTTACAGAAGAAGAAATATCTTCTTTAATAGAAGTGCCACCATCTTATGATATGGGGGATTATGCTTTTCCAGTATTTAGATTAGCTAAGGCATTTAGAAAGGCACCACCTATGATAGCAGAAGAATTAGCAGGTAAATTTGGAGAGAACGAATACTTTGAAAAGATAGAGAATAAAGGGGCATATCTAAATTTCTTTATAAATAAAGGTAAGCTTACAGAAGTTACTTTAAATGAAGTAAAGGAAAAAGAGACTAAATATGGTTCATCAGATATGGGTAATGGGAAGACAGTTATAGTTGAATACTCATCACCTAATATAGCAAAGCCTTTCCATATTGGGCATATTAGAACAACAGTTATAGGAAATTCTCTTTATAAGATATATAAGTTCCTTGGATTTAATACCATAGCAATAAATCACCTAGGTGACTACGGTACTCAATTCGGTATGCTTATTTCTGCATATAAGAAATGGGGAGATAGGGAAGTAATAGAAGCAGACCCTATAAATGAATTATTAAAGCTATATGTTAGATTTAATGCAGAAGCAGAGGAACATGAGGAATTAAGAGATGAAGCTAGATATTGGTTCAAGGAACTAGAAGATGGAAATGAAGAAGCAGTTGCACTATGGGAGTGGATTAGAGAAATATCTCTAAAGGAATTTAACAAGGTATACGATATGTTAAATATTAAATTTGATTCCTATGCAGGAGAGTCCTTCTACTCTGATAAGATGCCAGCAGTGATTGAAGAACTAAAGGAAAAGAATCTATTAAAGGAATCAGAAGGAGCATATTTAGTAGATTTAGAAGAGCATGGAATGCCGCCAGCTCTTATTATGAAGAGAGATGGTTCAACTTTATATACAACAAGAGATATTGCAGCTGCCTTTTATAGAAAGAAAACCTATGATTTCTATAAAAACATCTATGTAGTAGCATCACAACAAAATCTTCATTTCAAAGCTTGGATGAAGGTAATAGAGCTTATGGGATATGAATGGGCAAATGATTGTATCCATATTCCATTTGGAATGGTTAGTCTAGAGGATGGTACATTATCTACTAGAAAAGGTAGAGTCGTATTTTTAGAGGATGTACTAAATACTGCAATCAAAAATACTTTAAATATAATAAATGAGAGAAATCCAAAATTAGAAAATAAAGAAGAAGTAGCAAAACAAGTTGGAATAGGAGCTGTAATATTCCAAGAATTATTTAACCAAAGAATTAAAGACTATGTATTCTCTTGGGATAGGACTCTGAGCTTTGAAGGTGAAACAGGTCCCTATGTTCAATACACTCATGCAAGAATAAACTCTCTACTTGAAAGAGGAGAATTTAATGTAGGGGACAAGGTAGACTATAGTTTACTAAGCACTGAGGAAGAAATAAATATAACTAGACTAATATATGATTTCCCTAGGGTAGTAGTAGATGCTATGGAAAAAAATGAACCGTATTTCATTACTAGACATATAGTTGAAATAGCAAAGGCCTATAATAAATTCTATAATACCTGCCCTATAATTACAGACGATATAGAACTTAAAAAAGCAAGACTTATGCTATCCTTTACAGCTAAAACTGTATTGAAAACAGGATTAGACTTATTAGGTATTGAAGCACCAGAGAGAATGTAGATATATGGATAATATAGGTATTGAAAGATTATTATTAGATTTATTTAAAGAAAATTATAGGGAAAGTAAAAGATATGATTATATATCTCAGCTAGCTATAATAACCACAAAGTCTTTGATTCCTATGATGAATGAAGAAGCTGTAAGAATTGACTATACTAGATTTCTACAGGAATTTAAACTATGGCTAAGCTATAGATTTGGAGAAAATCCTTCCCTGTTAAATGCACAGGGAAGGGTAGAGCCAAGTATATATTGGAATGAAAAAGATGATTCTATTATAAGTAGAATAATACCTATAGTACTTGCAAATCAGAAGCATGAAATAATAGAAGAAGAGATCGTAAAAAATATATTATTTACAACTGGGAATCTACAGATAATATTTGAAGCTGTATCTATTGCATATTTGCTATATGGATTAACTTCTAGTCCATGGGAAACGGATTTGATAGATAAACTAAAGGAAAATATTATTGGATTTGCTCAAATAGATTATATGATAAAATATAAAAAAAATTATAGGATAAAAATTGAAGACTATCCCCATAATTTCAAGGTTGACTTTGAAAGGGAAAGAATACATTTGCTAAACACTTTAAATGGAATAAGAAACAATAGATATCCAAATCTAGAAGATATCATAGATGTATTAGAGAAAAAAGATCCTAAGACTTTTATAGGGAAAATAGTATACAGCTTTTTATATAATTCAGATGAAGAATATGAGATGCCTAAATTTTATATGAGCCTTGGGGAGTATATTATTCTTTTAAGAAAATCTAGGATAGAGCCTGAAAGGTTAAAGATAAAAGAATATATTTTACCAGATATTTTTAGCTTCAATGAAGGACAAGTATTTTTTCACTCTTTACTTAAAGAGGCAAGGGTAATAAAAAAAGAAGTAAGGGATAATACCTTAACTTCTCTAATTCAAACCAAAACTGGTATGTATTTATTTAAAAGATAGACCCTAGGGGTCTATTTTTTTAGATATTCTAAAAAATCTTTTTCGTCAATTTCTGCCAAAGAACTTAATTCCTCAACGATGCTATCCTTTAGGCTTATAAATTCGTTTATCTTAGTATTATTACCTGTATATTCCAAAGCTTCAATAATCAAAAGCATATCTTCTTTAGACATTTCCTGAATAGAAATCTTGTCGAACTCTCTCATGAATTATCTCCTTTCTTGTCGTATTATACAATCTATTTTATAAGACTTTTATCAAAAATTCAATGGCTATTCTTATGATTTCATAAATTCTCTGTATAAGACCAAAAACTAATGATATAATGTATTTAATATAAAAAAAGGAAGGTAAGTAGATGAAGGTAATACTAAGTACATTAAATTCTAAGTTTATCCACTCATGTTTATCCATTAGATACCTTAAGGGGTATGTGGAAGACTTAACCTATATTGATATAAAAGAATATACAATAAATCAAAGTATAGATTTTATAGCTTCGGATTTATATAAATTAGAGCCAGATGTAATAGGATTTTCAACTTATATCTGGAATCTAACAGAGACTTTAAAGATATGCAAGATTTTAAAAATGGTTAACCCTAGATTAAAGATAATTTTGGGAGGACCAGAGGTTTCCTTTGATGGAGAAAAGATTTTAGAAGATAATAGATTTGTCGATTTTATCATCTATGGAGAGGGAGAGGAAACCTTTAAGGAATTTGTAAAAAACTTAACTAATGGCAATGAAGATTATGCAAATATACAGGGATTAATTTATCGTGAAGGAAATAGAACAATAACAAATCCTCCAAGGCCTTTGATTAAGGATTTAAATAGTATTCCATCTCCATATAAGAACATAGGAGACGAGTTTGAAAACAAGATAATATATTTTGAATCTTCAAGAGGATGCCCTTTTAACTGTGAATTTTGTCTTTCCTCCACTATTAAAGGAGTAAGGTATTTTGTTATAGATAGGGTTAAAGAAGAGTTAAATAATCTTATTGATGGGAAAGTAAGACAGGTAAAGTTTGTAGATAGAACCTTTAATGCTAATAAAAAATATGCCATGGAGATCATGAATTTTATTATAGATAAAGATCCAAAGGATATAAACTTTCACTTTGAAGTTACTGCACATCTATTAGATAGAGAGATGTTAGACTTTTTATCGGGAGTAAAAGAAGGATTATTTCAATTTGAAGTAGGAGTACAATCAACTAATTTAGATACAATAGTAGCCATTGGTAGAACTACAGATTTTGAAAAGTTAAGGGATATTACTAAGGAAATAAAGTCATATAAAAATATTCACCAACATTTAGATTTAATTGCAGGGCTTCCATATGAAGGTTATAACTCCTTTAGGAAATCATTTAATGATGTATATGAAATAAGACCTGAAAAAATACAACTAGGCTTTCTAAAACTACTGAAAGGTTCGGGACTAAGAAAAGATGAGGATAAATATGGCTTTAAATATTTAGATCTACCACCCTATGAGATACTGGAAAATGATTTTATAAGTTACAAAGAGATAATTAAATTAAAAGCCATAGAAGATTTAGTAGAAAGATATTATAATGAAGGCTATTTTGAGCATTCACTAGAATATATAGTAAATAATCATTATACAAGCACCTTTGATTTTTATGAAGACTTCTCCTATTATTGGGAAAAGGAAGATTATCATAAGATATCAAATAGCAGAAATAGTTTATATGAAATTCTAATGGAGTTTTATAAGCATAAAGGATTTGATGATGTTTGTATATTTAATGAACTATTAAGGTTTGATTTTATAAAGAATAATAAAGGATCCAGGATTCCTAGGGGCATCTCTAGCTTGGAAGTGGGTATTAGTCAAAAGGATATACATGAGATCCTAAAGGATGAAAGAGTAGTTAGAGAATATCTATTAGAATATAAAGGTTTACCAACGAAAAAGATAATTCAAGAGATTGCAATTGAAGGTTTTGGAGTTAATATATTTAAAATAATAGAAAATGGTTATAATCCAATAAACTGTAACTCTAATATAGATATATTATTTGTTTACACACAAGGAGTTATAAATAGGTGTAAAATTTACGATATAAGTCATATAACAAAGGAGCTGATTTAATTTGGATATAATAAAAGATTTTTTTATGATCAATGCACAGACAATAAAAAAGACATTGTCTAGCTTAAAGAAGAATTGGATGATAATTTTCACTGGGATAGCTTATATAATTATAAATATGGTTATTTTCTCATTAGTCTTAACTATATTTAGTGGTATTCTATCTATATTTGCAGGTATTGCCCTGGCTATAGTTAGTGCCAGTTTGATTTCGAATTATTTATATTTACTATTTAATGTGATTAATTATGATAAAATAACATTCCAGGATTTTAAAGATGGATTCAAATATTTCACTAGAAAGGTATATACCATTTTCTTTTTTGCCTGGATAGGTAGTTATTTATTATCTATGATTCAAGGAATGTTAGGCTTTAATCCTTATGTTTTAAACATTATAATAATGGTGTCTATATTACTTTTGCTTAATCCATTGCCTGAGACATTGTATTTAAAAGTTTTAGATCCTATGGACAGTATTATGTATGCCGTTGATTTTATGAAGGAGAATTGGCTGAACTGGCTTCTTCCAAATGCAATATTTTATATAGCGCTTTTTTATCTTACAGGTAATATAATAACTGACTTATTTACAACGCATCTATCTGTTGGATTTGGATTAGATGGTTTAAGTATTATGAAATACCTATTGGGTCAAGGATTATTTTCGTTTACAATGATCTATAGAGGTCATTTGTTTAAATTGTTAAGTACTAGTACTAGAAGAAAAAGAATGTTTATGAATAAGTTTTAAGAATAGAAGGTGAATTATGGACTATATAGATGAATATTTTAGACAAAAAGTAGATAAGATTACATTTATTGAATTAAAAAAAGATACAACAACTAATATTAAGGGATACCCAGTAGATAAGGATATTCCACTTCCCATAATAACAGATACTCTTGTAAATGGAATAGTAGAAGGGGATATGGAAGAAGGAATAAAATTAGCCCATATAATGGAAGGTATTATATATTTAATGGGAATAGATTCTCAGTTCACACATATGAAGGATTATGAAAATATTCTAATGTCTTATAACACTAAGGCAGAAGAATATATTTTCTATCAAGGAATTAAGGCTATGGAAGAAGATGACTATGATAAAGGATCCATTTACTTTAGGGCATTAAAACATATTAATCCTAAGAATATAAATGGTATATTTAATTATGCCCTTGCATTGGAGGGAATAGCAAAAAGATATCTTGAAGAAGAGCAAGAAGATAAAGGAATGAAACTTCTCAAAAAATCTACAAGTGAGCTGGAAACAATACTAGATATAGATGATAAATATCCTTTGGCATATTATAAACTTGGATATCACTATAAATTTTTAGGGCAATATCTAAAGGCAAAGCTTATTTGGACCAAACACCTAACTTTAGATAGGGACGAGCTAAGACTTCAAGAGATAAGGGGAGAAATAGAACTTATTGAAAATGATGTGGCTTTAGAGACAGGATTAACTTATTTATCAAGGGAGTATTTTGATAAGGCTCTTGATGTTTTTCTAAAACTATTACCTAAGTTTGATAAATGGTGGGAACTTAGATATCTAATAGGTGCTTGTTATAAGGGGCTTTCGGATTTAGAGAATGCAATAGATTATTTTCAAGAATCCTTAGAGCTTTACAAGGATAATTCCGATGTTTATAATGAATTAGGGATTTGTTTATTTACAATAGGGGATATGGATAGAGCTATAGATGTATTTACAGAAGGTATTGAAAATATACCAAATGATTATAAACTTATATTTAATAGAGGATTATGTTATCTACAGCTAGGACAACTACAGGATGCTTATGACGATATAAAAAATGCAGTAGATCTAAATCCTAACGATGAAAGTATGAATGCTCAAAAGGCTATTTTAGATAATATTTTGGAAAAATAATATTTAATATGGAGGGAAGACTATGAAAGTTAATAGATTAGAGGAATTATTAAATTTAAAGAAAGAAGAAAAGATGAAATTAGCAGTAGTGGCTTGTCATGATGAAGAAGTTTTAGGAGCGGTTCTAGAAAGTAAGAAACTAGGCATAGCTGAGCCAATATTAATTGGAGATAGAGAAAAAACAATGGCAATTGCTAAGGAAAAAGGATTAGATTTAACTTCTTATACAATAATAGATGAAAAAGACCTAAATATGGCAGCAGAAATAGGGGTTAAAATGGTCTCAAATGGGGAAGCTAATTTCATAATGAAAGGTTTAGTAGACACCTCTATACTATTAAAGGCAGTATTAAATAAAGAGTGGGGACTAAGAACAGACTCATTATTAAGTCATGTAATGGTATATGATATACCTAGCTATTCAAAACTAATTTATTTAACTGATGGTGGAATGAACCTACAGCCTTCATTGGAAGATAAATTTAAGATTGTAGAAAATGCAGTAACAGTAGCAAAAGCTCTGGGAAAAGAAGAAGTTAAAGTAGCTTGCCTAGCTGCTAAAGAAAAAGTAGATCCAAAAATGGTAGCTACAGTAGATGCTGGTGAATTGAAAAGCAGATATGAAGAAGGTAAATTTTCAAAAGGAGTAATAGTGGATGGACCAATGGCATTAGATTTGGCGGTATCTTTAACATCAGCAGAGATAAAAGGATATAAATCTTATGTAGCTGGTGATGCAGATGTTTTATTAGTGCCAAATATTGAAATGGGTAATGGAATTGGAAAGAGCATTACTTATTTTGCTGGTGGAAAATCTGCGGGGGTCGTTATGGGTGCAAAAGCTCCTATAGTATTAGTATCTCGCGCAGATGACCATGAAGCTAAGCTGTATTCAATTGCTCTAGGTAGCTTAGTAGCCTCTTACATGTAATGATATAACCTTCTCTAGGGGTATTACTTTGGATATTTATAGCAATTCTTAAACTTTTTTCAAAATAGGTGTTGACTTTATATTGAAAACCGTGTATTATAATAAAAGTCGGCTGCGACATTGAACGAAATAAATCAAATTAAAGATTTAAAAAAGTTCAAAAAAACAGTTGACAACTCTCTAAAAAGAGAGTATGATAGTAAAAGTCGGCTGCGACAATTAACTTCACAAATCAACAAAATGATTTGAAAAAAAGTTAAAAAAAGCAGTTGACAGCAAACAGAAAGTTTGCTATACTAAGTAAGTCACCTCAACGAGGCGACGATGAACCTAGACAACTAAACAGTGTGAGAAACTTTGAATTATAAAAAATAACACATGACAATTAAGTCAGCAAATAAAATGAGCAGTCAAACTTTTAAATGAGAGTTTGATCCTGGCTCAGGACGAA
>JAEWGC010000022.1 GCA_023388495.1 Bacillota bacterium | reverse complement strand
AGATTGAAAAGGACTCGTCAGATGTGGAGTATATCATGACTAAATGGGGAGTAGGCTATTATTTTAATAATTCTAAATTATAATGCTTGAAAAATGTCAAAATATGTTGTATAATAATTCTTGTTCTAAGTTTGGGGGTAGATGAGTCCTGGTGGGCTCTCTGGTCTTCAAAACCAGCGTGGGGGGTTAATAGCTTCCTAGGTGAGTTCGATTCTCACATATCCCCGCCATAGTAAATTAGCGACTTAGGTCGCTTTTTTTATTTTTTGTTTTTGGTTAGAATATAAGTCTAAAATCAAAATGCAAACATTTTGCAAACATGAGGGTAAAAATAATATACTAAATGTTATTTAGTATTAAATAATATATCGTCTATTTTATTAGTAGCTTCTTGCTTCATTTCATCAATTACATGACTATATAGGTCAAGTGTTATTGATACATTTGAATGTCCTAGTCTTTCTGAAGCAACTTTTGCTGGAACATTTGATAGTAGCATCATAGTAGCATTGGTATGCCTTAGATCATGTAGCCTTATATGTTTTAATTTATTTCTTTTTATAAAAGCACCAAATCTATGGCTGAAGGCTGATGGGTTAATATTAGATCCATCATCATTACAGAAAATAAATCCTTCATCCTGATATAGATTTCCTTGCTTTGCAATCAATTCATTTTGTTCTTCTTGATGTCTTTTTAGCAATTCAATAATATTATCAGATAAAACTATGGTTCTCGTACTGTCCTCCGTCTTAGGATCTTTTAAATATAATTCGACGCCAGTATCTCCACCTCTAATTAAATTTCTTTGTATAGTAATAGTCTTATTGTTATAGTCTACATCTTCCCATTTAAGGCCTAAGAGTTCTCCACGACGTAATCCAAGGAATAACATTACCTTAATAGGAACTTCAAGCTTGTCGCCTTCGAGAGCTTTAAAAAGTAGTTGTACTTCTTCTGTATTCAGAACACTTGCTTTATATTTTGTAGCCTTAGGAGCTTCGACACCCTCCAGCGGGTTAGTTGCTAGTAGACGATATTTTTTAACTGCATCTACCAATGCTTTATTTAGCATTCTATGATGATGCAAGACTGTAGTTCCAGATAAAGTCTCTAGCTTAGTATCATAATAATCATCAATTATATAAGGTTTAATATCTTTCAGCTTGATATATCCAAGTGAAGGTATGAGGTGCTTATTTATTATTGTAAGATATCCAGATAAGGATGTAGGGGATAGCTTTTTCTTCTTTTTATCTATCCACATTTCAAGATAATCTTTTAAAATCATATCCGAAGGTAGCAATAATGTCCCTTCATAAACTTGTGTAATTACTTTTGCCATGGCTTGTTCCGCTTCATCTTGTGATTTATAACCACTAAACCATTTCTGTTTTCTTTTACCAGTTGCAGGATCTGTTCCAATATCAACTACTATTGAATAAGTAGATCCTCTTTTTCTTATGTGTCCTCTCATTAAAAAACCTCCTTTAAATTATTGGAGATTAATGGTATAATTAAGCTGTCTAAAGGCTTGAGATTATCCATTAATCTTAAGTTATCCCTCATAGTGTTGGTAGCACTGTGGGGGATTTTTGTTTATCAATCTAATTGTACATTGTATTCAATTAAGAAAAAGTTTGAAAGTTCTTCTCTATTATTGAATAAAATACTTTTATCAATATCCTTATAATTATATTTATTGGAATAGTCGCAGTACCTAATGGTATAAACTTTAGTTCTTTGTTTATTATCAGTATCTTTATATTTAACAGTTTCATTCTTAATTGGTTTGAAATCATACCTAGAAACTTCTATGTCATCTTCCAATATCAGAAATAAAGCATTGTCTTTTGCATAAGCTATATTATATTCTTCATTAGGATATACACCTATTGAAAGTCTACAATCATGACCTTTCTCATAATAATCTAGTAATCGTTCACTTGACATAAATCCAGTTAAATGGATTTTATCATTGCAAATATTAATTATTCCACTATCCAATTCCTTGATTCTTTCCTGTAAAAGCATTTGGCACCTCCGTTAAAAAGATTTTACACTTATTAAATCATAAAACTCGTCTTCAGTAATTATTTTTATATCAAATCCTTTTCCTAATAGTTCATAGGCTTTTTCTTCTTTACTACTTAGTCCATCTTCACCTACTATTGTTTTGTCTTGAGTACCAACAATTAAATAATCTGTAGACTTAGATACCCCACTCTTGAGAATTCCCCCCAGATTTACTACAGTTTGCATAGCTTCTTTTCGGTGCATTTTAGATAATATTCCAGTGAATACAACATATTTTCCGTAAAGAGGATGACTATAGTTTAATTCTTCAACATCTGGTTCAATCTCTGATATATTAACTGATTGAAATTTACTCTTTTTATTTTTCTTTAAGTGAGTTTGATATTTTAATTCTGAGAACAATTTAATTGGAAGACTTGTATAAGTTTTTATAAATGATTCGAAAGACTTTCTTTTCTTTCTATTAATAGTTTCAATTACTAGTTTAGCACAAGTAATAGCATCATCTAAAGCATTATGATGTTCGCCCATATCAATGCCTAAATATTCAGCTCTATCTTTTAAGGAGTTTTTTATACCGCTGCATGCTTTCGTAGAGATTGGAATACTACATAAATATTCAAAATCAGGAATATCTAGGTTATATTCTAACTGAAGACACTTAAGTACACTCATATCAAATTGGGCATTATGAGCAATGATGATATTATTTTCAAATAAATGTTTTATTTCTTTCCATATTTCTGGGAATTTTGGTTCATTATTTACTAACTCTGGAGTAATGCCATGTATTTCAATGTTTTTCTTATCAAACTCTAAAGTAGGTGGTTGAATTAAATAATATTTACTTTCAACTATCTCTTTATCCTTAACACAAACAACTCCCATAGAACAGGCACTATTGTTATTGTTATTAGCGGTTTCAAAATCAATAGTTACAAAATCCATAATTATCCCCCTCGCAATTTGATTTATTTATAAATATCTAATTAATCCTCTACATTGCAATTAAAAATGCTAAAGTTTTTATTTTGCATTTCTTTAAAATACGTTGGATGAATACTGTGAAACTTTCCTTCAATGTCTATAATTATTTCAAAGTTATCTACAAATCCAACAATATCGCATATAGTGGGTTCATTTACATAGATACCTTTATAAAATAAGTCTTTTATTTCTTTTGAAGTTGGAGATATTATTTTTAGTTCTTTTAACTTTTCTAACTTTTCATCTAAATTTTCAAACTGAATATATTCTTTTTTAGAATATAGCATTGATAATCACCCTTTCATAAATTATAAATATCTAACTACTTCCATGGCCACTCTATCGGCTTCATTTTCAAAATATGTATATTGCATATCTAAACCAATCATATATCCCATTTTTGGTATATCTTCTGTGATATGCTTTATTTCATGTACAAAAGTTTTACATTGAGTTTCATAATTTATATTCCCGTTTAAAATAAGGTGGTAATTTCCTCTTCTACTAAAGTATACAAATCCTAATACACTAGATTCTAAATTAAAAGCTATAGAAGTTCTAATATTATATGCATTCATTACTTCGTGAAAAGAAATATTTCCATCAATTAATGATTTAAGTAAAGGTTTATCTAATATATCCATATGTAATTCCCCCTGTTGCCTACTCGTTCTCTTTATCCTCTTCATCCTCAATAGCTTTTATTATTCTAATAACTTGTTGTATGGCCTTTGGTGATAAATCTTTAGTTTGCTTGAATAATAATTTTAAGTCTTCTCTATCTTTTAGTTGATTCCAGAATGTACCTAGTTCCTTATCATTTTCTAAAACTTCTGACATTTTATCAGATGAATTTTTAATATCTGTTCTTCCTAAGAGGTAGTCTGTAGATACATCGAAATAATCTGCAATTTTTTGAAGTACTTCACCGCTTGGTGATGACTTGTTCCATTTTGAACTTGCACCATTACTTAATTCAAGTTCAGACTCTAATTTTCTTTGTGATATTCCTTTTTCTGAACATAACTCTTTTACTCGTTCTAATAAGTCCATAATTAGCCTCCTAAATAAAATTACAAAATACTGAAAAAATTCCGCACAAGACTATTGACATGCAGAAAATAATCTGTATAATATAATTAAACACAGAAAAAAATCAGCACTCAAAAAGGCGCAGAAAATATTCTATTAATAAAGTGTGGTGCTTATATAATAGAATATTTTCAGTGGGTTGTCAATAGTTGTGTAGAAAATTTTCTAAAAATTTATAAGTGAGGTGAAAATTATGTACCAAAAAATTAAAGATTTATGTGAAAAGAATAATATATCTGTTTATCGATTAGAAAAAGAATTAGGACTTTCTACAGGTAGCGTTAGCAAGTGGGAGAACTCAATACCAAGGGCAGATACATTGCTAAAGGTGGCTAATTATTTTGGAGTTTCAATTGATTGTCTAATTGATATGAAAGAAAAGAGGAATTAATTAAATAACTAAATAAATGTTAAAAACAAAATGGGCAGTTAATAGTTAGCAGCATCTAAGAGTTTTAGGACTAAGTTCCAGTTAAATTTATTTGAGAAATAGGAGGTGCGACTATGGAACTTCAAGATATAATATCTTATTTTGCTAAAGAAATATCTAAACATATACCTACTCAAGAGGTAAAGCAACCTGAGGAAGTTATGACTATAAAAGATATGGAACAGTTTCTTCAAATTGGTAGGTCCAAGTCTTACGAATTAATTAAAATGGAAGGGTTCCCTGTTTATAGGGTTGGGACAGAGTATAGGATTCTTAAGAGTGAGCTAGTTGAATGGATGAAAACTCAGAAGGAGGTCTAAATAATGAAATACGCTGTAGAAGCAAGAATATTCAATAATGGAAAGATAGTAACTAAGGTAAGAAAAGCAGAGGATGGAGAAGAATCAGGATGCAAAGAAACACGTACTTGTGATATATGGGTTGACGTATTTGATACAGAGGCAGAGGCAATTAGATTTGCTAACGAATATAAGAAAGCATAGGAGGTCTAAAATATGGAATCTAAAGAAGTAAAAGCAACAGAATTATTAGATATTGGTTTTAGTAAATATAGCAAAATAACTATTGACGATACAAGTATCTATTTAAATCCAAATATCCAGGTAAAAGCATTTAAACATGAGATAAATGTTCAAAACAAATTTATACTGGAGAGCATTGTATTAGAAGGAACGTTAGAAGACAATCTACTATTTATAAAGGTTTACCAATTAGGAGACCTTTTAAATATAGAAGAGAGTGATTTAGGCACTAATATTAGTTCTATCTTGATATCAAGAATAGGCACAGATTCATCAATTATCAAAGCTATAAAAGAAGTGAATGAATCATGACCTTACAACTCTACCTTCAACTTTGGGCTGATATATTAAAGTTTTGGTGGCCCGTGTTTTTTTACATTATAGTTGGACTAGCTTATCTATATTTTGATGAGAGGAGGGATAAGGGTGGAAGGTACAGTGACAATTAGTCTAAAGGCTTTTGAAGAACTTAAAAAAGAAGCAGGGAAAAGAGATTACTATTTTGATTTAGCAGTTGGACAAGTTGAGCTACTTGAAAAGGTTTTTGAATATATGACAGATTTAGTAGATGTTGATGGTGAAATTATTGATGAAATTGTTGATGCATTAGAAAACTGGTATGGCTAGGAGGGATAACTTTGAACAAAGAATATAGACAAGCTATAGAAGACTTAAATGTAAAAAGAGTCATGTATTCTCTTGCAAGTCAAGAATTTGAGGAAGTAGCTTACCATGAACTTAAAGCTGCAGAAGCAAGAGTAGAAGCTTTAGTTAGAGAATCAAAAGTAAGGGAGGTATAACAAGTGAAATGGTGTAAATACGTCAATTGCTGGTGTGATGATGCAGAAGAAATTACAGAAGGACAATTAGGTTGCGATTACGATTGTAGTAACTGCGAAGAATGTCAAGAAATATTAGGACAAGGTTGGTCAGATTGCTAGGGGGTGTAACCATGGAAAAATGTTTTGCAGACAATGGAAGAAGTTGTACAGCTTTAAGAATTAAAAACTGTGAAGGATGCAACTTCTTTAAAACGCTAGAACAAAAGATTAAAGATGATGAAAAAACTAGAAAAAGGCTAGATTCTATGAAAGATAAGTGTATAAACATTCTTTTCTAGAGGGGGATTTATATGATAGATAACATCATTAAAGAGGCAGCTAGAATAATGAAAGAAAATCCAGGTCTTAAATACTATGAAGCATTAATTGAGGCTAAGAAAATTATTAAGGATAAAGGAAGGGATGAAATTGTCAAAGAAAGATAGAGCTAAGAAAAGAAGTGTAAGAGTTGAATCTGAAAAAGCAAAAAAAGAAATGACTGATTTCATAAAAACATTTCAGAAAGAAAAAAGACAAAAGAAAAATTCCTTGCAGCGCTACCAACGAAACAAGGAATTTTAAATCAAAATATTAACTTTGCTACCGATAAGCAAAAAGTATTTATATTTTTATTATAGCTTATCGGTAGCAAAATGTCAAAAGAAATCAGCTTAATTCAAGCATTTCTAGAGCTTGTAATAGGTATTATCTTTGTGACGAAAGCTATATAAAAATATAAATATAAAAAGATAATATCTTTACGACCTAATTAGACATCAGGAATAAAAGAGGAGAATAGGACGTGAAGAAAAGAAAGAATTTTATTAGAGAGAAGAAGATTTATTGTGGTGATTATTTGGAGGTAGACATTATACCTAAAACGATAGATAAAAGAACTCCAAAAGGAAAAAGAAATACTAAGAAAAAAATATCAGCTCCTAAGCAGAAAAGACTTAATGATAAAAATGCAAGAAGATATTTTATTCAAATAGTTAATACGAACTTTGGGAAGGATGACATTCATGTAACTATAACTTATTCCCAAGACGAATTACCGGAGACAGTAGAGGAAGCAGAGAAGGAAGTAAGAAATTATATACGGAGAATAAACTATAGGAGAAAAAAAGAAGGTTTACCTCCTATAAAATATATCCTTGTTACAGAATATAGACTAGAAAAAGAAGGAGACAAGCCTATAAGAATTCATCATCATATCATAATGAATGGTGGATTAGATAGAGATGTAGTTGAATCTCTTTGGAGAAGAAGGAGAAGGAAGGGAGAAAAGGAAGGAAAGGAAATAGGTTTTGCTAATGCAGATAGGTTACAGCCAAATGAATTTGGACTAGAAGCCCTTAGTAGATACCTAATGAAGAGTCCACAAGGTAAAAAAAGATGGAGTTGTAGCCAAAATCTAGAAAGACCATGGATGAGACCTAATGATCATAAGTATTCAAAGAGAGAAGTAGAAAGAATAGTAAAAACCTGCTGCTATGACAGAGGGTTTTGGGAGAAACAATATCCAGGTTATTGGTTAACAGAAAGTAAACCTGTATTCAATGAATTAACAGGATGGTCCATATATTTAAAGCTTAGGAGGGGTGGATGAGTAGAGTGAAATGGTCAAGAAAAGGAGCAAAGGATAATAGGTTAAAACTAGCCTGGTCTAAATACTATAAATATGTATTTGAAAATCAAGATTATTACTTCAAACAGAAAGCCTACACAACTTATTGTGATGGATTTACAAAAACAGAGACTATTAAAAAAGAAACCTATAAGAATGCTGTAAGAAGAAAAAAGGATTGCTATGAAATCAGAGTAGAAAAAGACATATCATCAGTAGATCTAGATGCCCTAGCAACAATGCTTAATAAAAAGTACCAGGTACCTATAGGAGATTTAAGAGGAGCATTAGTAAAAGCAAGAGATTATTTAAAATTAATAAAAGCAAATCAAATAATAAATGAAAATGAAGAATATAAGCTCTTCATGAAAAAATTAGAAGAAGAGCTGCAGCTAAAGGAGTGAGGACATGGGTTACCATAAAGGAGATATATTCGAAGAATTAATAAATATGTCAAATATAGCTTATAAAAGAAAAGGAATAGCATTAGTACAAAATATAGCAACTCCAATGAAACCAATTAGAAGAGGAAATCAAATAGTATCGGCCTACTATAAAGAAAAAAGTACTCTTGATTATATAGGACTATATAAAGGAATGCCTATAGCCTTTGATGCGAAGGAAACTAGAGAAGAAAACAAATTTCCCCTAGGTAACATCCAAGATCATCAAATAGAGTTTATGGAAAACTGGTACAAGCATGGAGGAGTAACATTCTTACTAATTAACTTTACCAAACTAGATGAAACATATAGGTTAGATTGGCTAACGCTTAGCTGGTACTGGAAAAAGTATCAAGAAAATAGAGGCAAGAGGGGATTCGGAAGTATAGCATTAAATGAATTTCAATGTAACTGTAAGAAACTAAAATCTAGAGATGGAATAATGCTAGATTACCTGGAGGGATTAGAAAGTGAAGAAATTAAGAATAACAGATGATAACACAGGAGAAATAATACTAGAAAAAGAATTCTCGGGAGGCTACCACTTAATATATACAAACATTAATGATTCAGGAAAACTTCATCACATAAGAGAACTAGACAATGGAAAATTTGGATATAAGCATTGGATTAAAAATTTTGTATATAGACCTATAGCTGAAAGATTGATTGCTAAATTTGAAGAGCTAAAGCATATAAAACCTTCTAATATTTTATTTATAGAAGATATGGAATACGAAGATCCTAAAAATGGCAAAAGACAATGGATGGCTAGAATTTCAAAGGCTAACAAACAATTTACAGCAATGACAGGATATGACTACATTTTAGAAACAAGAAACTATTTTATAGAAAGAATGAAAAGGGAGCAAATAATAGCCTTAATTTATCATGAGCTTAGGCATATAGATGAGTTTGGAGATATCCAGCTACATGATATAGAAGATTGGAACAATATGATAGCAACACTAGGAACGGATTGGGCAACAACTCAAGCTAAGATAAAGAACCTTCTAGAAGATGAGATCCTTTGGATAGAATTAGAACCATTGGCCAAACAAATAGATATGTTTAGCTTAGAAGAATTCAATAAGTTAATGAATCAGAAAGATAAAAAATAATCTTAATAGGATGGATAAGCATACTATCCATGCGAAGTAAAGGTAGGTGAAGATATGAAAACAGTATTAAAATATGCAGGCTCAAAATGGTCTAGTGCCAAGTGGATTATATCATACTTTCCGGAAGGATATGAAAAAATGACATACTTAGAACCTTATTTTGGATCCGGAGCAGTATTTTTTAATAAAAATAGGTCGGCTATTGAAACGATAAATGATATAGATGGAAGAGTAGTAAATCTTTTTAAACAGATAAGGGAACGACCAGAGGAATTAGCTAGGCTAATTGAATTTACACCATGGGCTAGAGATGAATATAGACAAAGCTATATTAAGAGTGAGAACCCACTAGAAGATGCAAGATTATTTATGGTTAGATGTTGGCAAGCAATAGGAACAAAAACCAGCGATATAACGGGTTGGAGCAATAACATAAAACCAGGTGATAGTGGTATATCAAGATGGCATAAGCTGAATGAAAGCATACTGCAGGTGGCTAAAAGATTGAGCAATGAGAAGCTTCAATTAGTTCAAATAGAGAATCAACCTGCCATAAAATTAATTAAAAGGTATAACCGGGGAGAAACTATTTTATATCTAGATCCTCCATATTTATTAAATACTAGGAGTAAAAGAATATACGAACATGAAATGACTGATGAAGAGCATATTGAGTTATTGCAAACAATACTAAAATTTAAAGGGAAAGTAATCATTAGTGGTTATGAGAGTGATATGTATAACTTATATTTAGAAGGATGGCATAGAGAAAAAAGGAAGGTAAATACAGAAATGGGAGGAAGTGCTACAGAAGTTATTTGGATGAACTATGAACCTCCAGTTAGACAATTGAGAATGATATGAATCTTAAATAATAATTGTGAATGGAAAGCCATAACTAATTTGTATTAAGAAGTGAAAAATGAAAGGGGAGCATAAATTATGATTAAATCAATCGATATAAATAAAATTCATCATCATCCAGATAACCCAAGAAAGGACCTGGGAGATTTAACAGAACTGGCAGAAAGTATAAAGCAAAGTGGAGTATTACAAAATTTAACTCTAGTCCCATGGTATTCACAAACAACTGGTGTTGGATGCGACGATCCAAAGCAACAGGAGGAAATGGGGTACTATGCAGTAATAGGAAATAGAAGATTGGCTGCAGCTAAACTAGCAGGATTGACAGAGGTGCCTTGTGCTATATCAGATATGGACCATAAAACTCAAGTAGCAACAATGTTATTAGAGAATATGCAAAGAGTAGATTTAACCGTTTACGAGCAGGCTCAAGGCTTTCAAATGATGTTAAATTTAGGGGAATCCATATCGGATATATCAGAGAAAACAGGATTTTCTGAAACTACGGTTAGAAGGAGAATGAAGCTTTTAGAACTTGACCAGGACAAGCTAAAGGAATCAGTCCAACGTGGAGCTACTCTTATGGATTATGCAGAACTTGAAAAGATAGAAAATGTTAGATCAAGAAACAAAGTCCTGGCGAAAATTGGTACAGATGATTTCAAATATACTCTACAGAAAGCTATAGATGATGAAAAAAGAGAAAAAAGAATTTCTGAAATAATCAAGCAGCTAGACAAATTTGCTACAAAAGCAGAAAAGATGAAGAATTTTGTTTTTGTAAGAAGCTATAGTACCTATAGTGATATAGTCATTGAAGTACCTAAAGACTCTGATAAGATAAAATATTTCTATGAACCAGGGCAGTATTATATTAGCTTATACAAAGAGAATTCTCCACAAGAGGAAGATAGAGAAGATAAAGAAAATAAAGATAAAGAAATGATAAAACGTCAAAAGAGAGAAGCTAGAAGAGCAGAACAAAATGAATTATCTAAGAGAGCGTATAAATTAAGATCAAATTTTATAAAAGAACTTTCAAACACCAAAGCAAGGAAGAATATAGAATCTGTAATAGAAGCTTCATTATTTGCAAATGCAGGGGGTAATGGCAGCTGTATTGAATATGAAGAGTTGGCAGAAATTATGGGGATAGATATAAGCGATAATGAAGATAACATTGAATGGAAGGATATAGTAGGGCACATATGGAAACAGCCAGAATTATATTTACTGCAGGCTACTTATAATCAAATGGATAATGCAAGTGAGACCTATTTTTATTGGGATCTTTCATATAGACCAAATGAAAATCTTGACTATATATATAACTTCTTAGAAAAGTTAGGATATAAAATGTCTGAAGAAGAGCAGGCTATGAAGGATGGAACTCATGAACTATTTAGGCCAGAGGAGTAATTGAAGATGGACAAGCAGCATTGTACAAGATGTAGAAGGAAGATAAATATAAAAAAGAATTTATTATATGATTGCCAGTGCGGAGCTAAGTTGATCGCAGTAGAGATAAATAAAAAATTAGTGATTAGTGATGTTAGTAAAGATGATGCAAGGAAGGAAAAGTAATAAAGACTTTATGTTATAGAAATGGAGGGATAAACATGAATTCAGTATCATTAATAGGAAGATTAACAAGAGATCCAGAGTTAAGATATATACCAGGAAGCGGTACCGCAGTATCAAGATTCACCATAGCGGTCGACAGAGGTTACTCAAGAGATAAAAAGTCAGAAATGAAAGCGAATAATCAACCAACAGCAGATTTTGTAAATATAGTTGTATGGGGGAAAATTGCCGAGAACTGTGCTAATTACCTAGTAAAAGGCTCATTAGTTGGAATTCAAGGAAAGATTCAAACAGGATCATATGAAAAGGAAGGAAGAAGAACATATACAACAGAAGTTGTCGGCATAGAAGTACAATTCTTGGAGTGGAGAAACAAAGAAGATGAC
Source organism: Bacillota bacterium (assembly GCA_023388495.1). GTDB lineage: Bacteria > Bacillota > Clostridia > Tissierellales > Tissierellaceae > Tissierella. Next base: position 2,705 of record JAEWGC010000022.1, on the reverse strand, counting down.
AATAGTGGATTTGATGATCCTTGGTTTAGTGGCCTAGAAGGATTCCATCCAGCTGACAATGATGATATACCATTCTAAGCAATAATGAAGAAAAGGTAAGGGGATGATTAATATGCTATATGAATTTAGTTTTAATGTAGCTGAAGCAATACCTTATAAGAATTTTAAAGAGAAAAACAAGATTATTGCGGATGAATTGAAGAAAAATCGTTATATAGAAATATGGGACAAGCAAAAATTAATTTATTCAGCTGAAAAATGGAGGAATGAAGATGACAATTAAAATATTAATGGTTCTAATAATTGGAATAGCAATAGGCGTGACAATAGAAGGTGGAGTTGCTAATAAGCTAAATAAATCAAAAGAAGATCTAATTAAAACCTATGAGGAATTAGTGCAAGAACAGAATAAAAATATAATATTTTATGGTGAATATGTAAGTTTCTTAGAAAGTGAATATATCGATGGATATAAAAAAGCTTTGGATGATACTTTAAAAGAAAATATAGACTTAAAAAAGAAATTGAAAGCTTATAAGTAAAGGAGGTATAACTCCATGGACATTAAAAATTTACTAAAACAATATACAGACTTACAGATAGAAACTAGAGAGCTTGAAAATAGAATTGTTAAGCTACAAAATAAGCAAATTAAAATTGAGTTTGATAGAGTTAAAGGATCATCTGATGTATTTCCTTATACTGAGAGAAGTTTTCTTATAGAGGGGTATAATTATCCTGAAGCTGATAGGAAGGAAGCAACGTTAATAAAATATAATAATCTCTTGTGTAGAAGGAAACAGAAATGTGAAGAGCTAAAGCTGCAGATAGAAGAATTTATTTCTAATATTCCCGATAGTAGGACCAGGAGGGTATTTCAGTATAGATATATTGATGGCCTTAGTTGGCAGGCTATAGCAATGAGACTTGGTAGAGTACATGAAAGCTATCCACGAAAAGATATTCATGATAAATATTTAGAAAATTTATAATTACACCGAAAAAACCGAATTATATATGTTAATATGGTAGTAAGTGGAAATATAATTCTTGGAAGTGATAGACCTCCTTTTATAATATTGAATTAGCAAAGGGCTTACTGTTTTGGTAGGTCCTTTGTTGTACATAGGAGATGATATTATGAGTAGTAAAAGACATAGATGTTATGGTTGTAAATGGAGAATCTGAACAAGTATTAAGTATTTTGTATGATTCCTGGATGGGTGTGTTGGAGGAAGGTTGGATAAATGTAGTTCGTTTTATATTTTAAGTCGCTTTATGAATATAGTAATTAAGCTAATTGTGTAAATAAAAAAGGCATTAGCGAGAAAGGAAACACTAATAACCCAAGATAGAACTTAAAATATTAAACTCTAAGAAGTAGGTAAATGCTACGTTTTTAGTATGAATATTTATGGTGTTTCTCAAAGCAAAAATTTATTTTATAATTATTATTAAGTGGAAGGGGGGAATTTCTTCCCCGTGACTATCTTTCAATGGATACTACAATATTAAAACGAAAGAGTACCAATGCAATAGTCATCTCAAAGTGAGCCTTTTTGACCTTCCACTTTCGGCGCATAATTAAACCTCCTTTACAAGTGGAGATATATTTATAGTATTATATAAACTATGAGCTAGCAATAGAACAAATTATGGAAATTAATATTAAACGTACAGAGTCACCAGGATCTTTTTTTATATAAGCCTATAAACTAATAATACGATGTAACAATATGTCGAACGATTGTAGAAGGATTTTCTCCTTTTTTGTCGAAATATTTATAGACAAAAGGAGGGTTTGATATGGAAATATTTAAAACAGTAATTGAAGTAGTAATTAGTATTACAGTAGCAATAATGGCTGTAGTATTACCTGTAACGATTTATAATTTTAAGAGGGAAAATCAAATTATTAAGAGGAAAACAAAGAAAGGGGAACTGATAGATTTATATGGAACATTCTTAATAGTTCCCTTATTTAGTTTAATGATTCAAATAGGTATAAGAGGTGAAGTTGGTATTTTTAAATTTATATCAGTATTTTCAAGCTTTTTTCTTCCTATTGAAGTCATTGCTATTCTAGGATATAAAGCATGGAAGTTTTGCAAGCAATATCAACCCAGCAATAATAGGATTAAAAAATTAGAAAAAATTAAACATGTAGCTATATTATTAGTCAATATAGCTACATGGATTTTTTATAGTCTTATTATGATATATATTGTATATTTTTCACATTATGGAATTATAAAGGATTCACAGAATTTGAAGGAATATTTTGGTCCATACATTGCTATGTACCTATTCTTATTAACAATATATTTTATAATAGGTAAATTGATGATAGGAACTTATAAGAGAGAGTATGCAACTAAAATTAAAATAAACTATAACTACAAGGGAAAAGATATAGAAAAAGAAATCAAATTTAATTACTTTAAAGTAAAAACCGAATATGTTAGTTTTTATATAGAGAATGATAATCGAAGATATATTATACCTTGGGATAAAGTAAATGATATATCTGTTTATTACAAATAAGAAACTAAACTAAGAGCCAACAGGCTCTTTTTTCATTTAATAGGAAAGTTCTACTTTCCTATTAAATAAAAAAAAGGAAGCTCAAAAAATAATGAGCATACCAATAAAGCCTAATGTATTAGACTATTTTTTGTATTCGTAATGGACACCACGAATACCAG
>JAEWGC010000002.1 GCA_023388495.1 Bacillota bacterium | reverse complement strand
CTTTACCACCCCTAGGATTTCTTGTAAAAAACTGAAATGTATTAGCACCTATAGAAATTGCATCTAATGCTGCACTATATAATCCTTTTGAAACAGATAAATGGCAACCAATATTTAACATTTTAATCATCCTTTCTTATATTTATAATACCATATTGTCATATATTTTTAACTATTTCAAAGTAACAAAATATGTTATAATTGAATTTAAAGTAAAATTTAAACTTTTATATTTTATAAAATTTGCTTTATGAAAGGAAATAGGTTTATGTTTAATTTAAAGAAAAAATCCTATAAAAATTTTGACTATATTTTATTTTTAACGACTCTTCTGCTATGTGGATATGGTCTTATTATGATAATGAGTGCAACTTTGAGTAAAGGAACGATGTCCTATGTAAAGACTCAAGCCATAGCTACAATTTTAGGCTTAGTTATCATTGCCATATTAGTCTTATTAGATTACGAATTTTTAGGGAAAATATATATACCAATTTACGTAGTGTGTAATCTCTTACTTATTGCAGTTCTTATCTTTGGTATTGGCAAGGAGCAATGGGGAGCAAATTCTTGGCTAAAACTTGGTCCTATAATATTTCAGCCAGCAGAGTTTGTAAAAATTGGTTTAATTATATCTTTAGCTAAATTTATAGATAACAATAAAGAAAATATAAATGAACCCTTTACACTGCTGAAGATATTAGCATTTGCATTTACACCAGTAATACTAATACTTCTACAACCAGATGCTGGTACTGCTATGGTATTTATCTTTTTCATAGCTGCAATGTTATTTATTGCCGGAATAAGGTGGAGATACATTGGATATGCATTTTTAATTGGAATCCTTAGTCTTCCCATTCTATGGTTTAAACTTAGCTCATATCAGAAGGATCGAATTTTTAATTTCTTAGACCCTGAAAGAGATGCAGCTAATACTGGTTATCAAGCAAAATTTGGTAAGATTGCTATTGGCTCTGGAAAAGTTTTTGGTAGAGGTTTATTTGAAGGTGTACTAACTGGATTTAACTATGTACCAGAAAAACAAACTGATTATATTTTTTCCGTAGTTGGTGAAGAATTAGGATTTCTTGGTGGATTTGGACTAATATTTCTATATTTTATATTACTCAATAGATTTATTAAAATAGCTAAAAAGTCTAAAGATTTATTTGGTTCTCTAATGATAATAGGCTTTGCTGCAATGTTTCTTTTCCACATATGGGAAAATATAGGAATGACCATAGGGCTTATGCCTATAACAGGTATTCCCCTTCCATTTATGAGTTATGGTGGTACATTTCAACTCTCCAATATGATTTGCATCGGAATAATTTTGAGCGTAAGTGTCCATAGAGAAGAATTAAGTTTTTAACCTACAGGAGAATATTCTCCTGTATTTTTTTATGCCAGTACCTTGTAATAAAAGATAGCATATGATATACTATAGTCATTATATAATAATAAGGAGAGAAGTTTATGAATATTCAATTTAAAAAGGGTGTCCTAGAGCTTTGTGTTCTTTCCTTGCTAGATAGAAGAGATTTCTATGGATATGAATTAGTTGAACATATTTCACAATATATAAATATTTCTGAGGGTACTATCTATCCATTGCTTAGAAAGTTCAGAGCTGAAGGATATGTAACTACTTATTTAGAAGAGTCCCAAGAAGGTCCTCCTAGAAAGTACTATAAATTAACGGCTCGTGGTGAGGAAGTTTACGAAGATTTAGAAATAGAATGGCAAAGTTTTATTGATGGAGTAAACAATATATTAAGAGGTGAGTTATCATGAGGAGGAAAGAATATTTAGATAGATTAAAAACATATTTACAAGGCTTGCCCATTGATGAAATTCAAGATATTTTAACAGACTATGAAGAGCATTTTGATATAGGAATTTCTAAGGGTAAACCAGAAGAAGAAATATCTAGAGAATTAGGAGACCCTAAAGAAATAGCAAATAATTATAGAACAACATATAGACCGAACTATAATAAAAACAATTATAGTTCCAATGATAATACAAGAAGATTGTTGATTACCTTATTATTAATAGGATTTAATCTAATGGTAATATTAGCTCCTTTTATGACATTATTAGCCTTGTTAATTGGCTCATATGGTATTTCCTTTAGTTTGATATTAGGTGGTATGGCAATACTATTTGGATTCCCAATTAGTCTTTTCAAACCAATGACATCAGCCCATATACTTACTTCTATATCATTTAGTATAGGTTTTATTGCATTAGGTGCATTAGGAATAATACTGTCAATATATTTAACAAAAGAATTTTATAAACTAGTGGTTAAATACATTCAATGGAATGTAGAAGTAATTAATAAATAGGAGAGTTGAAAAATGAATATAAGAAAATTTGTTCCAATTTTATTAGCTGTTGCTCTGATTGCTTTTGGAGTAGGTTTTTTATCCCTAAGATATAATGATAATTATAAATTTACAAATTCTAAATCTGGCAATTTATTAAATATTAAATCTAAGGATGAAATAGTAAAAATAGGTACAGATGGAATAGAAGTTAGAGACAAAGATGACCATGTATCTATAGGGTGGAATGGAATCAAAATTAGTGATGGTGATGAGGAAATAAGAATTGGATGGAATGGCATAAAAATAAATGATAAAGATAAAGTTAGTTATAGAATTGGTAATGACTGGAACTGGTTTGACATAAATCCTAAAAATGTAAAATGGGAAACTATTAATGAAGAAAAATTTGCTGAAATAAAGAATATAGATAATATAAATATTTCTTCTCCCTTTATTGATATCAAAGTAATTCCAGAAGATAGAGATAATGTTCAGATTAATTATTATGGAAAAATGAAAACCAATGTTGTTCCAATTTTAGAAGTTGAAAATATATCTAATAAATTAAATATTAAACTTGAAATAAGCTCCAATAATTATTCAGTAGTAGAATCTGATGTTATTTTAAAAGTATTCGTGCCTAAATCATTTAAAGGTGATTTTAATACCAACACTTCTTCTGGTGATATTTATATAAAAAATTTAGTTGGAAATAATATAAATATTTCTTCCAGCTCTGGTGATTTAGAATTAGAAAACTTAGAAGGAAAATCCTTAAATTTATCTACTTCTTCTGGTGATATGAAACTAGATGGTCTTATAGGTGAAATCATTATAGCTTCCAGTTCTGGAGATATCTCTTTAAACAGTAAGAAATTAAGTGAAGATATGAAAATATCTACTAGCTCTGGTGACATCTCTATTAAACTTAGTGATGATGCCAGTTATAATATAAAAGGTTCAACTTCCTCCGGTGATTTTAATTCATCTATAGATATGAATATAAAAGAAAATGAAAAAGGTAGATTTATAGCTACAATAGGTTCAGGAGAAAAGTCCATTAATATTAGTACTTCATCTGGAGATATTGAATTTAAATAAAATAGTAATTTCATATAAATAAAACTAAAAACCCACTTTCATGGGTTTTTAGGAGGGTGTAATTAATTTTGTGCTTTAAATAAATCTAATGCACTAATCTGACAAGAATTAATTGGTTGGATAAAAATTATAATTTTATAATCTTGGCTTTATACTTGCCAAAACTATTTTATTTTATGCATTAAAATGATTAGTTTTGGCAATAATTTTAACCGTAAGGTAGTATGTCCATTAATAGGTATAGTAGTATATATATCTTCAAAAAGATTTTTTTGTTTTTTATTGAAATACAGGTTTTAATCCAGCCTTACAGGCTGTTTTAAAGCCTGTATCTCTTATTTATTCTTATTTTCAAGGTATATTTATGAAGTTTCATAGTTACTATCTAATCCTAAAGATATTTTTCTACTCTTCCCTCAAAGAAAATAGTTAACTGATTTAAGATGGAATCGCAATTCCTATATCTTTGGATCCATTTCTTTACTACATTTTGACTTGCAAGGTACAGCATCTTCTCTAGGGACTGATCTGTGGGAAAGACTGATTTAGTCTTTGTAACCTTTCTAAATTGCCTGTGTACACCTTCTATGATGTTTGTAGTATACATTATTGTTCTT
>JAEWGC010000017.1 GCA_023388495.1 Bacillota bacterium | reverse complement strand
CTGCTGCCCAGATCATTGCTATTACACCTTCAGCTATCATGGAACCATAGAATATTCTTCTACCATGGCTTTCTTTAGTCATACATCTTGCCATCATTGGTGATTGAGTAGCATGGAATCCACTAATTGCTCCACAAGCTATAGTTGTAAATAATATTGACCATATTGGTAATCCAGCTGGATGTAAGCTAGCTGTAGTAAATGCCGGTAATTCATAGCCTTTTATTAATATCATGGAACCTATTCCAAAAGCCATTGTAAGTAAAGCTAGTCCAAATACTGGATAAATTTTACCAATTATTTTATCAACTGGTAGTATTGTAGCTAAGAAATAATAAACAAATACTATTGCTAACCAAGTAGTTGCATTATCTAGACCAAATAATTCGATACTAGCCATTAAGTTAGCAGGTCCTGACATAAATACTGTACCTACTAGTACAAGTAATACAACTGAGAATACTCTCATTATCTTTCTTGCACCTTCTCCTAAGTAAATCCCCACTATTTCAGATATTGATTGACCATCATGTCTTAAGGAAAGCATCCCTGAATAATAGTCATGTACCGCTCCAGCAAATACAGAACCTAAAGCAATCCAAACAAATGCCATTGGTCCAAATAATGCCCCTTGAACAGCACCAAAGATTGGTCCCAATCCTGCAATGTTAAGTAATTGAATTAAGAAAATTTTTGGCCAGCTCATCGGCACAAAGTCTATACCATCTTCTAATCTAGTGGCTGGCGTCTCTTTGCTATCATCAACACCAAACTGCTTGTCTACTATTTTCCCATAGGTAAAATAGCCTACTATAAGTATGATAATTCCAAGAATGAATTGTGTCACAAAAAAACCTCCTTATTAATATTATTCGTTATAATAATACACCAACGAAATATTAATAAGGAGGTTTTCCAGACAAGATGTCATATTTAATGTCTAAGATGCATGTTCCGAAGTTAAGATACATTATTAATCAATGTTCATAATTTCCTTAAAACCTTTTGCATAGGATCTACTTACTGGAATTGTTTCCTTATGTCCTTTTATATTTATATTATAGGTAGAATTAAACCAAGGCTCTATGGATTCTATATAATTTAAGTTTATTATATATGATTTATGACTCCTGAAAAAAGTTTCAGAGTCAAGTTTATCCATTAAGTCATTTAATGTATGATTTGTCTCAAATTTCCCCTTATTACTAACTATTACTGTACTCTTATCTTCAACTGTAACATAAATAATATCTTTTATATCTATTGGTATGAGTCTATTATTATGATATAGAGATATCCTTTTAGTAGGTGTGGCTGTGCCAGATTTTATATCCTCGATTAATTTACTCAAGGTATTATAATCAAAGTCTTCACTTCTTTTTCTGCTAGCAACTACCTTTTCTAACCTTTTCTCCAATCTTTCCTCAGATATAGGTTTTAATAAATAATCTATTGCATTTACTTCAAAGGCCTGAACTGCAAATTGGTCGTAGGCTGTTATGAAAATTATTATTGGTCTATATTCTTCTTCTAGTAACTTTCTTGCAACATCTATGCCGCTCATCCCAGGCATTTGAATATCTAAGAAAACTATATCAGGCTTAAGCCTATTAATTAATTCTAGGGCTTCTAAACCATGAGATGCCTCTCCTACCACTTCTATACCATCAATACCGCTTAAAATATATAATAATTCTTGACGAGCAGGCATTTCATCATCTACAATTAAACATCTTTGCAAACAAATCATCTCCTTAAAATTTTGGAATCACCATAATAGCTGTAGTTCCTTTATTTACTTCTGATTCAAGAATTAAGCCATATCCGTCCCCATACTTGTTTTTTAATCTTTCATTAACATTTTTAAGACCTATACTTTCATTGTTATCACTCTCGTCAAATAAACAACCTAGCTTATCCTCAGGTATACCTACTCCATTATCTTTTACTACTAGCTTTGTCTCTCTATCGTTGTCCTCTGCAATTATTTCAACTTTTCCACCTTCAATTTTACCTAGAACCCCATGCTTAATTGCATTTTCTACTATGGGTTGTAGAAGTAAAGGCGGAAGCTTACAATCAATATTTTGTGGTATATTATATATTATTTCTAATTTATCTCCAAATCTTGCCTTTTCAATTTCAATATAAGAATTTATATGCTCTATTTCTCTATTCAAATCTACTACTTCAGCCTCTTGCTGTAAATTCGTTCTAAAATAGTTACCAAGGTGTATTAAAAGCCTACGTGCATTATCTGGCTGTGTTCTAGTTAGTGATACTATAGTATTAATTGCATTAAATAAAAAATGTGGATTGATCTGAGCCTGCAATGCTTTTAGCTCAGATCTAGATAATAATTCTCTCTGATAATCAATCTTACTTAACTCAATCTGAGTAGAAAACATTTGGGCCAAGCCTAAAGCCAGTTCAATATCTACCTTAGTAATAGAGTTTTCCTGCCCCTTATATAACTTTAAACTACCTATGACCTTGTCTTCTTCTTTAATTGGAACAATTATAGCCGATTTTAGAGGGCAATCACTATGACCACAACCAATTTCTTTACTTGTATTTGCTACCATATACTTTCTAGTTGATAGGGCCTCTTTTGTTAAGTTTGTTTGTATAATACTACCTACTAAATGATGGTCTTCTCCTATACCTACATGGGCAAGTATCTTCTCTGTATCTGTGAATGCAACAGCTTTTATCTTAGTCATATTATATATTATCTTTGCTGTATTTCTAGCTGTCTCCTCATTGTATCCCTTTCTAAAATAAGCTAAGGTTCTATCTGCAATTTTGAGGGTCAATTGTGCTTGATAGACAGCTTCATTTTCAATTTCCTTAAATATACTATCTGTTATAGCAATAAATACGGCTATACCAATTGCATTTGCAATAATCATAGGAATCCCTATAATCTTAACTAAATATAATGCATCTGAAAAAGGCTTTGCTACTAAAAGTATTATAATCATTTGCATAACTTCAGCCACGGCTCCAGCTATTAAAGCAAATACTATTCTATATTGGCTACTTTCAAATTTCCTCTTTAATAGGCCTGCCATAACACCCTCAGATAAAGTTGATATACCACAAGCAATAGCAGTAAATCCTCCTATGTCTATTAAAAACCTATGACCACCTGCAATAATGCCTGATAAAACTCCTACTAATGGTCCTCCAAGTAATCCTCCAACAAAAACACCGATAACTCTAGAGTTGAGTATTGCTCCTTGCAGATGTATTCCTGTATAGGTTCCTAATATCCCAAAAACTCCAAATATAGTAGATAATAATATTTTATCTGTAATGTCAATATTTTCCTTTGAAACTAACTTTCTAAATAATCCTATCTTGGAAAGAAAAAGTGCCAAAACTAATATAATGCCAACCCTGCTTGCTAAGTTTTTAAGTAAAATTACTAACACGAAAACACCTCTTCTAATATTTATTTCATGTTTAGTATATCATATATTTTTCATTGGAAGAATAGAAAAAGATGACTTCTATTTCATATAGAAATCATCTTTTGAATTCTTATTTAATGCCTATTATTTCTCTATTTCCTCTGTTAATTTAATTATCTCGTCTATTATATTGCCTATATGCTCTATAGTATTTAATAAAGGTTTGTCTGTAGTTATATCTACTCCTGCCATTTGAGCCAACTCCACAGGTGTTTTTGTTCCTCCTGCTTTTAGAACTTCCTTCCAATCATCTAATGTGGCTTGACCTTCTGTTAAAACTCTCTTACTTACTTCAGTGGCCACAGTCAATCCAGCACTGTAAGTATATGGATATAATCCCATATAATAATGTGGCTGTCTCATCCAAGTAAGTTCTGCACCTTCATTAATCTTTACTGTATCTCCCCAGAATTTTTCCAGAGTTTCTTTCTTTAACTTATTTAATGTAGTAGCTTGAACAGAACCACCAGCATCTATTATCTTATATACTTCTCTTTGATAATGAGCTTCAAGTAAATGGGTTACAAAGTTATGATAATAAGTTCTAGATATCTGTGACGCCAATACCCATCTCTTCATTCTAGGATCATCCATAGTTTTCATTAGATAATTAGCCATCAGCATCTCGTTCATAGTAGATGGTGCTTCAACAAAATATGTTGATGGTCTTGTATCAAATATATTTTGATTTTGCTGAGCTAAATAAAAATGTCCTGCATGTCCCAGCTCATGAGCTAGTACAAAAACTTCTCTCATTCGGTGAGTCCAAGAAATCAATATATATGGATGTGCTCCATATGGACTTGAGCAAAATGCTCCCGTAGATTTTCCCTTATTTTGAACAAAATCTATCCATCTTTCATCATAAGCTCTCTTAACTACTTCTAGATAATCATCTCCAAGAACAGATAATGCTCCTTCAATATATTTTTTAGATTCTTCAACTGTTATTTCTGGCTCAAAATCTGGGTCTACATCTAGTTTCAAATCTGCAAAGGTCATTTCTTCTATTCCGTGAATTTTTTGAATTAGCTTTGCAAACTTTCTCATATGGGGGGCTAAATGTTCCATTATCAAATCTATTTGTCTATTATATAATTCTCTATCTACTTTTTGTGGAAATAGTAGACTATCTATTACTGAATCGAAGCCTCTTAAGGTAGCCATTGTCTTTTCTTTTTGTACTTGAGTTTGATAAGCTCGCCCTATGGTATGTTGATATTCCCTTAGTTTTTTAGAAAAAGCATCAAAGGCAGCACGCCTTACTTCTGTATCATGCTCATATTCCCATTCACCTTCAAATAATCCAAAACTTAGAGGATATTCCTTACCATCTACAGTAAATGTACCAAAATTCATGTCTGCTAGTTTTGCACTATTATATATTTGATAAGGGGCTCCTAAAGTACCTGACAAAGCAGATAATGCTTTTTCAACTTCTGGATGAAGTGCATGTTGCTTTTGCCTCATTATATCTTTTAAATATCCTGCATTTTCCTTTGACTCTTCCATTGCTTCTTTTATGGTTTTTTCATCTGTTTCTATAATCTCAGATTCTACAAAGCTTAAACGACTAGATATATCAGATGACACATTGGAAAATTTCATACTTCTATTTTGGTTTTCTACATTTGTTTGATCTACTGCAACTGCAAGATATGAGTATGAGCCTGCAAGTGTAATTAGCTCATAAACATTTCTTAGTCTATTTAAACATTCATTAATTTCCTCTTTTGTATTAAGTTTTCCTTTAAACTCTTTTTCTATTTCTTCTGTAAGTCTTTGTGCCTCTTTCACAGCTTCATTAAATTCTTCTTCTGTTTTAAATATTCCTGATAAATCCCATGTAAGTCTCTCGTTTACATCTTTTCTTTCCAATAAAACCTTAGCCATGTTTTACCCCTCCTTAGAATTAGTTCGAGTATCTAAGTAAATTATAATACTAATGTATGAATTTTTCAACAATTGTAATCTATATTTCTAATAATTTATTAACTTCTAATTCCAATCTTTGTTTTTCATCTTCCATGGCAGCTAGATTTCTATTTAAATCTGATAATATACCTTTCACTCTCGTATGTGCATCTTCTACATTTGAAATAGATTCATTTATCCTAGATTGAACAAACCAATCTGCAAATAGTCCATCAAAGAAGAAATCTGCGAACTTAGCAAAAGCTCCAATATTCACCTTTATATCAGTAAACCTATTAACATCTGCTAATTCTTTTTGGAATATCCTTAGGTGATGTTGTACATCATATGAGAGTCTATTTGCATCATTTATCTTTGAATGTTTCATAATATCTGAGAAGAAATCTCCACCTAGCATATCCCATATACCCCAATTTTTAGCAGAATTTAATGGTTTTTTCATTTCCAGTAATGCATCAGAAGCATTTTCCCCTGCATCTATGGCTTCCCTTACCTCCTTTATATCTAGCTTTAATTCATTTATCCAATCTAATAAATCACGAAGTTTCCTTCCATTATCTGTATCTTCATTAATTAATATTTCTTGCTTTTGTCTTATGGCCTGTTGATATTCTTCACTTATTCCTGAGTACTTCATTAAATCCTCATCATATTTTCTAACTTCATTTTCTAATTCTCTTACGGCTAAAATACATTCATCATATCTCATCTTAGCAGATAGATATTCTTTTCTTTCCTTATCCAACTTGTCTTCCTTCTTGCCAATAAGATTAAAGAAAAATGAACTTAGGCTCGTACCTTCAAGCTTTAGCACATCCTTTTCTTCTTTTTCTAGGATCTTCCCTAATTCTTCTAAATCTTCTCTTCTATTTCTTAGCTCTTCAATAGCCATGGTTCTTAGTGTAGCAAGCTTTTCTTTGGAACGAAGCCTTTCTTTAAGATCATAAATTTCTTCATTGATTTCTCTATACACCAAAATCACCCCTTGTTAATTTTATTACCTTATTTGATTATATTATAATGATGGTCATTTGCAAGTACTATAACATTATGTTTTGGGTAATATAGAATTAAGGAGTGTGATTATAATGAACAAAAAATATATCAAACCCAGTAATGAGGAAATTAAAAATAAACTTAGGGATATAGAGTATCGTGTAACCCAAGAGAATGCTACAGAAAGACCCTTTTCTCATGAATATAATGATAACAACGAAGAAGGTATTTACGTAGATATAGTGTCCGGAGAGCCACTTTTTAGCTCAAAGGATAAATTTGATGCAGGATGTGGCTGGCCTAGTTTTACTAAACCAGTTGAAGATGAACATATAGTTGAAGAAAGAGATTTGTCTCATGGAATGATAAGGACTGAAGTAAGAAGTAAATATGGGGATTCCCATTTGGGACATGTATTTCCAGATGGTCCTAGAGATAAGGGAGGTCTCAGATATTGCATCAATGGTGCATCCCTTAGATTTATTAAAAAAGAAGATCTGGAAAAAGAAGGTTATGGTAAGTACCTTAGTTTGTTTAAATAATAAAAGGAGGTACTTAGTTACCTCCTAATCTATATATTTTATTTACATATTTGTCTGCAAAATCTTTATCATGGTGGTTCCACCTAGTTTTATTGATACCTCACAATATCAACCTCAGTCAGTATGCCAACACATACTAATCATTTTAACGGGTGATTAATCCGAAGACTCCTACTTGGAAAACCTTTCAGCCCCTACTCAAGGATGTGTTTTGAATGATTTTTAAAATTTGTCTTTACAAACTTGACTTAATGTTTTATATTATATATACCCCCATATGGTATATATAATATAAATATAAAGGAGGTCTTATTTTGAGCAATTATTATATTAAAACAAATCGCACCTTTACCATTATTCGAAAATACGCTTGGATATTTACAGCCCTGGTAGCCATTGGAGGTCTTTGGCAACCAAAATTAGGTTTATTAGTTATATTAATTATGGCAGGTTTAATTATAACATCTTTCTTTACTGGAAGATATTGGTGTGGCAATTTTTGTCCTCATGGTAGTTTGTTTGATAAAATCTTTTTACCTATTAGTCAAAACAAAAAGATTCCTAGCTTTTTAAAATCTAAATCTATGATAGTTGGATTTTTCATATTTTTTATGTTTAACTTCTCTAGAAAAATAATCAAAATAACAAAATTATGGGGTACATTTAGTTTCTTGGACAAATTGGGTCTATTATTTGTTAATACATACTTAATGGTATTAATAGTTGGTGGTTTATTGGCTATCTTTGTTAATCCTAGGACTTGGTGTCAGTTCTGTCCTATGGGTTCATTGCAAAAACTTTCTCATAAATTAGGAAAAAGGCTAGGGATAGCAAAGAAAACTGAAAAGAAACTAACTATTTCTAATATAGATAAATGCTACAACTGTGGAAAATGCGCTAAAGTTTGCCCCTTCCAGTTAACTCCTTATTTAGAGTGGTCAGATAGCAATCAATTTGATAATATTAACTGTATTAAATGCTCTACTTGTATAGAAAATTGTCCTGCTAAAATCCTATCACTGAAAACTGAAGAAGATACAAATAAACAAAAATCTTTATAACAATGTATAAAAGACCAGCTAGGCTGGTCTTTTTAAACTATATCTTAAATAAATGTATTAAATTGTTTAATTTCTCTGCTATTGCTGCTTGATGATCGGCTGCAGATGCTACTTGTTCTAATGCACTTAATGTTTCTTTCATTCCAGACATTATCTGTTCAGAATTTAAAGAAGCATGATTCATATTGTTTGCCACATTTTGTATTACTGATGCTATCTCTTCAGTTGATGCATTTAATTCTTCAGCCATAGCTGCTGTTTCTTGGGATAACCCATTTACAAATACTGCATCCTTCTCATAATTTATTCCTGTATCTATTAGCAAATCATAGTCTTTTCTTACATTATCATTTATAAATTCCAATGTATCTCTTGAATTATTAGAAAGATTGTTAAATGCAGATTCTACATCACCTACTACCTTTTGAATCTCCACCACATATGCATTAGACTGCTCTGCTAATTTTCTTATTTCATCTGCAACTACTGCAAATCCTCTACCAGCATCTCCCGCTCTTGCTGCTTCAATTGCAGCATTTAGAGCTAATAAGTTTGTCTGGGATGCAATTGAAGCTATGGATTCTGCTATTACAGAAATTTCATTTACTACCTTTCCTTCTTCTATTGCATTTAATATTGCTTCTCTTTTTTCCTTTAAAAGGCTATCTGCCACTGTTTTTGACTCTTGTCCTTGAACTTTTATCTTCTCTGCTCTTTCCTTTATTTTTGCTGACTCATCATTTCCATCAGAAGAACTTGATGCAAGCTGAGTAACACCTGAGTTTACTTCTTGTATCGTAGCAGTCAATTCCTCTGTAGCTGCATTTATCTCCTGAATATCATCTATTATTTCTAAGGTATTATTTGATATAGTTTCAAAAGTTGAATTAATCTCTTCTATTGTAGCTGAAAGTTCTTCAGAAGAAGCAGATACGCCTGCTGATTCTGAGGATATTTCCACTATTGTAGTTTTTATTTTTTCTTGAGCTTCCTTTAGAGCCTTAGTTAGTCTACCTAATTCATCATTAGATTTTGATTCTATCAACTGAAATCTTAAATCTCCATTACCAAGGGCCTCTGCAAATTCTAATCCCTTTTTTATTCCCTTAGATATTCCAATTGATAAAAACATTCCTAATCCTATGGCTACAACAAAGCTACCTATAAGTATTATGTTCATAGTAGTAGCTGCGATTTTATATGATTTATTATTACCTTCAGCTTGCCTCTTAGCCGCTTCTTGGTTTGAAAATATCAAACCATCTAGCTTTTCAAACATTTGATTTGTAAATTCATCTAATGACTTAATAGATGTAGCAGTTGCTTCCGTATTATATCCTATTACGCCTAGAATTCTATTAAGTCTTCCCTTATAGTGTTCTGTATTCTGTTTAAATCCTTCCCACATCTCTCTTTCTTCACTACTCAATCCTCTACCTTCAAATCTTTGCATTATTTGTTGATTAGATTCTGTAGCATCTGTAATATCTTGGGCTAATTCCTTCATACGATCCCTATCATTTTCTTGTGCTAAATGTTGAAGGGTTACTATTATATTTAACATATTTTCTTTAATAATATGTAAGTCATCAATACTCTTTAAATTATTATCATACATTAGTTCGGCAGTTTTATTAATTTTCTTCATATTGCTTGTCCCTAATAAGCCTACAGCCCCAACAAATATTGATATAATCAAAAATCCTGCTATTAATTTAGTCTTAATAGACCCATTATTTATAAATTCTATTCTATTATCACTTAATCTTTTTATATACTCCCTTAATCGCTTTTTTATCTGGTTAATCTTGTCTTTGATCTTCATATCCCATACCCCCCAGTATCATTTAGTTAGTATTACTATGACCAATTATTTCCATAACCTAATTGTATATTATATAAACTGTCAAAACAAGGGGAATTTGTCGAATTTTTTTAATATTCATCATTCTATGGTTTTATATTGTAGATTATTATTTTTTCTATATTTTCTTTTTATTTTATGGTATAATACTATGATGTAAATTTTAAGTAAGGGATGGAAAAAAATTGATTAGTGTAAATAATGTAAGTTTAAGATATGGATCACAAAAACTATTTGAAGATGTAAACCTAGTATTTACTCCAGGTAATTGCTACGGTGTAATAGGAGCTAATGGTGCTGGAAAAAGTACCTTCCTTAAAATCTTATCCGGTGATGTTGAACCAAATACTGGTGATATTTCCATTGATAAAAATGTCAGAATGTCTGTATTAAAACAGGACCACTTTGAATACGATGATTGTGGTGTAATTCAAACTGTAATTATGGGTAATAAAAGACTCTATGAAATTATGGTTGAAAAGGATGCAATCTACGCTAAAGAGGATTTCTCTGATGAAGATGGTATTAAGGCATCAGAACTTGAGGCAGAATTTGCTGAAATGGATGGATGGAGTGCTGAATCCGAGGCATCATCATTGTTACAAGGGTTAGGAATAGGTACTGAATTACATAAAAAGAAAGTCGCTGATTTAACAGGTAATGAAAAAGTTAAAGTATTACTTGCACAGGCTTTATTTGGTAAACCTGGTATACTAATACTAGACGAGCCTACTAACCACCTTGATGTAAAATCAGTAAGATGGTTACAAGAATTCTTAGGAGATTTCGAAGGTACAGTTATAGTTGTATCTCACGATAGACATTTCCTAAATGAAGTATGTACTCATATGGTAGATATTGACTTTGGTAAAATTAAAATGTTTGTAGGAAACTATGATTTCTGGTACGAATCAAGTCAGTTAGCTCTTCAGATGATGAAGGACCAAAACAAGAAAAAAGAAGAGAAGATTAAGGAACTTCAAGCATTCGTTGCTAGGTTTAGTGCCAATGCTTCTAAATCAAAGCAAGCAACGTCCCGTAAGAAACTCTTAGAAAAGATTACCTTAGATGATATTATGCCTTCTACTAGAAGATATCCATTTGTTGGCTTTACCATGGAAAGAGAAGTTGGTAACGAGATTTTAACAGTAGAGGATATGTCTAAAACAATAGATGGGGTAAAGGTATTAGATAATATTAGCTTTAGAGTTAATAAAGGAGATAAGATTGCCTTTATTGGCGATGAAATAGGGATTACTACCCTATTTAAAATCATAATGGGAGAAATGGAGGCTGATAGTGGAAGCTATAAATGGGGTCTTACTATTACAAAGTCTTATTTCCCTAAGGACAACTCAGAGTTTTTCAATGATGTAGACCTAAACTTAATAGATTGGCTGCGACAATTCTCAGTTGATCAATCTGAAATATATTTAAGGGGATTTCTAGGAAGAATGTTATTCTCTGGAGAAGAAGCATTAAAACAGGCTAAGGTGTTATCTGGTGGAGAAAAGGTAAGATGTATGCTAGCTAAGATGATGCTAAGCAATTCAAATGTCCTAATCCTTGACCAACCTACAAACCACTTGGACCTTGAATCTATTACTTCAGTAAATAACGGATTAAGAGATTTTAAGAGTAATATCTTATTTACCTCCCATGACCATCAATTTATTCAAACTATTGCAAATAGGATAATTGAAATAAAACAAGATGGATTTAACGATAGAATGATGACATACGAGGAATATATAGAGAAATTTTATTAGAAAAAAGTCATCCTTTAATTAGGATGACTTTCTTATTTAATTAACTTTAGCAAAATCTCAAGCTTTAGTCTATTCATAGGATCTTCCAAATCAAAATTTATTAATTCATTTATTTCTTCTATTCTTTTTCTAACTGTATTTATGTGTACAAAAAGCTGTTTTGCCGTAAGACTATAATTCATTTTGCATTCTAAATATACTTTTAGAGTTTCTACAAGTTCATTATTCTCTGGATTTTGGACTAATACATTTATATCCTTCGACATTATCTCTAACTCATCTTCCTTTATATCCATCCAAGCAAAAACTCCTAGGTCTGAGTACCTTAGATAATCCTCATTTGGATATAATATCTGCCCAATTTTTATAGTCTGTTGGCATCTTGAATAATTTCTTTTTATTTCATATATTGTGCTTTCATTATCTGAAATACCAAAAATTATATTTGCATTTTCAATTTTTGATTCTATTCTCTTTTTAAAAACTTTAGCTGATGTTTCCATTAGTTTTAAATTTCCTTCTGCTGAGATTCTATTATCTGCTGGAAGTAAAAAAATACAACTATTATCATCAATCATGGCCATTCTAGCTTCCATATGAGAAATACTACTGTTTATTGCTTCTTTGAGTTCATCTTTATAGTTAGCTAGATGAGCTTCTTTCCTTTCTTGCTTCATCAAAATCAAGTAGTAATTTAAGTTTATATCTAAACCTAAATCACTAGCTCTCTTAGATATGTTTTCATCATCCCATAGGCTTCCAGATATAACTTCTCCAATAAATTTCTCAAATCCTACATCACCAATGCTTTGTGCCACTAATATCTGCTCATATAGAGATTGAAGAAGCAAAAATCCTATACGTAATGCAAATTGGTCAAAATAATCTATAAGTTCTGTAGCTTCTACCACCACAAAATAAGCCTTTACTTTATCTCCTACTGTAATAGGTACAGTAATCCAGCTATAGGGTCTTTCATATTTATCATCGTGAAACCTATATCGTATCATTTTAAGATTGTCACACAATATTTCTTTTGTAACTTCGATTGTTGGATTCCAAAAATCTCCTATCTGGATATCATCCATCAACTCAATAAATGTAGATGAACTATAATAAGGTTTTTCGCTTGATAAATCATAGAGCATTGCTGGGAATTTCATTTCCATTTCCATTTGTGATAATATCTTATTTATCTTTCTTACTTGATAGCTTAAATTCGAGAAGCTCTTTGGGTTAATATTTCCTATTCTAAATTGTCTAATATTTTTATTCATCACAAGGACATTAAGTTGGTTCATAATATCCATCCATGAAGGATCCATTGGAATATTTACTAGAGGTATATTATACTCATTAAACACATCTATAATATGATCTGGAATAGTCTTTAAATATCTATCTAACTTAATTCCCATACCTGATATTTCCCTAAATATATCTGTCTTTAAATAATCTTCAAATAACCTAGGGTGTTGTTGAAACACATATCCTGATGATATAACAAATTCTCTTCCCTTTGTCCATTTGAATCCATCTGGGGCATCTAATATAGCTACTCCTTGTATTTGATTGTCTAACCCCTTATTTCCTGCTATTAATTTAAAATCCTTAAAAAATTCTGCATCAAGCATTTCTCTAATAGTTAAACCCATAGTATCACCTACTTCTGTTTAATACTAATATTTTACCACAAAACCCTATGTACTAAAAAGAGATTCCTTGCATACGTCAACTATGATATTATACCCTAGAGCATTGCAAAGAATCCTTTTTATTATTAGTTTTATCTTGTTTTTGATTTACTAATAGGAATTACCTCTATTGAAGAGGGCTTACATATTTTCTATTTTCTGTTCTTTTGTTAAATTCAGCCTTTGCTTCTTCAACTAATTTTTGGTCATTTAATAAATCATACATCATGCCAGTGAAAACTTCTGCTGCATACATCATACCTTTAAGTCCCATGGATGAACCTGATGATGAAGTTGCTTGCCATGAATGGGCTGGTACTCCTAATGGCCAAGTGGCTGTTAGGAATAAATTCATAGGCATTAACCAAGAAACATCTCCACTATCAGAAGAGCCGGAAACCACTACAGAACTTACCTTTTCTTTTTCTAATACTTCTTGGTGAAGAAACACTTTTTCATCACTATCAATATATTTTTTAATTTCAGCTTCTACTAGCTTTGGGTCTAAGCTTTCTTGTATATTCTTTGCAAACTTAAGCTCTTCTTCTGTATAAGATGGTGCTCCTATTTCAACCATATTTTTATGAGTTAAATCGTATAATACATTGTTTGGTAACTTCTCATAGCATCCACCTAACACTTCATATTCCACTGTAGTTTCAGTCATCAAGGCTGCACCTTTTGCAATTTTAAATAATCTTTCCGTTATTTCCTCTACATCTTTTCTATAAGGTGCTCTAACAAAATACCACGATTCTGCTTCTTTTGGTACAATATTTGGTGCTCCTCCTGCATTGGTTATTGTGTAGTGAATTCTAGCTGAATCTATGACATGTTCCCTTAAATAGTTTGCACCTACATTCATTAACTCTACAGCATCTAAAGCAGACCTTCCTGATTCTGGAGATTGAGCTGCATGAGCTGATATTCCATGAAATTTAAATTTAATGGAGTTATTGGCTAAAAAAGCTTTATCTATTGCTACATTTGCATTCATTGGGTGCCAGCTAAGAGCTAAATCACATCCATCAAAAGCCCCAGTTTTAGCCATCTTTACCTTTCCTAATAGCGTTTCCTCCTCAGGGCAACCATAGAATCTTACTGTTCCACTTGTATTAGTTTCCTCTAAATATTTCTTGATTGCAAGTACAGATCCTAAGGCTGCACTACCTAATAGATTATGTCCACAGCCGTGTCCTGGTCCATTTACCTCTACTGGATTAAATCTTGTATCTAAAGATTGAGATAATCCTGGTAATGCATCATATTCTCCTAATACTGCTATTACAGGTGAACCACTTCCATATTCACCAATAAAAGCATTTCCCATTCCATCTATCTCTTTTATTTCAAACCCATAAGATTTTAATACTTTTCTAAATAAATTGGATGATTCTTTTTCATTTCCAGAAGTCTCTGGATTATTCCATACCTTTAAACTTAATTCTTTTACTTCTTCACTTATATCATTTAAATATTTTAATACATCTGATTTATTCATTCTAAACCCTCCTTATAACTATATCTATATGTGTTTCTTCTTATATAAACTTGTAGCTATAGCCATTGTCCCAAATACTGAACCTAATGTAACTATATAAGATGGATGACCTGGTAAGAAACTAAACACTCCTACTTTTAAAGCAAACGTTAGACCTAATGCTATTCCTAATGCTATTGGTGCTAATTTTAGTTTTTTAAGAGCAAATTGAATAAATATTGCTCCAAATAATGCTGGTAGTAAATAGTTAAATGAAGCTACTACATTTTCAGGTAATGATTCTAATATTGCACTACCTGCAAATACTCCCAAAGCTAGTATCACAATATTTACAATAACTGATGTAGCCATACCTAATGTAGCTATTATAGTTCCTTCCTTTGTACCAGGTTCTACTCCAGCTACATTTTGAGATACTGCTGCAGCTGGAATTCTAAGATTTGAAATATTTCCAGTTATAAATGCCATATATGTTCCAGGCACTCCAATTATAGGAAAATATGATATTGGCTCTACTACCCAAACTACACCTACTGCTGATGCTATAGCTATGAATGCTGTAATTATTGCAGATATTGGTGGAACAAGTCCATATACTACTGCAAGTACCAATGCTGGTCCAAAAGATAATAGTATTCCTAGCCAACCTGTTATCTTTCCCCATTTAATTATATATGGTAAATATACTCCATCGTATTGATTAGTTTTTTCCATTATAATAGCCTCCTCTATTATTGCGCTTATATTAATGCAGCTATTACCATTCCACCAAATAGTGCTATGGTTAAAGCCCATTCTTTAAGCCATTTAATATTCTTTCTATCTCCTATAGGAGATAATATAAGCATTATAGCTCCACCTGCTAATGCTGCAATTGTGTTTTTATTCATTGCTAATAGATGCCCAGATACTAATGAACCAAAGGATCCTAACATAGCTGCTATAGATATGATACTTAACATTCCTTTGTCACCTTTAGAGAATCTAGTTTGTACTTTCTCCATTTTATCTGCTGTTAAGGTGGAAAATACTATCCAACCAATGGACCCAAGTATCATGGTCCAAACTGCATTTGCAAAAGCTATATTAGTCATTGGATCTATTCCCATCTTAACTCCTAATGCTTCTGTTCCAAAGCCTGCTGCCATCATCTCAAACATTACTGAACCTATAAAGGATAATCTCATCCATGCCATAGGTCCACCTACTGTTACTAATAATGATAAAAGACCTGTTAAAATTACTATCGAAGGCCCTAATGATGTGATAAAGCTACTTTTCATTGCACTCTTCATTTGAGTTTCTGTAAGCCCTATTTCTTTTCCTGTATAATAAGATTTTTTAGCAAAGATAATTGCTTGAAATAATGCCAAGGTTATTGCAAGTCCCGCAGCTAACCACATTGGAAGGCTGTTTGCAATTTGTAAATAATCCATATTTATTCCTCCTTAGTTTATTGTTTATCTAAATATTATCACTCACCTATATGTAAACCAATGTAAAAACTTTTCTTATTTAATCAGATTTGTGAAAATATTTTCATAAAAAAATAACCTATGAGAAGGGGGATACTCATAGGTTATTTTATTTACAGTTTATCTTACATCTGTAAATTCTATATCAATCTTTTCTTCAGAATTATTCCTTATAATTGTTAATGTTGCTTTATCTCCTTGTTTATATTTATATAATGCTTTCTTTAATCCATTCATATTATCTATTTTTACATCATCTATTTTAGTTATTATATCCCCATTTACTAGACCTGCCCTTGATGCTGGAGTATTTTCTGATATTTGAATTAATATTACTCCATTATCTGCTGTTAATTTAACTCCCAGTCTGGCTTGATAATCTTCCACAGAGATACCTGATATTCCTAAAAATACAGTCTTATATGATCCATCTTTTACTACTTCTTCTACTATTGCCTTAGCCTCATTTATAGGAATAGAAAATCCTAATCCTTCAGCTGATTTTATCTTTGCTGTATTGATTCCTATTACTTCACCTTTACTGTTTAGAAGTGGCCCACCACTATTCCCTGGATTAATAGAAGCATCTGTTTGAATTAAATCTTCTATAACATTATTTTGACTTACTTGAATAGATCTATGAAGTCCAGAAATTATTCCTGATGTAACAGATCTTTGGAACTCTAATCCCAATGGGTTACCAATAGCTACTGCTATTTCACCAACTTCAAGCTTGTCTGAATCACCTAAAGTAGCTACTGGAAGTCCAGTAACATCTACCTTAACTATAGCAAGGTCCAATAGAGCATCATTCCAGAGCACTGTAGCAGGCTTTTTATCTCCATTTTCAAATAATACATTAACTGACTTTGCTTTTCCGTCTGCTACTACATGAGAGTTTGTAAGGATATATCCATTACTATCTATTATAACTCCCGAGCCTACACCTTCTACTTCTTGTTGTGAGAAGAAATATTGTTGTACCTCTACAGAAGTTATACCTACTACTGAGCTCATAGCTTTTTTAGCTACAGCTGATACAGTATTTATATCATCGTTAGTTGTAATATTCACTGGTGCTGCTGCATAGTGAGTATTATTTGGATTAGGCAATATCTTTCCGTACAAACTTGGTGCAATATAGGTAGTAGATAAACCTCCTATAATTGATGCAACTAATGCCAATGCTATATAAGATACTAGGCTACCTCTAAAGGATTTCTTCTTTGGCTCCTTCTTTTCTTCAGAACTTTTATATAGGTAAGTATCCTCTGGTATCTTATAATTTTCCCTGCCCTCAATATCTTCTTCTGTAATCTCTTCTGATATCTCTAGACTTTTATTTATTTCTGAGTCTTTCATTTCAAAATCTCTATTTTCATCCATAATATTTACCTCCCAATTAATTTCTTCGTTATTTTTATCTTAATTTAAGATTATGAAAATAATATGGTGAAATTATGTTTTTGTTGTGGGATTTTGTTTTTCTTTTTGTATATTTGATATAATATCCTTAGACAATGGAATTATATAATGGGGTGATAATATGTCTTATAAGATATATTTAGTAGAAGATGATGAAAATTTAAACTTAGTTCTAACTTCATATCTGAAAAAAGAAGGATGGAATGTGTCTTCATTCTTAAATGGACTTGATGCACAAAAAGTTATCACAAATCCTCCTGATTTATGGATTTTAGATATTATGTTACCAGATATTGATGGTTATCAATTGATTAAGGAGATTAAATTAGCTTCACCAAATATTCCTGTTATATTTATTTCTGCTAGGGATGCAGATATAGACAGGGTTGTCGGACTAGAACTAGGTAGTGATGATTACTTACCTAAACCATTTCTACCAAGAGAATTAGTAATCCGTGCTAGAAACATTTTAGATAGACTTAATACTAATATTTCTACAATAACAAATTTGCCCCCATATACCATTAATGAGGGTAGTAGGATCGTTAAACTTGGAGAATTAACCATTGACCTTACATCTAAAGAATACGATTTGTTAGTATACTTTGCTAAAAATCCAGGAATGGCATTATCTAGAGAACAGATACTAAACCATATATGGGGTAATGATTATTTTGGATCTGATAGGGTTGTAGATGACTTAGTTAGAAGACTTAGAAAGAAAATGCCAGATTTAGATGTGGAAACAGTCTACGGTTACGGTTATAGGGTGAATAAATCATGAAGAACTACCCATTAGCTGTTCAAATTTGGATTGTTATTGCTATTATTACTTTATCTATTTCCATGCTTTTAGCTTTCATACTTCCTTCTACCTTGAGAGGTTTTTTTACGAGAGAAATTTATGCCTCTATTCATGCAGCTCAGGCCTTAGTATTCAACCAATTTGATAGCGATATATATAGGGACTATATTGGCCCAGATTTTTTTGGCGATGAACAAGTCCTAGAAAACATTAGAACTGTAAGGCATTTCATAATATATGACAATAATAAGTTAATAATAAACTCCTCTCTTCCAGAAGACTTTCTAAAACAAGTTCAAGAGGAAGCTCTAAATCAAAAGGATATTAGCAAGGAATATGGCGGAGATATAAGTGGAAAGAAGATATTCTATATCATTTCAAAAGGTAAAGTTCTAGGTCATAACGCCTTCTTGGTTTCCTATATGGGTGATTCTTATAGGGAAGATTTAGTCCGAACCTTATTTAGGAAACTAATTAATCTCATGGGGTTAGTATTTTTATTTAGTTGGATTCCAGCAATACTCTTGTCTAGGTATCTATCTAGACCACTAGTAAATTTAGAAAAAAAGGTAGAAAAACTAGCCAACAACGAATGGAATGAGCCCATAGAGCTATATCGAAGAGATGAAATAGGAAAACTAGGTAATTCTGTGGAACATCTTAGAAGGCAACTTATACGCCAAGATGAAGCTGAGCAGTCTTTTCTTCAGCATGTATCCCACGAGTTAAAGACTCCTGTAATGGTTATTCAATCTTTTACTCAAGCTATTAAAGATGGCATATATCCTAAGGGTACTCTAGATAATTCTATAGATGTAATAGACGATGAGGCTAAAAGATTAGAAAAGAAGATAAGAAATTTATTATATTTAACTAAATTAGATTATATGTCTAATCATGAAATAGACAAGATTAAATTTTCCCTTAACTTCTTGATTAAAGAAGTCGTCGAGAGATTTTCTTGGTATAGAGGAGATATTAATTGGGATCTAAACCTTAGCTCTATCTCAATAGAAGGCGATTTAGAACAATGGAAAATTGCAATTGAAAACTTAATTGATAATCAAATACGATATGCTAATAAACGAATCCTTATTTCTCTAAAGAAGTTCGAGGATAAAACTATTTTAAGAATATGGAACGACGGACCAGCAATTGAAGAAAATCTGTTAAATACAATGTTTGATAAATTTAATAAGGGTTATAAAGGAGAATTTGGCTTAGGTCTGGCAATAGCATATAAAATAGTTAAAGCTCATAATTCTAATATATTTGCTATAAATGAAGAAGAAGGGGTATCATTTAATATAGAAATTTTTAATTAGAGGTGATTATGTGGATAGATTAAACGTTACAGTAGAGCATATATTCCATAGTGGTTTTACTGTTGAGACAGAAAATTTTTATCTTATATTCGATTATTATAAGGGGGATATTTCCTTGAAAAATAAAAAAACAATAGTATTCTCTACACATTCCCATGAAGATCATTTTAACCCCCTTATATTAGGCTGGAAAGACATGAAGGAAAATATAAGTTATATCTTAAGCTCAGATATAGATGTTGAAAATGAGGATGGGAAAATTCATATTATGAAACCCTATGAAAAATTAGAATTAGACAATATTAAAATAAAAACCTTTGGCTCTACAGATACGGGTGTGTCTTTTCTTGTAAATGTGGATAATATAAATATATTTCATGCAGGAGATTTGAATTGGTGGTATTGGGAAGAAGATACCAAAGAAGAAAAAGTAAATATGGAAAAAGCCTTCAAAGAAGAAATTTCTAAAATAAAAAACTTTAACGTGGATATAGCCTTCTTTCCCGTAGATCCTAGACTGGGAAACGCCTTTAGTTTGGGTGGGGAATATTTTATTAAGGAAGTAAATCCTAAGTATTTTATACCAATGCATTTTGGGGATAAGTTTGATACTACAAAGGAATTTATCCACAAAATGAAAGGAAGTAGCTGTGGAATTGTGGAGTTAAATAAAAAAAATCAAATTATGTCACTTTAGCGCAATTCTTTTGTTTGTGAAATGTCATATTACTATTGCCATATATTATGAAAAATTATATACTTAATGGTATGGACAACCATTTTGTCCAAAATATGACGGAGGTGTTTTTTTTATGAACAAAAGATTAATCGCATCAGTAAGCTGCGCAGCTATACTTTTATCTTCTGCAAGCCTAGCTGCTCAAGCAAACTCAGCGAAAAAATTAGTTACAGTTGATGCTGTTGCAGCAGCTACTACTTCAGCACCAGCACCAACAACGCCTGCACCAACAACAAAACCAACAGCACCAGCAAAAACTACCACAACTAAAACACAGACTACTACTGCTACATCAGCGAAAATTAATCGTTTATTAGCATTAGGTTCTGTAGGTGGCGATGTTACTTTGCTACAAACTTTACTTAACAGCAATGGTTACTCACTTAAGACAGACGGTATTTTTGGTGAAAAGACTTTAGCAGCAGTTAAAGGTTACCAAGGTAAAAATGCCCTTAGAGTTGACGGAATCGTTGGTCCAAAAACTCTTGCAAAACTAGCTCCAGTAGTAGCTGAAGTAGTTAAACCAGCTGAACCTACTATACCAGTTGAACCAGAAAAACCAGCTGAGGAAGTAGTAGATGTTGTAACAACAGCTTCCATAGTAAATGAAAATGAAGCTTTTGAAAAAGCAATATCTAAAGATGGAAAATGGATTATTTGTACTTTAAATGACCTTACTTTTGACAAAGAGCTTGTTTTAGAAGGCGAATTTAAAAATGGTAAGAAAAATGCGGATGGTACAGATGCTATTCAACGTAAGATAGCTCCTTATACTCAAGATGATAATAAAGCTGTGCTTGAAAGATTTACTATTACAGCACCAAAATTAACTATCAAGAGTCCTAATGCTAGAATTCAAGGTGGAACATTCAAAGGTGACATCTATGTTGAAGCATCAAACTTTAGAATAGTAGATGCAAAAGTTGAAGGAAATATTTATTTCTTAAATAACGATGCTAAAGATACATTTAATATTGATGATAAAAGTTCTATAAAAGGTAGAAGAGAATTAATAAATGTTGATGCAACTTCTACAGCTTCAATAGTAAAAGATGAGGCAGCTTTTGAAAAGGCAATATCTAAAGATGGCTCATGGATTGGTGCTTTATTAAAGGATTTAACTTTCAATAGAGACCTTACTATGGAAGGAGAGTTTAAAAATAGAGATGTAGTAGACCGTAAAATTGGACTTTATACTACAAAAACTTTAGAAGATAAGACTAAAGTTTTCACTCATAACTACACATTAACAGCACCAAGATTATTTATTAATAGCCCAAGTCCAAGAATGTTAAACGGTACATTCAATGGAAATATTTACGTTTCCTCAGATAACTTTAAGCTAGAAAAAACTAAGGTAAATGGAAGCGTTTATTTCACTACAGAAAGTGCAAAAGCTACTTTCAATAATGTAGATAGTGAAATTACAGGAGAACAAGAATTAGTAGATGTAGATGCTATTGCGACAGCTTCTGTAGTAACTGATGAAGTTAATTTTGAAAAAGCAATATCAAAACACGGAAAATGGATTATCTGTCTTGAAGATGATATCACTACTGACAAAGAGCTTGTTCTAGAAGGCGAATTTAGAAACGGTAAATTTGGTACTGATGGTACACATGTTTTCGACCGTAAAATAGCTCTTTATACTCAAGATGATAAGAAAAATGTAATTGATCAATTTACTTTAACAACTCCAAAATTAACTGTTAAGGTTCCTAAAGCTAGAATCCAAAATGGAACTATCAAAGGCGACCTTTATATTTCAGCACCAGGAGTTAGATTAATAAATACAAAAGTTGAGGGTAATGTATACTTCACTACTCAAGAAGCTAAAGATACATTTAGCAAAGAAGGAACTTACTCAATATCAGGAGTAGAAGAATTAGCTAAATAATTATATATAAAGAGGATGAAGCTTAAGCTTCACCCTCTTTTAGTTTAATTAATTTTTCTTTTATAAATCTTATATCATCAGAAATATATCTATGGTCAACTTCTGATACATTAAAATTAACAGTTTTAAATGCAAATTGAAAGAAATATCCTCCTGCTATGGACATTATAGCAGTTCCTATACCTACGGATCCACCTAAAAGATATCCTATAATTATAGCTAAAATTTCCACAGCATTTTTTACAAATCTCACAGATTTATTGGTCTTCTTAGTTAATGCTACCATAAGTCCATCCCTAGGCCCTGCACCAAAGCCTGCACCAATATACAAGTAGCATCCATAGCCCAAAACAAGCATACCTAAAAGCATCATTACTAAACTAGGTAAAAAGGAATGGAATATAGGAATTAACCCATTAATCATTAGAAAATCAACGATTAATCCAATAACTAGCATATTAAATATAGTACCCCAACCTATATTCTGTCCTAAGAATATATCTACTATAACTATTATAAGCCCTGCAATTATACTAGCCCTTCCTATTGGGAGATTAAACACATTTCCTAGTCCCTGATGGAATACATCCCATGGTGATACTCCTAGATTTGCATTGATAGTCATTACCATACCTACCGCACATACAAAATATCCTATAAAGAGTCTAATTATAGCTAAAATAAATTTTTTCATTAAGCAAAAACCTTCCCGTATAATATTTTTATATGAAAAACATTATACACTAATTTAATAATGTATAAAAGAAAAACTTTTAACTATTTTATCACCAATTCCACTGGACAATGATCTGACCCCATTACATCTGGATGTATAGCTGCTGACTGTATCCTATCTAAAAGAATTTCTGAAACTACAAAATAATCAATTCTCCAGCCTACATTTCTATCCCTAGCCTGTCTCATATAAGACCACCAAGTATAAGCATCTTCCTTATCTGGATAGAAATGTCTAAAGCTATCAACAAATCCTGATTCTAATAATACTGTCATCTTTCCTCTTTCTTCATCGGTAAACCCTGCATTTTTTCTGTTTGTACTAGGGTTCTTCAAATCTATTTCCTTATGAGCAACATTTAAATCTCCACATAAAACTACAGGCTTTTTGTCTTCTAACTTCTTTAAATAAGCTCTAAAATCATCTTCCCATTTCATTCTATAGTCTAACCTTGCTAATTCTCTCTGGGAATTTGGAGTATATACATTTACTAGATAAAAATCATCATATTCTAAAGTAATAACTCTACCTTCAGTATCATGTTCCTCTATATCTATGCCATATACTACAGATAAAGGCTCAGTCTTTGTGAATACCGCTGTACCTGAATATCCCTTTTTCTCTGCATAATTCCAGTACTGATGATATCCTTGTAAATCCAAATCTATTTGTCCCTCTTGTAACTTAGTCTCCTGTATACAAAATATATCTGCATCTATTTCATTGAAAAAGTCAAGAAATCCTTTACCTACACATGCTCGAAGTCCATTTACATTCCAGGAAATTAATTTCATCGTGAATTCCCCCTCATTAGTTATTTTTAATATTCATCTAAGAATGAATGTTTTTCTCCATCTTCTTGCCAACCTAATATCCCATCCATATTAACATTTTCAGCTGCCCTAAAAATATTAATATCTACATTTACAAAGTCCTTCCTCAATGTTTCAAGTAAATCTTTTATTTCATATCTCTTATTACCAATCTTTTTAGCTGCAACCATACATGCGCAGTTTAAGGGCCATATTCCTGCATTTTGAATAAATCTTTGAATATAAGTTTCTTCTATTAAATATAGAGGTCTTATAAGCTCAAGGCCTTCAAAGTTTTGAGCCTTTAGTTTTGGTAACATTGTCTTAAAACTACCAGCACATAATAGATTTAACATTGTAGTTTCTATAACATCATTAAAGTGATGACCTAATGCTAATTTATTGCAACCTAATTCCCTAGCCTTACCATATAGAGAACCTCTCCTCATCCTTGCACACATATAACAAGGATAATCCTGAGCTATTTTATCTGCAACTGCAAATATATCCGCATCATATATATGAACTGGTATACCTAAATACTTGCAATTTTCCTCTAGAAGCTCCCTTATCTCTGTATGATACCCTGGGTCCATGGCTATAAACTCTAACTCAAAGTTTCGATTTCCATTTCTATATAATTCTTGAAAGAGCTTCGCCATAAGAAGGCTATCTTTGCCACCTGATATGGCTACTGCTATTTTATCTGGTTCTAAAAACATATACAAATGTACTTATTTTAGATAATTCGCACTTATAATATCTTAGATATCATTTAAGCCTTGGTTGAGCCAGTTGGTAATTTTACTTCAATTAAAGTAAAACTACTATCCCACAACCGTACTTGAAAACCTTATATATATAACATATTCAACCCCTACATTTTGTAGTAAAATATAAGCTTCATGTTTCTATGAGATACCTCTATTTGTGATTGAATTGTTTTTAAAAATTGCTTACTCTTTCTTCTAATATCTCTTTCACCTTTTTATAATTAGTATATAGGGTTATTTCTTTATCATCTTTTCTCTTTAATATGTTTTTACTTGCGTTTATATCTGCGTGAAGTTCTCCACATTTAGAACAGGTAAATTTATCTTCCTCTCTTTTACCAAAGCTACCACATATATTACATACCTTACTTGTATAAGCTGGATTTATATATGTGTATTTAATGCTGTTATAATCGCATTTGTACTCAAGTCTTTCTCTGATATATCCTTTTATCCATCGAGATAGTTTTCTTTTAACTTCTTTAGGATAGGTATCATTCCAGTTTGTAAATGTTAAATCTTCAGTAATTATTTCTTTAGGCTTCTCTTGTATTATAAGTTCATTGATGGAATGATTTATATAGGATTTTACCTGAGTATCATATTTATTTTTATTGCGATTATATTTTGTTTTACCTAGATTGTTTTCTTCTATATTTCTAACCTTAGCAATATTACCTTGTTCTAAATATTTGTTTCTTAAGGCATAAAATCTGTTTCTATTAGAATTTACTTTGTTAAGCCTTTCTGTTTCCTTGGTTAAGTAGCTATTTAATCTACTTCCATAGAAATTTCCACTTGATACTGCAAATAAATATTTATATCCTTTATCTATACCAATGATATTTTCGTAATTATTTTTCTTCGTCCTAATCTTTAAAGGACAGTGGATTTCTATTCTATTACCCATGATTTTAACTATCATGGTTCTATCATATATATTGCTATCTGTTAGCTTTATAGGCAGTCTTTCCCCTTTATAGCACAGGTTATATTTATGTGTCCATTTTTATATGAATATAGTCCTGTATCTATACTAAAGGTATCTGTGTTAGAATATGAAATCTTTCCTTTATATTTTCTTGTTAGTCTCTTAATTAAATTATTTAAATATTTATAATTAAGATATTTACTTTCAAATATCTTTGGTATGTCAATTGGTTCATTTATTAATATTTTATGATAATGAGTATTGGATTTTAAAATATATCTGATATAGTGTAAATCGTCCTTAGACAGATTATCATTTTTATTTATTGTTACTTTTATTTTATTTTTTGTATTACTCCACTGGGTTTTTATATTTGTAATTGCTTCACTTAATGCAAGTTTCCAATATCTTGCTGGTAATTTCCATTGCTCATAGAACTTTGTTTTAACCCAATTATCTCTTATCTGTCTAGGATTTTCTAAAAGTATGATACTATTTATTCCACTATATCTTGAATATACATAATTCCTTACATTTTTATATTGATTTCCTATATACTTTAATTCTTTAAGAGTATCATCATCTAATTCGTAAGAATATTGTTTTACTGTTTTTATTATAGTATCCACTTATATCACCATTCCTGAATATATGTTCTATATCTTTATTATATATTAGATATATTGATATATCAATGGTTTAAGTGATATTAGTAGATTTTTTTATATAAGATTTTCAAATACGGTTGTTATAAATTACCTAATTTCATTTGTATATGTTTTTAGAGTGTTCATATAGAAACGCTACTTTCTATACAGTTCTCATAATCCGTTAAAATTAATGAACTTCTTATGCTTTCACATAAGCACAGACTATATCACCTTCCCTTAATAGGAAGCTCCCCATTTCCCCTGGCTTCAAGGTACGAGAATATTCTCTAGTCGTTGAACCTTACTCTTTTCGAGTCTTGGCTGCTGATTACCCATTATTTTAGTGTTTAGGATTTAACCCTGCACCATCTACTTAATTTTTTCTGCTTTCGCCACATTCACACTCACCTTTATTTCATGGTCATGTTGTAGTTTAAGTAGCTTTAGGGACTTCCAGCAATTAAAGGAGTTTTGGGTAGAAACATATCTACCTCTCTACACTCTTTATGAATGTAGGGAGCGTTTGTTTTGACAACTAATTAGTTGCTCCATCCTGTATAAGATCATATTCTTTTATTGCCTTAATAAATTTTGCCCATATATGTTTTCTATATGTTTTTATAATACTTCTCTCTATATCAGCTAATGGCTTCCTTTCATTAAAAGGGACTAGTATCTCACAGCCTGATCCTTTAAGACTATTATCCTTTTCATCCATTATTATCACTCCATCTATTTTTAATTGATATTATATTTTATACTAAAAGTTATTACTTAAAACTTCAGTATTATTATCCTTCTCTCCAAAATATACAGTTCCCCATACTCCTACAAGTATCATAACTGCCCCAGCAAAATCATACCAGAAAAAATCCTCTTTCAATATAAATACTCCTGCTAGAATTGATACTATTGTACAAAGATTAGCAAATACAGCTGATTGAGATACGGGTATCTTTGATATAGTATAATTCACCATAAAAAAGGCAATTATTGATGATAAAATTCCTAAATATAGTAACGGAATTATGGCTTGACTGTTGGCTAATGGTGCAAAATAACTTCCCATATTACCTTTTATTAAATTAGTAACTATTAGTATACCATTGAATGAAATGGCTCCTATCCACATCATTACATAGGTTATCTCAATAGGAGTAAAATTTATTGATGATTTTTTAGAACCAATATTGTAAAAGGAAGATGCAATTATAGCTAAAAATAAAAATACAATTCCTAGAAAGTTCCCTGATAAGCTTAGACTATCCTTCATCATATTTATAAAAACAACGCCCCCTACAGATAAGACAATAAATCCTAATTGAGATGTTTTAAGTTTTTCGTGCAAAAATACCATGCTGAAAATAGCTACAAATACAGGTATCAGTGATATCATAAGACCAGCTTCGGAAGAAGAAGTCATATTTATTCCCATAGATTCAAACAAAAAATATAAAACTGGCTCACAAAAAGATGTCAATAGAACCATCTTTATATTCTTTCCCTTTAAATCTACTTTAATTATTTTAAATAATTTAAGTACAGTCATAACTAATGCTGCTAATAAAAACCTAAAAGCAATAAGTTCTATTGGTGTCATAACTTCCAATCCAATTTTAGAAAACATAAAAGAGAATCCAAATATGGTGGAGTATATAATTGCTGAAATTATTGGTAAATATTTTTTATTATTCAAAATAACACCCTTTCCATCATTAGTGGTTAATATGCTACTGTATTTACTTACATTAATATATCATATTTTCATATTTAACTGCAAGCATAGGAAAACCTAGGTTTTATAATAGACATATTATTGTAATCCTTTATATAGCTTGTCCAATAACTCTCTTCTTCCTAATAGAGACTTATGCAAATATATTATAAAAACCCAAAATCCTTTATTAATTAACGTTATTATGTATTTAAAAGGCTAATTGTAACAAACTAATATGAAAATACAAGATACATGAAAGGAGCAAATTAAATGCCTGATAAAATAATTATAATAGGTAATGGCATCGCTGCTCTTAGTGCTATAAAGTCTATTAGAGAAGTTGATGATACAAGTGAAATACACCTATTTGGTAAAGAAATGTTTTATCCTTATAGTAGAATAAAGTTATCAAAAGGCTTACTATCTACCCTTCAAGAAGATAAGATATTACTTCAAAAAAGAGAATGGTACGATGATAATGATGTAAACCTATACCTAGGTACTAAGGTAAAATCAATAGATACAGATAAAAAGGTAATTAAATTATTTGATGATGGTCTAATTAGCTACACAAAGATATTGCTTGCAACCGGATCTAATAATATAAAGCCTGAAATATCAGGAATTGAGAAGGATGAAGTCTATAATTTAAGAACTCTGCAGGATGCTTGGGATATAATGGATGGAACCAGCGATAAAAACAAGATTTTAATTATTGGTGGTGGAATACAAGGTCTAGAAATTGCATGGTCACTGTGTCAAATGGGTAAAAATATAATCATTTCACATAATTCCCATAAACTCATGACTAAACAATTAGATGAAAATGCATCACAAATATTAGAAAAAATAATGGAATCAAATGGCGTTCAAGTCTTACTCAATACAGAAGTAAGTGAAATAATAGGTAATGATAAGGTAGAAGGATTTAAGACATCAGATGGGAAAATTCATTCCTGTGATGCTGTTATATACTCTGTAGGCACAAAGCCAAATATAGATATTTTAGAGGATACTCCAATAGAAATAAATAGAGGCATTGTAGTAAATGAAAAAATGGAAACAAATGTTGATGGCATTTTTGCTGTTGGAGATGTGGCTGAATATAATAACCATATTTTTGGATTGTGGAATATTGCAATTGCCCAAGGAAAAATTGCTGGATATAATATTACAGGTAAAAATACTCCCTATGAATTTATTGTTCCAGTAACTACATTAAGCGCCTTTGGTCTTTCACTATTTTCTATGGGTATAGTAGATGAGGCTATGGCAACAAATGTCATAGTAGAAGATAAATCTGATGAAAATGTTTATAATAAAATATTTATTGATAATAATCAGGTTATAGGGGCCATTGTGATTGGAAGTATTAAATCGTCTCCCGCCTTAAAGGCTGCAATTGAAAGGAAAATAAATATTAAAAATATAGACTATGAAAATATGTCTTTTGATGAGTTAATTCAAGCTTTAAAAAATAATATTTCTCAGGTATAGATAAGGAGTGGTAAGTATGTCCAAAATTCAATTTTGTGAAAATAACCTTTCACATGGCACAGAAGATATAGTTAATAAACTAAGGGATAAAGATATAGATGTAGAAGTAGAATCTTGTTTAGGATATTGTGGAGACTGTGCTGTGGGACCCTTTGCTTTAGTAGATGATGAATTTGTTCAAGCAGATACAACGGAGGAATTATATGAAATGATTAAAGACTATTTATAGATAGTTTTAAAAGGCTCCAGTTTTATTGGAGCCTTTTAATTAAAACATAGTCATGCAAATTGGTTTTTCATCTGATGAAAATATATTGTTTACCTTTTTAAGATAAGATTCATCGGAGATCAACGCTCTTCCATATTTATATAAATCTTTAAAACTAACTACACAGGTTAATAAGGAAGAGAAATCTGCTATATCAAGTTTTATTTCAACATCATATTCCTTATCATCTACAATAGTAGGAAATCCATTATTAAAGTAGATTATTATGCTACGATCATTATCAGTTATTAAACTATCTCTTATGTTAATCTTCAATTTACAACTCTCATTGTTAAAGTTATGATCTCTCAGTTCATTTATGATTCCTTTTAGATCAATTATCCTATACATTATTCCCGTCCCCTGTATACTGGATTCATGATATACTGGTGTTAATAAGTTATTAGAGCCATTTTTAGGGTCATCTAATATAAATCTAAAGCTTTCATCCTGAATATTAAAAATAACACGATTTATTTGGTCATTTTGGCTATTTAAAAATGTCATTAATTCCATGAGTGATTCATGGTCTTCAAATAATAGTTGACTAACTACAATATCATTTACAAAAATATTCTTATCATGGCTGGATTTAAATTCAAATACCATATATCCCTTAATTTCATTGTCCTTCTCATATCCTACTACTTTTATCTTTGGATTATTAAATATTAGCTGAAATTCTCTTTCATATTTTTCTATAAGTCCGTTAGTTTTTTCATAAATTCTAGTATAACAATCTAATAACTTCTTAGCATCATCCTCTTTAATATACCTTATATTTGATTTAGAGTTACCCTTAGGTAGATTAGAGGGTTTTACACTATATTGATTCATACTCGTTCCAAATCCAAACCCCATCTTCTTATAAAATTCAGGGCTAAATGGATAAAGAATTGCCATAGATATTCCTTGACTTCTATAATCTTCCATGAATTTAGTCATTATTGTTTTAGCTACCTTTTCCTTCTTGTGTAACAAGTCCACTGCAATTAACCCTATTCCTGCAACTTTAACTTTTGTTGATAATAGATTCATTTTAAAATCATGATATCTCATTCCACCAATTACCTTATTCTCTTCAAATACTCCATAAAATTTAACAAAAGGATTTTCTTTCTGTGCCCTCATAGAATTCTCAACAAATCTTTTCTTCTGCTCTCCTGTTTCTATATTAAACCCTGGATAAGCATTTCCTACTATATCTGTAAAAGACTTAAACTCTTCTTCACTTGATAACTTCCTGATTATTCTCATCTATATACCCCGCTTTCATTATACTAGATAGTTAGATACATTTCATATTGTGATATATTATCTTTTTGGAAACTCATATTTTTTATAAAACCTTCTATATTAGCATTGTTAGGAAAACTTATATTTAAGTTATTTAAGTTTAAATCTTTAGCTGTCTTTAAGATGAGGTTTCTTCCGATTCCTTTTTGTCGATACTCTGGCTTAATCCAAATAAAAAAGATTTTCCCATTTTTGCTTATACTCATAGCCCCTATTAACTTAGATTCTTTATATACTCCGTAATGCATTAACCCTTCAAGTTTTTTCATATAGTCAAAGTCGTTTTGCCAATTAATGTGAATATCCTTTATCCCCTCTGATAAATTTAATATAGTGTCGAAAGTCACTTCTTCTATATCTATGGATTCGTCTACATCCCCTTGTAGTTTGTCAATATCTTTAATAGAATAGTATTTTATATCATAGATCTTCTCATAACCTAATTTATTATAAAATTTAATAGCTCTATTATTTCCAACAATAACTTCTAAAAACATCTGCTTACATTTATTATCTATTGCAGTTCTCCTGTGTAACTCAAATAAATTTTTACTAATTTCTTTTCCCCGGTAGTCAGGGTGAATACAAAGGGTCCCACAACGAATTGTCTTAATTCCTTCATAGTCTTTAATGCCTCCTAAAATTAATCCTATTGGGTTTCCATCATCTAATGCTATAAATGAATTCTCTAATTGATTTCCCTCTGGTCCAAAGAAACGCTTCATAAAATCCTCCTTAGAAATCTCAAGTTTTATTATATAATCTGAAAACCCTATTCTAAAAGCATTGTATACTTTCTCAAATTCAACATTACTACAATAATCATATATAATCATCTTGATCCCCTTTTTCAATTTTTTTCAATATCATATCTATATAGTTTTTAACTATATCTTGAGTCATGCTAATACCCATTACAGAATTCACAAACCCAATACCATCCATTGAAGACAAAATAATATAGACCATTGATTCTATATCCAAATCTTCTCTAAATTCTCCTCTATCAATTCCCTCCTGTAAAACCCCAGCCAAAATATTATAGAACATCTTGTATCTTTCTTTAGCCTTATTTGCCATATTAGGATTTCTTGAAAGAACGGACCAAAATTCAAAAGTAAAGCGAGATATCTTTTGGACTTTTTCATCGAAAAATCCTGTTAACGTCCAATTAATATAGCTAATGATTTTCTCTTTACTTGACTTTAAGTTCTCATTACTACTCATAAGATTTTTTCTTTGTCTTAATCTTTCCTCTGCAATTTCCAAAAAAATATCTTCTTTACTCTTGAAATAATAATATATCCCTCCTTTACTTATGCCTGATGCTTTGACAATATCATCTACAGATGTTTCAGAATAACCTTTTTCTGCAAACAAATCAAAAGCATGTTTGATTATCATTTCTTTTTTAGTTTCTACTGCTTCATTACTATGTTTTGACATATTACCTCCGAACAAACCGACTAGTCGGTTTTTATTTTTATTATATGTTAAATAGTGGCAATATGCAATATTATATTTAGTTTTTTATGTGAAAATAATTTTAGATCTTTAATAACAATCTACCATAATGTTGCCATTGCACTTATAGCTTATATAATGTATAATTTCTTCTTGTGTGGTATTTTTTATTTAGTCAAAATTTAATATAATATTTTTACCATAGAAAGGAAATAAAAAATGAAACTTGGAATCGTAGGCCTACCAAATGTAGGAAAAAGTACATTGTTTAATGCAATAACTCAAGCTGGTGCAGAGTCTGCTAACTATCCATTTTGTACAATAGAGCCAAATGTAGGTGTGGTTGCAGTGCCAGATGAGAGATTAGAAAAATTAGCAGAAATTTACTCATCAAAGAGAATTCTCCCTACTGCTATTGAATTTTATGATATAGCTGGACTTGTAAAGGGAGCAAGCAATGGAGAAGGACTTGGAAATAAGTTCTTATCTCATATTCGTGAAGTAGAAGCTATAGTCCACGTAGTTAGATGTTTTGAAGATGTAGATATAGTTCACGTAGATGGCAGTATAGATCCTATAAGAGACATTGAAACTATAAATCTAGAGTTGATGTTTTCCGATATGGAGCAATTAGAAAGAAGACTTCAAAAGTCACAGAAAATGGCTAAAGCAGATAAATCTCTAGCTGTAGAGGTAGAACTTATTCAAAGAGTGATTAAATCTCTTGAAGAAGGCAAGTCTGTAAGGACATTAGATTTATCACATGAAGAAAACGAAATTGTGAAATCCTTTAATCTACTAAGTTCAAAGCCTGTTATCTATGTATCAAATGTTTCAGAAGATGATCTAGCTAATGGTGGTAGTTCAAACCCTTATGTGTCTAAGGTAAGAGAATTTGCTTCAACAGAAAATGCAGAGGTTGTTGTAGTCAGTGCACAAATAGAAGCAGAAATTTCACTTCTAGACAATGAAGAAAAAATAGAATTTTTAAATGAACTAGGGGTTGATAAATCTGGTCTTGATAAGCTGATACAAGCATCTTATAGTTTACTTGGACTTATGAGCTTTTTAACGGCAGGTCCCATGGAAACAAGGGCTTGGACTATAAAGAAAGGTACCCCAGCTCCTCAAGCTGCTGGTAAAATCCACTCAGATATGGAAAGAGGTTTTATTAGAGCAGAAGTGATATCCTTTGATGATATTATGGCCCATGGCGGCAATATGGCATCAGCTAGAGAAAAGGGACTTGTAAGAGTTGAAGGAAAAGATTATATAATGCAAGACGGGGATGTAGTATTATTTAGATTTAATGTGTAAAACCAAGTGGATATCCACTTGGTTTTTTTAACCTAACGTAATTGTTGCTCAAGTCTAGATTTTACTTCCTCAGGAGTTAATCCCTTTGCATTTATTACAGGGGCCTTAGTCTCTGTATCACTAATACCTAACATATCAGTATTGTATCCTGCTGTTACAATAGCATCAAGTCCACTTAATTTTGAAATATTATTATCTATGGATTCACTTAGTGCTTCTACAGAATAACCTTCTTTAATTAAGTATCCAGCTACATTGCTTAGTCCTTTTTCTACACCTATTTTTTTCATTTATTATCACCTCCAAAGTATTTTGTACAAATTAATATCATAATATACTCTGGATATTAATAACTCTGTTTTGGCTATTGTAGAAAATTATAACTGCAATAATAATAGAATTTTGGGAAAAAGTATATATATACTATAATTGACACTGGAGGAATATAGATGACAGTAAAAGGTTATTTTGGAGAAATAAGTGCGGCAAATAATGCTGTTAAAGAATTAAAAAATGCAGGACTTAGTGGTGCTTTTGTAGACATTAATGACCACTATATCGGTAATAGAAATGTTAAAACCAACAATCCAGGAACCAGCACAGCACCTAGTCTATCTCAATTAGTTTTGAACTCTGGCTCCGATGGATTAAACGAAGGAAATTCACCCTTAGCTGCAGCTAGCCCTATGGTTAGCGGTATGGGATCCTTTGATGAAGTGGCAAATATTAATTATGTAGTTAGTGTGGATGCCAGTGATGGAGATTCTCAAAAAGCAAGGGATATTCTCAAAAATAATGGAGGATATTTAGACAATCCAAATATTAATGGAGAAAAGGTTATATCCAATGCGGAAGTTGATTTAGAAAAAGCTGTCTCAACGCTAGATGAAGATTTATAATAAAAAAATACTCCCATGGGAGTATTTTTTATGCTGCTTCATTTAAAGTATCTACACTTTCTACAACATTTCTTATCCATTTCCTAGAATGAAGTCTGTTAGCTTCGAAAAATATTTTTACTACCTCTTCTAAGGAGATTATGAAAAATACCTTATCTAGTGGAAGATTGAAATATACCGCCGCAATAAACCCAGCCGGAATTGCAAAACACCAGATAGTTCCAAGTTGAACCAACATGGAATAAGTAGTATCTCCACCTCCTCTAAATACACCTACAATCATTAGTACATTAAAAAACCTAAGAGGTGCAAAGAAAGCCATGATTCTAAGAACTGTAATTGTATTATTCAATGTATCCTTATTAATCTTAAATAGTCCTACAACTGCTGGAGACGCTACAAATAAGGCTATACCTGTTATCAAGCCTATAATTGGCGCAAGTATACCTAATTTTATTGCATAATCAATTGCCAACTTCTCTTCCCCTGCTCCAATCTTATTTCCTATCATAATTGCAGCTGCACTGGCAAGACCTATAGAAAGAACCATAAACATATTGTTAATAGTACTTGCTATCTGCATGCTAGCCACTTCACGAATACCTATTTTTGCATATATTATTGAATAAACAGATAGTCCTATAGACCATACTAACTCGTTGATTATTACTGAATATGATGTTTTAAAATACATCCTAATAAACTTCCTATCAAAACCAATAATATTTTTAATTTTTCTAGGGATAACAGAATTAGATTTATATGCACATATAACTATAAATACCATCTCTACAATTCTAGCTATACTTGTAGCTATTGCGGCTCCTGCTACTCCCATTGCTGGAAATCCAAGATGTCCAAATATAAAAACCCAATTTAAGAAAGCATTTATTAATACACCTATTAAGCTACCAAACATTGGCAGTCTTGCAATCCCTATACATCTTAAGGTTGTAGAATAAGCCTGAGTAATACTAGTAAGTACGAAAGTTACTGAAACAATTCTAATATATTTAACTCCTAAACTTATCACCTCTATATCCTTAGTAAATATTTTCATTATTTGGCTAGGAAATATGGAAGCTGTAATAAAAAATAAGAATGAAACCATGAGACTCAAGACCATATCTAGGCCCAGCATTTTCCTTATATTTGAAGTATCCTTTTTACCCCAAAACTGGGACATAAATATACCTGCTCCTGCATTAATTCCTGTTAAACATAACATGAATATGAAAAAATATTGATTAACTAAACCAACAGCTGCAATTGAACTTTCTCCAAGTCTTCCTATCATTAGATTATCAACCATATTCAGAGATGAACTAATTAAATTTTGTAATGTTATTGGTATAACTAGTGTAAGAATTGCAAGAAAAAACCTTTTGTCTTTAAATGTCTTTTTCATTTACGTCACTACCTCCTGTTTTTAAACACAAAAAAGCAAATGGGTATTGAAAGCCGCCCATCTGCTTTTATATTTATTGTACATTAAATTTACATAATAAATTATACATAAAGATTAAATAACAGTCAATATTTTTTGTGTACTTGCCACTCAGGATTAATGATAGAGAAAAAATTAGAAGCCAGTTTACATCAAAGTAAACCGGCTTCTTCCTCTTTTGTTCTTAAACTATTTTTTTATCTTTTGTGTAAATATGATCGTTTCTTATTTATAAGATATCATCACTAAAAGAAATTTCATATTCTGAATTTTGTCCCTATACTAGGTACATTTGTCCTATTTTAAATTCTTTTTTCTGATCCAATAGGTAGCTGCTTCTGTCCTATTAGAAACATTTATTTTTTTAAAGATATTGCTAATGTAATTCCGAACAGTTTTATCTGAAATCGATAACATATCTGCTATTTCTTTATTAGTTCTACCTAAACTCAGAGCTTGTAGTATTTTTGTCTCCTTGGGACTTAGCTCTGAATCTTCTTCATTTTTTTGATTATCTAATTTTATGCTATTAAAAACTCCCTCAGTAACAGAAGGATCCAATACAGATTCTCCATCATATACGCATAATATGTTTTTTATTAGTTCTTCAGATTCAATATTTTTTAATAGATAACCATCAGCCCCTGCTCTAATTGTTTCCATTACTATATTATCTTCTGCATAGGCAGTCAAAATAATAATTTTAATATCAGGAAATAAACTTTTTATACTAATACAACCACTTACTCCATCGCCATCTGGAAGTTTAAAATCTAATAAAATAACGTCTGGATTAGTGTTAATCGTCATAACAATAGCCTCTTTTAATGTTGCTGCTTCTCCACATACTTCTAGTTCTTCATGTAACTCTAACAACAATCTCAATCCATCTCTAACTACACTATGATCATCTACTAATAGAACCTTTATCTTATTCTGCATTTTTAGATTCCTCCCAAGGTATCATAAGCTCAACTTTCGTACCCTTTGTTAGTGTATCAATGTTAAGCACTCCCCCAACCCTCTTAGCTCGCTCTTTCATGGAGCTAATGCCAAATTGTCTTTCAGAATTTATATTATTAATAGAAATTCCTACGCCATTATCTAGTATCTTAATATATAGATAGTCATACTTAGCATCTAAAAAGACTTGCCCATAGGTGGCCTTAGAGTGTTTAGTTATATTGCTAATGGCTTCCTGTACAATATAATAAATTTGTGTAGATTTCTCTGGAGATAAATGTCCATAATCTACTATAGATGTACTGCTTTTAAAATCTATTTGTATATCTTGATTTTCATTAAATTTACTTATTAATTGCTGAAGACTGTAATTTAAATCTTCTATCTCCACAATCTTCAATGTACTTGATGATAAAAATTCTCTAGTCTTATCTATTGTATTATTCAAATCAACCTTTATTTCTTTCAAGATTAACTCACTTTTATTTTCTTCCTTATTCCTCATTAAATATTCTACCTTTAAGCCAGCAGCGTATAAAGCCTGTATAATACTATCATGCACCTCTAACCCTAATTTTCTTCTTTCTTCAGAAGCTATTCTATGTTTTTGTAGTTTATCTAATTTTTCTTTCTGCTCCCAGCCAAAAGTATCTATTACTTTAATTAATAAAAAATTAATTGTTATTCCCACGGTTGCTTTTAATATT
This sequence comes from Bacillota bacterium, assembly GCA_023388495.1. Taxonomy (GTDB): domain Bacteria; phylum Bacillota; class Clostridia; order Tissierellales; family Tissierellaceae; genus Tissierella. Next base: position 14,744 of record JAEWGC010000017.1, on the reverse strand, counting down.
TGAATTGGAAATCCAAAAATATTTAAAAACAGCTCATCATTAATAATATTTGCGGGAAAAAAATTCATTTTTTTCACAAAAACACCATCTAAGAACCCATAAATTAGAAACATAGCCGCTAAACTCTTGTATCTTTCTGCCATACTATTAGATTTTCTTTTTTCTATTGCTTTGCCATTTAAATATAGGGCAATAGCAGATACTGTTCCTCCTGAAAATGCCATCAAATATCTTAACATTATAATATTGTATTTTGGATTTAAAATAAGATAGTCTTGTCCATAATAAATAGATATTAAAAGGAAACCTATAAACCATATTATAAATAAAACAATGGGAATTTTTAGGACTACCTTCTTATGTCTGTTCCTAAGAGGTAGTAAACTAGCTCCAAAAACTATTAAGTATACGAAAGAAACTGCCTTTAAGATATATTTTATAATAAACAAAAAAACATATAAATCAGAATAAATGCCTAGAACTTCAATCATTGTAATCCATTCTGTAATACCATGGCTAATTCCAAAGTAACCAAGATACTTTAATGATTTTACCAGTGGAAGATTAGTTACTTCTGTAGATTTTCCTTGAATAGAAAATATGCCCATATTAATAAACGCAAATCCATATATTAAGTATAAAAGAAAATAGTTTATAGCCATATGCAAAATCTCCTATGCTATATTATATTTTATAAATCTATTTCTATTATAACATAGTATTAAAACTTAATCTTTATAATGATAGATACTGCTTTGTTTTTTTGGTAAGGAGTCCCAGTCTTTATTCTTGTATTATTTTTAGATATAGAGATAAAATACTATTGCAGAATAATTTTATCATAAAATATGAAAGTAGGTATTATATATGGAAAAGAGATTTCTTGCACCTTCCGAAGTTGCAAAATCAATAATTGCCTCTGCGGAGACAAAGGCAAGTCTATCTGTAACTAGGCTACTAATTCTTGGGATAATGGCTGGAGTCTATGTGGGACTTGGCGGCTATGCATATATTGTAGCTTCTCAGACTCTTAGTAATATAGATCTTGGCTTGACTAAATTTTTTGGAGGTTTTGTATTTCCTGTTGGTTTAATGTTAGTGATTTTTTCTGGCTCCGAACTCTTCACTGGGAATAATTTGATGACAATGGCTTTAATGGATAGAAAAATATCCTTACAAGGAATGTTAAGAAATTGGATCTTAGTCTATTTAGGTAACTTTATTGGCTCTCTTATACTAGCATATATCATATATAAATCCCAACTTGTAGGCAAAAGTATATTGGACTTTACCTTAAGTGTAGGAACCGCTAAGACATCTTTAAGTTTTCAAGCTGCATTTCTTAGAGGAATACTCTGTAATATATTAGTCTGCCTTGGTGTATGGGTAGCTGCAGCAGCTCAAGATATAGTTTCAAGGGTATTTGGTATGTGGTTCCCTATAATGCTATTTGTTTTATCTGGATATGAGCATAGTGTAGCAAACATGTTCTTTTTACCCTTAGCAAAGTTTGCTGGCCTTAACATTAGTTGGACTAATATACTTATTTCAAATTTACTTCCAGTGACATTAGGAAATATCCTTGGAGGGGGAGTAATAATACCTGTGGTTTATTATATTGCTTATATACTTCCAACGAGAAAAAAATAAAACATAAGCAAAATACTTATGTTTTATTTTTTCTCATTATTTATAATTATTTTCCCTTGCTATAGCTTCTTCCTTAATTTCCTCTTTCATTCCCTTTAGAGATTCTTCTCTTCTCTTATTTTTTTCTCTTAAGTCTTCTTTCATTTGTTCATCATCTGTTTTTGAAATCACTTCTTCTGCTAAGTTATAATTTTTAATAGTGTTATCAATATTAAATTGTATTTTTTCAACATTATCTCTTCTATCATCTGGTTTTGGTTTATTTCTCATATTTACCTCTCCTTATCTTATAGTTTTTATAAAAGTTTTACATCATTTTTATTATGTGTATTCGAAAATTTCTTATCCTAATAAAACTTTCCAGATATTAAACACATGAAATAGCTATAGTTTTTTAAAAAATAAAATCCACAAAACTTTAAAAGTATTGTGGATTCATAAATTTTATTCTATAAATTCAATATCATCTATCCTATCATTACCAGATAAGATATTATATAATTTGGCCATAGTAGCTTCTTTATAAGGATTAACAAATATTCCTCCTATACCAAAGAAAATTGCACCCAATATATACCACCCCAAAAAAGATAAGTCTAATACAAACATATCCATTTTATGCCCATCTGTCATTTCTCTACTTCTTCTTATAACTTCATTAGATGGTAAGTTAGGTTCTTCAGACAAAATATATGGCACCATTCTATATTCATAAGACTTTATTATTCCTGGTATTATTAATAATAGAGACCATAAGAAATTATATAATCCCCTAATAAACTGCGTTTTTATAATTCCCCAATATTCCATTGAATTAAAGGTTGAAAATAAATTCTTTAGATCCACATCATCCTTAAATCCTCGCAGGAAAAATCGATTTTTTCCTACTTCAAGAGCATAGCCTATCGTTATAAGTAGTGCTATGAACAAAATAATAATTATTGGTAATGCAGCCCATGAAATAAAAAATACAGGAGATCTATTAAAGCCTTTAATTATAAATCGAGATATAGGATTTTCAAATTCTATGGCTACTTTATTTTCTGGCCTAATAGTCATTTGATTTTCATAATATCTGTCTGAAATCTTTACTCGATTACCAGTACCGCCACCGTTTGCCGTTAATATAGCTACAATAAGGCATACTAAAAATGCTTTCCAATAATGTTTTCTCAAAAAATCCTTTGCATAATTTTTAATAGATTCTCTATTCCACATAAAATCACCCCTTACTTTATAATTACCCCTTATATCATAATACTATCATACAACGCCCTATTATGATATAAACTTGTAAAATTCCAAATAATTAAAAGCAGTAGATTATTATGTAAACAATCTACTGCTTTCCCTATTAAGATATTTAATTGAATGAGTATATGTTACAACTTTCTTAACTTTTCCTATTCTACCCAAAGTCAGATAAAAGTTTTCTATAATTTAGCTTTCAAACAACTTAAAATTATTATCTATTGTCTATATTCTCTGGATTCATATCGTGATAAAACAATCTCCTTTCAGCTACATCTTTCCACTTACTCCCCTCTTTGCCGTAATTACAATATGGGTCAATAGAAATTCCTCCTCTGGGTGTAAATTTTCCCCATACTTCAATATACTTTGGATCTAAAATCTTTATTAAATCTTTCATTATTATATTCATACAATCTTCGTGAAAGTCTCCATGATTTCTAAAGCTAAAAAGATAAAGCTTTAAAGACTTGCTTTCTACCATAAGATTTTCTGGAACATAGGATATATATACTGATGCAAAGTCTGGTTGTCCTGTCTTAGGACAAAGACTTGTAAATTCTGGACAATTAAACTTTACAAAATAATCATTTTCTTTGTGTTTATTTTCAAATGTTTCTAAAACAGATGGATTGTAGCTATAATTATAGTTTGTCCCCTGATTTCCTAATAATGTTACTCCTTCTAACTCTTCTTCTTTTCTTCCAAACATATCTATATCCTCCATCTCTATTAAATTTATATTCTATTTCTCAATTGTTTTACGAGAATAGTACCCACTATTCCTGGAATAATTTGTCCAATACATAAACTGGTTGCCAGTACCTCATAAGGTATATTTAGTATAATTGAAAGCCATATAGGCACTATTAATCCTGGTCCGAAAATTATTGGAATAGCTATAAACCAGTCATTTAATTTTAATATTTTCACTAAATAAATGGATGTAGTAGTAACAATCCCTACTATTAATCCTCCTAATATATCAAAAAATCCTAGTCCTCCCATAAGTATATTACTTATCATATTTCCTACTGCTAAAGGAACTATTAAAAATGGGTAAATTGCACTAAGGCTATAGAATGACGTTGCTATTCTTATCTGATATTGTCCAAAGGCAAAACCTTGAGTCAAATACATTAATACCACATAAAGACCTACTGTTACTCCTGATATGGCTACCTTTTTAGTCATAGTTTCTTTACCTACTGCTGATGGTTTAATATTCATTCTTATCTCTCCTTAATTTTAGTAAATTCTAAATAAGAAAAGTTCTCTATATCCCATAAACAATAGACTAAGAAATACTATTATGTTTTACACAACAAAAAAGGGCACAAAGTGCCCTATAAAAACAAAGTGTTTTTATCTACAGACCCTTAGTTTTGTTTATAGACAGGATGGTTGCGAACTGTCTTATTTAGTTATAGTTTTCTTAATATAGTATAATGTTTGTTAGTGAATACGTCAAATAAATTTATTTTATCACAACAGATTTCTATTCCCAAAGCATAAAGATACCATACTGAATAAATCCAACCTTTCGAATACATTCTAATATATCAGTATTTTCAATGGCCGTATCATCAGATAGATGCTGGTAAGATACCAGATGTTTGCATATTTGTTGTTTAGTATAAACATCATCTGAAATAAAAATCACTATCTTTTTCTTTTATAATGATTATCTTAATTTTTTTGAATTAGCAAGATAGGATAAGAAAGTAGTTCTTTTAAATGATATATTAGCTTTAAGAATATCATTTAAGAAAGGAGATGCCTATCCTATGTTTAAACTAAGATAAAGCATTTATTTATAACTATCATAAGGAGGTAGAATAGTATGTTTAGTTTTTATAGTAAGCTTTCTACAGAAGTATACAATATAGATAAACCTATTGGACATTCATTTGGAGATGTGGAATTTTACATGGAAAGGCTTAAGGATATCAAAGGAAGGATTCTTGAACCGGCAGTAGGAACAGGCCGCATCTTAATTCCCCTGCTAGAGAAAGGATTTATTGTAGATGCCATAGATTCCTCTCCTGAAATGTTGGATTTATGTAAATTTCACTGTAAAGAAAGGGGATTAAAAGCTGATCTTTATGAGGAAAAAATGCAATCTTTTTCTCTCCCTCATAAATACGAGGCAATTATTATTCCTACAGGCTCTTTTCTATTACTAGAAAATTCAATAGATGCTATTAATGGATTAAAATGCTTCTATGAACATCTTTCCATAGGCGGACGTCTTATTGTTGATATATTTATGCAATCGGATTTTAATATTGGGCATACTTCAACAAGAACCTGGAGCACTCCTAGAGGAGATTTCATAACCTTAAATGAGTCACTGATGGAAGTTAACTTCATTGATCAATATACAGTTTCTCATTTCCGATATGAAAAATGGCACAAGAATCAATTGATACAAACCGAATTAGAGCGATTTCCATTAAAATGGTATGGCGTAGAAGAATTTAGATTGATTTTGGAGAAAATTGGATTTAGTGATATTATTATTTCTTCTGATTATAAATTTGGTATTTATCCTACAGATAATAATCAGATTATTACTTTTGAGGCATATCGTAAATAGAATCATATGTGAAAAGTGGATAATATATAACCTCTACTGCTATCTTCTCTTTTTCTTCTAATTCCTTCCATCCTTTTTCTACAATTAAGTTTATAATAGCCAGTGTATCAAAATCTAGCTTAATGTTGATGTTAGTTTATGTGACCTCTATTTAATTATCCAGTTTACTGTAAGCTATCTAATTTTTATATATTTAACATAATTTAAACATCAAATAATAATCGTTATCTTAGCAAAATAGGAAAAGGATTTCATTAATAAATATGCTACCATATTATTATCGTACAAAATTAATTCTTTAAAGGAGGGATCCCCTTTGGATTATGTAGACTTAATACAAAAGACCATAGATTATATTGATGATAATATTGGTGAAAAAATAACAGTTGATAAGCTGGCAGAAATTGCAGGTTTCTCTACCTATCACTATTATAGGGTGTTCCATAGCTTTGTTGGGATTCCTGTTATGGAATATGTAACAAGGCGAAAACTTCAATATGCTCTTTCTGAACTTAGTAATAATAAAAAAATACTTGATATTGCCTTAGATTCCGGATTTGAAACTCATGCTGGATTTACAAAGGCCTTCAAAAAATACTTTGGATATACACCAAGCTTTTATAGATTGCATGCACCAATAGGTTTTCCACAAAAGGTAGACTTAAAGAAAGTTAGAACAAATAAAATTGGAGGTATCATAATGCAACCTAAAATAGTAAATAGAGATTCTTTTAAAATAGTGGGATATGAGTTTAAAACTACCCTGAGAAATAATGCTCATTCTAGAGATATTCCTGCCTTTTGGAATCAGTGTAACATAGAAGGCAAGGAAGCGTATTTATATAATACACAAAATCCTCCTAGGCATGGAGAATATGGAATTTGCGTAAATACAAATATGGAAACTGATGAATTTTCATATATATTAGGCATAGAAGTCAGTAACTTTGATCAAGCAACAACTGACATGTATAGACTTGAAGTACCGGAGGCAACCTATGCTGTTTTTACAACTCCTACTGTTGCTTCAAATGATGATAGCTTTGTAAATTCGATTAAAGGCACTTTGAAATACATATTAGAAGAATGGTTTCCAAACTCTGGATATGAAATTGATGACTCCAAACTAGACTTTGAATTCTATGACGAACGTTGTCACCATTGGGAATATGAAAAGATATGTATGGATATTTACATTCCAATTAAGAAAAGATAAAAATTTCTTTGAAGTAAAACTAAAGTAATACAATTAATTATAAAGACTTACTTTGAGTCTTAGCTCAGTGTAAGTCTTTATATAAATTAAAAAATAAATATTTAAGCTATCATAAGATTTCAAATCTATAGCTACTATTCCTTCAATCATAAGCACATCTATCCTAGAGGCAAACTAATTTTCACAGTCATTTTAATTTTTAATACATCCACCATCTTTAAATTAATTTTTATTAACAATACTTTGCCTATTGTCTAATCTTTATTTTCCATAGTTCAAACTTATCCTATTTAGTTAACTCCTCTTTTATCAATCTTATCCCCTCAACAAACTGATTCTTTCCTCCCTGCGCTGGATGTCTTACTTTTCTACAACTAATACCTAGTTTGTTGAGATTCTCTTCTGCTTTATTGCCTACAGCAACCACCTTTTCAATATTAAACATTTCAATCATTTGAAGAAGTGGACCTTCTCCTATTAAAAGCTCTTTTTTTAAAGGTGTTCTATTGCTTTCTCCATTACCTACTTTATGTGGATGAAAGGGAAAGGCATTCCAAGATAACGCCATTATATCGTATTTTAATAATGTACCCCATATTATTGTAGCTGTAGCTTCTTTAAGCAGCTTGTCCTTTTCTAAAGCTAGCCTATATCCATTTTCCTCTCCAAATAACTCTAGTCCTTTTATATTGTTCATGAGTAGATGCTCACTCGTAAATGGCACTCCTGTAAGGCGACATCCCCTATACCCTGGTGCTTCCCCCACAAGTATGATTTTTGGCTTCAACTTATACATCTGCTTTAAGTAAATTAATAGATTATCTCTTCTTATGGAGTTCTCTTGATATTCATATGAATACTGATTATATACATTAGGTGTAACTTTTGTAGTTGCTAATTCCTCTACAAAAGTTTTTAGATCTTTTATCATTTAATCAATCCTTTTCATGTTACAAATATTTATTTTTAGGTTATATTTATTATATAACTTTTTATATTTGTTGGAAATATAATATGTTGTCCTATTTGAAGATATCCCTTATAATACATATTGACCAGAATTATAACCTTATAGTTACAGCAGTTTCTTCTCCCAATTATTTTGCTCTTTATAATAGTATAACTCACTAAGTCTGTCAGATTCGAATACATTAAACATATCTAAAAAATCATTAGCAAGCTGATATCGTTTCAAATCTTCTTTTTTTATCCAAAATACATCCCCTTCTACTGAAGGTTTCAAGTCCCCCTTAAATTGATTAGTTTTGAAAAACAAAACAACATATCGTTCATCCTGTATTGTTTGAAATTGTTTTACCCCACATAAAATAGGATTGTCAATAATAAGTCCAGTTTCTTCAAAAACTTCTCGTTTAACAGATTCAACAAAAGCTTCTCCATGTTCAACATGTCCACCAGGAAATGTAATTCCTGGCCAATCGGGATTTTGTCTATCTTGCACTAAAATATAATCTCCATTATATATCATACACATATTTGTAAAAATAGCCTGTTCACTTCTACTCATTTTAATACCTCTTTTTTATACTATATTTGTCCTACATATCTTAACTCAATAGGTTTATAAGATAACTGATTCGTATCTCTTTCTTCTTTAAATTATTTTTTCCATAACTTTAATTTCATGATATGATTCTCTATCATTCTAAATCAAGTCTGTAAGTATACTCATCATATATAATATCGGTACCAGATTTTTTAAAACTACCTTCTTTCTCAACATAGAACCCAAGTTTTCTTAATACAGCATTTGAACCTGGATTTTCCGTTGCTACATCAGCTGTAATTTTTCTACCACCATTTGCATAACAAAAACCAATTAGCGCTTTTATCATCTCTGTAGCATAGCCTTGACGCCAATATTTTTTATGAATAGCATATCCTAAATCCCAATGGTTTTGCTCATCATTTGGAACAGCACTACATGTTCCAATATAATCTCCCGTTTGTCTTGAAACTGCAACAAAATAATAGCATCCATCATAAACTTCTACATTTTCTTTCCACTTCAAATATAAGTCACCAGCTTTGTCACGAGGTGGATCTGACATATATTTTCCCATTTCATCGTCTAACCATATATCCAGACAAAAATCAGTATCTTCTTTCTTGGTACTTCTAATAACTAATCTACTGGTCTCTAAGTTTTTTATTATCATAATAACTATCCCCCTATATAATTTATAAAAGTTTTTTAATATATATTTCTATACACCATCCTTTTTGAATTATAACATATTTTATAAATTAACAATTACTTATAATAAAATTTTCTATAACAGTTGCAACGTAAAGTTTGATAATATTATCAGAAAATATGGGTAGTGTAGCCTTATTATATCTGATCATTAGACTCGTTTTCCTGAAGTTTCAAGATTGTACTGATTCAACAAAAAACACCGATTCTTTTATATTTGATATGGAATCAGTGTTTCTTCGTTTTTAATTATTATTTCCACGCTTTTCCCTTCTATAACTCAGCGATTTCTGTTTTCGTATGTCTTTTTTCTTCGCCTTCGTAACATAATGGTGATAGACACTTACTACACCCATTGTATATACATGATGTTTAGTCATGATACACCTTATATAGTTTTCTTTATTGTATCACGAAAAATAGTGGGGTTAAAAAGAAAAGTTACCTCTAATAAATTCCTTCAAGAAATGACGTGCATTTTCCAGAATAATATATACATAAAACATGAAGTGCTCTGGTACAGGCAGTATAAAATATTAATCTCTCCTCCTCACATCCGTAATTCTCGTTTCCTGCATCATAAATAAGCACAACATCAAATTCTAAACCTTTAGCAAGATATGCTGGTATTACCAATGTATCACTAACATATTTATCATCATCCTTCATTATGGCTTTAATATGAACCTTATCTTTTAAAAAACTATATACCTCATCTGCTTCCCTTATAGTTCTTGTTATTATTCCAATGGATTTATATCCTCTCTCTTTATATATGTTTATATCTTGAAGAAGTCTCTCTTTTATAGCATCTTCATTTGAAAGTTCAAGGAGCAAAGGCTTCTCTCCACTTCTCTCTATACTTTCATCAACAAATTCATTATTAAGTAGCTTTCTAGAAAACTCGGTAATTTCTTTTGTGGATCTGTAGCTTTTGGTTAGATTTATTATACAGGTGTTACTTTGAGAAAATATATTAGAAATATTATTATAGTCGCCTACATTCATAAATGGATTAATGGATTGATTTAAATCTCCCAGTATAGTCATATTTGCAGACTCAAAGAGCTGATAAAATATTTCATACTGAAGCGGCGTATAGTCCTGAGCTTCATCAATAATCACATATTTAATTTCGGAGGTTTTTGAAATATCTCCTAGTGCTATTTTTAAATATAGAAGAGAAATCTGGTCCTCATAATTAAGTTTTTTAGCCTCTATGTTTTCTAGGGTGCTGATTTTTATTTTCTCCATTTTCTCATCATAGTATGGAATATTTAATCTTCTATGAAAAAACTCTAATTTCTGAAAAAGCTCTTTATAAATATTCACTAAATTAAACTCTGTCATTATATTGATTTCATGGTATATGTCCTTCATTTCTTCCTTTACAATAGCTATACTATCCTTTAATATTTCCATTTTATCTATATAAGAGCCTGTATTCTCCAATTCATCGACAACTTCTTTTATCCTTTCTTTTTTATATGGATCTAAAAGAAACAATATTCTTTCCTTTATTTTTCTAAGTTTCTTTTTCAGCGGAAGTCTTATATAATCTTTAAAAAATAATTCTTGCAAATCTTTAGATGAGGCTATTAACTGGTCTCTAAAAATAATATCTTTAAAGTTTCTATCAACTTTTTCAACATAGGTCACGTAATATTTTAATATATTTACAAATTCCATAGTGGATTTATATCTTATATTGTCAATTCTATTTTCATAGTTTGGGTCATTCTTTAAAGTAAGAATATATTCCATCATTTGACAGTAATCTTCCTTTATAAAATCACTTCCTAAGGCCTTATGCATATATTCCTTAAATGTTGTCTGATACATATTATCTTCTCCAAGCTCTGGTAGTACATTAGAAATATAATCATTAAAAATTTCATTAGGAGAAAATATTACTATATTCTCAGGTGTTATTATATCCCTATGCTTGTATAATAAATATGCTATTCTATGAAGAGCAATGGAAGTTTTTCCACTTCCTGCAGGTCCCTGAACTACTAGAGTCTTATATTCTTCATTACGAATTACTTTATTTTGCTCTCTTTGAATTGTCGTTACTATGGCCTTCATCTTACTATCAGTACTTTTACTCAAAATATCTTGAAGCATTTCATCGTCTATCTTAAGATTACTATCAAACATATATTCAATTTGCCCGTTATTAATTTTATACTGTCTTTTCAGCAAAAGTTTCCCTTCTATAACGCCTTCAGGGCATTTATAATTAGCCTCTCCCATTTCACAATCATAAAACATGCTGGAGATTGGTGCTCTCCAATCATATATTAGAAAATCAAGGTTATCATTGATAAGGTTTGAAACTCCAATATAACATTTTTCTGCTTCTTCCTCTCCACTTTCAAGGAAATCCATTCTCCCAAAATATGGTGACGAAAGCATCTTCTCATATTTATCTTCAAGTTTTCTAGTTGATTCATGACTTATTTTTTGCATTTTCATGAAACTAATAAATTGCATAAAATCTGCAACTTGCTCTAGTCCATTTGCTATGGAAACTGAGCCTATTTCATCCCATAGTTCCTTTTGTGTTCTAATGGCATCATTTTTAATTTTTTCTTTAAAACCTTTGTTTTTATCAAACTGTTTTCTAGTCTCTTCAAGTACTTCTTGTAGCCATTCATCTTCAAGCTTCCATTCAAAGTCATCCTTCCTCACGGTATTACCTCCTTATAATAGATAATTTTTTAAAATATAATAAATAAAATTATTTACAAAACCTATTGACATTGTCTTTTGAAAGTTATATAATATAATTGGGAATGAGTAAATATTTGTTGAAAAAATGGCGATATAGATTTATATTACCACTTTTGCTTTGTTATGTCAATAATAAAGACATTTGTCATTGGACAAATGTCTTTTTCTTATAAAAAATAGAAAATCTCCTACTTTTTATATATTCATCAATTTATTGCTTGAATTAAAGTTTAAACACTATTTATTATAAGGCAGTCCATTCCTAGATGAAGGATATACCTTATTCTAATAATTTGTAAGAACATAGTCCATTCGTTTACATCCGATGACAGAAGCTACTGAGCTACATTTTGCTCTCAATAAATAGAATATATTCTTATCCTTAATATCACTTAATGTTTCAAAATTCGCTTGTCCTTTACTTATAATAAGATCTGCTTTGCTAAACTCACTCTTAAATGTACTTGAGCAATCTTTTAAGCTCGTTCCTTGGGCAGAATGTCCATTATCAATAACTTTCACTAAGTCTACAACCCCTGTACTTACTGCATCATCCATAGTTGCATCATTAACTATTGGGCCTCCCTTCACTACATAAGTAACCTTGTCTTTTGGAAGGTTTTCTAATAGAAACTTATCAAATATGATTTCACCAGAATTATCAGCAATATACATAATATTATTTGCTCTTTCTACTGCTTCTCGCAACGCAGCTGTTCCCGTGCCAAAAATATCATGCTTGATACTGTCCTCAACTGACTTAACAATATCTGAATACTCTAGATTTAGTCCAGCTGAAAAGTCTATAATATTACCAGCAATAGCTAATCTGCAAGCCATATCGAAGGAATCCTCTGCCTTATCTAGCCATTTTTCTTCAATAATTCTCTCATAAATCTCTTTAGCAATTTCATTGTACTGTTCCTTAAGTCTTTTATATGGATCATTAATACCAGTAATATTCTTAGCATGTTGATGCATCCTAAAAGCTATTTCAGGTGCCGTTTCATTAAAGTCCATTTCTCCTAATTCTTTCAAGGATCTTTTTATTATTTCTTCTTGCATTGTTACATTATTCGTAGCTTCTTCGGCAATCTCTACTGCTTGTCTAGCAAGGCAAGAAATACATTCACGTGAAATTTTCATATAATTTCCTCCTTAAGGTAATTTCGGTATTGGTACAGTTTTGATCACAAAGAGTATGGATTGGCTAAATTCATTTAAGTCAATAAATGATATATTTATCTTTGTGTCCAACGGGAACAACAATGCATTAAAATTCTACCAAGATAAAGGCTTCAAAATAAGCCATCAAATACTAGATGGGTTTATTACAGTTTTAAGAAATATATAGATGTAAATTTATACTTAGTGAACCGTCTCAGTTGGGAACCATTCCGTTGTTATTCTCGTCCACATTGCATCAATTGGATGTTCCTTACCGCTTAGGCTCCCTCTTACAGTGAATACTACCCATTTGTTTTCTGGAATAGTATAAGTCTGCAAATCCATTGCAGTATAGTTATCTACTTCTGCGCCGATAGCAAGTAAAGTTTCCCCATTCTCCAGTGTTTTTGTGAAACCCATCTGCCACATAGGTGAATGATAAAGTTTACTAATTTTCTCATCAGTTCCACCGTTTAAAAATTCATCCCAAATAGCCCAAGCTTCACCCCCAGCCTCTTTCCAATCATTTGCAATAGTATTTGCTGACTGCCTCTTAAGCTGTCTAACTAGTCCAACCAAATTTATGTCTTGCTTTTCTTCAATACGATATTCCATCTCTACATCTCCTTTAATTGAAATATGAAAAGTGATGCGTGGATAGGCTTTAAGTTTTACTCCCAGAATTCGTGCCTCTTTAGGAGTTACACCATGCATTGTGGTAAAAGCACGAGTAAATGCATCGGGTGAATTATATCCATATTTTAAAGCAACATCAATGACTTTTACATTGCTACTTTGCAAATCTATTGCTGCAATGGTTAATCGCCTACGACGAATATATTCAGATAGAGGTATACCTACAATGTAAGAAAAAATACGTCCGAATTGATGCATTGAACAACATGCAATTTTTGCTACTTCATCATACATGATGTCATCATCTAAATGATTCTCAATATAATCTACTGTTGCGCCTATTCTTTCAATCCACTCCACTCTGCACCTTCCTTTCGTATTTAATTATAACAAAGGTAATGATTGACTACCCTGCATTCCGAGTACAAATATGCAGGGTATATGGATATAAAATATAGATTACTTAGTTATTTTATAATTATATAATACATCTAAGATTATATCATTGGCTGTATATTTTCTTATCTCCTTATGATACGGTTCACTGTATCACTGAACTAGCGATTTTTACTAAAATTAGCACTAAAGATGTATTTCAAGCATCTATAAAAATTATTAGCCTTGATATTTAAGCCTTAATTTTCATAATAAGAAAATAGAGAAGACTTTAATCGTATCTCCTCTATATTCACTAAAGGTGAACCAGTTTTATATAATTTTCCATGTAGTCCCATCCCTTGAGTCTACTAATTCTATATTACTCTCTAAAAGAATATTTCTAATTTCATCTGCCCTAGCCCAGTTCTTTTCATTTCTTGCCTTATTTCTCTCCAAAATAAGCATCTGAATATATTCTTCATCAAAATTATCACTATTAATTATCTCTTCATCTACAGTGAGATTTAGTGAAAATACTTTATCGAAATCCTCTATCAAGTAAAACTTCTCTGTGTTATTTAAAATGTTATCCTTTATAACTTCGGATAACACTGTAAAGGCATTTGCTATATTCAAATCATTACCTATTTGGGCTGCAAATTTATCTTGATACTCTTTTATTTTACTCTTATCTATTACCTCCTCATTTGTTTTACCCTCAACAATATTTTTAATTCTGCTCTTTAGCTTCTTAAAAGCTTTCTGAGACTCTGTCAAACTTTCAAAACTAAATACAAGTTGTTTTCTATACCTTGACTGCAGACAGAAATGTCTATAATCTAAGGGACTGTAGCCTTCTTCAACAAGTCTTGAAAGAGTTAGGAAATCTCCAC
>JAEWGC010000047.1 GCA_023388495.1 Bacillota bacterium | reverse complement strand
GTGACTTACTTAGTATAGCAAACTTTTTGTTTGCTGTCAACTGTTTTTTAAAACTTTTTTCAAATCATTTTGTTGATTTATGAAGTTTCTTGTCGCAGCCGACTTTTACTATAATACTCTCTTTTGTCATTAAAGTCAATACCTTTTTTAAAAAAGTTTTAAAGTTTTTAGTTCAAGTTCTAAAGAAATGAATAGAGGCGGCCAAAGGCCACCCCTACATATAGTTTGTTTATTCATCTAAAGGCTTCATAGTTGGCCTACGGCACTCCTATCTTATGGACTATTCGTCCAGAGGCTTCATAGTTGGGAATAATAATATATCCCTAATACTTGGTTGGTTTGTTAGAAGTATTATCATTCTATCAATACCAATACCAAGTCCTCCCGTAGGTGGAAGACCTACTTCTATTGCATTTAGGAAATCATTATCCATTGGATGAGCTTCATCATCACCAAATTCTTTTTGTTTAACTTGATCTTCAAATCTTTGTCTTTGATCTATTGGATCATTTAATTCTGAGAATGCATTAGCTAATTCCCAAGTATTTATAAATGCTTCAAATCTATTAGTCTTTCTTGGGTCATCTGGATTTCTTTTAGCAAGTGGTGATATCTCTACTGGATGTCCTGTAATAAAAGTTGGTTGAATTAAATGTGCTTCACAAAACTCTTCAAACATCTCTGATATAATATGACCTCTTGTCATACCAGGTTTAATTTCAAGTCCCTTTGCCTTAGCAATAGCTATAGCTTCCTCATCAGTATTAATTGTAGAGAAATCTACTCCAGTATATTCTTTTACTGCCTCCTCCATATCTAACCTTCTCCATGGTGGAGATAATTCTATTTCAATACCTTGATAGTTAATCTTAGTAGTTCCTAGAGCCTTTTCAGCTGCATATGCAAAAAGATTCTCTGTTAATCTCATCATTTCTTCATAATCTACATATGCTTGATATAATTCTATATTAGTAAATTCAGGGTTATGTTTTGGACTCATTCCTTCATTTCTAAACATTCTACCCATTTCATATACCTTCTCAAATCCACCAACTATAAGTCTTTTCAAGTATAGTTCATTTGCTATTCTTAAGTACATATCAATATCTAGTGCATTATGGTGAGTTGCGAAAGGTCTTGCGTTTGCTCCACCCGCTATTGGGCTTAAAATAGGAGTCTCTACCTCTAGGAATCCCCTATCATCTAAATATTCCCTTACAGCTTTTATTATTTTAGTTCTAGTTATAAAGGTTTCTTTTACCTCAGGGTTTACTATTAAGTCTACATATCTTTGTCTATATCTTAAATCTGTGTCCTTTAACCCATGAAACTTCTCTGGTAAGATTTGTAAGGATTTAGTCATTATAACTATTTCCTCGGCCCTTATGGATATTTCACCAGCATTTGTTCTAAATACTTCTCCATTTACTCCTATAATATCTCCAAGGTCTAGTAAGCTCAAATCCGTATATTCTTCTTCACCTACTATATCCTGCTTAACAAATATTTGGATACGCCCTTCACTGTCTTGTAAGTCTATAAAACTAACCTTGCCATGTCCGCGTCTAGACATAACTCTTCCCGCTACCGCTACCTTTTTTCCATCTAATTCTTCAAATTCATCCTTAATAGTAGAGCTATGATGTGTATAATCAAATTTTTCAATTAGGAACGGATTTTTGCCCTTTTGAATTAATTCTTTAAGCTTCTCTCTTCTCATCATCAGCATTTCATTTAAGTTTAATTCAGTTTCTCCCATTACTCTACCTCCTTAGTTTGTTAAACTTCTTTATCTAGTAATAGTTAGTATTTGATACTCTATTTTTCCATCTGGTACTACTACCTCTACAACGTCACCAGACTTTTGGCCTAAAAGTGCTGAACCTACAGGAGATTCATTAGATATTTTACCGTTATATGGGTCGGCCTCAGCTGAGCCTACTATAATAAATTCCATTTCTTCATCATACTCTAAGTCTTTTACTAAAACCTTAGAACCAATACCTACAATATCAGTTGTAATATCATCTTCATCTATTATCTTTGCATTTCTTAGCATGGTTTCTAATTTTGCAATTCTTTCTTCTAATTGTGCTTGGTCGTTCTTGGCTTGATCGTATTCTGAATTCTCACTTATATCTCCAAAGCTTAAAGCTTGCTTTATCTTTTCAGCAATTTCCTTTCTTCTAACAGTCTTTAAATCATCTAATTCATTCTCTAGCCTTTTTAGTCCATCTTCTGTTAAGAATACATCTCTTTCTGGCATTTCACTCTCTCCTTTAACTAATAAATATTAGTGCTTTTAAACTTTTTCAACCATATACTTATCTATGCTAACTATTAATATCAATAAAAAAGTACATTTCCTACTTGTATGCAAGATATTATAATCAAGTGAGACCATAATGTCAAGTACTTAGAGCTTGCCTTTTAATTTTACTTTTATAAATGAACTTACATAATCTTTTATTGAATAATAGTTTCCTCCCACATATAAATATTTTATACCTCTATTCCTATTTTCCATTAAAGCTTCATATAAATCTGAAGTAATTTTGTTCCCCATAAATTGATTTCCATTGATACCTAAATCCTTTAAATTAAATGCAAAATCAGTGATGGAAGGGGGCCTCTTCCCACTGCCTAAGTTATTACTCTTTCCAAAATCAAATATAATACAACTTTTTCTTACATTTGAAAGATTAAGTTCTAAATTATCTACCAAATTAATTATCATGCCATAATTTTCTAAAACCCTATCTATATTAGATGGAAAAAACAAGGATATCCCTGTTTCTCCTAATATATATTCGTAAATTTCATCATTGTCTTTCTCACAACCTATGGCAGTTACAAATTTAACTCCCTTAGAAATTTCTTTTATTATTCTTTTGGTTTTTTCCTTATTATCACATATAATTAAAATCTCTTTATCCTCTAGATTTTCCTTTAAGATGTGGCATATATCATTCATAACCAAATGAATATTAGTTATCCTAGTTTCTTCTCCATTGGCCACTTTCATATTTGTAAATTCTTCAATCTGGCTTATGACTTTCTTACTTAAGTTTTCATGCCCTTCAATAAATAATTTGGTGCTGTTTTCATCTTTAAGTTTTATTATAGCATTTAAGTATTCCTTAAGTTGGTGTTCATCTTCTAAATCAATAGGCTTCAAATTTATACCAACTATTTTACCTATTATATTTTCTTCTATTAAAATATCATCTATTATTCTAGGATTAAGCTTAGGCAAAAGAAGCTCTGGTACATATTTTAGGAATCCCTTTTTAAAATAATTTATATACTTTTCATTACTTACTATATATATAACTCCTATAATAACCCTCCTCTCTAACTTTAACTTCATTATCTGAAAAGGGCACTCCACTATCCAATAAACTCAGTTAAAGCACCTCTCTCTAATCTAAGTCTATTATATGATAATGGCATTATATTCATTACAAATTCTATGAATATAGGTTAATATATTTAAGTAACACTTTCTCCATCTCTTCTCTGCTATCTATAGTATATATCAAGTTTTTTACCTCATTAGAGTTTCTTAATCCTTTTAAATACCAAGCAGCATGTTTCCTCATTTCCTTCACTCCAACTCGTTCACCTTTTATAGAGCAAATAAGATTTAAATGCCTTATACACATATGGATTATATCTTCCATTGAAGGTTCAATATCCTTTTCTCCAGATATTAGATTAATTATCCTCTTAAATATCCACGGATTTCCTTGACATCCTCTACCAATTGCTATGCCATCGCAATTGGTAAGCTTTAACATTCTAATTCCATCCTCTGGTTCAAATATATCTCCATTTCCTATAACAGGGATATTGATCTCTTCCTTAACTCTTCTAATAAATTCCCAATCAGCCTCTCCAGAATAGAACATATCTCTAGTCCTTGCATGGACTGTTAATGCCGAAATTCCTTCTTCTTCTGCAATCTTGGCTATATCTATTCCATTGATACTATCATGATCCCAGCCCATTCTTATTTTTAGAGTAACAGGCTTCTTTGACACCTTAACTACCTCTTTTAACACTCTTCTAGCTAGTTTAGGCTCCTTCATCAATGCACTTCCATCACCATTTTTAACTATTTTGGGAGCAGGGCATCCCATATTTATATCTATAATATCTATATCCTCTCTAGGATTTAAATATTCTTCTACAACTTTTGACATTATCCCTGGATCTGAACCAAATATTTGTATGGCTATTGGCCTTTCCTTAGGATTTACCTGAAGCAGAGATTTAGTTCCAGGGTCTTTGAAGTACATTCCCTTACTACTTACCATCTCCGAAACTACTAAACCAGCTCCCATCTCTTTACATAATATTCTAAAAGCTAAATCTGTAACTCCTGCCATAGGAGCCAAAAATACATTATTCTCTAATTCTATATTTCCTATTCTCATTTTGTCACCTCGGATAGCAGAAAAGTAAGTAGCTAAAAAAGCTACTTACTTATTTCTTTCAAATACTATTCTTAAACCTTCTAAGGTTAGCATTTTGTCTATCTTCTTGATATATTTACTTTCTGATGCAATAAGGTTTGAAAATCCGCCAGTTGCTATTATATTTACTGTATTTTCCTTCTCTCCCATTTCCTTTATCATCTTTTCTATTATATAATCAACCATACCTATATAACCAAAGACTAATCCAGATTGGATACTATTAATTGTATTCTTTGCTATTACCTTTTCTGGCTTTGCAATTTCCACCTTAGGTAATTTTGCTGTTCTCATAAACAATGCCTCAGCAGAAATCTTTATTCCAGGAGTAATTGCACCACCTAAATAATCTCCTTCCTTAGATACTGCACAGAAGGTAATGGCTGTACCAAAGTCCACTATTATTAAAGGCCCACCATATTTTTCATAAGCAGCTACAGCGTTTACTATTCTATCTGCACCTACTTCTCTTGGGTTATCATACTTTATATTCATTCCAGTTTTAACACCTGGTCCTACTACAATAGGATCCATGTTAAAGTATTTTATACTCATGGCTGGTAAAGTATGCATAAGTGGTGGTACTACAGAAGAAATAATAACATCGTTTACTTCCTTTGGATCTAATCCATGATACCTAAAGATTTGCTCAAATAAAAGTCCATATTCATCAGATGTTCTATCTCTTTCTGTTGCTATTCTCCAATCATATAACAATTCTTTATCTTTATATACTCCAAATACTATATTAGTATTACCAACATCTATAACTAATAACAATGATTTCACACGACCTTTCTTATCTCTTGCTCCTTAGTGCTCCTACTACAGAAGTTACTATAATAATTCCTATAATAGTCTCTGGTATACCGTTAGTCACTCCTATACCAAATATAACTTTTCTTGCAGTAGAAACATCTCCACCTATTGCCTCTACAAATCTCTCTGCATAAAACAAATATATCATTGAAAGAACTCCTACAGTGTTGGTTAATGTTCCAATAGCAGAGGCTATTATGACATCTAATGCTTTATCTTTAAACTTAACCTGAGTAAAATAAGCTATAGTTAGAGTTAATACTATAAGCACTACATTCATTAGAGTTAACCATATACTCTGTGTATTCTTTATATTGCTATATATTCCATATGACAAATACGTAACAATTCCTATCCAAATCAAATATAAAATTACCATTGTCTTATTCTTGCCTAAATTCCTTAAGGCATTATATATATAATAAGACACTATCCCTATTAACACTCTCGGTAATAATGAAACTAATGGGTTTAAAAATACAAATGATACTGGTGTTGGATTAGTAATAGCTTGAAAAATACTAAATAACCCGAATATCAATCCAACAAATCCACCTACAACTGGCCCCTCCATTATTGCACCAATAATAACTGGTATATGCATTATTGTTGCTCTTGTAGGTCCTACAGGTATAAAACCTAATGGAGTCATACCTAATACTGCCGAGATAGCACCTAAAACTCCAATAATGGCCATCTTTCTCACACTAAAACCTTTTTCTTTTACCATTAAAATCCCTCCCGCTCTAGTTCCTTTATTTTTGGATACCAGTCGATAAAATATTCAACTTTAAAATCCATTTAGTCCAACTCTAATTGATGTTGGCTACCTAACAAAAACATTATAATTCTATTTCCATATTAATTCAACATTAATTTTTATGACCTAACCCGATTTTTATGACCTAACACAACGAATGTTAATGAGTTGATGTAGGTCAAACGCACCTACGCTGTCCGTTTTGTCTGCAATTCGCTATCGCTTATTGGACAAAAAGGCAACGAGAACCAAATCTATACGAGCATAGCGAGCCCTAAAGGACTACTGAATTATATCCTGCGGAGCTAACTAAAGTTGTAAATAGATTTGAGATTTGAGTTTCGAGACTGCGTAATTATTCACTGTACATTATCATTCCTTTAAATTTCTTTATACGCCTTTAATCCATGAGTTCCTTCTGCAAAAAATACTCCATTGATTATTGCCTTACTCATGGCTTCTGCTGCAAGAGTTCCTATTAAACTTATATCTGCCTTTATTTCACCTGTAGCCATAGTAAATATAGTGTCTCCATCTACCATAGTATGAATTGGATTTATGCTTCTTGCAAAACCATTATGAGCCATCTCTGAAATTTTATTTGCTTCTGCTTTATTTAGCATTGCATTTGTAGCTATTAGACCTATTGTCGTATTTTGTATATTGAATCCTAGGTTCTTATTTGTTTCCTTCATAATATCTATAGTATTTAATAATTCACTAGTGTTATAATCATATACTCCTGCAATCTGTTTATTATTCTCCAAATCATATATATCTCCAAAGGCATTAACGGCAACTATTGCTGACACAACTAAATTTCCTATCTTTACAGTAGCAGAGCCTAATCCTGATTTCATAGCATTCTGCGGCCCCAATATCTTTCCTATGGTAGCTCCCATACCACAACCTATATTTCCTTGCTTGTTGGCATAAGAATTTGCATTTTTAGAAGCTTCATATCCCATATTAAAATCTGGTCTAATCATATAGTCTCCAATAGTTAAATCAAATATTACGGCAGAAGCCACTATTGGTACCTTAGTCACCCCTACATCAAATCCAATATTTTTTTCTTCTAAATATTTCATGACTCCTGATGCAGCTTCTAGTCCAAAGGCTGATCCACCTGATAAAACTACGGCATGGACTTTATCTACCATTTTTTCTGATTTAAATAAATCCGTTTCCCTAGTACCAGGAGCTGACCCCCTAACATCTACTCCACCTGTGGCACCTTTCTCACATATTATTACAGTACATCCTGTCATTCCTTCTATAGAATCTGCATGACCTACTTTAATACCTGGAACATCGGTTATATAACCTTGATACATATAAACACCCCTTTATTAATTGACAATTGACAGTTGACAATTAAATGATTAAAACATAAATTTTTATATAATAAATAGGATTACAGTAGAGATAATATCTCTATTGTAATCCCTGTTTTCAATTGTCAATTGTGCATTGTCAATTGTCAATTGCCTTTAGCCTCCAAAGAAATTAAGTAGTAGTCCTGCTGCTATGGCTGAACCTATTACTCCTGCTACGTTTGGTCCCATAGCATGCATCAATAAGAAGTTTCTTGGATTTGCCTCTTGTCCTACCTTTTGTGATACTCTGGCTGCCATAGGTACTGCTGATACTCCTGCAGAACCTATTAATGGATTAACCTTTCCACCAGAAGTTTTGTACATAATCTTACCGAATATTACTCCAGCAGCTGTACCTATTGAGAATGCTATAAGTCCTAGGGCAATAATACTTAATGTTTTAACTGTAAGGAAGGTTTCAGCGTTAGCTGTTGCTCCTACAGTTGTACCTAAGAATATTGTAACTATATTAACTAGTTCGTTTTGAGCTGTCTTTGATAATCTATCAGTTAACAAGGATTCCCTAAACAAGTTACCTAACATCAGCATTCCTACTAAAGATGCAGCTGATGGTAATAATAAGGAAACTACAACTGTAACCATAATTGGAAAAATAACCTTTTCCTTCTTCGATACTGGTCTTAACTGATCCATAACTACTTCTCTTTCAGCCTTAGTTGTTAAAGCCTTCATAATTGGTGGCTGAATAATTGGTACTAAAGCCATATATGAATAAGCCGCAACTGCTATAGGCCCTAATAAATGTGGTGCTAATTTAGATGTTAAGTACAAAGCTGTAGGTCCATCTGCTCCACCTATAATACCAATACTAGCTGCCTCTGGTCCTGTAAATCCTAAAGCAATTGCTCCCAAAAATGTAACAAATATACCGAACTGCGCTGCTGCTCCCAGTAATACGCTCTTTGGATTAGCTATAAGTGGTCCAAAATCTGTCATAGCTCCTACACCTAAGAATATAAGTGGCGGGTATATTCCCAGCTTGACTCCCTGGTATAAATAATATAATAACCCCCCAGGTTCTCCATTTTGAGGTGGAGCCATTAGCCCTGCCTCAGGTAGATTGGCCAATAACATACCAAATGCAATTGGAATAAGTAATAAGGGTTCAAACCCTTTAGCAACGGCTAAGTATAATAGTACAAAGGATACTAAAAGCATCAGTGCTTGTCCCCAAGTTATGGCAGCAAATCCTGTACTCTGGAAAAAATCCAGCAAAATATCTCCTAAGTTCATGAAATTTACCTTCCTTTCTTAGTGGAATTAGTCTAATACTACTAATTTATCACCTGTATTTACAGTAGCTCCTTGTGTAGTATTAATACTAGCCACAACTCCATCTCTAGGAGCTAAAATTTCATTTTCCATCTTCATAGCTTCTAGAATTAATAAAATATCTCCTGCCTTGACTTGATCTCCTTCTTTAACTTCAATCTTCCATATATTTCCTGGCATTGGTGCTTCAATTACTTCTTGTCCAGCTGATACTACTACTTCCTTTTTCTCTTCCTTTGGAGCTGGTGCCGGTGCTGCCTTTGGTGCTGGTTGAGGCGCTACCGCTGGTGCTGGTGCTGCTGGAGCCGCTGGTCTTTGTACTCCTCCTACTACCTCTTCAACTTCAACTTCATAAGAATTACCGTTAACATTTATTATAAACTTTCTCATTACTAAGCCTCCTTAGAAATTTATATTAATATTTGCCATATACCTGCTCTTGTCTACCTGCCACTGCCCAAGTAGGAGTACTTTGAGGTATTCTTCTGATGCTTTTTATATTTACCTCCGGTATACTAACCCCTAAACTTGCCGCTACAGCTGCAGCTATAACAGCTACTAATTCCTCATCATTCGTAGTGGATTCTTTTACTTTTTCTACTACAGGCTCCTTTGCCTTAATTGGCGCTACTGGTTCCTTTGTAGGAGTTACTTGTTTCTTTCCCCCTATGTTCTTCAATACAGATATTAACATAGCAAGTACAATTAAACCCACAAATACTACTCCCATACTAAATAACGTAATTACCAAGCTATCTCCAATACTAATATAATCACCCAATTATTTCACCTCTTTTATACTGGCATATTGCCATGTTTTTTTGCAGGTCTATTTTCTCTCTTAGACTCTAACATATCAAAAGCAGAAATTAATCTAGGTCTTGTAATACTTGGAACTAACACATCGTCTACAAATCCCCTTTGAGCTGCAATATATGGATTAGCTACAGTATCTCTATATTCAGCTATTTTTTCTTGTCTAGTTTCTATTGGATTATCAGAGTTTTCGATATCCTTTTTGAATATAATATTTGCAGCACCATCTGGTCCCATAACTGCTATTTCAGCATTTGGCCATGCAAATACTTGATCTGCTCCTAAATCCTTAGAGCACATTGCAAGATAAGCTCCACCATAAGCTTTTCTAACTATTAAAGTAACCTTTGGTACAGTTGATTCACTGTAAGCATAAAGCATCTTAGCACCATGTCTAATAATTCCACCATATTCTTGCTCAGTACCTGGTAAGAATCCTGGTACATCCACTAGGTTTAATAGAGGAATATTAAAAGCATCACAAGTTCTTATGAATCTTCCTGATTTATCTGATGCGTTAATATCTAAACATCCTGCTAAAACCTTAGGTTGGTTAGCAATAACTCCTATAGTTTTACCATTTAGTCTAATATATCCAGTTATTATATTTTGTGCATAATATGGTTGAACTTCAAAGAAGTCTCCACCATCAGCTAAAAGTTTTATAATTTCTTTCATATCATATGGTTTGTTAGGATTAACTGGAACAATCTCATTTAGTCTCTCTTCCACTCTATTTATTTCATCTTCTATAGCATAAATTGGTGCCGCTTCTAAATTATTTGAAGGTAAGAAAGATAATAATTCCTTGATTCTCTCAATACATTCCGCTTCAGTTTTGTCTACAAAGTGAGCCACCCCTGATATTTTATTGTGAGTATTTGCACCACCTAGCTCTTCTTGAGTAACTTCTTCCCCTGTTACAGATTTAATTACTTGAGGACCTGTGATAAACATCATGCTTGTTTTATCAACCATAAATATAAAGTCCGTTAATGCTGGTGAATAAACTGCACCGCCTGCTGAAGGCCCCATTATAACTGAAATTTGAGGTATAACTCCTGATGAAATAGTATTTCTATAGAATATCTTTCCATATCCTGATAAAGCATCTACTCCCTCTTGGATTCTTGCTCCACCTGAATCGTTAAATCCTACAATAGGAGCTCCCATTTTAAGGGCCATATCTTGTACCTTACAAATCTTAGCTGCATGCATCTCTCCTAAGGACCCACCTACTACTGTAAAATCTTGGGCATAAGTAAATACAAGTCTCCCATCTACCGTACCATAACCAGTAACTACACCATCTGCTGGCGCCTCTACTTTTCCCATATCAAAGTTTGTGCATCTATGCTCAACAAACTTGTCAACTTCTACAAAGCTACCCTCATCAAATAAAAGGTTGATTCTTTCCCTTGCAGTAAGTTTTCCTGACTTATGATGTTTTTCAATTCTTTGCTCCCCACCACCAAGTTCAATTTTCTTTGCAGTCTCTAGGAGTCTTTCAATTTTTTCCTTCATATTTACCCTCCTTTTTTATTAAGTACTTAATCCCTTTGACAAAGCTCTATAAGCACTCCAAAGGTTGACTTTGGATGTAAAAAGGCAATTTTAGCACCGCCAGCACCATATCTTGGTTTCTCATCAATCATTTTTATTCCCTTTTCCTTAAGTTCTTCTATAGCCTTTTCAATATCATCTACTCTGTAGGCAATATGTTGAATTCCCTCGCCTTTTTTCTCGATAAACTTAGCTATAGGTCCATCCTCTTGTGTAGACTCAAGTAATTCTACTTCTGTATCTCCTATAGGTAAAAATGCAACTTTAACTTTTTGCTCTTCTACTACTTCCTTATCAACACATTTCATACCTAGGACATCTTCATAAAACTTAAGTGTTTGATCTAAGTTCTTTACAGCAATACCAATGTGATCAACCTTACCAACCATTTAAATACCTCCCTTATTAGTGAATAGTGAAGAACTAATAATTAATAGTTTAAAGACCTAAAACTCTTCTCAGAACTATTCACTTTTCACTATTAACTGTATAATCTCATCCTTTGCACTGTAAGGATCAGTTTCTCTTAATGTAACTTCTCTTGCTAATCTTTCTATTAGATCTTCCTTAACTGCCTTATCTAAAATTAACTTCATTAAATCTTCTTCTACCAATTTTAATATTTCCAGCCTATTATTTCTAATTCTGACTTTTTCCAATTCCTTACTTTCTTCTAAATATGCCCTATGCTCTAGGATTTTTTCTAGAAGGATATCTATATCCTTATTTTGTCCTGCCGATACCTTAACTACTGGTGGTCTATAGTCACCACTTTCATTTAAGTCTAGATTCATCTCTATCTCTACTTTAGTTTTGTCTGCTCCATCAAGATCAGATTTATTAATTGCAAATACATCTGCAATCTCCATAATTCCAGCTTTTATGGCTTGAATATCATCACCTAGATTTGGCACCATAACCATAAGTACAGTATCTGCTGTCTTTACTATATCTACTTCTGATTGTCCAACTCCTACTGTCTCAATAAAAATGTAATCGCAACCAAAGATATCTAGTACCTTTACAGCACCCCAAGTAGTTTTTGACATACCACCCAATGAGCCACGAGTACCCATACTTCTTATGAATACATCTTTATCTAAAGCTAAATCACTCATTCTAATCCTATCCCCGAGTATCGCTCCTCCACTAAAGGGACTAGTAGGATCTATAGCTACTATACCTACTTTTTTGCCTTGTTTTCTAAGTTCCTTAGTCAACTTATCTGTCAGAGTAGATTTACCAGCACCAGGTGGCCCAGTTATGCCGATTACATAGGCCTTACCTGATTCTTTATATAATTTCTTTAATATATCTATTGCTTCGTTGTCATTGTTTTCCAGCATAGTAATAAGTCTGGCACAAGCCCTTTTATTACCCTGTAACAACTTCTCTTCAATGTTCAAAAAAGACACCACCTTGTTTATCTTTTAAGGTTACCTGTAATAAACTCTATTACGTCCTTTGTTGGTGTACCCGGAGTAAAGATTGCCTCTACGCCTGATTCTTTAAGATAAGGAATATCATCCTCTGGAATAACTCCTCCACCTATTATAAGCATATCATCTACTCCCTCTTCCTTTAATAGGCTAACTACCTTTGGAAATAGGTGATTGTGAGCTCCTGATAAAATGCTCATAGCTACTACATCAACATCCTCCTGAATAGCAGCAGCTACTATTTGCTCAGGTGTCTGTCTAAGTCCTGTATATATAACTTCCATCCCTGCATCTCTTAAAGCCCTTGCAATTACCTTCGCACCTCTATCATGTCCATCAAGGCCTGGTTTAGCTACTAAAACTCTAATTGGTCTATCCATGTCTTTTACCTCCCGCTTCCTATAAAATAACTGATTGTTGATATTCACCGAACACTTCTCTTAAAACATTGCAAATCTCTCCAAGAGTTGCATATGTTCTAACTGCATCTAATATAAATGGCATTAGATTTTCATCTGTATTAGCCTTTTCTCTTAATACACTTAGAGCTCTTTCAACTTCCTCATTGTTTCTTTCAGCTCTTAAAGCTTTTAGTTTTTCTCTTTGATTTATTTCAACTGTTTTATCTACCTTTAATAATTCCTTTTTATCCGTTTCTTCAATTTGGAACTTATTTACTCCTACAACTATTCTATCTAAGGATTCAACCTCCATTTGATATCTATAAGCTGCATTTTGAATTTCTTTTTGAATATATCCTTTTTCTATTGCCTTAGGTGCTCCACCTAACTCATCTATAGTCTCTATATATTTTATAGCCTCTTCTTCAATCTTATTAGTTAGACTTTCTATATAGTAGGACCCTGCCAATGGATCTATTGTTTCCGTTACTCCAGATTCATGAGCTACAATTTGTTGAGTTCTTAATGCTATTCTAACAGAATCTTCTGTAGGTAGTGCTAATGCCTCATCTCTTGAGTTTGTATGAAGAGATTGAGTTCCCCCAAGTACTGCCGCTAAGGTTTGGATTGTAACTCTTATTATATTATTATCAGGTTGCTGAGCAGTTAATGTAGATCCTGCTGTTTGAGTATGGAACTTAAGCTGCATAGATTTTGGACTCTTTGCATTAAATCTTTCCTTCATTATCTTAGCCCAAAGTCTTCTAGCAGCTCTATATTTAGCTACTTCCTCTAATAAATCGTTGTGAGCGTTGAAGAAAAATGATAATCTTGGTGCAAAATCATCTACATCAAGTCCTGCACGAATAGCTGCCTCAACATAAGCTATACCATCAGCTAATGTAAATGCAACTTCTTGTGACGCAGTAGAAC
Source organism: Bacillota bacterium (assembly GCA_023388495.1). Lineage (GTDB taxonomy): Bacteria > Bacillota > Clostridia > Tissierellales > Tissierellaceae > Tissierella. The sequence goes on along the minus strand of JAEWGC010000047.1, from coordinate 36,824 downwards.
CTGCTTCTCTTATGTGATATCCACTAATACTTATTGTATTCCAAGCTGGAACTTCCTTAGAGCAATATTCAAATATATTAGTTATGAGTCTCATAGAAGGCTCTGGCGGGAATATATAAGTTCCTCTTGCTATGTATTCCTTCAAAATGTCATTTTGTATAGTTCCTCTTAATTTATCTTTTGAAACTCCTTGTTTTTCTGCAACAGCAATATACATTGCTAATAAAACAGAAGCTGGAGCATTTATAGTCATAGATGTACTTACCTTATCTAGTGGTATGCCATCAAATAGTACTTCCATATCTTTTAATGAATCTATAGCTACTCCAACCTTACCAACTTCACCTTCAGATAATCCGTCATCTGAATCATATCCTATTTGTGTAGGTAAGTCGAAGGCAACGCTTAGACCAGTTTGTCCTTGCTCTAATAAATATTTATATCTTCCATTTGATTCTTCAGCTGATGCAAATCCTGCGTATTGTCTCATGGTCCAAAGTCTACCTCTGTACATTGTAGATTGAACTCCCCTAGTAAATGGATATTCTCCAGGAAAACCAAGTTCTTCATTATAATCTAAGTCCTCAATATCTACAGGAGTATATAATCTATTTACTTCAATATTTGAACCTGTAGTAAACTTTTCTTTTCTCTCAGGAAACTTCGATAGAGACTTTTGCACTACATTTTTGTCCCAATTATCAACAGACATTTTAATTTCTTCAACTTTTTTATCATCAAACAATTTTCATTTACCTCCTTATAATGGTAACTTTTGATTTTATTTAAAAGTTCTCTTCATAGTCTATTATAGTAATAAACAGTAGATTTTTGCAACATATATTTCAATTTATTTTAAAAATGAATGGAATATTGCATTTCTATATATGGATATGTATTAAATCCTTCTTTTATTATATCAGTTCGCTAAGTTAGGTCATATCACGCAGTCTTGAAACACAAATCTATTCACTCACTATCGTTCGTTGTGTTATGTCATAAAAAAAGTAGGAGAATCTCTCCTACTTTTTTTATGCTTCTAAAAATATTTCTTCAAATTCCTTACCATCTATTGTTTCTTTTTCTAGTAAAGCTTCTGCTACTCTATGAAGTTTATCCATATTGTTTCTTAATAGCTCTTCTGCCTTATTATATGCAGTATCAATTAATGTTCTCATTTCTTTATCTATAGCAGCTGCTACGTCTTCACTATAATTTCTAGCTCTACCAAAATCTCTGCCTACAAATACTTCTTCATCATCAGTACCATAGGTCATTGGTCCAAGCTTATTACTCATACCATAATGAGTAACCATGGATCTAGCAATCTTAGTAGCTCTTTCAATATCGTTTTGAGCACCAGTACTTATGTCTCCTAATACTAAAGCTTCAGCTACTCTACCACCAAGAAGAGTCACAAGTCTACTTTCCATTTGTTTTTTTGTTATAAAGCTTCTATCTTCCTCTGGTATATAAGCTGTAAATCCGCCAGCCATTCCCCTTGGAATAATAGTTACCATATGAACTGGGTCCGTATCTGGAGTAAGTCTAGATGTAAGTGCGTGACCTGCCTCGTGATAAGCTGTAAGCTTCCTTTCTTTCTCACTAACAACCTTAGACTTCTTTTCAGGCCCTGCTTGAACCTTAATAGATGCTTCTTCTATTAAATGCATAGGTATAGTTTTCAAGTTAAATCTTGCTGTGAGTAAGGCTGCTTCGTTTACTAGATTTTCTAAATCAGCAGGTGAAAAACCTGGAGTTCTCTTAGCAACTACTTGTAAATCTACATCATTATCCAATGGCTTATTCTTTGTATGAACCTTTAATATCTCTTCTCTACCTCTTACATCAGGTAAGCCTACATAAATAGTTCTATCAAATCTACCTGGACGAAGTAGTGCTGGGTCAAGTATATCTGCCCTATTAGTTGCAGCCATTACAATTATTCCTTCATTAGTTGCAAAACCATCCATCTCAACTAATAATTGGTTTAATGTTTGCTCTCTCTCATCATGTCCTCCACCAAGTCCAGCTCCTCTTCTTCTACCTACGGCATCAATTTCGTCTATGAAGACTATACAAGGAGCATTTTTCTTTGCTTGCTCAAATAAATCTCTAACTCTACTTGCTCCAACTCCTACAAACATCTCCACGAAATCTGAACCTGATATTGTAAAGAAAGGCACTCCTGCTTCTCCCGCTACAGCTTTAGAAAGATAAGTCTTACCTGTTCCAGGAGGCCCAACTAATAATACTCCCGTTGGGATTCTTGCACCAATTTCAATATATTTTCTAGGAGTTCTCAAGAAATCTACGATTTCTTTTAGCTCTTCTTTTTCTTCTTCTAATCCAGCTACATCTGAGAATGTTATAATCTTTCCATCCTCTTCTTTTACCATTCTAGCCCTGGATTTTCCAAAGGACATTACCTTACCACCGCCACCTTGGGACTGTTGCATAAATACAAACCAAAATACTGCAAAAACAAGAAGCATAAGTATAGTTGGAATTGCACTTACAAACCAAGGAGTAGTAGGCTCTAATTCAGAACTTAAAGCTATCTGTTTGCTATCTACTAAATCCTTTAAATAATCAGAATAAAAGGTATATCTCATTTCATCAGGTAGTATGGTAATAAACAGAGTCTTATCCTTTAGTTTACCTTGTACCTCTTTACCTACCATTTTAATACTTTCAACATTGCCATTATTCAAAAGCCCTACCAATTCAGTTACATCGATCTTTTTAACCTGCTCTACATCATTTCCAAATGTAGTAACTAAAAACATTATTACAATTACTATTAGTAGGTACACACTAATACCTTTGAAAAATCTCTTCAATACAAGTCCTCCCTCCTCTTAAGAGTAGATAATATCTTTCAATTATATCATTATTAAATAGTTTTTTCAACCTTTCAACTAACTATATACTTCTTCCTTAAGAGCTGCTACATATGGAAGATTTCTTCCTATTTCAGAGTAATCTAATCCACATCCTACTACAAACTCATCAGGAATAACAAAACCTAAGTAGTCTACAGGTACATTAACTTTTCTTCTCTCTGGTTTATCTAAAAGAGTACAAACCTTAACAGATGCTGCTCCTCTTTTCTTTAAATTATCTGTTAAATAAGCTAAGGTATATCCTGTATCTATAATATCTTCTACTATCAATACATCCTTGTTTTCTACACTAAAATCTAGATCCTTTATTATTCTAACTTCACCAGTAGATGTAGATGATCTTCCATAGCTTGATACTGCCATAAAGTCCATGGCTATCGGCATCTTTATACTTCTAGCCAAATCTGACATGAATATTACAGCCCCCTTTAATATTCCTACTAAAATTAAATCTTTGTCCTTATAATCTTCTGTAATCTTTTCTCCTAATTCCTTTACCTTTTTTTCGATTTCTTCTTCAGTAACTAATATGCTTTTAATTATACTTTCCATTATAATCCTCCCTATTATGTATTGTTAAACTAATTGCAAGTTATTGACAAAACTCTTTTTGTTTTTTTAGTGACCTTATATATATCATTGGTTCTATATCCTACTACCCATAAAATGTTTTCACCATCTACTATTAATGGAATCTTATCTCTTGTTTCTTTTGGCACTTTTTCATCAATAAAATAATCCTTAAGTTTTTTTGTACCTCTCATGCCAAATGGCGTTAATCTATCGCCTTCTAATCTGTTTCTTACGAATAAATCACCCTTTACCACATCGAAGTCAAAATACCTTGTGTTTTTCTCCTTATCTATGGTGAAACCCTTATCCATAGGAAAAATCTCAATGTTAAAAGAGTACCCAATATCTTCTAAATTATTAACCCCTGGAGACTTCAATTTATATAAATACCTATTGACATCTTTGTTTATATTCTTTTCAATTATTAAATCCCCATAACTAGTCTTAGCAACTATACCATTTGATAAATGAACTTCTTTTCCTGTATTAGAAGCTTGAAAAAGGTTGATAACTGAAGATACTTGAGTTTCAGTAATCCCCTGCAATGAGCCATTGACTTTTGATATACAGCTTCTTATAATCCTCTGTTGAATACTTTTATGTTCTTTAAGCAATTTATCACTATCTAAAATTATACTATGTTTATCCTGAGATTTCACTATAATATTATATCTTTCTTCAGAAGACTCCTCTAAAAACTCACTATCTATTGAGGAAATCCTAGATGTTCTCCATAGTGTATTTACAATATTAGGATTAAAATTCTCTTCAATATAAGGTATTAACTCTAACCTAACTTTATTTCTACTGTAGATGGATTCTAAATTTGTTTTGTCTAATACTGTGTCTATCTTGTTGTCTAATATATATGTTTCAATTTCTCTCCTATCTATACCCAATATTGGTCTAATTATATCCTTGGTTATAAAATCCATTCCCTTTAGTCCGTCAATTCCCGTTCCTCTTAGAAACCTCATGATTAGAGTTTCTGCTTGGTCATTCATATTATGTGCCACAGCTATCTTCCCGCCACCTAATGAGACAAGGATTTCTCTGAAGAATCCATATCTCAGCTCTCTACCAGCTTCTTCCGAGGATATTCCCTTATCTTTTCCATATTGGATCATATTTACGTTTTTAGTATAGTAAGGTAAACTAAGTTTCTTAGCAATCTCTTCAACAAATAATTGGTCAGCTTTAGCATCCTCACCTCTTACACCATGATTCACATGAGCAATATGTATATTAAAAGGGATTAATTCCTTAATCTCTAGCAAAACATATAATAAAGCCATAGAATCTGGCCCTCCAGAAACACCCACCAATATATTATCATTTTCTTCAATCAAATTGTATTCCTTAATGGTAGTCAATACTTTATCTTTCAAAATCATCACCTTAAGTTTTATTTGCTAATTGAACTATACCTTTATTATAACCTAATTGTCAACAAATTTTAAGGTGATAGAGATAAAATTCGGGCTAGCAGAGCTAGCCCAATATTTATACATTCTTCCAAACCTTTGTTACTAAAACTGTCATATCGTCTCTAGTATCTGATGCTACATATTGTGCCTTTTTTAGTATTTCATTAGCTATAGTTTGAGGATTTATACTGTTTATATTAGCTATAATATCTTTCATCCAAGCTTCAACATTATCCATATCTCTATTTGCATCTAGAACTCCATCTGACATCATAATAATTATATCGCCATCTTCTATATACTCTTCATAAAGATTAAAATCAACATCCTTTAATATACCCACAGGCAATGTACTAGAATTTATTATTTCTACTCTATCCTTTTTCTTTATAAAAGTAGCAGGTGCTCCTGTTTTTATCATTTGAAGTTTACCTAGATATAAATCTATAAATGAAAGGTCTAATGTGGCAAACATTTCTTCATTAGATTTTGCCCTTAAAACTGAATTTATAGTTTTAAGTATTATATTTTTGTCTACATTTGCCTCCATAAGCCTCTCTAAAAGAGATATTGCAACTTTACTTTCCTCATTAGCCTTTCTTCCTATCCCCATGCCATCGCTTAAGGCTGAAAAATGTGTATTTTCAATTTCTCCAAAGGTAAAACTATCTCCAGTTATTCTATTTTCCGAATTAGGTATTGTAGCCATTTTAGTCATAGCACTGAATCTGTTTGACCTTAAAAGTTTAAATCTTTGTTTTCTATTAGATATGCTATTAAAGTTAGTATCTGTTATAACTGGGAAACCCAGACTTTGAGATACCATTACTTTTAATTTGTTTTGAGCCTCTACAGGTGTATTTAGATCTATGAATATTTCAAAATCTTCTTCACCCATTTGTATTACAGACACATCCTTAACATCTACTCTACCATTCTTCAAATCCTTATATAAATTTTCTTCTATTTCTTTATTAAAAGTAGGATTTGTGTAAATATCTGTAGTTATATTTTGTATTACCTTACCAACTCCATCAAGCTGCTCTGATAACAAAAGTCTATTTTCTTTTAACTTCAATTCCCAACTATGATTTAATTTAAGTCTTTCAATAGCTCTATCAAGTATTTCTATTATATCCCCATGCCTAATACAGAACTTTCTTGCTTCAAGATTAGCTACATCACTATTTGTACCTTTAGATTCCACTACTCCTACGAGGTTGAAAAAGTTTTGGTAAGTACTATAATAATTTCTCTCCCAACAAGATTCATATTTAGCGCAGCTAGTACATACGCTATTTGCTACACCATCTACCATACTATATATTTCACCCATAGAATGGGATGCTCCTTCTTCTGCTGACTCTTTAAATGTATTGCTTAAATTGTTAAATAGTTCAACCATCCTATTCAACTTCTTTACTACAATCTCATCTTTTCTTTGGGTGTAATCCTTTCTTCCTTCTAAATCCATTGTAAATATTTTAGATATTTTTTCATTCATGTTGTTTGCAGATATTAAAAATAATAGTGTAGCCATTAGTATTTCCTTTGTATTAAGAAAACTTGTTCCTAAACCATTTATATAAAAAGAAATAATTCCATTTCCCAATACAAATCCTAATGCTGAACCAAATTTTCCTAAATCCTTAAATATACCAGCAAGTAGCCCTGCTATACCAAATATACCTATAATAAAAGGCATCTCTGGCTGAGATATATAGGCCACCATGCCTAAAATCATTCCCGTAGTTCCTCCAAAAAACGCTCCATAGCTATAAGATAAATATAATATTATTGCTATACTAACTAAATTTTTAATCCCGACTCCAAGTATTGCTATACCCTTAATTCCTGCCAAGGCTAAGGCCAAAGTAATAAATGAACAAATCATTTTCTCATTGTTTAATATTGATCCACTGCTCTTTTCTATAGGTAAACTAAAGGAAAATATATAAGTCATAGTAAAAACAATAATTCCTTCAAATAATACCATAAATAGATCATATATAAAAATTGTTCTACCTAATAAAACTCCTAAAACTCTACAACTAGTAAATATTGTAGCAGCAACTATAGATGCCTTTAATAATGAATAGGATCTTTCCTCTTTGAAAAAGGCAAAGAAAATATAAATTAATAGGTATGCAAATATATAGCTTGTCCCTTTTGTTCCCTGCATCATCAAAGTTCCAATAATTACTGATAGTAATAAATGCATATTTAAATTTTTCATTATTATATAAGCAGACAAAAATGCAACTCCAAAAGGTGTAAACTTATTAAGTATATTTGCTCTTGCTAGAAAAAACCCCATGATTATAGTTATAATTATACCTTTCTCCACTCTAAGCCCTAAATCATACCAAGTCCTTTTGGTAATTAAAGAATCCGTCCTCATCATAATTATCACTCCCGTTATTTGTATTTAGTTAAATACTAACAAAAGAAGCCATAATAATTTGTCAAATCAATGTATAAAGTCTAAAGAAATTTCAGACATAAATCATTGGTATTTCCTATAACTTTAAGTTTCCATGAGGAAATCTTAATATTCTTTACCTTAACTCTAAACCCTTGGTTTTCCAATATTCTTAACCATAAGTATTATATTTTATATTAAATGTATAATTTTGTAGTTTTTTTGTAATAAAAGGCAAAAAATTAAAAACCGGTTAAAACCGGTTTTAAAAATCTGACCCACTTGTTTTCTTTTGTTTTACTCCACTTCTTCTACCACTATCTCTTGTCTTTAGTTGCTCCTGTTTCTCACTACTATCCTTTAAGAACTTACTAATCTTGTCTTCAAAAGACATAAACTTTTGTTTATCATCTGGCTTATTCCATTCAATTTCAACTGGCTTTGTAGTTTTAGGCTTTGCTTGTCTTATAGAAAGACTAATTTTACCCTCGTTTGAAATTGATAGAACCTTAACCTTAACTTTTTGATCTTTTTTTAGATGATCACTTACTTTCTCCACATAATCATGTGATATCTCTGAAATATGAACAAGTCCACTTTTCCCCTCTGGCAGTTGAATAAAGGCTCCAAAGTTTGTTATACCTGTAACAGTGCCATCAACTACTTCTCCTACGGATACCGGCATAAATTAATGATTCCTCCTTAAAAATAATTTTCTTAGTTTAGTATATATTAGAAATCTTTTAATGTCAATTAGTTCTGTTTCTTTATAAGACCTAAGAAAGGATTTTTCTTCTTGCCCTTATCTATATAAATTATCTCTCTTGGCTTTACCATTCCTAAATCGTCCCTTGCTACCTTTTCCACAAATTGCAAGGTTCCGCTATTCTCTATTTCCTTATTCAATTCTTCTATTTCTTTTTCTAGAGTTTGAACCTCTCCTAAAACCTCTTGTCTTCTAGCCTCTAAATTTTTCATTAAATTCCTCTGATTCCAAAATATAAGTCCTACATATAAAAATATGAATAAAATCACCATATGGATTAGTTTGAATTTCCTTTTCTTTCGCTTCTTTTTCATAGTCTCACCACCTGTATATATTATTCTACAAAACTTTAAAAAATCCTTTATTTTTTTGTAGAAATTATTCTTTTAAATTTTTTTGTTTGTCTTATAATTTCTATCGGAATTTTCCTTACTTTTTTTAGTGTTGGCGATGATTTGTTTTTTAAAAATTTAAAAGGATATAATATTATAGATATAGCACCGTTTATAGCATTTCCTATAACTCTTCCACTTTTTATACAAATTGGATAAATAAACTTACTAAATAGTTTATGATATATGAGGATGCCTAGTAAGAACCCAAATATAATATATCCTCTTATTTCTCCCCAATTATTCTTTATGAGAATATAAAAGAATATTGATGTAATAATTGTCCAAAATAGAAAATCTCCTAGATAAGTCATAAATTTTCTAGGTTTAAAAAGATATCTTATTGCCTTATATATGTCATAAATAAATCCAGCTATTAATCCCCCATAAATAGCTGTAAAGAAAATATGCAATTCCAACATTAACGAAGTATCCATACCTTTCTCCTTAATATTTATTTAAATATTTTGCCTATTATATTTTTGGGGGCAGCTTCTTTTGTCATATAGTTCACTCCATTAATTTTTCCATCTATCTTCACACTACCCTCATCTAAATTTAGTTTTGAAATGTTTAACCCTTCACCCTTTATAGTTATTCCACCTTTTACTGTTGTCAAGATAATTGTATTATCATTATAGCTTTCTACTTGCTCCACTCCCGTTATTGTCATTTTTTCTCTATCTTCAAGTACTATATTTTGATTCCTAAATCTTATTTTATTTTCAGTCATTATCATCCCTCCTAATTCTTCAAGTATTAATATTTATGAAAAAAAAAAGACTTTTATTACAAAGTCTTTATTGAATCTTTTTATAACGAATAGTAAAGTTCGACATTTTATCTTTTCAATTTTAGAACTTTACGTCAATGGGTTTTAAGCAGATTGCCGAAATCTTTGATTTGGTGCAATTCGCTTATGCAAAGCCAAAAAAGTCTTCCTTGAAATGTTTATTAGAAGACTTTTTTATATAACTCTATTGCATAGTCTTTTCTTACATTATCTGATATATCTAATACTTCTATTTTTAATGGTTCGTTTCCAAAGTTAATCTTAATCGTATCTCCTACTTTAACTTCATCCCCTGGTTTAGCTTGTCTTTCATTTATAAATACTCTTCCTTGCTCACATGCTTCTTTAGCTATGGTCCTTCTCTTTATTATTCTAGCATTCTTTAAATACTTATCAATTCTCATATATTCCTCCCTACAAAAAAACCAGGTCAAAGACCTGATTTTATTATTTGTTCACTATTTCTTTTAAAGCCTTTCCTGCTTTAAACACTGGAGCTTTTGAAGCTGCTATTTTAATAACTTCTTCTGGGTTTCTAGGATTTCTACCTTCTCTAGCTTTTCTTTCTCTTACTTCAAAAGTACCGAAACCTACAAGTTGTACTTTTTCTCCATTTGATAAGGTTTCTTCTACAGTCTTCATAAATGCATTTAATGCACTCTCTGCGTCTTTCTTTGTTAAGTTACTTTTCTCTGCTATGCTTGCTACTAATTCAGCTTTGTTCATATTAATTTCCTCCTCATGGTTTTTATTGTTTAATAATAATTCTATATAAATATTAAAAATCCTGCTTTTATTATATAATTGTTAGCATTTTAATGGATTTTATGTATTTTTGCCTGATTCCATAGGTCATCCATTTCATCTAAAGTCATTTCTTCCAACCTTTTTCCAATTTCCTCTGATCTTTTTTCCATAAATTCAAATCTTTGAATAAACTTATTTATGGTTCTATTTAGAGCTATTTCTGGATTTATCTTCAAAAACCTTGAAAGATTAACTATAGCAAAAAGTAAATCTCCTACTTCTGCTTCTGTTTTCTCGTCACCACCTCCAAATTTGTCCATAGCATCTAATACCTCTTGATACTCTTCTACTACTTTATTTAAAGGTCCTTCTATACTGTCCCAATCAAATCCAATTTCTGCTGCCTTTTCTTGAATTTTAAAGCTAGTCATAAGAGCTGGTAACTTTGGTATGTCTTTTAATTTATCTGTAAAACTATGGATATCTCTTTTCGCATATTTTAGCATATTCCAATTATATACTACTTCGTCAGAGTTTTCCACACTTTTTTTGGAAAAAACATGTGGATGCCTGTAAATTAATTTATTTCCCAAAGATGATGTTATATCATATAGGTTAAACTCCCCTTCTTCAAAGGCGATTTGACAATGAAATATAATCTGGAGTAGTAAATCTCCCAATTCTTCAATAAGTCCATCAATATCATTTTTATCAATTGCATCAACTACTTCATAGGCTTCTTCAATTACTGACTGACGTATAGATTCATGAGTTTGCTCCATATCCCAAGGGCAACCATTTTCAGACCTTAATAATCTCATTATACCCAATAAATCGTTGAAATCAAATACTTTCTTCTCTTTCTTACCCATTTTTGGGACGAATATACTAGTTAATGGTCCAACTCCCTCTGTTCTATCTAATTTATAAACAGGTATAATGTGTTTTTCTTCATTTTCCTTTATCCCAGCACTGTGAATTAAATACACATTATAATCATCACCATAAATCTCAGATAGTATAATCTTAACTTCAGATAATATCCTATTATTATATACCTGTGTAATTATTATATCTGAATTAATATCTACCATTGTATCTTCAAATTCTGCTCCATCTACTAATTTAAGACCATTTATTGGATCTCTACCTACTAATTCAATCATAGGTTCAATAAAACTCATACCAGATATTATTTCTATATCTATTTCTCTCTCTATTAAAATCTCTACAGTCCTCTCAGCAACTAAAGGATGCCCAGGGACAAAGTAATTTATACATTCATTTTCCTTTGATTCTTCAATTAAATCATCTGCAATTTTTTCATAAACTTCTTTGAAATTTTCTTCCCTATCATATAAAAAATCATAGGATTTGTAGGAAATCCCTTTATCTACAAAATATTTAACAGTTGGATGTTTCTCTGTTCTTAAGAAATTCTTATCTCCCGAATTTATCCTATCTACTGCTCCTAAAGTAAGTGCGTCTATACTCCCTGGTCCCAATCCTATTACATATATCTTACCCATAACTCTTCTCCTTTGTATATACATTAACTATTTAATTAACTTAAATTTATCTAATTTTTTCCCTATTTTATCACCCTTAGGCAATAAACTCAAGTCCTCTCCTGTAATAGAGCCTGTTATAACTAAAAGTATAATATAGGCTACTCCACCTATTAATATAGATACTATAGTTGCCAGCTTTCCACCTACTATATCCATTATAAATATATATGAAACAAAAGCTATTATAGCCATTCCTAGAGACGATATAAAGGGTTTAATAAATACATCCTTAAAATTTAACTTTATCTTAGTATATCTTATTACACTAATCAAATCCAAAATAGCTGCTATTCCATAGGCTGCAACTGTAGAAATAGCTGCACCATAGATATTTATATTAGGTATAACTGTTAATGTATATGAAAGTATTACTTTAACTACAGCTCCAATAAGTAAGTTTATGGCTGGTATTCCTTGCTTACCTAAGCCCTGTAATATAGCAGAAAAGATTTGAACCATAGTTAAAAATATTACACTAAAAGATAAAATAGTTAAGGAATTACTAACATTAATTATAGTATCCATTTCATTTTTATAATATAATAATTCAATTATAGGTCTGGAAAGTACAAATAATCCAAATGCACAGGGTAATCCAATTAATAAAGCAATCCTAATTCCCGAGGAGATAATGGAACCCATTTCTTGTTTTTTCATCCTAGCACTTGCATCAGATATAGCAGGTACTAAACTCATTGATATGGCTACAGAAAATACTTGAGGTAAATTGATTAATGTTTGTGCCATACCCTTTAAGTTTCCATATAAATCATTTGCCAGTTTCTCAGTATATCCTATAAGTTGAAGTCTTTTTAATACAATGGCAACATCTATTGTGTCCATTATAGGTACAATAGAAGAACCCAATGTTATTGGAATAGCTATTATAAGAAGATCTTTTATAATACTACCAACTTCATATTCCCCTATATACGTAGTATTCCTTATTTCTTTTATAGTTTCTTTTCTTCTATAGAAATAGATAAATATAACCGTAATTGTTCCTGCAATAGCTCCTATGGAGCCACCAAGGGATGCTCCCCCAGCTGCAACAGGTATTCCTCTATTTAACAAGAGAGAGGTAAGAAGTAGACCTGAAGCAACTCGAATAAATTGTTCTGCTATTTGAGATAAAGCTGTTGGTGTCATTAATTGATGACCCTGAAAAAATCCTCTAAAGGCAGACATAATAGGTACGAAAAACAATGCTGGTATCAATGCAATTAAGGCATAATAAGCATTGCTATTTCCTAATCTTTCTACTATATTATCTGCTGTAAAATACACAAATAAAGACGTAAGTAGCCCTCCTATAAAAAGTCCTGTAAGCGCAACCTTAAAAACCTTGTGTGCTCCCTTAAAGTCTCCCAAAGCTCTTTTCTCTGATACTAGTTTTGCTATTGCTATAGGAAAACCTGCAGTAGATATGGTAAGTAGCAAGTTGTATAAAGGATAGGCCGTTTGGTAATATCCCATACCTTCAGATTTTATTATATTAGATAGAGGTAGCCTATATATTGCTCCGAGAATCTTTACGATTACTCCTGCTATGCCTAAAATAGCTGCTCCTCTTAGAAAGTTATTCTTCTTAGTCATTTATTTTCCCCCTAAAACATAATCTTTTATATTATATCACTTAAACATACAAAATAATACAAAAATGATAAAACCTACCCTTAAGGGTAGGCTTATTAACTTTCCATTTGCTTAGATAGGAATCCTGCTGCCGTTTCTGTTAGTTTTATTTCTAAATCACCCATAACTGCATTTGATTCTTTTGATACTAGTATTACAGAACCTATAGGATCTCCTTGCATAATTATAGGTGCAATGACCTGTGCTGTGTACTTATCTGTATTAGGGTCCTCATATGTTATCTTCATAGGCTTATTATCACCATTAGTTGAATAAGTACTCCTATTTTCCGTTAATTTCTCCAGCTCTGGACTAATTCTTTTCTCTAAATATTCTCTTTTAGATCCTCCAGATATAGCTATTATAAAATCTCTATCCGATATCATAGCAGTATGATTTGTACTTTCATGAAGAGAATCGCAATACTCTTGTGCAAACTCCGTTAATTCCCCAATAGGAGAATATTTTTTAAGTATTACTTGACCTTCCCTATCAGTAAATATTTCTAAAGGATCACCTTCTCTAATTCTTAACGTTCTTCTTATTTCTTTTGGAATTACAACTCTACCTAATTCATCTATTCTTCTAACAATTCCTGTAGCTTTCATTATTAACCTCCTCAACAATAATTGTGTAGTGAGATTATTATTTAACTAAAAGGAAAATTTTATACATCTTTGCAAGATTAGGTTAATGTATTTACATTAATTAACTTAAAAATAATATTGCGACAGAAAACTATCTACTGTCGCAATTTACTCACTTTTAAAATCTATTTAGTTTTAGCTTTATTATCTAAAAAAACTTTAACCTTAGCGCTTTCTCTCAGTTCTTGAATTTTTTCTAGATATTTATTTTCTTTTAATATTGAAGTCATATCATCTTTTAATGATTCATAGGTATCTTTTCTGTCTTCAACTCTGATAATATGATAGCCCACTTCTGTCTTAACTAAACCACTTGTTTCCCCTACATTTAAAGCAAAGGCTGCATCTTGGAATTCAGCAATCATACTTCTCTTACCAAAATATCCTAGGTCTCCACCTTGCTCTGCAGATGCCTTATCAATAGATAATTCTAAAGCTAGTTTGGAAAATTCTTCCCCACCATTAAGTCTTTTTAGTACTTCTTTTCCTTCTTCTTCAGTCTTAACTAAAATATGACTTGCTCTTACTACTATTAAATCATCTTTATTAGCTTCAAAGTAATCTTTTGCTTCTTTTTCATCTATTGTAGTATTATTCATAAAAGCTTCTCTATGTTTATTAAATAATAATTCTTTTTTTAAATTTTCTTCAAAGAATTCTTTTGATATTTCATTAGATTTTAAAAACTCATCAAATTTTTCTTGTCCACCCATAGCAGCGATATACTGTCCCATTTGTTCTTGGATTTCTTCAGAAGTAACATTGATATCCATCTTTTTTGCTTCTTGTGCCACAATTTTTTCCATTATTAGTTTTTCAACTATATCTTCTTTAAGAGATTCTTCTAAAGTTTTACCATCTTCTCCAGCTTGGGACATAGCATTTTCTCCAAGTTGTTGCTCGTAAATTTTCTTATATACTTGGAAATCACTATCAAATTCTTGTTGTGTAATTCCTTCACCATTTACCTTCGCCACAAAAGCTTCTTCCTTTTTACATCCACTTACAGATAAAACAAGTGCTAATATTAATCCTACTATTGTAAATCTTTTAAATTTTATCTTATTCAATTATAACATCCTCTCTTATCTATTTACTAATCCCTATATATTATATATTATTTTGTCCATGATTAAAACCATTTATTTTTTCAACCAAGGTTTTTAATTCATTTAAGATATTATCCTTCACTCTAAACTTAAAAGAGGGGTCTGTAGATAAATCAAATGATAATCTTCTTCCATATTCCGTAGATAAGAAATGTAACAACTCTAATGAAAGGTTATCAGTAGAACCAAATTCCAAAATAATATCTTTATTTGATTGAGTAATGCTTTTAATATTATTTTTACTACCTAAATATCTAACATAAGAGATATCCATTAGATTTTCTACTTCCTTAGGAAGGTCTCCAAATCTATCTATTAACTCATCTAGTAATTCACTATATTCATCCATATTAGAAATTGAAGCAATCTTTTTATATACCTCTATTTTTTGTTCTTCATCTTCAATATATCTAGACTTAATATACCCGTCAACTTTTATGTCGACTGTAGTATCTATATGTTCTTCAAGCTTTTCTCCCTTTAACCTTCTAATTGCCTCACTTAAAAACTTAACATACAAATCATACCCTATAGCCTCAATATGACCATGTTGCTCTAATCCAAGAAGATTACCAGCCCCTCTTATTTCTAAGTCTCTCATGGCAATTTTAAATCCTGAACCAAATTCTGTAAATTCCTTGATGGCTCTAAGTCTTTTCTCGGCAACTTCTGATAAGACCTTGTTCTTTTCATAGGTAAAATAACCATAAGCAATTCTATTAGATCTTCCTACCCTTCCCCTAAGCTGATATAGTTGAGATAGTCCCATTTTATCAGCATCATGGATTATTATAGTATTAACATTTGGAATATCTAAACCAGTTTCAATAATAGTAGTACATACTAATACATCTATTTCCTTCTCTAAAAAACCTACCATTACCTTTTCTAGTTCTCTCTCTGACATTTGACCATGACCTATACCAAATCTCGCCTCTGGTACTAGCTTTCTAAGCATAGAGGCTATCTTATCTATGGTTTCAACCCTATTATATACAAAGTAAGCTTGACCTCCACGAGCAATTTCCTTTATTATTGCATCTCTAATCATTTGTTCATTAAATTCAACTACATAGGTTTGTACAGGATATCTTTCCTCTGGGGGATCCTCAATAACAGACATATCTCTAATGCCTGATAAGGACATATGTAGTGTCCTAGGTATAGGAGTAGCCGTAAGTGTAAGTACATCTACTGTTTCCTTAAATTTTTTAAGTGCTTCCTTATGCTTTACACCAAAGCGTTGTTCCTCGTCTATAATTAAGAGGCCTAAGTCGCTAAAGGAGACATCTTTAGATAACAATCTATGGGTACCTACTACAATATCTACAACGCCTGTTCTAATATTATCAATTGCGAGTTTTTGTTCTGCTTTAGTCCTAAACCTACTAAGGGTTGCAATCTTTACAGGGAAATTGGCAAATCTCTCCATTATAGTATTATAATGTTGCTGAGCAAGAATAGTCGTAGGTACTAAAAATGCGACTTGTTTTCCATCCATAACTGCCTTAAATGCAGCCCTCAAAGCCACTTCTGTTTTACCATAGCCTACATCACCACAAAGGAGCCTATCCATAGGCTTTTCTCTTTCCATGTCTTTCTTGATTTCAACAATACTTCTATATTGGCCCTCTGTTTCTTCATAAGGGAATAAATCTTCAAATTGACGTTGCCATTCTCCATCCCTAGAGAATGCAAACCCCTTGTAACTTTCTCTCTTGGCATATAGCTCTAGCAAATCATGGGCCATATCTTCTACGGCCTTCTTAGCCTTTTCTTTTGTTCTAGCCCATTCTGCACTAGAAAGCTTGTTTATCTTTGGCTTTATACTCTCCGAACCAATATACTTCTGAATCAAATGCATTTGATCTATAGGTACATATAGTTTATCCTCGCCCTTATATCTTATAGTAAGGTAATCCTTCTTTATACCTTGTATATTTAGTTGTTCTACACCCTCATATCTACCTATTCCATGGTTTTCATGTACTACATAATCACCTACATTTAAATCAGAAAAACTAATAGCTTTTGTAGGATCCTTTTTCTTAAATTTCGTCCCCTTCTTCTTTCCAGCGCCAAATATTTCTTTATCACTTATTACAATAAGTTTTAAATTAGGATATTCGAAGCCTCCTTGAATGCTACCAGGTGTAATAAATACTTGAGAAGACTTAATTTCAGTATCCTTATCTATTATAAAATTAGATTCTACATCCATATCTAATAATGTTTTATGAAGCCTTCTACCTCTCTCCTCTGTTCCGGATAATATGATAATCTTGTAGCCTCTATATTTAAAGTGATTAATATCTTCCTTTAAGATATCCATTTTATTATGATAAGAATGCATTCCCTTTACAGAAAAGTTATGTATAGATTTAGGCATAAAATTGTTATCACTGCTAAGTAATGCACTGTTTGTAACACATATCCTTGCCTGTATTCCCTCTAACAAATCATCATAGTTATAAAGAATATTGACATGTGAAGATAGAACCTCTCCAACTTCATAAAGGTCCGTAAACTTTAAGTTAAAGTCATCTCTTATATTTTTTACACTTTCTTCTATCCTCTTAGGTTCATCTATATAAATTACGGCATCATCTTTAAAATAATCTACTATAGATGATAAATCTTTATCATCTATATATGGAACTATCATATCCCTGTTAGATATAAATAATTTTTCAGATAAATGTTCCTTATATTTATTAAACTTATTTTCTAAGTTTTCTTTCTCTATTGTGCTGACTTTTGACTTAGATAGGGATTTAGTTAAATCCTTATCTAACTTTTTCATTATGGGCTCCCTATACTCGTCTAATATTAAAATTTCCTTTACTGGAAACACTTTCGTATGTTCAAGTGTTTCCATAGACCTTTGATTAGTAATATCAAAGGTTCGTATAGAGTCAATCTCCTCGTCAAATAATTCAATTCTAACAGGGTTTAGACTATATGGTGGAAAGAAGTCTATAATTCCTCCCCTTATGCTAAACTGACCTATACCCTCTACCATATTTACTCTCTCATATCCACCCTCTATTAGTAGTTGGATTAAATTATCTAAATTTATCTCTTCCCCTACTGTCATCTCACCTGAATAGGATTTGAAAATTTCTTTAGACATAAGTTTATGAAGTATAGCCTCTATAGAAGTTATGACTAGCATATCTTCACCTTCTATAAGTCTAGATACAATTCCTAGTCTTTTATTGATATTCTCGTAGCTAAAGGCATCTACTTCATAAAAAACTAATTCTCTTTTTGGAAGTAAAAATACGTTTTCGTTTCCTAAATTCCTTATATCCTCATAAATTCTTCTACTTCTTATATCGTTGTAGGTTATTATGAGCATTTGTCTTTTAGTATGCTCCTTTAGAGCATAAAGAATATGTCCTATACTTTCATCGATGATGCCGAAAGTCGCTATAGGACTATTTCCTTTTTCTATATCTATCTTTAATTTATTATAAGCGTCTAAGTTGTTTAGCGGATCTACTAAAAAATTTAGCATACCTTCACTCCTTCGGAAAAGACCATAGCCCAGGTTTAATCCTGGGCCCTACTTCCTTTAGTATTGAATTCATTCATTGCTTCTTCTATTCCATATTTTATAATTGCTTCTACTGACTCGGCTCCAGTTAAAATAGATTCTTCTATAATGGTTCTTTCTTCTTTTGGAAATCTGCTTAAAACAAAGTTGGCTAAATCTTGATTTTCATGTTTTTTCCCAATACCTATTTTTACCCTAGGAAAATCATCTCTTTGAAGTAAGTATATTATAGATTTTAATCCATTATGGGACCCAGCGCTTCCTTTTCTTTTTATCCTGACAGATGCAAAAGGGATATCAATATCATCAACAATGACTATAATATTTTCTGGTGGAACCTTATAAAAATTAGATATATCTCTTACAGTAATCCCGCTATTATTCATATAGGTCTGCGGTTTTACTAGAAGAACCTTTTCATTCCCAATAGTTCCCTCACCATAAACAGATTTAAATTTTATCTTATTTATTTTAATATTATTTCTTTCTGCTAGTAAATCTATTGCGTCAAATCCCACATTATGCCTTGTACCAGCATATTCCTTACCAGGATTTCCTAATCCTACTACAACAAACAAAAAATCATCTCCTGTTATTTCTATTCAAATAATTTGCTTACAGACTCATTGTCATGAATTCTTCTTATGGCTTCAGCAAATAAAGGTGCAACAGATACTATTTCTATTTTATCAATTTTCTTTTCTTCTGGAAGAGGTATTGTATCTGTAATAACAAATCTTTCTAATTCTGAATCTCTTATTCTTTCTATAGCTGGACCTGATAATACTCCATGAGTAGCACAGCCATATACCTTTTTAGCTCCAAAGTTTTTTAATACACTTGCTGCCTTAGCTATTGTTCCTGCTGTATCTATTATATCATCAATTAATATTACATTTTTGCCATTTATATCTCCTATAACATTCATAACCTCCGAAACATTTGCTTTAGGTCTTCTTTTCTCTATAATTGCTATTGGAAGATCTAATAGATTTGCAAAGGATCTAGCTCTAGTTACTCCACCTAAATCAGGAGATACTACGACTGTTTCTTCATCTACGATATCCTTAAAGTACTCTGCTAATATAGGTACACCTGAAAGATGGTCAACTGGTATATCAAAATATCCTTGAATTTGAGCAGCATGTAAATCCATAGTTATTACCCTATCTGCACCAGCTGTAGTAAATAGATTTGCTACTAATTTAGCTGTTATTGGCTCTCTTGCCTTAGTCTTTCTATCCTGTCTAGCATAACCATAGTATGGCACTACAGCATTAACTCTGCCTGCAGATGCTCTTTTTACTGCATCTATAAGTATTAAAGTTTCCATTAGATTATCATTTACAGGAGAGTTTGTTGGTTGCACTATAAAAACATCTATACCTCTAACAGTTTCGCTAATATTTACATTTATCTCTCCATCACTAAATTGACTTACATCACATGTTCCAAGTGGCATGCCTAGTTCTTTACAGATCTTTTCTGCCAACTCCCTATTTGCATTACCTGAAAAAACCTTGATTCCGCCCATACATAAATTCATTTTAAAATATTCCTCCTAAGTTTATTTATTATTTATTATTTTTTGTAACCTTTTCTTTCTACCCAGCCTTCTTTATTTACTTGGGGTGCCCTAGCAATTGATAACGTACCTTCTTTTACTTCTTTAGTTATGGTAGATCCTGCTGCTACATATCCCCATGAGTCTACATTAACTGGAGCAACTAAATTAGAGTTGCTGCCAATAAAAGCATTATCTCCTACATTAGTCCTAAACTTCTCTTTTCCATTATAATTTACAAAAACAACACCGCATCCTATATTTACATTATACCCAACATCAGCATCCCCTATATAGGACAAATGGCTAGCTTTAGTATTATCTTTAAGAGTTGCATTCTTTACTTCAACAAAATTTCCAATTTTAATATTTTTTCCAAGACGGCTATTAGGTCTGAGATGTGCATAAGGTCCTATATGAGTATTTTCTCCCACAATACTATCTTCTATGGTTGAAGACTCAACACTGACTCCATTATGAATTATACTATTAACAATCCTAGAGTTGTTTCTAATAATACAATCTTCTCCTATTTCAGTACTTCCTTCTAAACTCACGCCAGGATAAATAACTGTATCTCTACCTATTCTAACTCCATCTTCAATATAAGTATTATCTGGATTTATTATAGTAACACCGTTTATCATATGGTGGGTATTGATTCTTTTTCTCATTATGTCTTCACTAAACGCTAATTGAACTCTAGAGTTGACACCATGTATCTCATTAGCATCTTCAATGATATAAGCTCCAACCTTATGGCCTTCTTCCTTTAGTATACCTATAACGTCCGTAACATAATATTCATTTTGAGCATTATTGTTATTAATCTTACCTAAGGCATATTTAAGCAGCTTTCCTTTAAAGCAATATATACCAGAGTTAATTTCTTTTATTTTCTTTTCATCTTGTGAAGCGTCTTTCTCTTCTACAATCTTTAATATTTCGCCAGTATCTTCTCTTATAATCCTGCCATATCCAGTAGGATTATCTAAAATGGCTGTAAGTACAGTTCCTTGAAATTCATTTTCATTATGATAATTCATCAACTTATTTATAGTAGACTCTGTAATAAGAGGTGTATCACCATAAAGAATAACTACTGTACTATCATCTTCTATATGTTCTACTGCCTGCATTACAGCAAACCCAGTACCATATGGAACATCTTCACCGATAGGTTGATCTTTAAATATTATAGGCTCCTCTTTGAAATATTCCTTAACCATCTCTCCGCCATGGCCTACAATAACTATATTTTTTTCTGTTCCTGCACCTTCACTAGCCTTTATCACATATTCTAATATGGGTTTTCCACAAACCTTATGTAATACCTTAGAAAGCTTTGATTTCATTCTCGTACCTTCACCTGCTGCTAATATAACAGAAATATTCATTTTTTTACACCTCGATTTAAATTATCTATCAAATAATATTTTAACCCATTTATACGATAAGTCTACACCTAAATCTATAAAATTTATATATTTTCATTTATATGAACAAAAAAAGAGCCGATTGGCTCCTTTTTATTCTGTAGCTAAGCTCTTTTCATATTCTCTAAAAATAGCTTCTTGAATTTTTTGCCTAGTCTCCGCATTTATAGGATGAGCTATATCTCTAAACTCACCATCGGCCATTTTTCTACTTGGCATAGCAACAAATAGTCCATTTTGACCTTCAATTATCTTGATATCATGGACTACAAATTCCTCATCGAAAGTAACTGATACTATTGCCTTCATCTTTCCCTCTTCTGCGATTTTTCTTAATCTTACGTCTGTAATCTTCATTACTTTTAGCCCCCTTTATTTAAGTCGCAAAAACTAAAAAAATAAAAACTATTGAATATTCTTTATATTCTATAAAAGTTTCAAAAATCCTTCTTTTTTTAAAATTTTTTTTATTTTTTTTACCTTTTTCTATATATTTGTCATAAACTTTACATAATCCCAAAATTTATCTTTAATTTTTTCCCCATTATGATATAATCTATCAGTGACAATTTTATTATAGTAGAATAAAATAATATTAATATATAAGATGGTAATAATAAATATAGCAAGTAATTTTTTATTATAGGAGGAAAGCTTATGTTCGATTTTTGCATAACTGATAATAAATATCCTAGAGTTCACTTTATTGGAATTGGTGGTATATCTATGAGTGGCTTGGCTGAAATTTTATTATCCGAAGGATATATTGTAACTGGTTCAGATGCTAAGGATAGTTCAATAGTTGAAAAATTAAAGAATTTAGGGGCTCAAATTTACATAGACCATAGGGAAAGCAATGTAAATGGTGCCGATTTAATAGTATATACAGATGCTATATCAAAGGATAATGAGGAGCTTAAGGGAGCATATTCCCTTGGTGTACCTGTAATAGATAGAGCAACTTTTTTAGGTGCCTTAATGAAAAACTATAAAAATTCTATTGCAGTGTCTGGTACCCATGGCAAAACAACAACAACCAGTATGTTATCTACCATCCTAAATCGTTCAACATTGAACCCCACCATTCTTTTAGGAGGACAGCTAGACGAAATAGGAGGAAATGTTAAATTAGGATCTAAAGAATATATCCTAACTGAGGCTTGTGAGTATAAAGGAAATATATTAAAGTATTTTCCAACAATGGCAATTATCTTAAATGTTGATGCAGATCATTTAGACTATTTTAAAAATATGGACCATATTTTAGATACTTTTGTACAATACGGTAGAAACTTAAGTCAAGATAGCTATTTATTGATTAACATAGATGATGTAAGCTCTAAAAAAATAATCGATAATACAAAAGCAAATATAATTACCTTTGGAATTGATGAAGATGCTGATTATACAGCAGAGAATATTACCTTTTCAAAGGAAGGCTATTCTTCCTATACTCTAAAAATTAAAGGTCATGGGATATATCCAATCAAATTAAATGTAATGGGAATTCATAATGTATATAATTCCTTAGGTAGTATTGCAGCAGCACATCTATATGGTATACCTATGGAAGACATTCAGAAAAACATTTCCCTTTATACTGGAGTCCATAGGAGACTTGAAGTAAAAGGCTACTATAATGGTATAAAAGTAATGGATGATTATGCTCACCATCCAACTGAAATTAAGGCATCTTTAAATGCACTAAAGAAATCTACCAGTGGTAATATTTATTGCGTGTTTCAACCTCATACCTATACTAGAACGAAACTATTATTAAATAGCTTTGCAGAATCATTTACTGATGCAGATAAGATTATAATTACAGATATCTATGCAGCTAGAGAGAATGATAATGGACTCATTCATTCAAAGGACTTAGCAAGTGCTATTGTGGATAAAGGTTCAGATGCTATTTATCTTGGCACATTTGATGAAGTAGAAAGTTATTTATTAGATAATGTTAAGGAGAATGACATTATCCTTACTATGGGTGCTGGAAATGTATATCTTATAGGAGATTCAATAATAGGAAATAATAAAGAGAAGGCAGCAGTGTAGCCTGCGGCTAATTGTGAATTGTGAATGTTGAATTTTGAATTAAAAGATTCTTCCATTGGTCATTCTGGCCTACAGAAGAATCTTTTTTTATTGTTTTAAATGTTTTCATTCACAATTCACAATTAAAAATTCACAATTCCCGAACCTTTTAATATAACAAATTACATACCAGATAGATTCATGTATATAAAAAAGACCCTTACCATAAATCAACGGTTCGGGTCTACATTATATATTTTTTGAAGTAATTTTGTAGTTTCTTTTTTATTGTAAATAAAGTAAGATAATACTTTTTTATTTATCTTTCTAAACTCCGCATCACCAGGTAAGGTCATGACTTCAAAATCATCATTATTAATTCCAATAGCCTTTCTACCATAGGATAATGTATCTATTAAATTTAGATCTGTTTTAACATGGCTAAAGCCCTTTGTAATAACCGTTAACATATTATCTGATGATTTGCTTATAAAAGATTTAATAAATCTGTGTTGGGCATTTATTCTACCTAAATCTCCATCTATATATCCACCTTTGTTATTATTTCCCTTTCTATATCTTAGAAATTCAATAGATTTTTTTCCCTTTAACAATTGTCTACCAGGAGGTATATCTATATTTAACGGAGGATTGTTGGTAGGGTCTTTATATTTCATATGAAAAGGTATATCTACCTCTACTCCACCTATTGCATCTACTATTCTTTCCACGCCCTCATAGTCTAACATTATATAATGATGAATTGGTACATCATCTAATATATAGGAAACTGTTTTTTTTATTCCAGCTATTCCATGATCTCCATATATGCTATTAATTTTTCTTTGTTCTGCTGTGTTATAACCCTTTCTATGAATGTAAGTATCTCTAGGTATATTCATTAGGCTGACCTTCTTTGTATCAGGACAAAAGGAGGCAAATATAATAGTATCTGTTCTTACATCTTCCATTCCCAGTATCATAAAGTTTATTCTATTACTCTTTTCTATAGCTTCCTTTAAACTAGAGTAAACCTCTGGTTCTTTTGGTTTCGTTTCTAATTTTTTAATAATAGTTTTACCTAAATCTATCTTTTCTGCTACAGGAGTATTTATATTTCCCTGAAGTTTTGTATTCTTTTCCTTTATATAAGAATAAGAACCTATAGATATTGCAAGCAGAAAACATATAAAAGATACAATAAACACCTTAGAAAACGTTTTCATGTATGGTCACCTCTCTCATGTAGAGTCTTACTAATATATTGTAACCATAATAATATTTTTTAAATCTTTTTTCACAAAGATAAAAGCCTCCAGTTTTCACTGGAGACTTTTATCTTTATCTTAATATTCAAAGAAACCTTTTTTAGTTTTTCTACCTAATAAACCGCCCCTAACCATCTTTCTTAGTAGAGGATGAGCCCTATATTTAGAGTCACCAAATTCTTCATATAAAACATCCATTATAGCTAAACAAACATCAAGACCTACTAAGTCTCCTAAAGCTAAAGGTCCCATTGGATGGTTTGCACCTAATTTCATAGCTTCATCAATATCTGCTGCACTAGCTACTCCATCGGCAAGGATGCCTACAGCTTCATTTATCATAGGAATTAAGATTCTATTTACTACAAATCCTGGTGCCTCTTCTACTTCTACTGGAGTTTTGCCAAGATTTTTTGATAGTTCGATAATTGTATTTTTAGTTTCTTCTGAAGTTGCAATACCCTTTATAACTTCAACTAATTTCATCATTGGAACTGGGTTAAAGAAATGCATTCCAATAACCTTATCTGCTCTATTAGTTGAATTAGCAATCTCAGTAATAGATAATGAAGATGTGTTTGTAGCAAGAATTGCAGATTCTTTACATAACTCATCTAATTTTCCAAATATCTCTCTCTTAAGATCCATATCTTCAGATATAGCTTCAATAACTAAATCACAGTCCTTTAGATCATCATAGGATGTAGTTATGGAAATATTATTTAATGTGTTGTCCATAAATTCCTTTGTGATCTTCTCTTTTTCTACAAGTCTATTTAAGCCTTTTTCTATGGACTTGATGCTTCCTCTTGGATTGTTCTCATCAATTGATCTAACCCACATAGTTACCTCATAATCCTTCTGCGCAAATATCTGTACTATGCCACAAGCCATAGTTCCTCTACCTAATATACCTACTTTTTTCATAAGGCACCTCCAAGTTATTTTAATTTATAGTTAGGTGTACGTTTTTCTAAAAACGCTCCCATTCCTTCTTTTTGATCTTCTGTTGCAAAGCATAAGCCAAATAAATCCTTCTCTATAGCCATCCCTGTATCTAAATCTGTTTCTATTCCTCTGTTTATTGCTGTTTTAGAATATCTTACAGCTATTTGTCCTTTAGATATAATCTTATTTGCCATTTCTATAGCAGTATTAATTAATTCCTCTGGTGCAACTACTTTATTTACTAGACCAATTCTATAAGCCTCTTCTGCACCAATTATGTCACATGTAAAAATAAGTTCCTTTGCTCTACCTACTCCTACAAGTCTTGATAATCTTTGAGTACCCGCAAATCCTGGAGTAATTCCAAGTCCTACCTCTGGCTGTCCAAACTTAGCCTTTTCAGATGCTATTCTAATATCGCAACACATAGAAAGCTCACAGCCTCCACCTAAGGCAAATCCATTTATAGCAGCTATTACTGGCTTTTCCATAAGCTCTATCTTTCTAAATACAGATATACCTTTTTCAGCAAATGCTCTAGCTTCCATAGGATTCATGTTTTTCATTTCTGCTATATCTGCGCCAGCTACAAAGGCCCTACCTTCACCAGTTAATATAAGTACATGTACATCTTCATCATTATTAACCATATCTATAGCTTGATTTAGTTCTTCTAATACTACCATATTTAATGCATTTAGTGCATCTGGTCTGTTAATGGATAGAATTCCTATATTTCCTTCTTTTTTAAATAATAAGTTGGTCAAAGTATCATCCTCCCTTGTTAATATTATATCAAACATCTTATTGGAAATCAATTCCTACACCTGATATATTATAATATGAATAGACTGAATAAGCAAAGGCTTATTCAGTCTATTATTTAATGACTTCCATTAGTACCACAGCAAAGTCATCGTGCTGCTCACCCCAATTGTGCATGACAATATTGTTATTTATATCATTTAAAATATTTTCTGTATGGTCATCTATGATTCTTATTACACTTTCTATACCAAATTCTTTTCCTTCTCTATTCTTGGCCTCAGTAATCCCATCAGTATAAAATAATATGTTATCTCCTTTCTTTAATGTAACAGTCTCTTCTTTATAGAATATTTCATCAAAGAGTAAAGTCATAGGATATCCTTTTACTTCAAGCATCTCCTTACCATCATTGTTATACTTAATAGGTATACAATTGTGCCCAGCATTGGCGTATTTAAACTCATAGGTTGATTTATTAAATACTCCATAGAAAATTGTAAAATATTTATCAACATCAAAATTCAACGTACTAAACCTTCTATATAATTCTGATAATGCAGCTGATGGACTTACTATATCATCCTTTATGGCTCTCATAGTCTGCCTGATAAACATAGTCATCATAGCAGCAGCTACACCATGGCCTGAAACATCTGATATATATATTCCTATATTTTCCTCATCAATATGAAAAACATCAAACATATCTCCACTTAATAGTTCAGAAGGCTTATAAATATAATCAATAGCGATATTATCCAGTGTCTCCCTATTTGGTAGAATTCTTTCTTGAATTCTTTTAGCAAATCTAAGGTCTTTACTCATCTTCTTGTTTTTTTCGATTAACTCTAATTCTAGCTTTCGTTCTCTTGTTACATCTCTAAAGACCTCTACAGCTGCAAATACTTTGCCTTCTGAATTTGTGACAGGAGAAGACTTTACAGAAAAATATCTTCCGTTAATTCTTTCTTCTTTCTGTACGATTTCACCAGTACTTATACTCCTATCAGTAATACAGAAACTACAAGGCATAGTTTTACCATGGGATTTATAGCATTTCATTCCTACAATATTGTATCCTAAAGCTTCCTTCATTGTCTTATTTGCATATATAATAGTTCCTTCTTTATCCACAACACGAACCCAATCTGCCATTCCCTCAAGTACGTGGTAGTTTAGCATACCATATTCTTCTATTTTCTTTTCTACATAACTAACTTCTTCTCTCCTTAGCATGCTTATCACCCATATGAATATTTAATATTTTAAATATCGTTAAAGCCTTTCTTGAACCTATTTTATATCATTTCATAGATAATTTCCACATATTTTTTTAATTTAGCACTTTAGTACCTAACAACTACTTCCTTCTCTTCAGAATACCTTGCCATTGCATATAAAGCATCAGATAGCCTATTAACATATTTAATAACTAATGGTTCTATTTCTGCAACCTTAGACAAGGTAATTATTCTTCTTTCAGCCCTTCTACATACTGTTCTGGCCACATGAAGATGTGCAGACTTTTTACCAGATCCTGGTACAATAAAACCAGTAGGATTATTTAATCTACCCATATAAAGATCAATTATCTTCTCTAAATCATCAATATCCTTTTCTACTATATGATGTTTTACCTTAGTACTATCCTCTGTAGCCAAATTTGTGGCAACAGTAAATAGTTTATTCTGTATTTCTTGGATTAAGTTATACATCTCTTCATCATCTACATAGTTTTTAGCTAATCCCATCAGTGAACCTAATTCATCAACAGTTCCATAGCTTTCTACTCTTATATCATCCTTTGATACTCTTTTGTTATCAAAGAGACTGGTTGTTCCTTTATCCCCTGTCTTAGTATAAATAGTCATAGTATCTCCTCCTGTTTATTTAGTTAATAACTAATAGTTAAAAAGATTAAAAGACCCAATAGTCTTACTTAAAACTATTCACTCTTCACTATTGACTTTTCACTGTTTTTTTCTGGCCTTGGTCCAAAATATTGGTAATAATCTACCTTAATTCTTCCATTATACAACTTTCTTTTCCTATCTGCCTTTTTCCCATAATGTTTTTCAAAATTTTCATCTGAAGTAATAACATAAACTGACCAAGTATCTAACTCTTTAAATTTAATGCCTAAATCCTTGTGAAGTATTTCAACTTCTCTCTTTTCACTTATGCGCTCTCCATAGGGTGGATTGGTAACTACTACGCCATATTCATTTTTTAATTCTGCATCCCTAAAATCCTTAATAAAAAATGCAATATCATCCTCTAATCCAAAATTAGCTGCATTATCTCTTGCTCGAAGAATAGCTTTTCTATCTATATCACAGCCTAATATGTGTAATTTTGTTTTATTGTCTATAGCCTGAAAAGCCTCTTTTCTAGCCTCACTCCAATATTCTTTTTTCACCCTAGGCCACTCTTCTGCTGCAAAATCTCTATCAAGACCAGGAGCCATGTTCTTTCCTATCATAGCCGCCTCAATAGGAATAGTTCCGGAACCACAGAATGGGTCTAATAATACTCTATCCTTGTTCCAATAGCTAAGCAAAATCATTGCAGCAGCTAATGTTTCTTTTATAGGTGCATCTCCTTGTCTATCTCTATACCCTCTCTTATGAAGTCCTTCTCCCGAAGTATCTATAGTAAGAGTTGCTATATCTTTTAATAAGGATACTTCAATAGTATACTTTGGTCCAGTTTTTTCAAACCACTCTACATTATATTTAGTCTTTAGTTTCTCTACTACTGCTTTTTCTACTATTCTTTGACAATCAGATATACTAAATAATTTTGAGTCTATACTCTTACCTTCTACAACAAAATTTCCATCCTCTGTAATCCATTCTTCCCATGGAAGTGATTTTGTTTGTTGAAATAACTCTTCAAAGGTTAAAGCTTTAAATTCTCCCATCTTTAAAAGGACCCTATCTGCTGTTCTAAGCCATAAATTAGTTCTTGGTATATCCTTCTCCGTACCAGTAAATGTAA
Source organism: Bacillota bacterium (assembly GCA_023388495.1). Classification (GTDB taxonomy): domain Bacteria; phylum Bacillota; class Clostridia; order Tissierellales; family Tissierellaceae; genus Tissierella. The sequence continues at coordinate 7,253 of JAEWGC010000047.1, read as the reverse complement.
CTCTACCATTTTCTACGTTTAAATCATTGTATCCTAAGTTCATTAATTCTCTCTTAACCACTGCTTCTAAACCAAAAGTTGCCGTTGCTATTAATTCAATTTTATCCATTGTATCTCTCCTTCAAGAATAACTATCTATATTATACCTTAAATAACTAATGTTTAGTTAATAATATTGGTTATTTTTTTAATAATGGGGTATACAAAGTAACAGATGATAAATAATAAATAATAAATAATAATTAATAATTACAATGGAGGGATTTATAAATGAAAAGTATAAGCAGTTTATATCAAAGTGGTGATTGGAAAGGTGAAAAACACGTACCAGTAATTCATGCACCTGAAACAGTTAAAAAAGGCGATTTAGTAGATGTTAAAGTTCTTGTTGGAGAAGAAATAGCACATCCAAATACCTTTGAGCATTACATATCATGGATAAAGGTATATTTCCAACCAGAGGGACATAAATTCCCAATTGAAATTGGTTCTTGTAATTTTACTTCCCATGGTGAAAGTGGATTATTCACTGAGCCTAATGTATCACTTAGATTTAAAGCTGAAAAATCAGGTACATTATATGCAACATCATACTGCAATATCCATGGACTATGGGAAAACAGCGTAGAACTTAAGGTTGAAGAATAAAACCAGAAGGTAATCTAAATTAAAGGATAAGAGGCCTAGAAATTTTCTGGGCCTTTTATTTTATCCTTGACAACATTATTATAATATATTAATATAATGTAAAATATAACTAGATAATAAGCTATGAAGGATTTAAGTAGCTAATTAAGGTAAATCCACAGAGAATAGACTATTGGTGAGAAGTCTATATCCTTAAATTAGTGAATTACAATTCTGGAGCTTCAATTTTGCGTATGCCATACGTTACATGGCTTGAGGCTTTATGCAAATTAAGGTGGTACCACGGGTTTCCTCTCGTCCTTTTAGATGAGATGAAGCCCTTTATTATTTTTAGGAGGGATAAAATGGAAAATGTATTTGATATTCTAATGGAAAGAGGATATATAAAACAAACTACCCATGAAGAAGAAATAAGAGAATTATTAGGTAAGGAAAGCGTAACATTCTATATAGGCTTTGACCCTACTGCTGATAGTCTACATGTAGGTCATTTTATAGCTATGATGTTCATGGCACATATGCAAAGAGCAGGGCACAAACCTATTGCACTAGTTGGTGGCGGTACTGCAATGGTGGGAGATCCATCAGGAAGAACCGATATAAGACAAATGCTTACTAAAGAAGATATAGAACGTAATGCAAACTCCATAAAAAAACAATTAGAAAGATTAATTGACTTTAGTGATGACAAGGCTATTTTAGTAAATAACGCTGATTGGTTACTAGACTTAAATTATGTTGAATTTTTAAGAGATATAGGCTCCCATTTTTCTGTAAATAGGATGCTAACTGCAGAATGTTTTAAACAAAGATTAGAAAAAGGTCTATCCTTCTTAGAATTCAACTATATGTTAATGCAAGGCTATGACTTCTATGTATTAAATGAAAAATACAACTGTAAAATGCAATTAGGTGGAGATGACCAATGGTCCAATATGATTGCAGGTATGGATTTAGTAAGAAGAAAGTCTGGTAAGCAAGCTTATGCAATGACTTGTACACTCCTTACAAATAGCGAAGGAGATAAAATGGGCAAAACAGCAAGGGGTGCACTTTGGTTAGACCCTGAAAAGACATCTCCTTATGAGTTCTACCAATACTGGAGAAATGTAGATGATGCAGATGTTGATAAATGCTTGAGGATGCTTACATTTATTCCTATGGATGAAGTAAGAAGACTTAGTGCTTTAGAAGGCGCAGAAATCAATAAAGCTAAGGAAGTATTAGCATTTGAAGTAACTAAGTTAATACATGGAGAAGAAGAAGCTAATAAAGCCCAACAAGCAGCTAAAGCATTATTCTCAGGAGGTATGGATGAAGGCTCTATACCATTTACTGAAATGGATCCTGCTGCCTTTGAAAATGGAATTGGTATCCTTGACTTACTAAAGGATGTAGGATTGACTAAATCAAATGGAGAGGGAAGAAGACTTGTTGAACAAGGTGGTATCTCTATTGATGATGTAAAAGTAGAATCTATAGATAAACAAATTAATTTAGCTGACTTCAAAGATGGAAAGATAATGATTAAAAAAGGTAAGAAAGTATATCATCAAGTAAGAATCTAAATATCGACATTTTACAAATAATAAGTTCACTTTTTGGTGTCAAGTACCAAAAAGTGAACTTATTTATTAAGTCATCAATATTCTTTTCTTTGCTGCTTTTTTTAGTTCAATCATATCACATTGCTTGTAAAGCTCACTACAGCTATAAGTTAGCTTTAATGTATGAACATCTGGAGATTGTCTACCCATACTAATTATATTGCTCCATGAAAAATCTATAATTCTATCTTTTTTGCTATCAAATGATAAATCTTCTTGGGTTAGTAAGTGAGTGATGATGCAAGTAGTTAGAATATCTAAGGTATTATCAAAATCGTCATAGTATTCTTTTAGTATTAGTAAAGCATGTAACCCTGTTATACAATGTAATATAACTATACTTCCAGTTTTAATAAAAGCTGGTAATAGAATTTGAAGTAATGCTCTTACTTTTTCTTTTTCTTCACCTTCTATAATGAAGCCTAATTTTAGATACTCTTCATCATTATAAAGTGATTTTATTTTTTGTCCCATTGTGTTTTTTGATTCTAATAATTCTTTTATATGTGGATTATTTACTAGAGCATCCATTTCTTTCCCAATTTCTAAACTATTAATTTTTCTTTTAAATAAATCTGCCTCTCTATAGGCTGTAATATAATAAGCTAATGATCTTGCCACTTCATCTACTAATTCTTCATCAGACTTAACTCCTTCTACTGCATAGGCTACTCTAATTAATGTATGAAAAAGACCAGATGACATACCTAGGGGATAAGTGTTAAGTACATATTTAATAATCTCTTCCATGCCCTTCTCTTTAATTTTCCTCTGTACTACATCTAAACATGATTCATATAACTCTCGCTCTCCAAGACATTCTTCAAAGGAATTAGCCCCTTGGTATTCAGTCTTTACGGGATCAATATTAACCATATTTACATAAGATTCGGTATATGCTTTTACCTTTTCCATATCTCCTGACAGCCTGTATAAGGCTAATTGTGCCATAGGTAAATGATTTACCAATCCACTCATGTAAGGAGAATGTTTGTTACCATATTCATTAATTAACTTCCCAATACTCATAAACAGTTTCCCCCTTTTATATATTACAGTGATATATTGATACCCCATTCTTTTTACTATACGCTAATTAGTTTTTTCACAATTATATTGATTTTATCTAAAAACTATTTTTCCATCATCTATTGATTCAACTATAGCTAGAGACTCTAGTTTTATTCCATTTCTTCTTATATTATCTCCACCCTTTTGAAATCCCTTTTCTATTACAATACCTACACCAGAAACATTACAATTTGCCTTGTTTACTATATCTATTAACCCCTCAGCAGCCTTTCCATTGGCAAGGAAATCATCTATTATTAGTATATTTTCTCCTTCCTTCAAATATTTCTTGGATACCTTTATTGTATATGTCTTATTCTTTGTATAAGAGTATACAGAGCTTTCATACGTATCATTATCTAGATTCTTTGACTCTGTTTTCTTTGCAAAAACTACTGGTACGTTAAAATACTGTGCTGCAATAACTGCTATAGCTATACCTGACGCCTCTATAGTAAGTATCTTATCTATTTTCTCCAATTGAAATTTAGATTTAAACTCTTTACCTATTTCATTTAACAAATCTACATCTATTTGATGATTTAAAAAACTATCTACTTTTATAATATTTCCTTCTTTAAAGGATCCATCTTTAATTATTCTTTGTTTAAGTAATTCCATGTTTTCACACCTCAATATTTTTTTATATTATACTATAACAATTGTTGAATTTATTCAAGGAAATTAAAACGAGCCATAAAAATGGCTCATTTTAATCATCATGGTTTTGATCCTTATATCCTTCTCTTATTAGTCTATACTCTCCAGTCTCTATATCTAAATCATAAATATTAAAGTTTGTTCTTATATCAAATCCATCAAGGTGAGTTGCCAGATTTATTGAGGCTGAACCCTCATCTCCACTTATTATTCTATGGAACACATTTGTGGTCCAAGTAATTAATCCACCGCCTTCTACTATACGCTCACCATTATGCTCTATATAATCTGGAGTGATTACAAATTTTTCTACCTTTCCATGTTCCTTTGTATAAAGCTCCACATATCTTTTTCCATGAAGTACAAAAAGATTATCTTCTTGATGAGGATGCATATACCAAGGTCTTTCCACTCCTTCAACTGGACCTGGTGATATGGCTCCTACTTCATGCAGCACTCTATCTATGGCATGAACTGGTGGTACCATAGACTTTACCATTACATCAAAAACAACTCCCTCTGTCTTTCTAAATTCTTTTAATTTAATAACCTTATAAAAATTTTCTACTTCCCTTACAATATAATCCATATTATCCCCCTTTAAAAATCTATATTCTAGCCACACCTGTTTCTCTAGCAGCACTAGATACGGCATTGGCAATTCTATCTACTACTGTTTTATCAAAAATATTTGGAAGTATATTTTCTTCATTTAAATCTTCCTCATTAACTACACTAGCAATGGCATATGCTGCTGATAATTTCATTTCTTCATTGATATCCTTTGCCCTTACACTTAATGCCCCCTTGAATATGCCTGGAAATGCTAATACATTATTCACCTGATTGGGATAATCAGATCTACCTGTACCTATTATTCTAGCCCCAGCATTTTTGGCATCCTCTGGCATTATTTCAGGATCTGGATTTGCCATGGCAAGTATTATTGGATCCTTATTCATCGATTCAATATCTTCCTTATTTAGTATATTTGATGATGATACTCCAATGAAGATATCTGCATTCCTTAAGGCATCTTTCAAACTACCTTTCACCTTTCTAGGATTGGTTGCTTTAGCTATTTCATTTTTATATTTATCTAAGGAAGGATCGTCATACTCTAATATGCCTTTTCTATTACATAAAACTATATCTTTAAAACCATCTGCCATAAGTAACTTAGCTATACTAATCCCCGCAGCTCCAGCCCCATTTATTACAATAGAAACCTTTTCTTTATCCTTGTTAACTATCTTAAGAGAATTTATTATAGCAGCTAAAACTACAACCGCAGTACCATGTTGGTCATCATGAAATACTGGTATATCTAATTGCTTTTTAAGTCTTTCTTCTATTTCGAAACACCTTGGAGCAGAAATATCCTCTAGGTTTATTCCACCAAAGGTAGGAGAAATATTTTTCACTGTTGAGATAATATCTTCAACATCTTGGCTTTTTAAACATATTGGAATGGCATCTATATCAGCGAAGGTTTTAAATAGTATGGCCTTTCCCTCCATAACAGGCAATCCTGCTTCTGAGCCTATATTACCTAATCCCAGCACAGCCGATCCATCTGTCACAACTGCTACAGTATTACCTTTGCTAGTATATTCGTAGACTAGATTTAAATCGTTTTCTATCTCAGTACACGGTGCTGCTACTCCTGGAGAATATGCTATACTTAAGTCTTTATAATCTTTTATTTCAACTTTACTTTTGATTTCTATCTTACCTTTATTATTCTTATGTAGTGCCAAAGATTCCCTATTTAAATCCATCTAATTCCCCCCTGCAAAACTATTCTATGACATTTATTTACCCAAAATTCATCTATATTCACTTTTGTACATTAAAAAAAGAGTGGAATGATTCCACTCTTCTAATATTAATTATATAATTATAAATCTAACTCGTTCAGTATATCCCTGAGCTTCTTTACTTCCTCAGAAGAAAGAGTCAGTCCTTTTCCCATTTTCATATGCTCTGGATCCCATTCTCTTATATCATATTTTGCAGGATAATTATTCCATGATACCAAATTAATTTCCTTTGTCCAACCTTTAGCTGATTCTGATAGTACTCCTAAACTCTCTTTTATTTCGTATTTAATTTCTGCCATATCTTCTCCTCCTAATTAGTTTCTAAATTATTATACTACAGTTCATTTTTTCTCGAAACTATTATTTTTATCCATAGGCTTAATTATTAGCTAAAAATCCTTGACTATCATAGGGGTAAATACGAAAGAAAACTACATAAGTTATATCTGATATAGGAATGCAACCATAGCTTCTACTGTCACTACTAGCTCCTATTTGCCTATTATCTCCCAATACAAATACTTCACCATCTGAAATAATCCAACTTGTATATCTTGGTCCTGGCCTTGTTTTTATACCTTCCTCAATATAATTCTCTATTAATCTTTCTCCGTTTAAATAAACCTTGCCATCTTCTAGTTTAATTTCATCTCCCGGTAGACCAATAATCCTTTTAACAAAACCATAGTTCTTGTTAAAAGGTGCTCTAAATGAGATAATATCTCCATGCTTTAGCTTAGGCTTTGTAAAACTTGGATAACGTACAGCAACTAACCCATCCTCGTCATATATAGTAGGCTTCATAGATATACCGCTAACTCTTATAATACGGAGGTTTTTAATTGCAAATATGGATAATACCATGGATAATATAGATAGTATAATAAATATTGTTATAATTTTATTTTGGGGTTTTCTTTTTTCTCTTTCCAATAGATTTCACTCCTTATTCAACTTATCTTCTTAGCTAGTTATATTCTACATAAGTTGTTGAAATCCTTCTTTTTATCCTTTCATTTAATGGGTATAATATTAATATAAAAATAAAAAAGGTGATATTATGTGTGGTAGATTTTCCTTAGATATAAGTATAGATAAATTAATCGAATTGTATAAGTCTATAAAAAATATGGAGGAATTTACTCCTCAAGATGAAGTATTCCCAACAAATACAGTCCCTATTGTAATAAATAGAAATGTAAATGAAATAAGAATGATGAAGTGGGGATATATGCCTGAATTCACTAAAAAGCCCATTGTGAACCACTCGCCACTTATAGAAGTGGGAGCTTCATAAGAAGGTTGACAGCTAAGCTATCCTTATTCTTTTAGGCGTATCCACTTCGCCTCTACTGTATAGGATACTTATATCCACAACTCTACTTTTCTTTAATATATTTAGTGCTGCATTTACATCTGCATTTAAGGTATAGCCTGTACTTGT
>JAEWGC010000043.1 GCA_023388495.1 Bacillota bacterium | reverse complement strand
GTGACTTACTTAGTATAGCAAACTTTTTGTTTGCTGTCAACTGTTTTTTAAAACTTTTTTCAAATCATTTTGTTGATTTATGAAGTTTCTTGTCGCAGCCGACTTTTACTATAATACTCTCTTTTGTTATTAAAGTCAATACCTTTTTTAAAAAAGTTTTAAAGTTTATAGAGTTTCTTTTACAGCTTTGTTCCAATGGGCTATTTTCAATAATTAGACCATTGTTCTTTCTATTTCCTTTCTTAGCTTTTCCAAAACTCTTTTCTCTATTCTAGATACTGTCATTTGAGATATATCTAACATTTTTGCTATGGAAACTTGTGTTTTCTTATTAAAATATCTTTCAATCAATATCTGTTTTTCTACATCATTTAATTTTTCCATAGTTCTTACTAAAAAATCGTTATTTTCAATCTTACTAAAATAATGATCTTCTTCTCCTATTAGATCTGCAAGATTAACATCTTTATCATCATTATTTGAATCATAGGTAACATCTAAAGATTGAGGAGCATATACTTTACTTGCTTCCATAGCCTCTAATATTTCTTCTTCTGAACATTTTAGATAGTTTGCTATATCTTCAACTGTTGGTGATCTTTGTAGCTGTTGAGATAAAAACACCTTTGCATTATTTACTTTTTTAGATAACTCTTGTATCCTTCTAGGAACTCTTATAGTCCAACCCTTATCTCTAAAGTACTTTTTTATTTCTCCTATTATTGTTGGAGTGGCGAAGCTAGAAAATTCATATCCTTTATCCATATCATATCTATCTATAGCATATATAAGACCAATACAAGCAACTTGGTATATATCATCATATTCTATACCCCTATTTGCATATTTTTTTGACAAGATTTCTGCTATATATATGTGCTTTTCGATTAATTTGTCTCGAGTGGACTTATCTTTGTTCTTACTATAGTTTTTAAATAGTTCCTTGATTTCTGCTTTATTTTTTAACTCTATATTTTCTCTTTCTTCTTGCCCCTTATTTGTCATTGATCATCATCCTCTATATATTTGATCATTCTTATTCCATAATCATTAAATATAACTTCATCCATCAATGACCTTATAATTAGCAAGCCTAGTTCTCTTTCTTTTCTTTCCCCTAAGTCTTTAGAGATAATTTCTCTAACTCCTGTTACATTTATAGCTAATTTTTCTTCATCTATTTCAAATACTAAGGAAATTTCCTCCCTATCATTTAACATAAAGGAATTAATACAAGCTTCTCCTATAGAAACCTTAATATCTTCTATATCGTCTACATTTAATGCCATACTATATCCTATTCCAGAAGTGGCAAGTCTAACTAAACTAATATAATCTGGTTTTCTAGGTATTGTAAGACTTATCACATCTTTATTCATCCTTTTCACCTCTTATAATAAAAAGCTTGTCTAACTCTGTAATATCGAATATTTTTCTTATGTTTGATTTAATGTTTGACAAGTAAATCTTATGCTCGTTATCCTTAAGCTTTTTTAAAATAGATATTAATGCCCCTAATCCTGTACTATCTACATAATTTAAATTTTCTCCGTTTATTAAAATATCTGTTTCTTTACTATTGAAATATTTTAATATCTCCTCTTTAAATTTTGGTGAAGTATAGATATCTATTTCTCCCTCTGGGAAAAACACCCACTTATTTTCTTTTTCATCAAATTTTACTTCTATATTTAAAGACATTGTAACCCCCCCCTTATCTAGATAACGATATGTATCAATTTTATAATAAAAACAGCTTAATGTAAAGTAAAATACTCGGATTTACAAATTTTTACCTAGAAAAAAATCCTTTATTTAATCGTTCTTCCAATTAAATAAAGGATTTAAAATCTACTTCAGATTATTCTTCTTCTACATATTTTGCTACAGCTACTACTCTATCATCTTTCATCTTCATTAAAGTAACTCCTTGGGTACTTCTACCCATTATTGAAATATCTTTGGCTATAAGTCTAATAATCGTACCTGTAAATGAAATTATTAATAATTCATCATTATCATCTACAACTTTAGCTGAAACTATATCTCCAGTCTTTTCTCTTATATTGTAGGTTATTAAACCTTTTCCTCCTCTATTTTGAGTTTTATACTCATCTAGTGGAGTTCTTTTTCCAAATCCATATTCCGATATAACTAATAAGTTTTTACCTTCTTCAACTAATTCCATGGCTACAACCTGATCATTTTCATTTAAACTAATGGCCTTAACACCCATGGCAGATCTTCCCATTTCTCTAACATCGTTTTCATCGAATCTGATAGACATTCCTTTTTTAGTTACTACAATCATTTCTCTATTTCCATCTGTTTTTCTAACTCCTATTAACTCATCACTGTCTCTTAGACTAATGGCTATTATACCATTCTTTCTAATGTTTTCGAAGTTATCTAATCCAGTCTTCTTAATAATACCTTCCTTGGTAATTAGAACAAGATTGATTTCTGTAGTACCCTTACTTATAGGAACTATAGCGTTTACTTTTTCATCACCTGTTAGATTTAGTAAATTTATTATGGCTGTTCCCTTTGCTTGTCTACCACCTTCTGGTATTTCATATGCTTTTAATGAGAATACCTTACCCTTATTTGTAAAGAAAAGAATTGTATCATGAGTAGAAGTTATATATAGGTCTTCAACAAAGTCTTCTTCCCTCGTTGTAAGAGCTATTATTCCTTTTCCACCTCTTTTTTGGGTTTTATAAGTGTATTCTGGTGTTCTTTTTATATAACCAAAGTGAGTTAACGTAATTACAACATCCTCTTCCTCAATCATATCCTCTATATCTATTTCATCAGCAGAAGGCATTATTCTAGTTCTTCTAAGATCTCCATATTTTTCTTTTATTTCTAGTAGTTCATCTTTAATTATTTGATATACTAATCTTTCATTGGCTAGTATTTCTTTAAACCTATTTATTTCTTTTATTAAAGCTTCATACTCTTCTTCTAATTTTTCTCTTTCAAGACCTGTAAGACGTCTAAGTCTCATATCTAATATTGCCTGAGATTGCTTATCTGATAATCCAAAACTATTCATTAATGATTCTTTAGCTATAGCTTCAGTTTTAGATGATCTTATTATACGTATTACCTCATCTATATTATCTAGAGCTATTTTTAATCCCTCTACTATATGAGCCCTTTCTTCTGCCTTAGCTAGATCATATTGAGTTCTTCTAGTTATTATGTCTTTTTGATGGGCTATATAATGAGTTAACATTTCCTTTAAGTTAAGGATCTTAGGCTCATTATTTACTAAGGCCAGCATTATTACTCCAAATGTAGTTTGTAATTGAGTATGTTTATATAGATTATTTAATACTACATTTGGATTTGCATCTCTTTTAATCTCTATAACTACTCTCATACCTTCCCTATCAGATTCATCTCTCAGGTCAGATATTCCTTCTAATTTTTTATCTCTAACATATTCAGCTATCTTTTCAATTAAATTAGCTTTATTAACTTGATAAGGTAACTCAGTTACTATAATTCTATGTCTTCCCTTATTTGTTTCTTCTATTTCAGTAACTGCTCTTACTGTTATCTTACCTCTTCCTGTTTTATAGGCAGATTTTATCCCCTCTTTACCCATTATATGTCCAGCTGTTGGGAAATCTGGTCCTTTTATTGTTGCCATTAATTCTTCAACATTAGCATCAGGATTATCTATAAGTATTACAACACCATCAATTACTTCTTTTAAATTATGCGGAGGAATATTTGTTGCCATCCCTACTGCTATACCAGAAGAACCATTAACTAATAAATTTGGGAATCTACTTGGTAGAACAACAGGTTCTTTTAATGTTTCGTCAAAGTTTGGTCTATAATCTATTGTATCTTTTCCTATATCTCTTAACATTTCCATAGCAAGCTTAGTCATTCTTGCCTCTGTATAACGCATAGCTGCAGCTTCATCACCATCTATAGATCCGAAGTTTCCATGACCGTCTACTAATGGATATCTAATATTAAAATCTTGTGCCAGTCTTACCATCGCATCATAAACCGAACTATCTCCATGAGGATGGTACTTACCTAGTACGTCCCCTACAACTCTAGCAGACTTTCTATATGGTTTATCTGGCCCCATACTAAGTTCATCCATAGCATAGATTATTCTTCTATGAACAGGCTTTAATCCATCACGTACATCTGGTAAAGCACGGCTCATAATTACACTCATTGAATAGTCTAAGTAGGATTTTTTCATTTCCTGCTCAATATTTATTTCTACTATATTGTCAAATTCTTTATCCATACTAGACCTCCTATATATCTAAGTTTTTTACATATCTCGCATTTTGTTCAATAAACTCTCTTCTTGGTTCCACCTTATCTCCCATTAAAGTTGTAAATATCTCATCAGCTGCCACAGCATCTTCTAAAGTTACCTTTAAAAGTGTTCTTGTTTCTGGATTCATAGTTGTATCCCATAGTTGTTCTGGGTTCATTTCTCCAAGACCTTTATATCTTTGAATAGAATAATTAGTTCTACCAATTTCATCTAATAAATCATCTAATTCTTTATCGCTATAAACATAATGTTCTTGTCTGCCTTTAGTTACCTTATATAGAGGTGGCTGAGCAATATATATATGTCCATTATCTATTAACTCTTTCATATATCTATAGAAGAAGGTCAGAAGTAAGGTTCTAATATGAGCACCATCTACGTCTGCATCCGTCATTAATATTATTTTTCCATATCTTAATTTCTCTATATTAAATTCTTCACCAATACCTGTTCCAAAGGCTGTAATCATAATCTTTATTTCTTCAGAGCTTAAAATTCTATCTAATCTAGCCTTTTCTACATTTAATATTTTTCCTCTTAGTGGTAATATAGCTTGAAACTTCTTATCTCTACCTTGCTTTGCACTACCACCAGCTGAGTTTCCTTCTACTAGATATATCTCTGTGGTTTCTAAATCAGAGTCTTGACAGTCTGCTAATTTTCCAGGTAATGTAGTATTCTCTAAAACACTCTTTCTTCTAGTTAAATCTCTTGCCTTTCTAGCTGCTTCTCTTGCTCTTTGAGAAGATACGGCCTTTTCTAATATTATTTTTGCATCCCTAGGATTTTCTTCTAGATATATATTTAAAGAATCATAGACCAATGTCTCTACTATACCTCTTGTCTCACTATTACCTAGTTTTGATTTAGTCTGACCTTCAAACTGAGGCTCCATTAGTTTAACTGATAATATTCCTGTCAAACCTTCTCTTACATCATCACCACTAAGATTTTCATCTTTTTCTTTTATAATATTATATTTTCTACCATAATCATTCATAACCCTAGTTAGGGCTGTTCTTAGTCCTGATAGATGTGTTCCACCTTCTGGAGTATTTATGTTATTTGCAAAGGTAAATATATTTTCTGAATAGCCATCTGTATATTGTAATGCCAACTCTACAGTGGTTCCATCTTTTTCCCCTTCATAATATATTATCTCCTTCTGTATTGGAGTTTTATTTTTGTTTATATATTCTACAAAAGACTTTATTCCACCTTCATAATGAAATTCCTTTGTTTTTCCTTCTCTCTCATCCTCTAATACAATTTTGATTCCTTTGTTTAGGAAAGCCATTTCTCTAAACCTATGCTCTAAGGTTTCAAAACTAAATATTACAGTTTCAAATATTTCTGCATCTGGTTTAAAGTGAATAGTTGTACCTGTCTCATTAGAATCTCCTATAGCTTCAAGTTCAGTTTTAGCTATTCCTCTTTCAAATTTTTGAGCATATTCTTTACCATTTCTTCTTACTTTCGCTACTAGCCATTCAGATAATGCATTTACTACAGAGACCCCAACACCATGTAATCCGCCAGATACCTTATATGCACCATTATTAAATTTACCACCTGCGTGTAATATGGTTAAAACAGTTTCTACAGTTGACTTTCCTGTTTGGGGATGTTTTTCAACTGGTATACCACTACCATTGTCAGATACCTTAATAGAATTATCATTAAAAATAGTGACCCTAATAGTGTCACAAATTCCCGCTAAAGCTTCGTCTATACTGTTATCTACTACCTCATATACCAAATGATGAAGTCCTTTTGGTCCTGTACTACCTATATACATACCTGGTCTTTTTCTTACTGGCTCTAAACCTGTAAGAACTTGAATATCCTGAGCTGTATAATGTCTATCATTATTGCCATTTATTTCATTCTTTTCATTGGCCATTAAATTACCTCCAATCTAATAATATCTATTCATAAATATTTCTATTTGATAGGGCTTTCGAAGATATATTTGACGTATAAAGTACTGTTTTATTATTATCTGACACAACTACATAAGATTTTGTATGTGAATCTAAAGAGCCAATTATGGAATTTTCTTCTATTAATTTATTTATAAATTCCCTAGTTTTTTTTGTGCCATCTGCAGCTTTTCTATCTAATATAGCTATTATATTTTTTTCAAATATATAGTTATTATCACCTATATGAATAATCATTGTATAACTCCTATCTATTTTAATTTCCCATTTTCTATATAAAATATTGATTTCTCTATCATTTCCATCTCTTTTAAATCTATGGCATCTGTTACTGTTATTAGTGTTTGCATATCTTCAAAGGATTTAATCAAGTATTTTCTTCTTTCTTCATCTAATTCAGAAAAAACATCATCTAATAACAATACTGGATAAATTCCTCTTTCCTTTTTTATTAATTCTACCTCTGACAATTTTATAGATAGTACTGCAGTTCTCTGTTGACCCTGAGAACCATATGTTTTAAGCTCATTATTATTCACTGTCATCAATATATCATCTCTATGGGGACCAAGTTGTGTTGAAGCTGATTCTATATCTTTTTCCATATATCTTTTTAGCTTATCTAAATATCTTTTCTCCATTTCTATTTTATCATCTAATATTTCAATATTGGATATATAATTTAATTTTAAGTTTTCACTTAATAAGGTTATCTTATTATGAGTTATATTTGCTATTTTAGAAAGTTCCTTTATATACCTCTCTCTTTCTAGAATTATATCTGTTCCTATCTTTGCAAGTTGCAAGTCAAATATTTCTAAAAGACCAGATATATTTTTTCCAAATTTACTTGATCTTAATAAATTGTTTCTTTGAAACAGAACTTTATTATATCTATTTATATTAAAATTGTATATAGGCCTTATTTGGGAAATCTCCATATCCAAAAAACTTCTTCTCTCTCCTGGTCCACCTTTTACTAGTTTTAGATCTTCAGGTGAGAAAACTACTACGTTTAATCCACTATAAAGTTCTTTATAGTTTTTTAACTCTGTCTTATTTACTCTAATTCTCTTAGTTTTTTCTCTTTCTAGTTTTATTTCAATAAATTTTTCGTACTTTCCTATATCAATCTGTGCTCCAACATAGGCCTCATTTTTATTAAAATTGATTATTTCTTTATCCCTATTTGTTCTAAAGGATCTTCCCGTAGCACAAATATATATAGCCTCAAGTAAATTAGTCTTTCCCTGAGCATTCTTTCCTATGAATATATTTGTTTTTTTGTTTAGATCCATATTTAGACTATAGTAGTTTCTAAAATTTATAAGCCTAATATTTTTTACATGCAAAAAAAACACCCCTTAAGGTAAACAATATTATATCACAATAAATGATCCATAACCTTTAATTTCTATAATATCATTTTTCCTTATTTTCTTTCCCCTTTGTAATACTACCTCATTATTAACAGTTATGATACCTTCACTAATCATAATCTTTGCTTGGCCACCAGTTTGTGCAACACCTGCAAGTTTTAAAAACTGATCTAATTTAATATAATCAGTTTCTATAGATACTTGATTCATAAATTATCTCTCCTCTAAAAATCATCTTGAGCAAGACGAACAGGTAAAACTAAATAAGTATAATTTTCATCTTGCAATGGTTTTATAATACATGGATTTAAACTTCCCATAAAATTTAATTGTATATCTTCTGCATCTATTACTTTTATACCTTCTAAAATATATCTTGAGTTAAAGGCAATATTTACATTCTCTCCATCAGTCTCTCCTAATATAGTTTCATTAACATTTCCTATTTCAGAATTAGATTTTATTAGTACCTGATTGTCAATTATGCTAAGTTTAACTAAATTTGCCTTTTCTTCCTTTGCAAGTAATGATGCTCTTTCTAAACTATCCTGAAATCCTCTTTTATTTACTATTACAGATGTTTTATGTTCTTTTCTAATTATTTCTTTGTAATTGAAGAATTGTCCCTCTAATAATCTGGAATATACTATAGTATCTCCTACATTAAATACTACATGTCCAGGGGCCGCTGCAATCTCCATATTACTTTCATTATCTTCTATTATTTTATTTAACTCATTTAAGGCTCTACCTGGTATTATTATTTTAACTGGAACATCAGACTTTATAGGTAATTTTCTTAGGGCTAACCTATATCCATCCAAAGCTACAAATGAAATGCTTTCATCCACAATTTCAAGTAATACCCCTGTTAATGATGGCCTTGTTTCGTCTTGTGTAGTAGCAAATACAGTTTGCCTTACAGCGGATTTAAATAAATCATTTGGCATTTTAAATGTAGTATGCTCCAATATTACAGGTAAGTCTGGATATTCTTTAGCTGAATTTCCTATTATATTAAATTCTGAATTTTGACATTTAATATTAATATTATTGTTATCCACATCTATATAAATAGGGGCATCTGGAAGTTTCCTAATTATATCCCCAAATATCTTAGAATTAACAACTATTGAACCTTCCTTTTCTATTTCACAATTTACATATGTCTCTATACTTATTTCTAAGTCTGTTCCTGTAAGTTTTAATTTATCTTTAAATGTTTCTAATAAAATCCCGTCTAGTATTTGTAAAGTAGTTCTTGAAGATATTCCTTTTTGAGCAATACTTATATGTTTAGCTAAATCTTTTTGGTTTATTTTAATTTTCATCTATTTAGACCTCCTTTTTTTCCCAGATATAGAAAGAATATAAAATATATAGTAGTAATAGTAGTAGGGGCTGTGATTATGTGGATAATTGGTCATAGCTAGAAATATCAAATCTTTTATGGATTTAATAACATGTGGATAACTGTTTTGAAAGCATCAAACTTATCCACACAAAGTATCTAATTAACCTTTTAATTCTTTTACTATATCATCGATCTTTCTTTTTAAATCTGAACTTTCATTTAAATCTGTACTTATTTTATCGTATGCGTGTATAACTGTGGTATGGTCTCTACCGCCAAATTCTTCTCCTATTTTAGGAAGTGATAAGTCTGTTAACTCTCTAGTTAAATACATAGCTATTTGTCTAGGATATGCTATAGATCGAGTTCTCTTTTTAGAGTTAAAGTCATCAATTTTAACTTTAAAGTTTTTGGATACTATTTCCTTTATTAATTCAACAGTAATTTCTACAGATTTATTGCTTGATAATATATCCTTTAAAGCTTCCTCTGCTAATTCTTCAGTTACTTCACTATTTGTAAGAGAAGAATAAGCTACTACACGGATTAATGCTCCTTCAAGCTCTCTAATGTTTGACTGAATTTTAGAGGCTATGTAAAGCATTACATTATCATTAACTTTAATGTTTTCAACATTAGCCTTTTTTCTAAGTATAGCTATTCTAGTTTCTAAATCTGGTGGCTGAATATCAGCAATAAGGCCCCATTCAAACCTAGATCTAAGTCGATCTTCTAGTGTAGGAATTTCCTTAGGTGGCCTATCACTAGATATTATTATTTGTTTATTAGCCTCATGTAATGCATTGAAGGTGTGGAAAAACTCCTCTTGGGTACCCTCTTTACCTGCAATAAATTGGATATCGTCTATTAGGAGTACATCAATATTTCTATATTTATTTCTAAATTCTTCATTTCTATATTCTCTAATAGAATTAATAAGCTCATTTGTAAACTTTTCCGATGTAACATATACTACCCTAGAATTTGGATTTTGACTGAGAGTATAATGTCCAATGGCATGCATTAAGTGAGTTTTTCCAAGACCTACACCACCATATAAAAATAATGGGTTATAGGCTTGTGCTGGTGCTTCAGCTACAGCTAATGAAGCCGCATGAGCAAAACGATTACTATTACCTATTACAAAAGTATCAAAGGTATATTTTGGATTTAATTGTGATCTTTGGATATTATCGTTAGATTCCTGTGCTACGGGTTGTCCCACATTTGAAGAGTATTCTTCTCCAGGTATGACAAATTGAATATCGAATTCTTCCTCAGTAACATGGGAAAAGGCATTTTTTATTAGATTTAGATATCTTCCAACTAAAATGCCCTTTGTAAATTCGTTAGGTGCCGCGAGTATTACTTTATTGGAAGAAATGCTAATAGGCTCTATTGCTTTTAGCCAAGTATTAAAACTAACTTCAGTCAGCTCAACTTTAATTAGATTTAATACTTCATTCCAAATATTATCTAAACTTGAAGCCATATTTTTACCTCCTATTCATTAAAATTATTGCCAATAGAAAAAAAAATAAACTTATTTTTAAAAGTTATAAACATAGTTATCAACAAAAAAGAAAAAAAACAATATGTATAAATAAAATAGTTTGGAAAATATTATTTGTGGATAAACTATTAATATAATGTGATTAATTAAATAATACAATATAGATATCAACTTATCAACAGGTACTAAGAAGCAAAAATGTTGATAATAAAGTAGAAAAATAAGCGGATTTAATAAAATTTTATAAAAAATATTAAAAGTTATACACATATTATCCACAAATTGTGCATAACTTTTATATCTTGATAAGTTTAAAATAATATCCACATGCTATTTAATAATATCAAAAAAGGAGAATATATTCAATAAAATTATCCACAAGTTAAATAAAATGTTAATAACTTTTTGCAACTTTAGTTTTGTTGAAATTTCTTGACATATTTACTTCAAATAAATATAATCATTAGTAGTATTTATGTTTTCTTGTGGGAAAACTCTATATTATTTATATATTTCTGAAGGTATAATATCGAAGGAGGTGTTTTTCAAATGAAAAGAACTTATCAACCGAAAAAGAGACAAAGAAGTAGAGAGCATGGATTTAGAAAAAGAATGAAAACTAGATCAGGTAGAGAAATAATAAAAGCAAGAAGAAGAAGAGGTAGAAAGAAATTAACTGCATAAGGCCGCTATAAGGTGGCCTTTTTATAACGAATAAGAAAGTTATACTTTTTTATGAGGATATTTGTTTTTGTCATATATTAATAAGGCCATTTATATGATAAAAGGGAGCAATGCAATGAATAAGATTTATAGATTAAGAAGTAATATGGAGTTTAAAAAAGTCTATAGTAGAGGAAAAAATTATTGGAATAGAAATTTAATTCTTTATGTGAAAAAGAATGATGTTGGAAATACGAGGGTAGGTTATTCTATTACTAAGAAAATTGGAAATGCTGTAGTTAGAAACAATATAAGAAGAAGAATGAAGGAAATCTATAGACTTAACTTTCATGGTATAAAATCTAACTATGATTTAATTTTTATACCCAAAAAGAATGTAGTAGATATTTCGTATAAAGAGTTAGAAAGCGCAATGCTTCATATTTTAAAGCTGGCAGGTGTATTGACAATCCAAAGTGATAACAATGGCTAAGCTGGCTATTTTTTTAATTAAATTTTATCAGAATATTATATCGAAATATATTTTGACTAGAAGAAGTTGCAGATTTTATCCAACTTGCTCAGAGTATTCTATACAAGCTTATGCTAAATATGGCTTTTTTAAAGGAAGCTATTTAACTATAAGAAGAATATTAAGATGTCATCCATTTAATGAAGGAGGATATGATCCGCTTAAATGATAGGGGGTTTATTAATGACTGCTTTTTTAGGTAATATACTAGGTGGACTTCTAAAGTTTACCTATGATATGGTGTCGAGGATTGGAACAGAGCCAGCAAACTTTTCCTTTTATGCTATGGCTATAATAATAACAACTATAATATTTAAACTTATACTTTTACCTGTTAGTTTACATCAAAGTAAATCTTCAAAGAAGATGAATGAAATCCAACCAAAGATGAAAGAAATTCAAACTAAATATAAAAATGATCCACAAACAATGCAGGCGAAAATGACGGAATTATATAAAGAACATAAGTATAATCCAGCTTCTGGCTGTTTACCACTTTTAATTCAACTTCCTATCATTCTTGCATTTTTTAAGGTAATGGGCAATCCTTCTACTTATGCTTTTAAGGACCCAGTAGTTTATGAGGCTATGAATAAGACGTTTTTTTGGATTAAAAACTTAAATGTACCAGATCCTTATCTATGGGGATTACCATTATTAGCTGCGGCAACAACTTATTTACAAAGTGTAACCATGATGTCAGCAAGTACTGACCCACAGGCTCAGGCAACACAGAGAATGATGAATATGTTTTTACCTATAATGATTTTTATGGCAGCAAGAGGATTTGCAGCAGGACTTGCGTTGTATTGGGTAATAGGTAATATTTTCTCAATCATACAACAGCTAATTTCCAATAGGTCTTTAGGAAAGATTAAGGAGGAGAAATAAAGTCATGAAATCCGTTATTAAGGTATCCAAAACAGTAGACGATGCAATAAAAGAAGCTTTAATAGAATTAGATGCAAATAAAGAGGATGTTAAGATAGAGATAATAGATGAACCAAGTAAGGGTTTATTTGGTTTAATTGGTGGAAAGGATGCAAAGGTTAGAGTTTCTTTAGTGTATGATCCTATTGAAATAGCTGAGAATTTTTTATCTAAGGTGCTAAATTCAATGAGTATATCTTCCATTAACGTAGTTAAAAAGGAAGGGGATAGCCTAATCGTAGATATAAAAGATATAAACTCTACGGATATGGGTATTATCATAGGGAAAAGAGGTAATACTCTAGATTCTATTCAGTATTTATTGTCTTTAGTTATAAATAAAAATAGAGATAATTATATTAAGGTTGTAGTAGATGCAGAAGGATATAGAGCTAAGAGAGAAGAAACTTTAATAAGATTAGCAAATAAGATGGCTGAAAAGGCTAAATATGTTAAGAGACCTATAAAATTAGAGCCTATGAATCCTTATGAAAGAAGAATTATACATTCAGCACTACAAAATATTCCAGGTATTACTACCTATAGTGAAGGCGATGAACCTTATAGAAGGGTAGTTATTCAATCAAGATAAAGCTTAAACCCAGTACTATACTGGGTTTCTCTTGTGATATGGGGAAATTAACAAAAATTTATATAAATGAATTATTTTGGAATAATAAATATAAATTAAATTTAGATATAAAGAGGTGATATTGTGACTATTGCTGCTATTTCTACGGCTGTTGGAGAGGCAGGTATTGGCATAGTAAGGATTAGTGGAAAAAATGCTTTAAGTATAGCAAACGCCATATTTAAGGGTAATAAAGTTGAAGGTTTGAGTAAGGATCTTAATAGAAAATTAGTATACGGCCATATAATAGATAAGAAAAATGATCAATTAATTGATGAGGTCTTGATTTCTTTCATGAAAGGTCCACACACCTACACTAGAGAAGATATGGTAGAGGTTTATTGTCATGGTGGTATAATTTCTGTAAGAAAAGTTTTAGAGCTCATATTGAGCAATGGTGCTAGGTTGGCTGAGCCTGGGGAGTTTACTAAAAGAGCTTTCCTAAATGGAAGATTAGATTTGTCTCAAGCAGAAGCTATAATAGATATGATTAGAGCTAAGACAGATAAGAGTTTCGAAGCTTCTTTAGA
Source organism: Bacillota bacterium (assembly GCA_023388495.1). GTDB lineage: Bacteria > Bacillota > Clostridia > Tissierellales > Tissierellaceae > Tissierella. The sequence goes on along the minus strand of JAEWGC010000043.1, from coordinate 37,928 downwards.
ACAATTAGAAGGTTCACTATCTAGAAAAATAAATGAAATAAGAAATATATTATTAGAGATGATTGCTCATGTAGAGGTTTCTATAGATTTTCCTGACGAGGATATTGAAGAAGTAACCTATGAGGATTTAGAGAAAAGTGGGAACAAGGTTAAAGAAGAGATAGAAAATCTCCTATCTACAGCAGATAGGGGTAAGATACTCCGAGATGGATTAAATACTGTAATACTTGGAAAGCCAAATGTTGGAAAGTCTTCATTACTAAATGCAATACTTAGAGAGAATCGGGCTATAGTAACAGATATACCAGGTACTACAAGGGATATTATAGAGGAGTATGTAAATATTGACGGAATACCTCTTAGAATAATAGATACTGCGGGTATAAGAAATACAGAAGATTTAGTTGAGCAAATAGGTGTAGATAAAGCTAGGGAAACTGTTGAAAAAGCAGATTTAGTAATCGCAGTATTTGATGTTTCAAGAGAATTGTCCGATGAGGATTATGAAATAATCCAGTTGATAAAGCATAAGAAAAGCATAGTACTTTTAAATAAGACAGATTTACCTAGTAAATACAGTTTAACTGATTTATTATCTTTTTTAAAAGATAAAGAGATAATAAAAACCTCTATTACATCAAACATAGGCGTAGATTTATTAGAAAAAAGTATAAAGTCTATGTTCTATAGTGGAGATGTGGAAATTTATTCTGATGCTATAATTACTAATGTAAGGCATAAAAATCAGTTAGTTAAGGCATTGGAAAATATAAAAGAGGCTTTAGAAGATATAAGGGGAAATGTCCCTATTGATTGCATAGAAGTAGATTTAAAAAATTGCTGGGAAAACTTAGGTGAGATATCTGGTGATACTATTCATGAAGATATCTTAGATAAAATATTTGCTGAATTTTGTATAGGAAAGTAAAATTGATTATGTAGAGGAGAATTTATTCTCCAGATTTTAGAAAGGTGAAAATTATGAAAGAAGTAAAAAGATATTTTGCAGGAGAATATGATGTCATAGTAGTAGGTGCCGGACATGCAGGAGTTGAAGCAGCTTTAGCAAGTAGTAGAATGGGCATGAATGCTATGATAATGACAATGAGCTTAGATTCTATCGTAGCATTATCCTGTAATCCTAATATCGGTGGAACAGGAAAGGGACATTTAGTTAGAGAAATAGATGCTCTTGGTGGAGAGATGGCTTTAAATATAGATAAATCTTTCATTCAATCTAGAATGTTAAATACTTCTAAGGGACCAGCAGTTCATTCTCTAAGGGTACAGGCGGATAAAAAGATGTATCATACTGAAATGAAAAAGGTATTAGAAGATGAACCTAACCTAACCTTGAGGCAAGGGGAAGTAATAGATATATTATTAGAAGATAATAAGGTAAAAGGTGTTTTAACTAGAACAGGTGCTATTTACAATTGTAAGGCTGTAGTTTTAGCAACAGGTACCTATCTAAAGGGAAGAATTTTTATGGGAGAAGTAAACTATGAATCAGGTCCAGATGGAATGTTTCCATCTATACTCTTATCAGATTCATTGAAGGAAAAGGGATTTAATTTAAGAAGAATGAAGACTGGTACACCTGCTAGAGTTCATAGAGATAGTATAGATTATTCAAAGATGGAGATTCAGCCTGGAGATAAGGAAGTTATACCTTTTTCCTTCTTAAATATGGATAAGGTATTTGATAAGGAACAGGTACCATGTTATTTAACTTATACTACTGAAAAGATGCATGAAATAATAAGAAATAATCTACATCGTTCTCCTATGTATGCAGGTGATATTGATGGAGTTGGTCCTAGATATTGTCCTTCCATAGAAGACAAGGTTGTAAGATTTGCTGATAAAAATAAACATCAAGTCTTTATAGAGCCAGAGGGATTAGCTACAAAAGAAATGTATGTGCAAGGAGTTAGTTCTACATTGCCAGAGGAAGTACAATTAGAGATGTATAAGGAAGTTATTGGGCTTGAAAATGTAAGATTTATGAGATCTGCATACGCTATCGAATATGATTCAATAGATCCTACAATATTAAAGAGAACATTAGAACATAAAGAAATAAACAATCTTTTCTTTGCGGGTCAAATAAATGGTTCTTCTGGATATGAAGAAGCAGCTTCTCAAGGTTTAATTGCAGGAATAAATGCAGTACTAAATATAAGAGGTGAAGAACCTTTTATACTAGATAGATCAGAAGCTTATATTGGAGTCTTAATTGATGACTTAGTAACAAAGGGCACAGAAGAGCCTTATAGGATGATGACATCAAGGGCTGAGTATAGACTTACCTTAAGGCAAGATAATGCTGATTTAAGGCTTACAGAGCGTGGATATAAGATAGGATTAGTAACAGAAGAAAGATATAAAAAGACACTTGCTAAAAAAGAGTCTATCGAAAAAGAACTTGAAAGACTTAAAAAGATACAAATTAATCCAACAGCTGAAAATAATAGTATAATAGAGAGTTTAAATAGTGCACCAATAAATACACCAATAACTATTTATGATTTAATAAAAAGGCCTGAATTAGGATATGATATATTAAGTGTTCTAGATAAAGAGCGACCAGAGTTGCTAAGAGAAATTAGATTGCAGGTTGAAACTCAAATTAAATATGAGGGCTATATAAAGAAACAAATGATTCAGATAGATCAATTTAAAAAGTTAGAAAACAAAAAACTAAGTCAAGATATTGATTATAGCCATATAAAGGGTTTAAGTAACGAAGCAAAACAAAAGTTAAATGATATAAAACCTGATTCTGTAGGACAAGCTTCTAGAATATCAGGAGTTTCTCCTTCGGATATAAACGTATTATTAATTTATTTAGAGCATAAAAGAAGAGAAGAAAGGGTAGGGGTAGATGAGTAATATTGAAACCTTGATAAAGGGAATAGGCGATTTAGGGATTGAATTAAGTGAAAAACAGGAAAATCATTTTACTAAATACAAGGATTTATTAAAGGAATGGAATGAAAAAATAAACCTAACTGCTATAACAGATGATTCGGAAATAGATGTAAAACATTTCTTAGATAGCCTAACACCAATGACTACAGGATTATTTACTGGAAAGAAAAAAATAATAGATATTGGAACAGGTGGGGGATTCCCAGGGGTTCCTCTAAAAATTTTAAATAATGAACTTCAAGTAACCTTATTAGATAGTTTAAATAAGAGAATTAATTTTTTAAAGGAAGTTATAAAGGCCTTGGAGTTATCGGATATAGAGGCTATACACGGTAGAGCGGAAGAACTTGGAAGAATGCCAAAATGTAGAGAACAATATGATATTTGTATATCTAGGGCTGTAGCTTCATTAAATACTCTTTCTGAATATTGCATGCCTTTTGTAAAAGTAGGAGGATATTTTATATCTATGAAAGGTCCTGAAATAGATGAAGAACTTAAGGAAGCTGAACTGGCAATAAAAACATTAGGTGGAAAAATCATAAGGAAGGAAAAGATAACACTTCCTAACTCAGATATAGTACACTCTTTGATAATAATAGAAAAAATACAAGAAATTTCTACAAAATATCCTAGAGCAGGAGGAAAACCAAAGAAGAATCCTTTATAGTATAGGGAAATTTGTAGGAAAAAACTTGGGCAATAAAGAAGGAAATATTCTATCTAATATAGAAATATATATTAAAGTTAATTTGGAAGAGGGATGCTAATGAAAAATTTTCAACCAGAAGTCAAATATATTCCTATATCTATTATTAAACCAAACCCATATCAACCTAGAAAAGATTTTAATCAAAGAGCTTTGGAAGAGTTAAGCGAATCTATAAAATCTTATGGGGTAATTCAACCTATTAGTGTTAGACAGATTAAGGAGGATTCCTATGAGTTAATAGCTGGAGAGAGGCGACTTAGGGCATCAGAATTAGCAGAACTTCATGAGATACCAGCTATAATAGTGGATTATAGAGATAAGGAATCGGCTTTGATTGCATTGATGGAGAATTTACAAAGGGAAGATTTAAATTTTATTGAAGAAGCTGAAGGATATTACAACTTAATAGAAGACCATGGTTTTACTCAGCAAGAAATAGCGGAAAAGATGGGAAAAAATCAATCTACTATTGCTAATAAACTAAGATTACTAAAATTACCAGATGATATAAAAAAAGATTTATTAAAATATAACCTTACTGAAAGACATGGTAGGGCATTGTTAAAACTAGATGATGATGATTTAAAAAGAAAAATATTAGAGAGAGTAGTAAAAAATGAATTAAATGTAAATAAAACAGAAGAGTTAGTTAATGGTATATTAGATGATTTAACTAAAAAAGAAGAAAATGAAGTAAAACAGAATATTAAGGGGCTAATATCTATTAGAATTTATTTAAATACAATTAAAAAGGCTTTTTCTGCTATTAAAGATACTGGTATTAAGGCTGAGTATAAGGAAGTAGATAAAGGTGATCATGTAGAAGTAGTTGTAAAAATACCAAAATAAAGTCAGGAGTTCCTGACTTTATTTTTTATCTAGTTAATATTATTTAACACTTTTTTTTCTTGAGAAAAGTTAATTAACTCCGACATAGTAACAAACTTATATCCTTCATCAATTAATTTAGGTAATATGATCTTGAGGGCTTCAACAGTATGGCTCTCTTTTTTATATACATAATCATGAAATAATATAATGTCACCATTTTGTGCCTTTGATAAGGTAGTTTGTACTATTGAGTCTACTCCAGGATTACTCCAGTCTTTTGAATCCTGATAAAATGTCCAAAGAACTATTGCTGACTTATCACTACTTACTATCTTAATAACATCATCATTATAGTTTCCATATGGAGGTCTAAAGACTTTTGGCTTTATCCCTGTTATTGAATATATAACTTCTTGAGTTTTGATAAATTCTTCTTTAATTACTTTCGAAGGGACTTTTTTCATATTTACATGAGAATATGAATGATTACCAATTTCATGTCCTTCCTTCATCTGTCTTTTTATTATATCAGGATATTTTTCAGCATGAATACCTAGAACAAAAAATGTTGCCTTAACATCATACTGTTTTAATATATCAAGAATTTCAACAGTGTATTTCGGATGAGGACCATCGTCAAAACTTAAAGCTAAAATTTTTTCTCCCTTTGGTCCTTTAGATACAATTGCTGTGCGATTGTCTGAAAATGTATATATGGATTGAGGATATAAATTATATATGGTTATACTCATTAGTATTATTATAACAATTGTAATATCAAATAATTTGTTAATATCTCTTACTATTTTTCTCATATAGATTCTCCTATTTTGAATTATAATATCTTCATATAAAATAGTATATTCAAAGAAGCAAGTACATATTATAGAAATTGCTGTAAAAAACGAAGCTATATTTTGAGATTTAAGAGGTTTTTAACAACGAGTCCATATAATGGGTATATTAAATAAAAATACACCAGATTTTAGCATATAAGGCTATTAAAAGTAAAATCTAAAATTAAGGTATCATTATAATGTATTTTTATATAAAATGTATTATAGGAATGGTATTTGGGTAAAGAATAATAAAGATATTATATTATAAACAATAAAATTATTTAAATAAAAAATGCATAAAAAAATAAATAATAAGGGAGGGTTAAAGATATGTTCAAAAAGAAAAAAGGTAGAGAAGATAAAAAAGATGCTATAGAATTAGTTTTACTTAGGGTAGCAAATAATAATTTTGAGTTAGATTTAATCCGAGGAATGTTAGAAGAAAACAATATACCATTTATTGTAAAAGAATCTGGTATCGGAGCTCATATGAAAATAGTTACAGGGCAAACACTTTATGGTGCAGACATACTAGTGGAAAGAACATTTTATGAAAAGGCCAAAGAGATATTAGATAGTATTACTTGGGACGATTAAATTTGTATATAGTATATATGCAGAAAAATTTATAATAGCATTTGTCATTTTCGGCGGAATCAAGGATTTTAATTGGTATTCTTTATTAATTAAACAAAATCTCTTATAAACAATAAATGTTCCACGTGGAACATTTATTGTTTATAAGCTTTATCCTAATAAATCATTCTTAAATTTTTCATAATCCTTTAATAGCTCTACTTTCTTTTTATCATCTACTATAAAGGTTGGTACGCTTTCTACTCCATATACTGGTATTAAACTTCTGGTTTCTTCCATTTTTTCATCAAAACTACCATTGTCAATACAATTATTCATTTCCACTATATTAAGTCCAACAGATAATCCTATTTCATTAACTATGGCAGGTTCCCCTACATTTTTTCCTAATTCAAAAATAGTTTTAAAAGCTTCTTTGGCAAATTCATAGTACTTATCTTCTTTAATAGCATATAGAGCGGCTTTGTGTAGCCTATTTGTATTGAACTTTTTAGTCTTGTTATTATATACTAATCCATACTCTGAACCTAGTCTTTCTATTCTTCTATAGCTCATATTTATCTGTTCTTGAGGAATATGATTAGTTAAATCATCTCCTTTAAGAGATAAATCAGGATCTAATTCATAAGGAAACCATATAATATTTATATCTGGATTTTCCTTTCTCAATCTATCAACGATAGAAAAACCTATATAACAGAATGGACATGCGAAGTCAGAAAAAATCTTTATATCAGTCATTAAATCACTCCTCATAAATATTTTATCTATACCTAAATAAGATATACCCAATAAGAAGTAGAATCAACAAACTTTGATTATAGATTACATTATAATTACGAATTGTCTAATGATTACAAAATTGTACTTGTTTGTGATATGATACTTATAACATAATAGGACTCTAGATATTTAATGTTTTGATTAATATTATCGTCTTATTTAAAAGGTTAGGTAAAGAAATATGGGTTCAAGATTATAATGTAGCAATAAAGAGTATGCTGGTAGTAATATGATCTTAGTCATAAGTATAGGATGAAGGATAAGTCTGTTGTTGGATATTGCAAGTGGTAAATATTTTGGATTTTATTATCACAGTGTAGATGAGCATGATCTTTCTCTGAACTAATAATAGTAAAATTCAAAACAATTATAAATGTTCCACGTGGAACATTTATATCCTAAGGTATTAGTCTATAAAAAGATGATAGGTTTTGTAAAAGTGAATGCAAATCAAGGCGATGGAATGATATCATATATAATTAGAAGGGATGATGTATATGGAAGTTGTTATTATAATCACTTTATTAATAATTAATACTTTTACAGTATACAGATTTCTATTTAATCTTATTTTTAGCGATAAGGATGATTTTAGTGATTCCTTGAGATATTCATTTACACCAAATATTTTTTCTTTTTTTAGGGGTGAATATTGGAAGGACAGAGTAGGAGAATTTAAATTGAGTTTTTTGTATCATAGCAACTATTATAGAGTATGAGATTGTTAATAGGACATTACAAGGCATAATTGGCATATAGAAATAGAGTAATTAGTAATAATGATGATTTAGACAATAGGAGGTAACTGCAAATGGGTAAATCAATTTTAGCATTCGTTGTAACAATAATGGTAGGGATATTATTTACAGCAATAGGTGAAATGATGAATTGGGTGGAGTTAGGGAATCTTGTTGCTATAGCAGTTATGGGGGCGTTAATTATCTATTTTAGCGATAAAAAGAATAAATCTTAAATAGGTATTATTTAATAAGAAATTTATTAATGATACCTAATTGTATATTAATGTTCAACAGCATGTGAATTTCTGGTTATAGTAATTAAGTTTAGAGGGAGGAAGTCTGTATGTCCAACAATGACAATAATAAAGATAACTTTAATGATGATGAAGATAAGGGAAATTCTATAGGTTTGGGACTAATATTTGGTGCCGCATTTGGAATAATACTAGGAATGATATTTGATAAATTACTTTTTGGAATAACTATTGGACCTAGTTTAGGGCTTATTCTAGGTATAATAGTAGATTCTTATAAAAAATAGGTTATATAAATGATTGCAAAAATCATCTTTCATTAATATTATAAGCAACAGTAGAATTATAAGCATCGAATAGGGATTTTGGGAAGGAGGTTAAATAATGAAAAACATATTTGCAGGTTTGATTTTGCTACCAATATATATTGCTATACCAGCAATAATACTATACTTTATAATTAAAATGGCAATAAAAAATGCAGTAAAGGAATTAAAAAAAGAAAAAATATTATAACTAAATTGGATATTGTTATAAAAACCTACAAAAATATCTTGTTATCTATTTTTTAGTTATTGAGATGTATAATGATAGTAGAACTGATAGAAGTCATCCTTGATAGCATATTGACCTTAGTATCACCTGAAAAACAGCAGAGAAAGTTGAAGATATAAATACAAGTAAGTATGCTAAGAGTATGTTGATTATCTTATTTACACTCTTATATGGTGCTGCATTAGTAGGCATATCCTTCTCTCTAGTCCTTATACCTGATGTTCTTTATAGAGTATTTGCAACCATACTAATTATATTTTCGCTATATTGCCTATTTGTATTCTATTATAGGATTTTCAAATATAAATAATTGTTTTACAAATCCACTTTCCAATAAATATCCATATCATTTGAAATAAATCCTGTTACTAATGTTCCACGTGGAACATTTAAAGTTTTCTTTCAAATATTAACATAATCTGATATTATATAACTAATAAGATGAAACATAGGGTGGTGGTTTTTTGGGCAAGATTATATCAATATTCAATCAAAAAGGTGGAGTTGGAAAGACTACAACCACCATAAATTTAAGCGCAGGATTAGGAAAGTTAGGAAAAAAGGTACTTTTAATAGATATTGATCCTCAGGGTAATTCTACATCTGGATTGGGAGTAGAGAAAGATGGTGGACATCCTATTATTTATGATGTATTAGTAAATAGTATAGATATAAAAGAGGCTATAAGGGAGACTTCTGCAGAAAACGTAGAAATAATAGGCTCTAATAATAACTTAGCAGGTTTAGAAATAGAATTAGCTAGAGAGGGTAATTGGGAAAAAATATTAGAAGACAAACTAGAAAATATTAGAGATAAATATGATTTTATTTTTATAGATTGTCCCCCTTCCTTAGGTATACTTTCTGTAATAGGATTAGTTGCGTCCAATAGTGTAATCATACCAATTCAATGCGAATATTATGCCCTAGAAGGTGTAAGTCAATTATTTGAGACAATAAAACTTGTAAAAAGAGGATTGAATCCAGACTTAGAAATCGAAGGTGTTGTTCTTAGCATGTTTGATGGGAGGACAAACCTATCCATACAAGTTGTAGAAGAGGTAAAGAGCTTTTTCAAGGGTAAGGTTTATGTGAGTCTTATTCCTAGAAATGTAAGGTTAGCCGAAGCTCCAAGCTACGGGTTATCAATTATGGACTATGATTCTAAATCAAAGGGAGCAGAAGCATATATGGAACTTGCTGAAGAATTTCTAGAATTAGTTGAGGAGTGATGATATGAGTGTAAAAAAAAGAGGGTTGGGTAAGGGATTATCTGCTTTAATCTCCGATGAAGTGATAGCTAATGATAATGAACCAAAGGAATCAATTCAGAATTTGGATATAAACCTAATCGTACCTAATGAGAATCAACCAAGACAAGAATTTCAACAGGAAGCACTATCAGATTTAGCTAATTCTATAAAAGTACACGGATTGATACAACCAATTATAGTTAGAAAAATAAAAGATAAGTATGAGATAATTGCGGGTGAAAGACGTTTTAGGGCTTCAAAGGCCGCTGGTTTAAAGGAAATGCCATGTATTGTAAAAGATGTAGATACGGAGATTTCAGCTAAATTTGCCTTAATAGAAAATATTCAGAGGGAAGATTTAAACCCCATAGAGGAAGCCTTGGCATATAGAAATTTAATGAAGAATTATAATCTAACTCAGGAAGAATTGGCAAAGGAAGTAGGTAAATCTAGGTCTTATATTGCAAATACTGTAAGACTTCTAAATCTAAGGGAAGAGGTTATAGATTATATATCAAAAGGAGAACTAACGCCTGGACATGGTAAGGTATTGTTAGGGATTAAGGATGAAAAGCAACAATTATTAGTTGCCGAAAATATAATAAATAACAATCTAAATGTAAGACAGACAGAAGAAATGACTAGTAAGAAACCTACTCCTCTTAAAGAGAACAATAAAAAGGGTGCTAAAGATTCGCATATAATAGATTTAGAGGAAAGCTTAATGAGGATATTAGGTACAAAAGTTAATTTAGTACAAGGAGATAAAAAAGGTAAAATTGAAATAGAATATTATGGTTATGAGGATTTAGAAAGAATAATAGATGTTTTAACAAAATGAGGAATATAAGTGAAGGGGCTTATAGTTTGAAAGGAGAAATATATATGGAAATAAATATATATCAAGTAGATGCCTTTTGTGATAAGGCCTTTGGAGGAAATCCAGCAGGTGTAGTCCCAAATGCAAAGGGTTTAACGGAAGATATGATGCAGAGTATTGCCAAGGAAATGAATCTCTCTGAGACTGCCTTTGTAACTTCAATGTCTGATGATTTATTTACAGTTAGATTTTTTACGACTATTTGTGAAGTAGATCTATGTGGACATGCTACAATTGCCACATTTTATACTCTGGCTAAATTGGGATATATAGAAGCTATCGATAACGGAATAAAAACAGTATATCAAGACACAAAGGCTGGTAGACTATCAGTTGATATAGTTTTTAAAGATGGTAAAGTAGACAAAATATTTATGGAACAGGCTGCTCCTAAAGAAATAGGTGTTCTTAGTAATATACTTCCTTTGATTGAATCTATGGGAATTGGTATGGATGATGTAGGAGTGTTAGATAATATGATATATCCTGAAATAATCTCTACAGGTCTTCCAGATATTATACTACCCATTAAGAAAAAAGAAGTATTAGATAACTTAAATATTGATATGAAAGCGTTAGCTAAAGTGTCTCAAGATTTAGATGTAACAGGAGTACATGCCTTTTATCTTCCAAAAGTAAATTCAGACTTTGTATATACAAGAAATTTTGCCCCTTTAGTAGGGATTGATGAAGAAGCTGCAACTGGAACATCAAATGGTGCATTAATGTATTTTTTAAAAAAGAACAATTTAATTCAAAACAATAATATAATATCTTATCAAGGTGAATCAATCAATAGACCTAGCATAATACATTGTCAGATTGTTAAGAAAAATGAAAACTTAACGGTTAAAATAGGTGGTAATGCGAAAACAGTAATAAGTGGGGTCTTGTCCATATAACCCATCAAATCAACCAGATTTTGGTTGGTTTTTTTGTGCAAAAAGGTGGTTATTTATATATAAAATAGGAAATATAAGATATATTAGTAAATGTAGACTCTAATCTTTGAGTAATATTTAACGAAAATTATTTACAAAGCTATAAAGAAATGGTATATTAAGAACTGTGTCATAAAAATTTATTATACTAAAAGAGGAGGAACATTAATGCGAGAATTTGTTACTTTAGTAAACGAATTTTTGTGGGAGAATTTCCTAATTTATGCTTTATTGGGTACAGGAATTTATTATACTTTTAGGCTAGGAATCCCACAAATAAGTAAAGTTGGTGCAGGATTTAAGCAGGCCTTTGGAGGAATATTTAAAAAGGATAAAAAGGCTGATGCAGATGGAATGACATCTTTTCAAGCTTTGGCCACTGCAGTAGCAGCACAGGTAGGAACAGGTAACCTTGCAGGTGTAGCAACAGCTATAGCAGCAGGTGGACCAGGAGCCATTTTCTGGATGTGGGTATCTGCAATATTTGGTATGGCGACAAACTTTGGTGAAGCTGTACTTGCACAAAAATATGCAGATAGATCTGGAGATGAAGTTACAGGAGGTCCAGCTTATTATTTAGCGAAAGGTGTAAAGAGCAAATTTTTAGCAGTATTCTTTGCTGTCACTATAATTATAGCCTTAGGATTTGTTGGTAATATGGTTCAATCAAACTCAATAGCCACAGCTGTTAACGCGGCATTTGGAGTAAATAAGGTAATTATAGGAATTATTACAGCTATATGTGTAGCTTTAATATTAATAGGTGGTATGAGTAGAATTGCTAGTTTTGCAGAGTTAGTAGTTCCGTTTATGGCTTTACTTTATATTATAGGTAGTTTTGTGATAATATTTAAAAATCCTTCTGCAATAGGACCAGCATTTAAGAGTATATTTACAGGTGCATTCACTACTCAAGCTGCAGTAGGTGGAGCATTAGGTGTTACAATGAAGCAGGCAGTTAGATTTGGTATAGCAAGAGGCTTATTTTCAAATGAGGCTGGTATGGGTTCAACACCACATGCTCATGCAGTTGCAAAGGTAGATCATCCTGCACAACAAGGTATGGTTGCTATGGTTGGAGTTATAATAGATACATTAGTTGTCTGTACAGTTACGGCATTAATAAATTTAGTTACAGGAGCTAACACTCTAGGTCTTACAGGTATTGAAATGACTCAAAAGGCATTTGAATTAGGTCTTGGTCATTTTGGATTAGTTTTTATAGCAATTAGTTTATTCTTCTTTGCATTTACTACTATAATTGGATGGTATTTCTTTGGAGAGGCAAATATTAAATATCTATTTGGAGCTAAGGCTGTAAATGTTTATAGAATTGTGGTACTTGGTTTCATCATTTTAGGTTCATTTATGAAGGTTGATTTAGTATGGGATTTAGCAGACACGTTCAATGGTTTGATGGTTATTCCTAACTTAATAGGTCTTCTAATATTAGCACCTCAGGCAGCTGCTATATTGAAAGATTATGATACTACTTTTATTAAACAACAAAGATAAGAATAGATAAGTTATAATAAATTAAAGAATATAAAAAAGGGAACAATTGATGTTCCCTTTTTTATCCATTTATAGTAAAATACAACTAGGAGGTGTATGTAAATGTTTATAAACAAAAGCCTAAAAGAATATATAGCTGCTACAGCTAGTTGCGAACCTACACCAGGAGGTGGAAGTGTTGCAGCTTTAGTAGGTGGTCTAGGAGGAGCACTTACAAATATGGTTAGTAATTTAACCGTTGGGAAAAAAGCATATGAAGAACTTTCAGATGAGATTAAGACGGAAATAGCAGAGAATTCAAAGGAAGTTGAAAAGCTTGTTGAGGAATTAAGTAGTATTGTAGACGAAGATACTAAAGCCTTCGATAAGGTAATGGAAGCTTTTAAACTTCCAAAAGAGACAGACGAAGAGAAAGCAGCAAGAACAAAAGCTATTCAAGAGGGATATAAAATAGCACTAGAGGTTCCTTTAAGATGTGCAGAAAAATGTTTAAGGGTATTAGAATTACAGGATGTATTTGCTAATTATGGAAATGTTAATGCTATTACAGATGTTGGAGTAGGAACATTATTAGCATACTCAGGTTTAGAAGGGGCCTTATTCAACGTAACTATTAACTTAGGCAGTATTAAAGATGAAGAATTTAAGAAAGAAATTTCAGCTAAGGTAAATGATCTTTTAAATGAAGGAAAGAAATTAAAAGAAGAATTATTAAAGGTAGTATACAAAAGATTAGGATAAGAGAAGGAAAACCTTCTCTTTTTCTTTATTTACTCATAAAGATATTGTATTATAATAGTAGTATAAAAAATTGTTTTCACTAATAAGTGGCCTAGGGGGGAGTATTATGTTAAAGGAACAACTAAGGGATCTCATAGCTAAGGCAAGTGGTATCAAAAATTCACAATTAGTGTTAAAAAATGTAAATATAATAAATGTGTTTACTGGTGAGATAGTTGAAGGAGATGTAGCTATTGATAATGGAAAAATAGTAGGAATAGGGGAATATACTGGGGACAATGAAATAGACTTGAGAGGCAAGTATTTATCTCCTGGATTTATAGATAGCCATGTTCATATAGAATCATCAATGTCATCACCTTCTCAATTTGCTAGGATGGTAGTACCTAGGGGTGTAACTACTATAATAGCTGACCCCCATGAAATAGCTAATGTTAAGGGTATAGATGGTATAAGATATATAATCGAAGATAGCAAGAATGTTCCATTAGATGTTCGTATAATGTTACCTAGTTGCGTACCAGCTACAAGTTTTGAAAATGCAGGTGCAGTACTTGAAGCAGAAGACCTGAAGGAATTACTAGATGAGGAATCAGTAATCGGATTGGGAGAAATGATGAATTATCCTGGAGTTATATCGAGAGAAGATAAGATATTAGATAAACTAATACTATTCAATGATATGATAATAGATGGTCATGGACCTATGATTAAAAGAAATGATTTAAATGCATATGTAATTGCAGGTATAAAAACTGAGCATGAATGCTCCACTGTAGAAGAGGTTCTAAACCGTCTAAGACTAGGTATGTATATTCTTCTCAGAGAAGGCTCGGCTGCAAGAGATTTAAGAAATATAATCCCTGCAGTAAATAAGGAAAATCTAAGGAGGTTTTTATTCTGTACTGACGATAAACATCCTGAGGATTTAATCAATGAAGGAAGCATAGATTTTAATATTAAATTGGCAATAAAAGCTGGTATTAGTCCAGTTGATGCTATTAGGATGGGTACATTAAATGCAGCAGAGTGTTATGGGTTAAAGGGTAAGGGAGCAATAGCACCAGGCTATATAGCAGATTTAGTTGTAATAGATAATCTAGATGATTTTAATATATTGAAGGTTTTTAAAAATGGAGAGATTGTAGCAGAAGATAGCAAGGCTATATTTGATCCTAAGGAAAATTTACCAGAAAACATGACAAATTCAGTGAGTATAAAGGATGTAAGTATAAAAGATATTCAAATTCCTATGAAATCAAACAAGGCAAATGTTATAGGTATAATAGAAGATAGCTTGGTTACCGAAAGAAACATAAGAGAAGTTAGTGTTGTTGATGGGTGTTTTAACTTTTCTAATGATGATATATTAAAGCTTGTCGTAATTGAAAGGCATTTTGCTACAGGCAATATAGGTGTAGGACTTATAGAAAACTTCAAGTTGAAAAATGGAGCTATTGGCTCAACAATTGGCCATGATTCACATAATATAATAGTTATAGGTGATAATGATAAAGATATTTTAGTTGCTATAGAAGAATTAAGTAAAATAGGTGGAGGACTTACTCTTATATCAAGGGGACAGGTATTAAAGAGCTTGCCTCTGGAAATTGGTGGTATAATGACATCTAAACCTATTGAGAAAACAAACTCTATATTAAAGGATATGATTGAAATTTCCTATAAAAATCTAGGAGTAAACAAAAATATAGATCCATTTATGACATTGGCATTTATGGCATTACCTGTAATACCGAGTATAAAGCTTACAGATATGGGATTATTTGATGTAGAGAAATTTACCTTTGTAAAGGTTTATAATGAAGATTGATGTAAATTGATTATAAAAGGAGTGATTGTATGGTGTATTTTGATAATGCAGCAACATCCTATCCGAAGCCAAAGATAGTCTATGATACTATAATGGAGTCAATGATAGAGTATGGTGCTAATCCAGGAAGGTCAGGGCATAAGAAGGCATTAATGGCCAGTAGGGGAATATTTGATACCAGATTTCAAATTAGTAAACTTTTTAATATAAAAAGCCCTATGAATGTAATATTAACATTCAATTGTACTGAGAGTTTAAATTTAGCCATAAAGGGAGTTTTGAAACCAGGAGATCATGTAATTACTACATCAATGGAACACAACTCTGTTCTAAGACCCATTACCTATTTAGGAAAAATGGGCATTACAAATACTATAGTACAAGGAGATTCCAAGGGAAGAATAAATCCAAGGGATATTGAAGACAGTATAAGACCAGAAACTAAGATGATTGTAACGACCCATATATCAAACTTAACGGGAACTATAATGGATATAGAAACAATAGGAAAGATTGCAAAAAATCATGGAATACTTTATCTAGTAGACGGGGCCCAATCTGCTGGAGTTTATGATATTGATGTAGAAAAGATGAATATAGATCTTTTAGCTTTTCCAGGTCATAAAGGATTATTAGGACCTCAAGGTACAGGAGGACTTTATATCAGAGAAGGTATAGAATTAGTTGAAACCTTTCAAGGAGGAACTGGTAGTGTTTCTAATTCACTAGACCAACCAGATGTATTTCCAGATAAATTTGAATCTGGAACACCAAATGCACCTGGCATAATAGGACTTGGATCTGGTATCAAATATATATTTGAAAAAGGTATAGAAAATATTAGAAATAAGGAAGAGGAACTTACAAAACATTTTATTGAAGAAGCAGGTAAGATAGAAGGGATTAAGCTCTATGGTACATTAGAAATTGGGTACCATGCACCAGTTGTCGCATTGAATATAAAAGATGCAGATTCATCTGAAGTAAGCTATATTTTAGATGAGGAATATGATGTTGCAGTAAGGCCAGGATTACATTGTGCTCCATTAGCCCATAAGACCATAGGAACCTTTGAGCAAGGAGTAGTTAGATTTAGTTTTGGCTATGAAAATACTCATGAAGAAATAGAATTTGCTATTAATGCATTAAGAGAAATTGCTAAGGAAGTCTAGAGAGGAGAAGTTATATGATTCAGCTACGAGAATTTGTGGCATCTTACAATATAGAGATATTGATAGGGCTTATGGCAGCATTACTTGTATTATTAGTACTATATCTAATAGCTGAAATAAGGATATCGAAAGTAAAAAAGAAATATAATGAATTTACTAGAGGTGTTAAAGGCGTAAATGTGGAAGAGCTGTTAATAAAAACTGGCGAGGAATTAAAAAATATTCATATAGATATGAACAATATAGAACAAGACATAGAAAATATTGAAACAAAGCTAGCCTTTGCTATTCAAAAGGTTGGCTTTGTGAGATACAATGCCTTTCATGATATGGGATCAGACTTGAGTTATTCTATTGCTTTGTTGGACAAGTTTCAGAATGGCTTTGTTATTACTAGCATTTATGGCAGGGAATATACTACTAGTTATGCCAAGCCAATTAAGTTTGGTAAATCGATATATCCTTTATCTGTAGAGGAAATGCAGGCTGTAGATAGAGCCATAATGGGTGATAGCAGAGAAAAGACGCTTCAGTAGGAGGAAAATTGCAAATGGATAAAATCCTTTTTATTATAAACCCTGTGGCTGGAGGAGGAAGAGCTAAAGGGTTAATTCCTTTGATTAAAGAAGTAATGGATAAACACGAGAGAAGGTATGAGATAAAACTAACTGAAAAACCTAAAGAAGCCATATATATAGCAGAGGATAATGCAGAAAACTATGAAATAATTGTGGCTGTAGGGGGAGATGGAACTGTAAATGAAGTGTCTAGGGGACTAATCAACAAGGGGCAAGGTACCTTAGGTATTATACCAGGTGGCACGGGAAACGATATGGCAAAAACCTTAGGGATACCTGTAAATCCAACGGATGCATTAGAGATATTATGTGAAGGAGTAAAAAAGGATATCGACATTGGGCACGTTAATAGCTCCAACTTTTTAAATATATCAAGTGTTGGATTTGATGCAGAAGTTGTAATAAATAATGATAATCTAAAGAAAATAATAAAATCTGAAATATCCTATGCTATTAGTGTAGTTTATACCTTATTAAGTTTTAGAAAGAAAAAGGTAAATATAACTATAGATGATAATACTATAGAAGAAAATATAATACTCTTAGCAGTAGGTAATGGAAAATATTATGGTGGTGGGATGAAGATTTTACCTATGGCGAAGATTGATGATGGATATTTAGATGTATGTATTGTTTCTGGTATAGGCAAGATAAAACTTTTATTCTTATTTCCATCAATATTTAAAGGCAATCATATTAAATATAAAAAATATGTTAAGATGCATAAAGGAAAAACTATTAAGGTAGAAGCCAAGGATAGGATATATCTAAATATAGATGGAGAAATAGTTTCAGGACCTAAAGAAATAGTTTTTTCCATGGAAGATAAAAAACTAAATGTGATATGTAAGGAAAAGTAGCCAAGGGCTACTTTTCTAATATATAAGTTCTATCTTTTTTATTACATAATCTTGAAAGTGATAAGTATATACTTTTAGATATAATATCGGCCATATTCATTACTAGAGATAATCTAGTATTTTGCAGCACCATAAATTCCATCATTCCTCCAATGTTTACAATTCCCGTAATTGATATATCACCAACTGGAGGTAATACCTTGTTAACACCTGCTCCTGGTTTTAAAGGAGAATTTTTAATTGATAAATAACCTACACGATCCTGTCTACCAAGAGAAGAGTCTATGGCAACAATAAAAGGTTTTTTATAATTTTGGTTTATCATATCAAGATTATCCTCAAGATTCTGAGCATGAATAGGATGTTCCAATGTACCTATTAGGTTTACATTTTCAAAACTTTTTATTATAGGAGATAATTTATGTCCAACTAAAGGACCAAGGGAATCTCCAGTGGACCGGTCTGTTCCAATGCAAAGTATAATTAAATCACTATCCTCTTGATATTCTTCAGATAAATACTTGAAAACTAAGTTGGAAAATTTAGATAAGGCAAAAGGTGAGGATGAATCTATGTAGTTGTTTTTAATAAATATATTCATAATACCCTCCCATTGTTTTATTATTTATATTATTTATATTGCTAATAGTAAAAGGATATTAAAAGTATTACCTTAAAAAGAATATAAATACTTTTATTATATGAATAAAATGGATATTAAGAATTTGTAATAATTTAAATCTTTTTTTTATCTATAAACCAGATATATATAGAAATATACTAGGATAATGCAAATATAATTAATATGTATAAACTAAAATAATTAGAATATAATAAGATTAATTAGACATGCTTAAGAGTTGAAAAAAAAAAAATCTATGATATAATTGTTACAGAATGGTTACAGAGTCATTACAACTGTGTTTCAAATAGTCTAAACTAGGAGGATAATAATATGGAAAGTCCCAATTATATAGGTGCAAGTTTAGAGTACATAAGAAAACAAGCCAAAAAAATAATTGATTATAGTAAGAAAGTTAAATTTAAAGATATTAGTTTTAAAAATATACATATGAAAATAGCCTTAACGATATTGATGATTATATCCATATTAGCCTTAAGTGTTACAGGATATAAGGCTAATCAAATTAGGTTGAAGGCATTTAACGTTTATCTTGGAGAAGAGAAGATAGGTACCATTAGGCAGCAAGAAGAAGTTACAGGTATAATGAATAACCTGGAAAATGAATTATCTGGTACATATGATATGGATATAGTATTAGACAAGGATATTAGATTCGAGGAAACTAAGGCAAAGGATGAATTAATAACTCCTAATGAAGATTTAAAGAAGGTAATTAAATCTAAGATGAGCTTCTTAGTATACGGATATATACTTAAGGTTAATGATGTTGAAGTAGGAGCTTTAAAGACTAAAGAGGAAGTTGAAGATATAATAAACAAGATAAAACAACCATATGAAGATAATGTAAAAGAAGATAGAAATATAAAAGAAGTAAAGATAGTCGAAAATATAGAGATAGTCAAAAAAGAAATGCCATTGTATAAGATTGGAAGTTCAGAGGAGTTATATAATCATTTACTAACAAGTTCTGAAGAGATAAAGGTTCATAAAGTAGAAGTTGGAGAAAGCTTTTGGACTATAGCAAGGATGTATAACTTATCTGTTGATGAGTTAGTAGCAGCTAATCCAGATAAGAACCCAGATAGGATACAAATAGGGGATGAAGTAAAGCTAGTTGTACCAAAACCAGTTCTTACAGTAGCTACAGTAGCAGAAGTAGAATATACAGAGAAGATAAAATATGAGACAGAAATTGAATACAATGATAAGATGTATAAAACTGAGAAAAAGACTAAGGTAGCTGGAGCTAGCGGTGAAAAAGCCATAGTAGCTAATGAAATAAGACATAATGGTATTTTAATAGATAAAGAAGTTGTAAAAGAAGAGATATTACAAAATCCAACTACAGAAGTTATAGTTAGAGGTACTAAGGAACCTCCAAAAACTGTTGCAACAGGTATTTTTTCTATGCCAACTAGAGGAAAAATATCTTCTAGATATGGAATGAGAAATGGAAGAATGCACAGAGGTCTAGATATTGCTGCAAAAACGGGGACAGCTATAAACGCTGCCGATGGCGGTAAAGTAGTATATGCAGGATATAGAGGGGCTTTTGGTAATCTAGTGGAAGTTGACCATGGAAATGGATTTAAAACAAGATATGCTCACTGTAGTAAGATATTAGTAAAAGTAGGAGATAAGGTATATAAAGGTCAACATATAGCAAATGTAGGAAATACGGGAAGGTCTACAGGATCTCATCTTCACTTTGAAGTACTTAAAAATGGAAAGAATTATAACCCTAGTAGTTATTTAAAATAGAGGAAGCTTTGGCTTCCTCTATTATTTTTTCACATTAGAATCTAGAATCTAACAGGAAAAATACAATTAATAATATGAGCAAGGTTTCAAAGAATTCATTTTCTGTGGTAATATTTTTAGATTCAGATTTTTCACCTTCTGCTTTGGTAGAAGGATCCTCAAAAAGTAGTTTTAAATTCAGCATACCAGCCCCTTGGTTTTTCTTTGATTCCTTTAAGTCTATACAGGAGGAGATAATTTTATCTTTCAGGTCCTGAGGTGAAAGATTTCCATATTTATTAAATAAAAGCGCAACAGAACCTGAAACTAACGGTGTGGCCATGGATGTACCACTTAATGAAGAATAATTATCTAATTTAATATTAGATAAAGATTTAATATTTACTCCAGGAGCTACTATATCAGGTTTCATTATACCTTCCATAGTTGGACCACGGCTGGAGAAAGGAGCTATGGTATCATCAGATGGATCTATAGTTCTTTTATCATCAACGGCGCCAACAGTTATGGCGTTTTTACTAATTCCTGGTGAAAGAATAGTTCCTTCTGCTGGGCCACTATTACCTGCAGCTGTAATCACTATTAGTCCAGCTTTTACTGCTGCATCAACAGCCTTACATATAGGATCCTTTTCACAGGAGTTATTTGCAGGAGTACCTAAAGAAAGATTTATTATCTTTGTATTATATCTATCTTTAGTTTCTATTATATATGATATAGCTGCAATTATATCAGAAGAGCTACCTCCACCATATTGATCTAAAGCCTTGATCCCTAGTATATTAGCCTTAGGAGCTACTCCCATATATTTTCCATTAGAAGAAAATCCATTTCCAGCAATAATTCCGGCTACATGAGTCCCATGACCATTATCGTCATATGGGGTCTCCTTATTATTAACCAAGTCTTTGAATCCAATTATTCTATTTGTAGGCTTGGTTAAATCATAGTGAGGAGCTACGCCAGTATCTATTACAGCTACTGTAATACCTTTACCCTCATAGCCCTTATCATGGGGAAAATATGCATCCATAGTTGGAGTTGCAATATCTAGCAATGTATACACTCTTGAGTCAAAGCTAATATAATTTACTTCTGGGTTACCTACAATTCGATAGATGGTTTCCGTAGACATAAGTCCAGCAAATCCATCTATAAGGGGCAAATTAGACTTAATACTATTGGATAGATTATTAATATTCTTTTTTAGATTTGATGCATTATTATTAAACTGTACAATTACGGGGACTTCTTCCATTGATTGAGACATTATTTTTGCGCTTAGAACAGGGCAAAGTTTCGTATTTATTATTTTATTCACCATTACCACCTTCCTTGGTCTATTCTATGCTACAAAAAAATAAAATGTGTCAAAAAAGAAAAAAAGACCTCACAGATGAAGTCTTTTTTAAGCCTATTTTTACTTTTTATTTCCAAAGAGAACTTTACCAAATTCACCAACTACTAATGGGATAAAAGCAAATGACAATACAATTTCCCAGTCAAGTATACCTAATGGGAAAGTATAGAATATATTTTGTAAGAATGGTACATATAATACAACTAAAAGTAATGAAAATGCAAATAATGTTGAGTATACCATAGTTTTATTTGTGAAAACACCGAGCTTTAATAAAGTATATTTTTGAGATCTACTGGAATATGCTCTTAATAGCTCTGCTGTTATTAATGTTGCAAATGTAATGGCTCTGGCGTGTACTATACTATCAGGATATCTATTCATAGCCCAGTAATATGCTAATAATGATCCACCAGCTACAGCTATACTTTGTAATAATATACTTATAAACATACCTCTATTAATAATAGATTCATTGGTATCTCTAGGCTTTTGTTGCATTATATCAGGTTCACCTTTTTCAACGCCTAGAGCTAAAGCAGGAAAACTGTCAGTTACTAAGTTTAACCAAAGAAGTTGTATAGGTAATAGAGGTACTTCCCATCCTAATAAAATACTGGCAAATACAAGTAATATTTCACCAATATTGCATGATAATAGGAAGAATACAAATTTTTTAATATTACTAAATATAATTCTACCTTCTTCTACAGCTGATACTATAGATGCAAAATTATCATCAGTTAGAATCATCTCAGCAGTATTTTTAGCTACATCTGTGCCAGTGATACCCATGGAAACACCAATATCCGCTTTCTTTAGTGCTAATGCATCATTTACACCATCACCAGTCATAGCAGTTATTTCTCCATTAGCTTTTAATGCACTTACTATTCTTACTTTATGCTCTGGTGAAACTCTAGCATATACTTTTACATTTTTTACTACTTCTTGTAATTCCTCATCTGAAATATTATTTAATTCTGCCCCCATCATAGCTTCATCGATAGATTCAGCCATGCCAAGCTCTTTTGCTATGGCAAAAGCAGTTTCTTTATAGTCTCCTGTAATCATAATGGTTTTAATACCCGCTTCTTTACATTGTGCTATAGCAGCTTTTGCTTCTGGCCTTGCAGGGTCAATCATACCTACTAATCCTACAAAAGTCATATCCACTTCATTTAAATCCGGAGATATATTAGTAGGTAAAGCATTATACTCTTTATAAGCAAAAGCTAATACTCTTAATGCATCTCTAGAGAAAGAACTATTTACATCTAAAACTTGTTTTTTCAAATTGTCATCAAAGCTAATTACTTTATTATCTATGCTTATATGACTACATCTTTCGATAATTACATCTGGAGCACCTTTTGTAAATGAAATCACTTTATTCGGTATATAATTCTTATGGAAAGTAGTCATCATTTTTCTATCAGAATCAAAGGGTATTTCTTCTATTCTAGGATATTCTGAGTTAATATCTGTTCTATTAATATTACCTTTTCCAGCTAATGTAATTAAGGCACCTTCCGTAGGGTCGCCGATAACTCTATAGCCTTCAGCTGTTTTCTCCAAACCAGCATCATTAGCTAAAGATGCTATTGAAAGTAGAGTTTGTAAGTCGCCTATATTATCTACTGAGATATTGTTTCCATCTAACTTAAATTCTCCAATTGGGTCATATCCAGTTCCAGTTACATCTATAACTTTTCCATCGGCAAATATTTTAACCACGGTCATTTCATTTTGAGTTAATGTACCAGTTTTGTCAGAGCAAATAACTGTTGTAGAGCCAAGGGTTTCAACTGCTAAAAGTTTTTTAACAATTGCATGTCTTTTAACCATTTTACTCATGCCAATTGATAAAACTATAGTTACAATAGCAGGAAGTCCCTCAGGTATAGCAGCTACAGCTAAACTAATTGCAACCATGAACATTTCCAAAATTCCTCTATCTTGTAAAAGTCCCATGACAAATACTGCAATACAAACAACTATAGTAGTTAGTCCAAGGAATTTACCTAATTTGTTTAATTGTTTTTGAAGAGGTGTTACATCATTTTCATAAGATTGAATCAAAGTTGCTATTTTTCCAATTTCTGTACCATGTCCTGTTTCAACAACTATTCCCTTACCTCTTCCATAAGTTATTGAAGTGCTCATGTAAGCCATATTAACTCTATCACCTAGGGAGACTTCATCTTCGAAGTTTATATGGTCTCTTTTCTCAACGGGTACGGATTCACCAGTGAGAGAAGCTTCTTCAATCTTTAGATTAGAACTTTCAATAAGTCTCAGATCTGCTGGAATAATATCTCCAGCATCTAAAGAAACAATATCGCCGGGAACTAAAGTACTAGCAGGGACTATTTCAATATGTCCATTTCTAATAACCTTAGCATTAGGTGATGCCATTTTCTTAAGGGCATCTAAAGCTTTTTCAGCTTTACCCTCTTGATAGATGCCTAAAAGAGCATTCACAATAACTATAGCTAATATTACTATAGCATCCTTTGTTTCACCAACAGCCATAGATATAATTGCTGCACCCATCAGTATTAAAATTAGAAAATCTGAAAATTGAGCTATAACTTTAGATAGAAAACTTTTCTTATTTTCTTCTTTTAATTCATTTGCACCATACTTCTCCAACCTTAGATTTGCTTCTTCATTTGTTAGACCAGAGTCCACATTAGTGTTAAGGTTAGATAATAATTCTTCTTTACTTTGTCTATACCATTCTTTCAAAACTATCCCCTTCCTTCCAAATCTTATTAATTAGTATACCTTTTAAGTAAAAAATAAAACAAAAAAGACCTTTGGTTAAATCATTTGATTTAACCAAAGGTCTTGCTTCCTGAAAAGATATAGGTAGTTAGCCGGGAAAATCCGTATTGACGACTAACAATTTTTAAGCTACTCCCCTTTGATTATATCATTATATAGTAAAAAGGATTATTTTTCAAGAAAAACATTGTGAATAATATCCAAAACATAATAAATATTTGACAACAAATATTTATTATTAGATAATCTAATAGAGAAGAACAATTATGTGAATAATTAATTGGAGTGATTCAATATGGATAATAAAATATTAGTTATTGATGATGAGAAGGCAATTGCCGATATAATAAGATTTAATTTAGAAAAAGAAGGTTATATTGTAGAAACAGCCTACGATGGTGAAGAAGGTGTACAAGCTGTCAATAAGTTTTCCCCTGATTTGGCCATTTTAGATGTTATGATGCCTAAAAAAGATGGGTTTCAAGTTTTAAAGGAAATTAGAGCCTTACATAGATTTCCAGTTATAATGTTGACTGCTAAAGAAGAAGAGGTTGATAAGGTATTGGGTCTGGAGCTTGGGGCAGATGACTATATTACAAAACCATTTAGCATGAGAGAGTTAATTGCAAGGGTGAAGGCAAACCTACGAAGGATTGATTTCTCTAACAACTCTAGTCAAGATAATTCAAGCGTTACTATATCTTCAGAGGGGTTAATAATAGACTTAAATAAATATGAAGTTAAGAAAAATGGGAATATTGTAGAACTTACCCTTAGGGAGTACGAATTGCTTAAATTCTTAGCTTCTAGTGCTAATCAAGTATTTTCTAGAGAACAACTTCTTGAAGAAGTATGGGGATATGAATACTATGGAGATATTAGAACTGTAGATGTTACAGTAAGAAGATTAAGAGAAAAGATAGAGGATAATAGTGGTGATTTTAAGTATATTTTAACTAAAAGAGGTGTAGGCTACTACTTCAGGAGGGCTTAACTATGTTCGCTAGTATTAAATGGAAATTTATTGTAGTTTATTTCTTACTAGTATTTATTGCTATGGTAATAGTAGGTATATTTATTATTGGAAGATTAGAAAGTCAACAGATAGCTAATATTACTAGTTCTATGGAACAAAATATACAAACTATAATTGAAGCATCTTCTTATCTAGCAGAGGATAATTGGATAAATGTTCAAGAGGAAATACAACAGACATTAAATGAGTGGAGACTAGGTAGCAATGAAACTTTATACGTAATATATGATAATGATGAGATTCCCACTATAATAGCTTCATCAACAAAACAAAATGAAAGGCTAATTGGGAAAAGTGCTTTTGAATATAATAAGTTTATGGACCCCACATTGATATTAAATGCATACAATGGAGATAAGAAACCTAAGGTTATAAGGGATCCCAATGATAAGAGTATTGTAGTAAATCATATGGCATATCCTGTTTTTACAGAGGTAGGGAAGGTCAAAGGGATAATATACATGGTATCAGATCTTCAAAATGTAAATATTACTGTAAATGAATCTAAGAAGATATTGACAAATGCTACAATGATGGCGCTTATAATTACTGTATTTCTAGGGTTTTTAATTGCTTCAAGTATCACTGAGCCTATTAGGGATGTAACTAACAAGGCGGAGGAAATGGCAATGGGAAACTTTGATCAATTTGTTGAGGTGAAATCAGATGATGAGATTGGCCAGTTAGCCAGTATGTTCAATCACCTAACATTGAAACTAAAAGATACAATACAAGAAATGGATTTAGAAAGATCTAAGCTAGATACAATATTTAACTATATGGCAGAAGGAGTTATAGCAGTAGATATTAATGGAAATGTAATACATGCTAATCCTATTGCTATGGAAATATTAGAGTTAACGAAAGGGAAGACTTTAGAACCCGATAATAATTTTAAAGAGATAATTCCATTAAAGCTAATAGGTCTTGAGGGTATTAACTATGACGATGAAACTACTCTAGAAGGGGATAGGACACTAGAGATTGATTCTCATGTTTATAAAGCTAAATATGCTCCTTTTAAAAATGAAAGAAATAATATTGGTGGTCTTATAATAGTGTTTCAAGATATGACAAATGAACATAAACTAGATAATATAAGAAAAGAGTTTGTAGCTAACGTATCACATGAATTAAAGACTCCTATTACTACAATTAAGAGTTATACTGAGACATTAATGGATAATGGAGTAGATAATGAAATAGGGAAGAGATTTTTAACTGTGATTGATAATGAATGTGATAGGATGGCAAGGCTTGTAAGAGATTTATTACAGCTTTCAAATTTAGATTATAAAAAAACTACTTGGAAAAAGCAAGAAGTTTCTGTGGAGAAACTTTTAAAGGAAATATTGTCAAAATTAGAATTTGCATTTAAGGATAAAAATCATGAGATAATATTAGATATAGATGAGGGATTACCAAATATTGTAATAGATAAAGATGGTATAGAACAGGTTATACTAAATATAATTTCTAATGCTATAAAATACACGGAAAACGGAGGAGAAATACAAATATCATCAAGCTGTATAGATAAAACTGTCAGCATAAAAGTAAAGGATAATGGTATAGGTATTCCAGAAGAAGACCAACAAAGAATATTTGAAAGATTTTATAGAGTAGAAAAAGGTAGAAGTAGGGAGTTGGGAGGTACAGGACTTGGACTTTCTATTGCAAAACAGATTATAGAGGCTCATAATGGAGAAATATTCTTAGAAAGTTCCTTTGGGCAGGGTACTATTGTTGAAATAAAGATACCATATGAAGAAGTGTAATTTAATCTTAATTATGTTGTAACAGTTTTGTAATATATTTGATATATAATACTATTAAAGTATAGAGTAAAGGAGGATATAAAATGTGGAAAAAAATATTGGCTAGTTTATTTATTGGAGCTAGTCTTTTAGCTATTAGTTCAGTTGGTCATGCAAATGCATTAACTGATACAACTAAAACTGAGCAAAAAGTCGATGTATCTAAGTATCAATTAATTAATCCAGAAAAACAAGCTTATTCTACAGAAGATAAAGTTGCTTTTATAAATGGAAAGGCTCCATCAGGAACTTCTGTTGTAATTCAAGTATATGGAACTACAAAGAAAAATTTTGATTTGATTAAATTACCTACAGAAGACGATTATATAGAAGTATTGACTGAAACTGTAAAATCAGGTAATATGGGCTTTTTTGACAAACAACTTGATCTAGTAACAGGAATAAATAAAATAATTATTGACTTTGGGGTGGATGGAGTGCCAACTGTTGAGATAATAGTGTATGTAAAACCTCAAGAGACTGGAAATGATTCAAAGGAAGTAAAGCTTACTGATATAATACAGATATTAAAATAATACTTACTTATGGTATTGGAGATGATTAAGATGAGGGAAAGGATTAAGACTTTTCTATTGATATCATTAGTAGGTATTAGTTTGCTATTTACTAAAAAATTATGGATGGAATTACCCAATGAGATGCTCGGTGTTTTTTTTAGAAAAGAGGAGGCTTATAGTGTATCATATCTATTATCAGATATGATAATGCCAAACAAATATCTATTGAATTTTAATGATACACTTCATACTTTCTTCTATGATGACTCTAAACATGGATTATGGACAAACTCCAGGAAAATCTTAAATGGTATTTTGGGAGCAAAGGATATTAAGGTTGTTGATTTATCAAATGATGAGTTTTTAATCTATAATGAAAAAAGATCCATAAGTTTTTATTTTCCAGAGAAAACAAATACTTATATATTGGCTAAGTCCTTAGATGTAAAGGAGCCTAATATTATTGTAGATACTATGCCTAATATCAATAGTATTTATATCTATTTAGGTAAAGGTAACCCTTTTTTTGTTTTTTCAAATGGTGAAAGGCATATAGGCATATACGATCATTCTATAGATGTAGCTAGTCTTAAAGAGCGAGTTTTCAATATAGAAAAAGCAAAAAATTATAATTATTATCATTCAATGAAAAGAACTTTAGGGGTTGATAATGATCTTTATGTATCCTTTGAAATGAAGAATGTACTTCCAGAAGTTTATGTAGAAAATGAAATAAGAAATTTAGATGAAGAAGAAAAGAATGAGTTGGCAAGGAAGTTTTTTAACAAACCCATTAACTATATTAGAGAAATAGTTGAAAGTAATGGTTCAACAATGTATATCTATAATCAAAGGGTTTTAAAGTTAAATGTAAATGGAACTTTAGAATATTTTCATCCCTTAGAGCAAACTGTAAAGAAGAAAAATTTATATCAAAGTTTAAGTACAGCAGCGGAATTTATATCTAAAAATGTAGGAGTCCCAAAGGGGATGTACTTATCTAAGATAGAGGAAATCGAGGCAGATGAAAGTCAAGGTTATAATTTAACATTTAGATATAGAATTAAAGGTATTCCTGTAATTCTTGGGAATGATATGGTAGATTTTGTACAAATAGAAGTTTTCAATGATCACGTAAGGTCTTATAAACATTTTATTAGAAAAGATATGAATAAACCTGTAGATAATATTCCTATAGGAGAAAAGATGTTATCTTCTTTTGATGTAATAGATATGAATAATGCCTTCATAATCGAAAAATACTTAGAGGAGAATAATATTAATTTAGAGAGTAGAGAAGAGCTGCCGATAGACGAAGTTTTATCTTCGTCATTTATACAGGACATTAATTTAGCTTACTTTGATCCATGTTTGAAGGATATGGGAGACGAGTTAATAGGTGTATGGGTTATAAAAATGAACAACAGGCTATATGCCTTTGATATCTATAACGGCTCTTTAGTATATGAAAGAAAATAGGAAGTATAGGATGGTGAAATAAATGGATTGGTCAAAAGCTAAAACCATCTTAATAGTTGCATTCTTGGTAACCAATTTATTATTGGGTGTTGTTTTGTTTTCAAGTGAAAGACAAGTGGAGACAACTACCAAAGAGGGATTCATTGAAGATGTAACTAAACTCCTTAAGAAGAAAAACATTTTTATAGATACGGAAATATCTAGGGAGGTTCCTAGTTTAAATACTTTGACAGTAGAATATGAAACTCTAGACTTATATGAAGTAAATAAAAGTTACTTTAATGGGGAAGGAAAAATTGAATCAAAGCAGAAAGGCATAACCGAAATTCAATCGAATAATGAACATGTGTTAATTGTAAACAAAAAAACATTAGTTTATGAAAACAAAAATCAAGAAGAGAAATATACAGATTTAAATGAAGAAAAAGCTAAAGCTATTGCATTAGAATTTCTACAGGATAAGAAGTATGATACATCGGATATGGCATTATTTTATATAAAAGAGCAAAACAACAGTTATTATTTGCAATTTTCAAAAACACATAATGGTAGGTATCTAGAAAGAGCGACTACTATTATAGAGATAGACAGTATTGGTGTAAAAAGGCTAGAAAGAATTTGGTTAAAGGTTTTACAAGAAGGAGAAACTCCCATATATATCAGCACAGCTCCAAAGGCTATTCTTAGTTTACTAAGTATGGAAGAGGTATATGGAAAAACTATAAAAGATATATCCCTATGTTATTACTTTGACCCAGAAAAGCAGGATTATGCTAAGGAGTCAAAAGATGCAAAAAAGGGAAACGCTATACCAGCTTGGAGAGTTTTGTTTGATGATGGGTATAAGATAATAATAGATAACTACTAAAAGAAGGACTAGAAGTTCTTCTTTTTTTAATGTATTTAGATTATAATAAAGAATAAATGATAATTAAAAAAGGGGAAGCTATTATGGAAATAAAATTTTGTTCCTTGTCTAGCGGGAGCTCTGGGAACTGTCAATATATTGAAACAAATAATACGAGAATATTAGTAGATGGAGGATTTTCTGGGAAAAGAATGGAAGCACTCCTATCTTCCATAGGAGTCTGTCCAAGTACCTTAGATGGGATATTGGTAACTCATGAACATATTGATCATGTGAAAGGGGTAGGAGTCTTTTCAAGAAGATATGATTTACCGATATATGCTAATTGCAACACCTGGGTAGGAATGGAGAAAATAATTGGTAAGATACATGAAAAGAATATAAAGGTCTTTGCATCTGAAGAGTATTTAGATATTAAAGATATTACAGCTTATCCTATTAATATATTTCATGATGCCTTAGAGCCAGTTGGGTATATATTTTATTATAACAAAATTAAAATTAGTATTATAACTGATACAGGTTGGGTAAATGATAATATGAAATCTAAGATTAAAGGCTCAAATCTTTACTTAATGGAATCAAATCATGATATAAATATGTTAAAGGATGGGAGCTATCCTTGGCCTTTAAAACAAAGGATACTCAGTACAAAGGGGCACTTATCAAATGATGATGCAGGGAGAGTCTTAGGAGAGGTTATAGGAGGTAATGGAGAAATAATATTATTAGGACATTTAAGCCAAGATAATAATACTCCAGACTTAGCTCATAAAACTGTAAGAAACTTGTTGTTAGACAAGGGTATAAATACAGATAAAGATATTACCTTAAATTTAACATATAGGGATAAGGTAACAAATATATATAATTTATAGTGTGGAGGGATGGGAATGAGTGATTATAATTATTATAGTTATAATAGGCCACCGAAGAAAAAGGGATTATTTTCATATTTTGTAGTAGCATTAGTTGGAGCCATTATAGGAGGAGTTTTAAGTATATACATCGCACCTACTTATCTATATGGCAAGATATTACCTATGCCAGAAATATTTGTAAGACAAGAAACAGGACCTATTAATGAAATAAATATTACTCCAACAGAAGACATCTCTGTGGTGACTGCCGTTGCTAAAAAGACAATAGGTTCAGTAGTAGGTATAACTACAGTTCAGGAGATTAGAGAATTCTTTTGGTCAAGGGATGCAGCTGGGGTAGGCTCTGGTGTAATAATCGATTCAAATGGATATATATTAACCAATTCCCATGTTATAGGAGATGGTAATGCAAAAAGCATAACTGTATTAATTGAGAATAGGGATAAGATTCCTGGTAAAGTATTGTGGTATGATAAAGCACTGGATTTGGCAATATTAAAAGTAGAGGCTAAAAATCTTCCAGTAGCAGATTTAGGAGATTCAGATGTACTTGAAGTAGGTCAGATAGCAGTTGCTATAGGTAATCCCCTAGGACTTGATTTTCAAAGGTCTGTAACTTCAGGTGTGATTTCAGGACTTCATCGTTCTATTAGAGTGGATCAGAACAATATAATAGAGGATTTAATACAAACTGATGCATCTATAAATCCTGGGAATAGTGGAGGACCACTTTTAAACAGTAAGGGGGAGGTCATTGGACTAAATACAGCAAAGATTCAAACTGGAGAAGGATTGGGTTTCGCTATTCCAATAAATCTTGTTAAATCCATTGCAGAAGAAGTAATTAAGGAAGGTAGTTTTAACAATGTATACATTGGCTTCCAAGGTGTAGAGGTTGATACCTATGAGAGACAACTAGGTGTTAATCTAAAGGCAGATAGTGGAGTTGTTATTATTGAAGTATTACCTAATTCTCCTGCAGCAAATGCTAATCTAAATCAACTTGATATAATAACTAAAATAGATAATCAAAAAATTGAAACTATGACTCAATTAAGAAAAATATTATATAAATATAGGATTGGAGATAAGGCAAATTTAACTATAAACAGGAATGGAGAAGAGATAAAAATAGAAATTATATTTACTAAGTTTTAGAACTTTAAGGAGGAAGACAATGCGAATTTTATTGACGAATGATGATGGAATAATGGCAGAAGGAATATATGCTTTGGCAAAGGAATTGGAAAAAGATCATGAAGTAATCATAGTAGCACCTGAGATCCAGAGATCTGCACAAAGTCATGCAATCACATTATTTCAACCTTTGGTGGTAAAGGAAGTAGAGCTTGAAGGATTAAGGTCTAAGGCCTACAGTATATCTGGCACGCCAGCTGATTGTGTTAGGGCAGGATTAGAGGTTTTAGCAAATGGATCAATAGATATGGTGTTCTCAGGTATAAACATAGGCTTAAACTCAGGTATGGATATATTATATTCAGGTACAGTATCTGCTGCCATTGAAGCCAATATTTACAAGATACCATCTATAGCAGTATCTGCTGAATTAATAGATGGAGATGCAAGATTTGATATTGCAGCCAAATATGCTAGGGAAATATTAGGAAAATCAAAGGATAGCTTAATTAAATCCAACATAGTCTTAAATATAAACACTCCCTACAAAAAAGAAGAAGATATACTAGGTATAAAGGTTTGTAAAGTTGGAGGAGTGATTTATGATTATTATTTTATGGACCATAATGAAAAGGGAGAAAAGATTTTAAAGCTAAAGGGTAGAAGACAATCAGAAATAGAAGAGGATACAGATAGATATTATTTACAGCAAGGCTATGTAACAGTAACTCCTCTTCACTATGATTTAACTAATTTTAATTTAATAGAAGAAGTAAAAGATTGGATAAAAAACTGAATATTTAGTATGATTTTGGGTATTAATTAAATATCACTTTAACAGAGGGAAGGGTGTTATTATGTTTAAAATAAGAGACAAGGAAGAGGTACTAAAGGAATATGTAAATCGTTATCCTGAATTAGATCAGTTTATAATTGATGAGTTGTCTAGAGAATACGATAGATACATAGATTTACTAAAAAACCTAGAAACTAAAGAAGAGGCTTTAGAGGTTTTTGAAGCAGAGATTGAAAAAAATGAAAGAAGATATCAAGATAATAGTCAGATGAAAGCATTAGAGGGTTCAACTCATGACCAATTTATGGAGATACTTGCTAATTATGGGATGATAGTATTTTTTAGAGACAATATGATAAAATAATTTAAAAGCAGCGAAAAGTGAATGAATAATAGTGAATAGCAAAACAGCTGTATAACTCAATTATACAGCTGTTTAATTTTAATTAAGTGAAAGGATAAAACTATGAATATAAGAATTGTTGCAGTAGGCAAGATAAAAGAAAGATACATACAAGAAGGTATCAAGGAATTTACGAAAAGATTATCTAGATATTGCTCTTTAGACATTGTTGAAATTGATGATGAAAAAGCACCTGAAAACCTATCTGAAAAGGAAATGGATATAGTAAAGAAAAAAGAGGGAGACAGAATATTATCCAAAATTCCTCAAAATACCTTTATTATTTCCCTGGAAATAGAAGGAAAGCAATTATCATCTGAAGATTTGTCGAAAAAAATAGAGGATTTAATGATAGATGGAGTAAATGATATTACATTTATAATAGGAGGTTCTTTAGGGTTATCTGAAGAAGTAAGAAATAGAAGTAATTTTAAATTATCCTTTTCAAAAATGACATTTCCTCATCAGTTAATGAGACTCATATTACTTGAACAGATTTATAGAGCGTGGAGGATTATGAAGGGAGAACCGTATCATAAGTAACGTAGACTTTTTTCAGAGCCATTGATATGAGTGACTCTAATAGGAACATTGGGTTAAATTTATATGGTATAAATTATTAGAAAAAGCACAACTCGAGTGCTTTTTTCTTATGTTTTCTACATACATTATACTATAAAATTGGAATTTTTTCCAGTCTTATACTTAGTTTGATTATGGTATATAATGTTAGAAAAATTCATATGTTAAAAAGTTAAAAGGAGGTTCCTATTTTATAATTATATATCATTTAATTCATTAAGTTTGAAGAGGGGGCTATTTATGGATAATATTAAACCTTCAACAAAGGAAATACTAGCAAATCTGGATTTTGCTTATGAACTTCATGAGTTTCAGATGAACAGGTTGGAGAGAATTATTACTTCTTTAAGAGAGACATATGGGGAGGATGTTTTTGAAGTACTTAGCATTATTCATCAAACTGAGATTGATGATGTAGTTAAAGCAGGAAATAACTTTGCAAAAAAATGTGGACAAAATACTTTAAAAGACATTATTCCATTGTTTGGGGAAAGAAACTTGGTAAAGGAAGAAATCAACGAAAAGGGCTTGTTATTTAGACAGGTAAATGGATGTCCAATGAGTAGAATATCTAGAGAAGAAGGCTTAGAAGAGGTAATGTGTAAACTGCATTGCAGTGTAGATCTTTACCTTGTGCAAGGTTTCAGTGAAAACTTTGTATATGAAGTTAGGAAATCTCACCTCTTTGGAGATGAGGTTTGTGAGTGGTATATCTATGAAAAATGATAATCTTGTAAAATTAACACTATTCTTAAGTAAGTATAATGATCATATCACCAATAAATATGATATGAAATAAAATTGTTTAAATTTCAAAAGTCTACGATATATCAGTTACGGTAAACCTTATCATAAATGATGGTAGTTTTAGTTATAGTGTAAAAAATCATTATGAAATTCATATAAAGACTTACACTGAGTTAATACTCAAGATGAGTCTTTATAATTAGTTCCCAAAGCATCTAAAATAAAAGAATAACCGTAATAATTAAAACTAATGTATAATCATAAGCAATAAAGATTTACTTTAGTATTAAGGAAATATAGAACAAGTACTAAATATTTTAGAAAATAATATGATGCTATAGATACAGGCAATAATCTAATATATCTAAGCTTATTTGAGTCTGGATAAGGAGGAGAGAAAAATGGAATGCAATGACCTATATGATGTGATATTTAAAAGAAAGTCTATTAGAAAGTATAATTTAGCGCCACTTGATGAAAAGACTCTTGAAGATATTGCAACTTATATGAATAAAGTAAAACCTATGTATGAGGATATTAAAGTTGAAATGAAGATCGTAACTCAGGAAGTTGTTAAAAGTTTACTGCTGATTAAGGCGCCCTATTATATTTTGGTATCATCTGAAAATAAAGAAGGGTATCTAACAAATGTAGGTTTTATGCTGCAACAAGTAGATTTGTTTCTTTCAGCTAATGGATTGGGAAGTTGTTGGGTTGGAACAGCACAACCTAAGAAAGAAATAGTAAAGGAATCTGAGTTGGAGTATGTCATTGCTTTAGCCTTTGGAAATCCAACAGAGAACTTGTATAGAGAAAGTGCATTAGAGTTTAAAAGGAAGACTATTGAAGAAATTAAAGATACCAATGAAAGGGATAAGTTTATAGAGTCAGCTCGCCTTGCACCATCTGCAGTAAACAGTCAACCATGGTTTTTTAAAATAGATAATAACAAAATTCATGCTTATTGTGTTAAATCAAATTTTGTTAAAGCCATCATCTATAGGAGGATGAATCAAATTGACATAGGTATAGGAATTTGCCATTTATGGATAGCAGCAAGACATTTTGGTAAGGATTTAGAGTGTATTATTGATAGAGAAGCAGCGGCAAATTCTCCAGCGGGCTATTACTATATAGTGTCGTTACTTATAAGAGAATGAAAAGTGGATAATCGAGTAGTATATCCCTAAACAAATTATTCAATAAAAAAAGAGCAAACTGACTATAAATAAAAAAATAAAGACAGCTTCGTTTAACACTACTATTTTTCATGATATAATAAAGAAAACTATATAAGCGAGGGTGTATAATGACCAAACATCATATATATACAATGAGTGTAGCAAGTGTCTATCCACTTTATGTTAAGAAAGCTGAGAAAAAAGGACGTACTAAAACAGAAGTCGATGAAATCATCCGTTGGTTGACAGGATATAGCCAGGAAGGGTTAGAAGCGCAATTGGAAAAGCAAACAGATTTTGAAACCTTCTTTGCGGAAGCTCCCCAACTGAATCCTTCACGGACTTTGATCAAAGGTGTAGTCTGCGGTGTCCGAGTAGAAAACATCGAAGAACCAACTATGCAGGAAATTCGCTATTTGGATAAGCTGATCGATGAGTTAGCAAAGGGAAAAGCGATGGATAAGATTTTGCGGAAATAATAATTAAAGACAAAGAAACACTGATTCCATATATTCACCATACTGATAAGGCAACCACTGATAAACAAATTAAATTACTATAAGCTCTAATAAAAGAAATAAAAACAATATTGATCATATTAAAGAAAGAATAGCTACAGAGATAGTCCTAAATATTCGAGGACTATCTCTGTATTTTAATGACAAAAATCTTTATGAGGTTAAGTATGATAAGGTGAACTGTATCATAAATGATGTCGATTTTTGTTAAACATACATAATTTTAATATTCAGGGTATGGATATTAATTTCATACAATTGAGTGTATAATGAATATATACTATTTTCAGGAGGGTT
Organism: Bacillota bacterium; assembly: GCA_023388495.1. GTDB lineage: Bacteria > Bacillota > Clostridia > Tissierellales > Tissierellaceae > Tissierella. The sequence goes on along the minus strand of JAEWGC010000043.1, from coordinate 1,095 downwards.
CTCAAGATGATATAATGTTGTCTTTTGCTATATAATTTCGTATTATATGATTATAGCAACAAGTCCGCATTTTTGAAATAACATTATAACGAGTCTAAGGTTTTCCCATCTTTATATGTGACTAGTACCGATATAATCAAACAGCAGTATGTTTTAATCAACTTCCTCATTGCAGCGGTGTGATGCAATTGCTCAAACTAATATCAGAATTATCAACTTTAGATTTATTGTCTGTAGTATTATTTTTATTCAAAGGAGGATATGAGATGAAGTTTTCAGTTTATAACACTTTAACAGGAGTAAAAGAAGAGGTAATACCTATAGAGGAAGGCAGGATAAAATTGTACACATGTGGGCCTACAGTATACGATTATGCCCATATAGGCAACCTGAGAACCTATATTTTTGAAGATGTCCTTAAAAAATCAATGGAGTACATAGGCTTAGAGGTTAATCATGTTATGAATATAACAGATGTAGGACATTTAGAATCTGATTCGGATACAGGAGAAGATAAGATGGCTTTAGGATCCATCAGAGAAAAGAAAACCGTATGGGAAATTGCAAAGTTTTATGAAGAGGCTTTTTTAAAGGACTGTCAACTTCTTAATATAACAGCGCCTACAATTATATGCAGGGCTACAGAGCATATTAAAGATATGATCAGCTTTATTCAAATACTAGAGAAGAAAGGTTTTACTTATATAGCCAATGGTAATGTATACTTTTCAATAGAAAGATACCCAGACTATACTAAGCTTGCCAATCTAAGTCTTGAGGAGCTTGAGGCAGGGAGCAGAGTTGATGTAGACCCCTTTAAGAAAAATCCTCTTGATTTTGTACTGTGGTTTACAAACTCAAAGTTTTCCAATCAAATAATGCAGTGGGAATCGCCTTGGGGAACAGGTTTCCCAGGTTGGCATATTGAGTGTTCCGCCATGTCAATGAAATATTTGGGGGATAGAATAGATATACACTGCGGGGGAGTAGATCATATTCCTGTGCATCATACGAATGAGATTGCACAATCTGAAAGTGCTAAAGGTCATAAATGGGTTAACTATTGGATGCATGGGGAGTTTCTAGTGCTTGATA
>JAEWGC010000045.1 GCA_023388495.1 Bacillota bacterium | reverse complement strand
CTCATATTATCACCAATTTATATATACCAAAAAACAAATAAAGTATCAATATGAGCAGAAAAAAACTTAATTTTTAATCTAAAATTTCGTACGACCAAAACTAACGCGTCGTAGACGCTTTTTTTATGCAAATTTATAACCAACGGTGTATTGTCACAATATGTCGAACGATTATAGAAGGAATTTCTCCTTTCTTATAGAAGTTTATATATAAGAAAGGGGGGAGAGTAATTGAAGAGAACCAATGTGAAGATATTTTGCAATTATAACTTTGATTCACTAGAAGATGAAGTAAATGAGTTTCTTTCTAATGGAATTAAAGTAATAGATATAAAATTTAATGTTACAAATGAAAATCCTCAATCGTATCATTCAAAATTATTTAGTGCAATGATAATTTATGAAACAGAAAGTACAGTTATAAATAATTCGTAATTTTAATTTAGAAAGAGCCTCTAAAAACCAGGCTCTTTTTCATGCAAATATATAAACTTGTACCATAATGTCGTAACTTGTCGAATGATTATTGAAGGGTTTTCGCCTCTTTTGTCGAATTGTATATGGGAAAGGGGAGAATTAATCATGGGGCAAGATGAAAATAAAAATGACCAAGGTGGATATGAGAAAAATAAATGGAAGAAAATCATGAATGTAACTCAAAGTAATTATGCAAATATGTTAAAGAGACTTACAAGAAAGTCAAAGGTATCTAATTTTGTGCTAATATATTATAGTATTTTTCTTATCATTAGCTCTTTAACTTGTAAGTATTTCCCTGAAAGGTTTAATACGGGGTTAGCTGATTATTTCAATATAATATTGTCAGTGATTGTTTTAGCTTATTCGTTAATAAACAATAACGCTAACTATGATATTAGAATAATACATATCGAAAGATCTCTCAATAGCATAAAAAACTTAAAAAGAAAAATTAACGATACTAGCTTACAAACATTTATTGATGAGTATAATGAAATAACAGATAAAACAGAGAGAAGAGATGATATAGATTTTTTTATTACTGTCAGACAGTTGAAGAAAAAATATAAAAAAGAAGAGGACCCAGAAGAAGCTAAAGAAGGAGAGAATGCGGTTAATGATTACTTATCAGAAATAAACGTGCTATATCAAGGATTAATGATAGGATTAGAATATATATGGTATATCATTTTAATTTTAATCCCAGTTATAGTATTTATTCTTTGTATAATAACAAAAAGTAAAAGTCAACTGTCATAGTATAAATATATAGTAGGCGATATAGATGGCATTTAAAAAGCTATGCAGATGCGGGAAGGTAATAGAGTATAAGGAAAAGAATTGCAGTAGTTGTATAGACTTATATAATCAAGAAAGAGCAGAAACTAATAAATACTATGATAAATATATAAGAGATAAGAAATCTACTGCATTTTATAATAGTCCAGAGTGGATTAAGACAAGAGAATATGTATTAAGAAAGTATAAAGGTTTAGATCTTTATGCTTTTTTTATTGAGAAGAAGATTGTATATGCTGATACAGTACATCACATAGAAGAATTGAGAGCCAACTGGAATAGGAAATTAGACATAACCAACTTAATACCTTTGAGTAGTAGTAATCATAATGTTATTCATGCTATGTATGAGAAGGATAAAGAAGGCACTCAAAGACTGTTATTTAGTTTGTTACAGAGATGGGCGGGAGAGTACGAGTGGTAGAGGGAGGTCCGCAATTTTTTAGTGATTACCGGAAGACCGGCGGTCCCATCACGCGTGAGAAATTTTATGATTTTTAGGGAGGGGGGGTTAAAATGATTGATAAGAACAAAATAACAATACCAAAACCACCAAGCATTTTACTAAAAGCAGGAAAAGAGAAATATTATTCTATAGCTGAAATGCTGATAGGAGAAGGTAAGTGGAAAGCTGGAGATGAAATAGCATTACTTGCTTTATGTATGAATTATCAGAGATGGATACAAGCAGAAAAAGAAATAAAGAAATTTAATGAATTAACATTCAAAACTGATAGTGGATATAGACAGCAGATTCCTGAAATCTCTATTGCTAATAATGCTATGGCCAACATGTTAAATTACATTAGAGAATTTGCCCTAACCCCTAGAGAGAGAGCCAAACTAAAGGAGTATGTACTACAAAATACAGATGATCCAGAAATGTTATCTATGATAATAATTTAGGGCTGATAGTATGTGCTTAAAAGAAAATCATGTTATAGAGCAAACTCAATATAATCTAGATGAATTAATAAAAGAATTAAAGATAAAATGGGAGTCCGAAAAATATTTTTATGATGAAGAAGAAGCTAGAAAGTTTTATAAGTTTATAACTAAGTTAGAATTAGATAAAGGTAAAAAAGGTCAAAAGATACAGCCTTTAAAGTTTCAATTCATTCATACATCTGAAATATTGTGTGTAAAAAGCAAAGAGACTAAACTAAGAAAGCATAGAGAGGCTTTATTAGATATACCAAGAAAAAACGGGAAAGGATCTTTGGTATCATGGATAGGGGTATATTTATATTTTACCGATCCAACATTTGGAGCAGAATATATAATTGTAGCAAATGATAAAAAGCAAGCTACAAACCTGTTTAATACAATGAAATTAATGATTGAGAATAACTCTACATTAAAAAAACATGTAAAGATAACAGAGTCTCAAAGACAAATGTATAGAAAAGCTACAAATAGTTATTTAAGAGTACTGGCCAACGATGGAGCAAACCTTGACTCGTATGCTTCTTATGTAGTGATACTTGATGAAGTTCACGAATACAAAAATGATGATGCATATACTAAGTTAAGAACTGGTATGGGGTTATGGGATGATCCATTATTGTTTATGACTACAACAGCAAGCTCAGGAGAAGACCCCCATAATTTAGAAATGCAGATGTATAACTATGCCAAGGACATAGAAAATGGAGAAATTGAAGATGATGCTTTTTATTCTGCAATTTATGAAGCGGATAAAGATTGTGACTTAATGGATGAAAAACAATGGTATAAATCAAATCCTGCATTATCCATATTTAGAAAGTTTGTAGACTTAAAAGATTTTATGCTGAAAGCAAGTAGGATTAAGACTTTAGAGCCTAAAGCTAGAAGATTATACTTAAATCAGCATGTAGCTTTAGATGGCGAAGATGCTATAGACATGGAGCGTTGGAGAGAGTGCATACAAGAGATAGACTTAGAAGAGTTAAGGGGGATGTCAGCTTGGTGTGGTTTAGATATGGCCTATATACAAGATATTATAGCCTTTGTAATGACATTTTATGATAGCAATAGGGATAAATATATAATATATCCGTTGCTATTTACTCCTAAAGAAACATTATTAGAAAGATCTGAAAGAGATGGTGTTAGATACGATGCTTGGGTAAAGAGCAAACAATTAATAGGATTAAATGGATACTATGTAGATAATGAAGAGTTATTTAACACTATAGATCATATAATTAATACGTGCCAGATTAATATAGAGGAAATAGCCTTTGATAGATGGGGAAGTGGTGATGTTAGAAGTAGGTTGGAAAAGAAATATACGATATTTCCATTTGGGCAAGGTTATAAATCCATGTCTCCAGTTATAAGAGACTTAGAAATATTATTATTAGATGGAAGATTAATCATAGCAAATAATGAAGTTTTAACCTGGATGGCTAGAAATGTTGTTGCTACTGAAGACCCAGCAGGAAATATTAAATATGACAAATCTAAAGCCAAAAATAAGATAGATGGAATAATTGCTATGCTCATGGGACTGTCAAGAAGTATATTTGCACGAGGAGAAGTTATATTTGATATCAATAAATATTCAGACGAAGATACTTTAGAAAAGCTTTGGGGGTGATTTTAATACTTAAAAATATACTCAAATATATTGAAGATATTTTAATTCTAAGTGGTTTAACATTGATTGTTATAGCCACTTTTTTAGTGTCTGTAATTCTAGGAATATATATCCTAGGAATTATATTGTTTGGGTTAGGAGTGTTTTTCTCTAGGCATCCACCAAAAGAGAAAGAGAGGTGAGTAATATTTGATATTTAGAAATAGTTTTAGCAGTGAAAGAAAAGTAGTGTCTTTGGAAGATGAAGAATTGTTAAAATGGCTAGGTATTGAAGTAGGAGCTATCAATGTAAAAGGCAAAAATGCTTTAAAAGAAGCTACAGTATTCGCTTGTATAAGGATATTATCAGAAGCAGTAGCCAAATTACCAATTAAGGTATACCAGGATGTAAATGGTATTAAAAAAGCAACAGATCACCCTCTCTATACTTTAATAAAAACTAGGCCTAATCCTTATATGACAACATTTAACTTTTTTAATTGTTTGGAAGCTCAAAGGAACATACAAGGTAATAGTTATGCAAGTATTGAATATGGCAGATATGGACAAGTGAAAGCGATTTGGCCCATGGATAGTGAAAAAGTAGAAATATGGATTGATGATAAGGGTTTATTAAATACTAGAAATAAGCTTTGGTATATAGTTAATTTACCAAATGGAGAAAAGATTAAACTAAGGTCAGATGAAATACTTCATTTTAAAGGTTTTACTTTAGATGGGATTAGTGGAATTACACCATTAACTTATCTAAGGACCTTAATAGAAAATGGGAAATCATCAGAAGAATATATAAATAAGTTTTTCCAAAATGGTATGCAGACTAAAGGCATTGTTCAATATGTTGGGGACTTAAATCCAAGCGCAGAAGAAACATTCAGAAATAAGTTTGAGCAGATGTCAAATGGTCTTAAAAATGCACATAGAATTAGTTTATTGCCTATAGGGTACCAATTCCAACCGATTAGTTTATCTATGGCAGATGCTCAATTCTTAGAGAATACCGAGCTGACAATAAGACAAATTGCAGCAGGCTTTGGAATTAAAATGCACCAGTTAAATGATTTAGAAAGGGCCACTCATTCCAATGTAGAACACCAACAAAAACAATTCTATATAGATACATTAATGGCTATTTTAACCATGTATGAGCAAGAATTGACCTATAAGCTATTGCTTAATAGTGAGTTAGAAAATGGTTATTACTGTAAATTTAATGTAGATGCTATTACTAGGGCAGATATTAAGACTAGATATGAAGCTTATAGGATTGGTGTACAAGGTGGATTCCTACAACCTAATGAGGTGAGAGCAAGGGAAGAAATGGAAGCAGTTGAAGGTGGAGATGTTCTACTAATAAATGGTAATATGGTTCCTATTACAGAGGCTGGAGCTGCATATAAAAAGAAAGGTGGTGAGTAGATGCCGAAAAAGATTAATATTAAAGGCCCGATAATACCTAGTAGCTATCAAAGAGTTTATGATTGGTTTGGCATAGAGGCTATAAGTCCTAAGCGAGTTAATGAGTTATTAGATGAAGCAAATGGAGAAGATATAGATATTGAAATTAACTCAGGTGGTGGGAGTGTACCTGCAGGGTCAGAAATATATACAGCATTAAAATCATACAAAGGAAACACAAATGGGAGAATAGTAGGATTAGCTGCAAGTGCTGCATCAGTAATTGCTATGGGTTGTAAAAACTTGAGTATGTCTCCTACAGGCCAATTGATGATACACAATAGTAGCACTTATGCATCTGGTGATTACAGAGATATGGAACATACCGCTGAGGTACTCAAAACTGTCAATGAGACAATAGCAAATGCTTATAGGATTAAAACTGGAAAGACTCAAGAAGAATTACTTGCATTAATGGACGATGAAACCTGGATGTCAGCTAAAAGGGCAAAAGAATTAGGCTTTATTGATGAAATAATGTTTGAAGATGAGAACCAATTTGTTGCAAATCTAGGTAGTTCAGAATTACTACCACCTGAGGTGGTAAATAAGGTTTTAAATATAATTGCAAAAGAGACTAAACCGAATGAAGAACCAGAAGTAACAAAAAAGCAAATAGAATTATCAAAAGCAAAACTAGCTCTAGAAATTGAAGCTAGTTATTTTAATTTTAAGGAGGAATTTTAATGTCAAAAGAAATGAGAGAGTTACTAAACAAGTTACAAAATAAGCAAAATGCAGCAAAGGAATTGTTGAACAAAGAAGGAGTTACAAGAGAAGAAATAGATGCAGCTACACAAGAAATTGCAACTATAAAAGCTAAGATTGAAGCCTTGAAAGAAATTGAAGATGAAGAAGATTTTGCAGATGGAACTCAAGTAAATAATGGAAATAAAGAAGTAGAGGCTACGAAAGAAGGAGCTTTTATTAATGCAGTTAAATCTGTTGGCGGATATGCTAAAGTATCTAATGAAGAAAAAGAAATCCTTAATGCTACTACAATGACAGAAGGTATTCCGGAAGATGGAGGACTAACAGTACCTCAAGATATTAGAACCGAAATAAAAGAATTAAGAAGAAGTTATCCTGATGCTTTAGAGAATTATGTAAATGTGGAGCCAGTATCTACTTTAAGTGGATCTAGAGTTATAGAGAAAGAAGCGGACTATACTCCATTTGACAATGTAGATGAAGCTGCAGACTTTCCAGAATTCGATGGACCTCAGTTTGAAAACATAGATTACAAGGTAAAGAAAAAAGGTGGTATTTTAAAGTTTTCAAAGGAATTACTTCAAGATACAGCAGAAAATATCTTAGCCTATGTTAAAAAATGGACTCACAAAAAAGGAAAAGCAACTAGAAATGCCTTAATAATAAAAACTTTAAATGATGACTTTGGGGCAGTTAAGCATCCAGTTAAGACTTTAGATGATTTAAAGGATGTATTCAATGTAAAGTTAGATCCTGCTTTCAAATTAACATCTATTGTTTTAACGAATCAAGATGGATTTAATTACTTGGATAAGTTGAAAGACAAAGATGGGAAATATATACTTCAACCAAACCCAACAGATGCAACAAAGATGCTTTTATTTGGAAGGTATCCAGTAGTAGAAGTGTCTAATAAAACTTTGCCAACAGTAACAAACAAAGCTCCTATTTATTGTGGAGACTTAAAAGAAGGGATCACTATATTTGACAGAGAGGCCCTATATTTAGAGTTCAATGATAAATCAGACAGCACCTGGGGCAAAGATTTAATGGCTATGAAAGCAAGGGAGAGGTTAGACATCAAGGCCGTGGATAAAAAAGCTATAGTAGTTGGGGAAATAGATTTAACAACGATTCCAGAAGCTTAATGAGAGGGGTTATCCCCTCTACCCTTTCAAGGGAGGGATAAGATGATAGTTACAATTGAAGAAATGAAGGAATATTTAAGAGTTGATGGAGATGAAGAAAATAATAGCATTACGGGACTAATAGAAGCAGCTGAAATGTATCTAGTTAATGCTGGATGTGCATTAAAAGATGCAAATGGAAAACCAATCAACCTTGCTAAACTTGCAGTAAAACAATTAGTAGTACATTGGTATGAAAACCGAGAGCCTACTGGGAAAGCTGATAGATTGGCTTTTAGCTTAGATAATATAATTGCACAATTAAAATATTGCTATGGGAGTGAAATATAATGATGTATTTAGTTGAAAAAACTTTTAAAGATAGAGAAACAAAGAAATTACATGAAAAAGGAACAATTTACGTATCCAACAATGAAGAAAGAATAGTGGAATTAAAGCAAGGCGGATTCCTAGGAGATGAATTAGTAGTTAAGAAAGAAGTTGAGACTCCTGAAGAGAAAACTGAGGGAGAAGGTGAAGAGATTCCAGAAGAACCATCTAAGGAAGAAGTTAAGGGGAAGAAAAAGGGTGATAAATAATGAACCCTGGAGAATTAAGATACAGAATAACTTTTCTAGAATACGAAACAATTAAAGATGATGAAGGGATTCAGAAAAAAGAATGGGTACCCATGGAACCAGTATCTACTTTTTGGGCTAGTAGGACTAATCTCCATGGAAGAGAATTCTTTGCAGCACAACAAGCTCAATCTAAAGCTACAGTAAAATTTAGGACTAGATATATCAAAGGTATTAAAAATGATATGAGAATAAAACATGGTACAGAAATATTCAATATAGTTTATCAAGACAATGTTAAAGGTCTAAACAAAGAAATAGAATTCTTATGTGAGTTGGTGAAATAATGGCTGATGGTATTGAGTTACTAGGATTCAATGAGTTGCTAAGTAAACTACAAAAGATGATTGATAACACTAACAAATATGAGAATAAAGCTATTAGGGATGGTGCTGATATTGTGCTTAAAGCGCAGAAGGACATTGTGAGTAGAGAAGCCCATGACACAGGAAAACTAGAAGAAACTTTAAAGACTGGCAGAATAAGTACTAAGCAAGGAGTTAAAAGCATTGGTATTGGTATCCAAAAAGATGATAATTCAGAAGTGTTTTATGGTAAATTTATCAATTGGGGATTTATTAGAACAACTAAAGGCCCTAAAGGAGTAAAGAAAGTAATAGGCCCAGTTCCAGGAATATACTTTATGGAAAGGTCAATTGAAGAAAATAGGAAAGCAATAGTTGAAGCTATGAAAAATGCTATCAAGGAGGGGATAAATAGTGCTAAACGTTAAGCCTATGGTAGTTGAAGCATTAGAGAGTAATCAAGCATTAGTAAACCTTCTTGGTGGTAAGAAGGTCTTTTTTATGACTACAACAGAAGATATTGAACTTCCTTATATAACTTATCAGGAAATAAATAATACTGATGATGACTATTATGACAATGAAGCTTATTCAAGTGAAATATATTTAGTTTTTAACATTTGGAGCTATGGCAGTACAACAAAAATTGCTCAAGAGTTAGATAAAACTATGAAAAGCCTGGGGTTTAAAAGAACTGGAGCTCATGATAGTTATGATAAGGAATTAGAAATTCATCAAAAAATAATGAAGTATAAAACAAAGAGGAGGAATGAAAATGCCTAAGATAGGAGTTAGTGATTTACATTATGCAGCAATAACAAGTGATGGGAAAGAGGGGACAGTTTACGGACAACCTAAGCCAATCCCTCAATTATCCAAAATAAAAATAGATCCGAAAGTAAATTCAAAGACTTATTATGCTGATAATGTGGCTGCAGCTACTTATTCAGCTATGGGTGAAGTTGATGTGGAAGCTGAAGTTGGAGATGTACCAATAGAAACACAAGCTGAATTACTAGGTAGTCAAATAGATGGAGGAGTAATGTATTGCAAATCAACAGACCAAGGTCCTTATGTAGCACTAGGGTTTGTGTCATTGGATGATAAAGGGAAGAAGGAATTTGTATGGTTATACAAGGGTAAATTCTCTATACCAGCTGAAGATTTAAAAACATTAGAGGATACCCCAGATTTTCAACCAAAAACTATTAAAGGAACATTTATTAGTAGGGCATCAGATGGATTATGGAGAGCGGTGGCAAATGAAGGAGCAACGGGATATGAAGCAGCTACAGGAACTAATTGGTTTACTAAGGTTCATGAGAAACCTGCTCAAGTACCAGAAGGTTAATAGGCTAGAATTAATCTAGCCTTACTTTTATATATGGAGGTTAAACAATGAAAATAACAATTAATATAAATGGCAAAGATAAAGAGTTTAAGACAGATTTTATATCTGCTAGAATGTTTAGAAAATCTGAGGAATTAACAAGGAAACATCAAAATAAAGAAGAAGTGGATATAGATGAAATAGTAGATTTTATAGTTCAAGTGTTTAATAATAAATTCACTATAGATGAATTCTATGATGGTGTAGATGTATCTGATATATTTCCTATATTCATGGATACAAATAAAAAGATAATGGAAAAATTTCAAAGTAAAATAACTAAGTTCCCAAACGAATAGAGGGAGAGGGTAATAGTGAGCCTATCTCCCTCTATGAATTTATTATGGATATTTATAGTGATCTACTAAGTGCGGGATGGACTATGAATGACATTGATACTATGGATTTCTTTGGATATATAGAAGTGTTAGCTTATAGAGCAAATAAGAAAACTAATGAAGATGAGAAATTAGTTCCCATAAATCAAATCCCTGGGTGGTAAAAGGTAGGTGAAAAAATGGCGAAAGAAGAAATACAAGATCTAGTAGTCAAGATTTCCACAGATTCAACAGGATTTCAATCTGGAATAAGTGATATAAATAGACAAATGGCTATAGCTAAACAAGAATTTAGATTAGCTAGTACTCAGCTAGGTGAATTTAGTAATAGTAAGGAACAATTAGGATTAAAGGCAAAGTCACTTGCTACTCAAATAGATTTACAAAGTCAAAAGGTTCAAGCATTATCAAGAACTTATGAAGAATCTAGACAGAAGTCAGGAGAGAATACTAAGGCTACTGATGATTTAAAAATAAAACTACTTCAAGCACAAAGACAAGAGTCAGAACTTAATAACCAACTTAAACAAGTTAATGAAGAATTGAAAAACCAAAATAGAGCATTTGGTAGTGCTGGAAGTGGAGCTAGTGAATTTGGTAACATCATTAAAAATGCTTTTAGTGTAACTTTAGGTATGGGATTCTTTGACATGATAAAGACTGGTTTTAATTATGCTAAAGGTGAAGCCTTTGGATTTAACTCTAGTCTACAACAAACAACTATAGCGTTTACTACTCTAATGGGAAGTGCCGAACAAGCTAATGAGTATATTCAATGGATGATGGATTACTCTTCTAAAACCCCCTTCGAATTCAAAGATTTAGCAGAAGGTTCAAGGCTGTTAATGGCATTTGGTTTTGAGGCTAGTCAAATACCCCCTATGCTAGAAGCTATAGGTAATACTGCAAGTGGTTTAGGCATGAAAGGTAGCGAAGGGCTTAATAGAATAGGTCTACAGTTAGGACAAATGAATACTCTAGGAAAGGCTACCTATCAGGATCTAAAACAGTTGGCACAGGCAGGGGTTCCAGTATGGGATATATTAGCTGAAGCTATAGGTAAATCTACAGGTGAGGTACAAGAATTAGTTTCTAAAGGGTTACTACCAGCTAGTGAAACAATAGATGTATTAATAGCCGGGATGAATCAAAGATTTGATGGGATGATGGAGAATCAATCTAAGTCTTGGCAAGGTTTATCTAGTTCTATTAAGGATAACATATCTATTGCATTAGGAACACTAACACAAGGGGCATTCCAAGAAGCCAGTGGAATGTTAGAGTACATCTCTATTAGCCTACAAAACTTCAACGCTATAGCTAAAGACCAGGGCATGAGAGCAGCACTTGAGACTATGATACCACCAGTATTATTAGATGGCTTAGGATTGATGAAAGATGGTTTTACTTGGTTAATAGAACATGGAACTGTAGTAAAAGCTACTATTATTGGCATAGGCACAGCATATACAACTATAAAACTAGCAAAGTTATTATCTGATACAGAAAGATTAATAACTCTAAAAACTAAATTAGGAAATGTATTTACAGTGGCTAATGCTAAAACATTGCTTATCGGTGCTAGCATAGCGCTATTAGCTGGTGGGGCTTATATTTTATATCGAAACTGGGAGAATGTAGCTCCATGGTTCGAAGCTATGTGGAACCATATCGGAGCGATATTCAAAACAGCAGATGACGCTATTGGAGTTGTACTAGCTGGGATGCAAGTAGGATTAGCTGAATTCCTTAAATTCACATTAGGTAATACTACAAAAATGGTATCTGGAATGTTAGATGTATTTTCTCATATTCCTAAAATTGGTGAAGAATTTCAAAAAGCTAAAACTGGTGTTGATAAGTTGGGAAATGGACTTGACAATTTTGCTAAGAATTCAAGAACTAAGTTAAGTGAAGCAACATCACAATATAAATCATCTTTTAATTCTATTAGAACTACTAACGAAGCCATAGAGTCAGCACAAAAGAAAATGATAAACTCTATAGGTGAAGATTTATCAGGATTAGTGCAAAAGACCAAAGAAAGCTTTAACTCATTAGGTGATACAAGTAATTTTGACACTGCGACAATATCCATGGAGGAAGCAGGGGCGAACCTTGTAGATGCTATAGGAAAAGGTGCAGAAAAAAAGAAAAAAGCGACCAAACAGAAACTTGAAAAGATAGCTAGTGAAATGAATACAGCCATAATTCTTATGGATGCAGAAATAAAAAGGTTATTAGCTGATGATAGCAGTCTAGAGGTACAACAAGCTAATATTCAACGAGCTATGGAGCTTACCATTGATAAGATTAAAATACTTGAAGCTGAATTTACTAGATTATCTAAAGCTAAAAATGTAAATAAAGATGCTTTAAATCAACTGACTAAAGAAATAGAAGGTGCCAAGCTAGCTTATGATGATCTAGGTAAAAAATTAGTAGATATATCTGAAAAAATCAGACAAGAAGAAATTAAAATTGTTAATGAAGCTGTTAACCAGATAAAAGAAGCGCTAAAAAGAAGGTATGAAGAAGAAAGAAAGATGAAGGAAGATGCCTTAAATCAAGAGCTTAAAGATTTAGATAAGTGGAGAGATGAAAGTATTAAAAGAATTAATGATGTTTATGATACTAAAATTAAATCTATTGAAGCTGCTGAAAAAGCTAGACAAAAGTCAGAGCAGGATAGCAAAGAATTATCTAGGATAACGGAGATAAAAGCAAGATTAAAAGAATTAAATACCATCACTATCAAAGACTTGGAAACAGAAGAAGATAAAGTAGAGCAGATATATAATAAGAGAATTAAGTTGATTGAAGAAGCTAGTAACGTTAAAATCAAAGCAATCAATGATGAAATAGCAGCTATTGACAAGTTATTAAATGATGAGGAAAAAGCTGATAAGGATGCAGAAGAATTAAAAAAGATTAATAAACTTAAAGAATCCATTGAATTTGAAAAGAATGAATTCAATAAAGCTGAAATGAAAAAAGAGCTGGATAGGCTTGTAGCTGAGAGAGAAAAAAGGCTAAGGCGAGAACAATTAGCAGAAAAGAAAGATGATCTTAAGTCTCAAATAGATATCATTAAATCTGAAGCAGATGAAAAAATCAAACAACTTGAAGAAGAAAGACAAAATCAAATAGAGCAAATAAAATTTCAGGAGAAAATCAATCAGGAGAGAATTAGACTCCAAGATGAATTAGATAGGATTATAAAAACTAGAGAGGAAAGAGCTCATCAAGAATCCATTGAGCTACAGATTCAAAAATTAAAAGATAAACAGAAAAATGAAATAGATAATATAAATTTTATATATGAAGCTCATAAGCAAGATTTACAGCAGAAACTAGAAGACATAAAAGTGTTCTATAAAACAAGATTAGAAGATGCCAATCTTCAAGCAGAAGCTGAATATATGATAATGCAAAATAATCAGGAAGAAATAGTAGAGTTACTTTATTCATATACGGATCATTATAAAGTAGCAGGACAAACCTTAGGGGATAAACTTGTTGAAGGTTTTAGGCCAGCTATAGACAATATTAAATCCATGATTTCAGAAGTAACTGAACAAATAAACAACGCAAGAAGTGAAGCCTTGACTTTATTATCACAACCAAACAATAAAAAATCAAATGCAACACAGTCAGGTACAAGTGGAAAGACTGTTGTAAATAATTTCAATACAAGTATTGTTAGTCCGGTTGCACAGACACCTAGTCAGCAATATAAAGAAGTAGAGAGAAACCAAAGAAATATGATATTTCAGGCTGGGTTAGCATAGAAAGGGGTTGAATTAATGGAAGTATTAACATTTACAAATAGTACTGGTGAAAGTGTAGTGTTAAAGGGTTCAGCTCCTTTTTTACTTGAAAAAGTTGAAGGGGTAGGAAGTCCAAGGGCTAGGCTTATTACATCTAAATCAGTTGGCCAGGATGGAGAGACCTATCATGATACTTTGATAGAAGGTAGGGAGGTAAGGATAGAAGTAGCAATATTAGCTAAGTATAATATTGAATTGTTTGAATTAAGAAGATTATTGAATAGGATATTTAACCCTAAACTTAAGGAAGGTACTCTAACTTATGACAATGACTTTGGGAAATGGGAAATTAAAGCTACCAGTGTTCAGGCTCCTGTCGAAGGAGAAAAGTTCTCTAGTTCTCAAAAGATGATGATAAATCTTAGATGTTCTAATCCATTTTGGAGTGAAATATATGCTAAGAGTGAAGAGATCGCAGTGTGGATGAGTGGAATGAAGTTTCCTTTAACATTACCTACAATGTTTGCTTATAAGTCAGATCCAAGAATGAATATTATAAATAAAGGTGACATAAAAACTCCAGTAGAAATTACTATTGTAGGTCCAGTTATTAATCCAAAAATAATTAACAAAAATACTGGAGAATTTATAAAAGTAAATAGGACACTTACTACAGCTGATAGGCTATATATAGTTACTGAATTTGGGCAAAAAAGAGCATTTATAAAAGATAATGAAGGCATAGAAACCAATGTGTTAAACTGGATTGACTTGGATTCTACAATGGGGTTTGGGCTTGAAGTTGGTGATAATGTAATAGAATTTAGTTCAGATGATGAGTTATTGAAAGCAAGAATATTTATTAAGTATAGAAATCTATATGTGGGTGTATAGTGAGGTGAAATTATGGCAGAACATTCAAGGTTTTTTAATAGTGTTGATGGAGACAATTTATATCAGGCAAGTGATTTCGCAGAGTATTTTAGTACTTTCCTAAGTGATGGGATTTTTAGTTATGATGGTAATTTAGGATTAAAAGTTACAAGGAACACAGGATTAAAAGTAAATGTAGAAACTGGATTTGCTTTTATTAAAGGATACATGTATAAAAATGATAGTCCATTAACTTTTACAATTTCAAACGCTGATAATACACTAGATAGAATTGACAGGGTAGTATTAAGATTTGATGAGCTAGAGAGGCAAATTAAAGTTATTATAAAGAAAGGAACAGTGGGAAGTTCTCCGGTTCCTCCTTCATTAGAAAATTCTGATACAGTAAAAGAATTGAGTCTGGCACAAATAAAAGTTAATAAAAACACTATAACCTTAGTAGATAGTAATATTATAGATGAAAGATATGGAGAATATGCCGGGGTGGTATCATCTCTTGTTACTATACCAATTCAAGATATGTGGGATCAATGGAATGAGTGGTTACAAAATAGGCAAAATGAGATAGGTGTAAGGCTGGTAAATGGTAAGACTGAACCCTCAGAATTAATATCTGGAGATATATGGTTAAGGGAGATTGATTAGTATGAGCAAAACACATATACGAGTTATTTCTCCTAATTTTGAATTTCTAGATGAGATAGACAATTATGAAAGTTTAATATTTATAAGAAGGCATTTTAAAGTAGGGGAATTTGAGCTTAGAATAAATATAAACAACAATACTGAACATCTTCAAGAAGATAATATTGTACTACTAAGTAATGACGGTAAAAAAGCTGGGATAATAAGGCATAGAGAAATAGCTATTGATGAGAGTGGTGAAGGAGGAGAAATACTTTTAATCAGAGGATATACTCTAAAAGGTGTAATGAGTAGAAGAAGGATAGTTCCAGCTGCAGGCCAAGAGTATGATAGACAAGAAGGTACTACAGAATACATTATGAAACAGTTTGTAAATAATAATTTTGTAAATCCTACAGATATTTCAAGAAAGGTTACTCAGCTAGCTATAGCTCCTAATTTAAACAGAGGGATCCAAGACAGATGGAGAGGCAGTTTTGAGATAGTATCAGATAAGTTAGAGGAAATTGGTGAATATTCTCAAATGGGCTGGGATATTTTCCTGGACATTATTAATAAAAAGTGGATATTTGATGTTGTTGAAGGTAGTAATTTAACGGTTAATCAGATTATATTACCTCCAGTTATTTTTAGTGTGGATTTTGATAATATTAAAGGTCAGTTCTATATTGAAAGTAGTATAGGTCACGCTAATGTAGCTTATGCTGGTGGTCAGGGAGAAGAGGAAAATAGACTTATACAACAAATAGGAAGTGCAACTGGATTTGAAAGAATAGAAACCTTCTTAGATTGCTCTAGTGCTGAAGATATCACTGAATTAATAGAGGAAGGGAATAGGGGATTAGAAGAATTAAAGAAAATTAAAACATTCGAGAGCCAAGTATTAGATTATGGCTCTTTTATTTATGGTGAGGACTGGGATTTAGGCGATATTGTAAGCGTTCAGAATAAGAAATGGAATCTCACAATGGATACTAGAATTGTAGAGGTAAAAGAAATCTATGAGCAAAATGGTTTTAATCTTGAGTTGGTCTTTGGCAATACTGTACCTAGTCCTTGGAATAAGATAAAAAAAATTGAACAAAAGCAAGCACTATTAGCTGGTGGCACTGGTGAACCTGGTACTCCTGGATCTGGTGGAATAGGACTAAATTATAATTGGGATGGTACAAAATTAGGAATTAAGAGAGAAGATGAGTCTAATTATAGCTATATTAATTTAGTTGGACCTCAAGGACCAGAAGGGAAAGAAGGACCACAAGGGCCTAGAGGACTACAAGGTATACCAGGATTAGATGGAAAGAGTCTAGAATTCCACTGGAACGGAACTCAATTAGGAATAAGGGTAGAGGGTCAATTAAACTATCAATATGTAAACTTGAAAGGTGATAAAGGTGACCAAGGAATACAGGGTATTCAAGGAGTTCAAGGACAACAGGGTGCTCAGGGTGAAAGAGGTCCCCAAGGGTTACAAGGCCCAATAGGAAAGTCATTAGAATTTAACTGGAATGGAACTCAGCTGGGAATTAGACAAGAGGGACAAAGCAATTATACCTATGTAGATTTAAAGGGTTCTAAAGGTGATAAGGGAGATAAGGGAGACACTGGTAACACAGGAGCTACTGGTAGATCTATAGAGTTTCTATGGAGTGGTACTCAATTAGGGGTTAGAGTAGAAGGACAACCTAGTTATCAATACGTAGATTTAAAAGGGGCTAAGGGAGACAAAGGTGATACTGGTGCTCCAGGAGCCAAAGGTGATAAAGGAGACCAAGGACCAATAGGTTTAACTGGTCCTAAAGGAGATAAACCTAGTCACAGATGGGTAAGTGCTACTCAAATTCAATTTGAAAACCCAGATGGATCATGGGGAGAAATTATAAATCTTAACCCAGAAGCTATACTAATTCACCAAGAAACATTTGCTTCAACTGAAAATCAAGAAGTGTTTAATTTAACCAAAGGTGCATATTTATTAGGAACAAATTCTATAGCCTGGTATTTAGATGGAATTAAGCAGTCAAATAGTTCAATAATAGAAGTTACACCAACGCAAATAAAGATTAAAGGTGGAGTACCAGCTGATAGCACAGTGCTAATCGAATATCTAGAATTTGTAAATGTTGCTATAGGATTAAAAGGTGATAAAGGAGACAAAGGTGACATTGGACCACAGGGGCCAAAAGGTGATAAGGGAGATACAGGTTCCCAAGGTCCTAAGGGAGATAAAGGTGATCAGGGTATTCAAGGGGAAAAAGGAGACCCATTCCGATATGAAGATTTTAGACCAGAGCAGTTAGAGGCGTTAAAAGGTCCTAAGGGTGACAAAGGAGATAAAGGCGATAAGGGAGACACAGGTCCCCAAGGACCACAAGGCGAAAAAGGAGAAGCAATAGCAGATAGTGTGGAATGGGACAAGGTTCTTAACAGGCCAAGTGTATTTCCACCTAGCACTCATGAGCATAGCCAATATGCACCTAAGGGATATGGAATAGGCGAGCAGATGGCCAGTAACGCCATTACTGATTCTAATGATGCAATAATAACTGGAATGTATTACGTAACGTCTGCAGATCCAAATAAACCATCAGGAGCAGGTGATGGATCACTATTAGTAATGTCCTACAGTACTTCATGGATTAATCAAATGTATTTCGATTGGAGAAACAATAAGACATATAGACGAATGCGGACAAACGGAATATGGAGTGCATGGGAAATGCTGTATTCAGGAACTTTAACAGAGCACTTAAAGACCTATTACAACAATGTAGCAACTTATAACAATGTAGCTATGTTTAACCCAATGGCCTCTGCTAACACTGGAACGATTTGCATTGTACTACCTACAGCAAATGTAATGATTGATGCAGAGATAACATTAAGGACTTATTCGGGGGTAACTAGAATCCATGTTAGTGGATATACCTATACATCAACGAGTGGTTGGTATGCGCCTACTGCAACCTGTATAGGCAGTGGATTGAATCCAAGTGTTAGATTTGCTACTACCCCAAGTGGACAGAGATGTATTTTACTTGGGAATACGACATTTGCATGGGGAGGATATTTACATGTTACTATTCCTAGAGTTACCGTTGGATATGGCCATAATTTAGACTTTGGAAGTGATTGGTCAATAAGTCTTATAACTTCGGAAACGGGCTATACAAATATAATATCCCCAGTTGCAAATGCTGGTTTAAATGCTGACACTGTAGATGGTTACCATGCAACAGATTTAGTACCTAAAACAGGAGGTACTATGACTGGCATTCTTACTGCACAAGCGAATACATCTTATGGAACAAGGCAAGTTAGAAATGTAGTGTATTCAACGGCTAACCCAAGTGGTGGAAGTAATGGCGATATGTGGATAAAGTATAAACCGTAGGAAATATAAGGATGGTGATAATATGGCGATTACGCAAGAGGTAAATATTGAAATGTTGGAAAAGTTGCCTGATGGCAATTTCAAGATAAAGTATCCTAAGAGCAAAGCAGAAAATATTATAGGATTGGATAGATATGCAGCTACAACAGGAAGTGCTAACACATATGTAGCATCTATTCCTGGCATAGCTGGTTTAGTCGCAGGATTAAGAATAACATTAAAGATCAATGTAGCAAACACTGGTGCAAGCACAATAAATATAAATAGTCTTGGTGCTAAGAGTATTAGAAAAGCTGGTGGAGCTGCATTGACAAATGGGAATCTAAAAACTGGTGGTATATACACTTTAGTATATGATGGTACAAATTTCCAACTACAGGGTGAAGGAATATTTGATGTAAATGACATAGGGGCCATGGCTCAAACAGGAGGGACTTTTACAGGTAAAACTATATTTCAAAACAATACCGACTATTCCAAACAAGGCAGAAACATAACATTATCTACAGCAGATCCAAGTGGTGGTGCATCTGGTGATGTATGGATCAAATATAAAGCGTAGGTGATAGAATGAGTAAAGTGAATATAAATGGAGTTTGGAAAGATTTAGATAAAGTATTTGTTAATATCGGTGGGATTTGGAAAGAAGCAGAAAAGATGTTTTGTAATATAGGTGGAGCATGGAAAGAAGTTGAAGGATTAAAACCAGACCCCTTTACACTGATATTTACATCATCTCAGAATTGGGTTGTACCACCAGGTGTAGACAAGGTTGATGTTACCATTGTAGGTGGGGGTACTAAAGGGGGCGACAGTAATTATTCAGGCTTTAATAATTGGTATGGTGGTGATGGTGGTAAAGCTGGGGAAGTTAAGAATTTCACCAATGTACCAATAAGTTCCACAACAATCAATATAGTAGTAGGTGCAGCAGGAGGTATATCTTCATTCGGTGGTAATAGTGCTGGGGCAAATGGTAATGCTGGTGGATTAGGTGCATATTCTTACTATAACAGTAGTTATAGTCGAGCAACTAGAGGTAAAGACGGTATAGCTGGTGTAAATGGTGTAGTCTATGGAGGTAGCGGTGGTGGTGGTGGAATCGATGGTATGCAAATAGGTAGCACCCTTATGTATATACCAGGTGCTGGCGGTAATGGCGGTGGAGGAAGTGGAGCTGGTGGGTCTGTAGTCAGTAATACTCCGAGACATGGTTATCCAGGCACTCCAAATACTGGAGGAGGTGGAGGTGGAGGTGCACCAAGTTATCAAGATGTTTTAGGAAAAGGCGGTGCGGGAGGCACTGGTATTGTAATAGTTAAATTTAATGGTTAGGAGGTTATTAATAATGAAATATGCTTTAGTAAAAGATAATGTTATAACTAACATAATTGTGGCAGATTATTCAATGGCAAATATGTTAGCAAATGAAACAGAACAAATTGCAATTAACTGTGATAATTATCCTGTCTCTATAGGAGATATCTATGAAAATGGTTCATTCATGAATGCAGAAGATATTACAGATGATGATGGGAATATTCTTATTCCTGCTAGAACCGTCATAGAGAGAAGAATGACAGATGAAGAATATATTTATATGTTAGAAGGAGAAAATTTAGATTTGAAATTAGCATTAGTTGATATGGCAGAAACATATGAAAATAAGATAACAGAATTACAGCTTGCTTTAGCTGAAATAGTAGAAGGAGGAGTTATAAATGGCTAAGATATATGTAGATTTAATTAAGAAGAAGTTGAGAACAATAGAGCAAGTTCCTGCAGCTTGGAGAGATGAAGTAGAAAAATTATTAGCAAAATAACCCTAGAAGGGCTTTTTTTATGCCCTTCTTTGAATTGAGAAGCATTGTATTTGTTATAAATTTTACCAATTTATGTATATGATACCAAGTAATACCAACATATGTTATAGTATATGTACAATAAATAAATAGGTAAGGGGGATTTGTTAAAATGAAAAAGGTATTAATAGTTATTGTTATGTTATTATTATTGACATCTGTAGCTTACGCAAGTCAACCGCATTTTAAACTGAATATTGATATGCCTGAATCAATATTCTTAGACGCGACATTAAAGGCTAATATTTCAGTAACAGATCATGTCTATGGTAAAGAAAATCCAACCTCTGCAATCGACTTCTCTATATCATATAATCCTGAACATTTTGAATATATAGGATTTACCACTAAAAATGGAGCTCACGCTAGTGTTCAACAAGCTGTCTATGAAGATGTTTACGGAGGAAGTCAAAGAGTTTTAATTGGGATGATTGGAGGCATAAATGCTATTTCAGAAGATATCGACCTTATAACTTTAAACTTTAGACCTAAAACTGTAGCTTATAAAACTCCATTTGCTTTGCATAATGCAAAAGCAGCTACATCTACGGGTGTATTATTTACACCAGAGGTTACTTTTAGAGAGGTTACAATCGCAAATATTTATGATGTAAATAGAGATGGATTAATTAGCGTAAGTGACCTAGCCATTGTTTCTTACAATGTAGGAAATGATGCGACAGAGTATTATTATGCTGATATAAATAGAGACGGTGTTATAGATACGGAAGATATGGATATTCTTATGGGTTATATTTTTATTAACTCTAGGAGTATATTAAATAATTAGTACAGAGCATTAAAAGCTCTTAATTATAAGATTAAGAGGAAAGAAAAATGTATTCGAAAGAACTTACTTAATAGTAGGTTCTTTTTTATTACCGTTCTGGAGGTGAAATATGGAGAAACTAGAGCAACAAATAATTCAACTCTTTAAAGAAGATGAAAGGCATGAGAGAAGGCTTAATGATCACTCAAAGAGGCTTGATATACTAGAGCAGTTCAAATCTAGTACGGAAACAGAAGTAAAAAATCTTATAGAACAAATAAAATCCTTAGTAACTACTATGAGGTGGTTTATAGGTTTATTAGTGGGAGCTTTTGTAAGCTTCTTTTTTTATGCAATTCAGCAAGGAATATTTAAGTGAAAAATATTTAAATTAGCATAGTAAAATCCTTTCTCAAAATCTATTTATTTATTGAAAGGTGAAACAGTCGACTAAAGTAATCTTAAAAAACAAAACTAAGGAGGTTTTATTTATGGCAAAGGTATTTTTAGATGCAGGGCATGGAGGTAATGATCCAGGAGCATTAGGTAATGGCTTAAGAGAAAAGGACATAGCATTATCAGTAACGTTGAAGGTAGGAAAGATATTAGCAAATCATGGAGTAACAGTAGGTTATTCCAGAACAACAG
>JAEWGC010000008.1 GCA_023388495.1 Bacillota bacterium | reverse complement strand
GTTGTATATATTAACAAGCTGCTTCTTGAAATTTTCCTCATAGTATTTTTTTGACATGATTTTCTCCTCCTAATATTATTATATCATGTTCGGAGAAAACCTGTCCTATCTAGTGTAACCTATCCAGAAGTTACGATGATTTTATAAAAAATAAAGATTAATTTTTCAATATATATTAGACCAATAAGAATATAATATCTACATTTCTGAAGATTTAAAGTTACTAGTAAAATGAAGAGTAGTATTTTATTACGAGATAAAAACTAAATATAGACACAAAAGAGGCGAAGTTTAGGTCAATTATGACCAAAGAACTTCTCCATCTTTTGCGTCTAAAAACAGAAAGAAAGGAATGAGATCAATGTCAAAATTATTTATGTATGGAACAGGCTTAGAAGGAATAGAGCAATTAATGGTCATGGTTCCAAATTTCCAGCTAAGAAGAAGTGGGACAGTCATCAATAATTATTTTAATTGCCAAGGAGGCGATGTAAGCTAAGTATGATTAATGTTGATAATAGTTGTAGGAACTGTGGATATAATGATTGGAATTTCAAAGTCAATGCAGATAAGAAAAGATACAAGGATTTAGTAATGGATTGCTCTGGTAGAATAAATAACAATTTTTTAAGAGATAGATTAAAGGAACTTAGTAAAAGTTTTAAAGGAGAAGTATTTTTAAATTACCAGCACAAGGAAAGGTTCTATAATTTCCTCCAAGAGGAAGGCTGTGGGATAGATGATACATCATCAAGATTTCTTGCTATTCTTTTTCTTTTATCTGCTGATAAAAACCTATGGAGAAACTCAGAAGAAATACTAAAGAATAATAAAGTTGATTTTAGAAGTATTTGTCTTAAAGATATAGATACAAATTCCTATGCCCTATACCAAACTGCAAGGAATCTATCAACTGGCAAGGAGTGCATAAAAATAAATGAACTTGCAGACAAGGATTTAATTGAAGATATAACTTTTAAAGCAATTATTAACTCTGCCATAATTAATAGATATGGTGCAGAGTTATTTTTAATTACTAAATAGGAATGGAATATAGAATAGATTGGAGGAAGAAGAACTAGGAAAAGTATGTGAGGAGTTAGGAATAGAAATGACAATAGATTCAAACTGCCATATAGAAGATGCTAGGGATGAAAGGTTTTTAAATATTATAGCTGATGAAGATGTAAATATAGATGATTTAAATTATTTAATGAAAAGGTTTGATGGTTCTAGTCCAAGAGAAATAGAAAAGTTTTATGCAGTGGCCTTTTGATAAGCTAGGCAAGGATCTATATCTAACTGAAAAAATGGCAATAGCAACTAGGGAATCAGATGACTAGATGGGCAATACTATGCACTGGATGTAATTAGAAACAATAAAATTGATAGGGTAACTCCCCATGGTGTCTTATATAAAAATTCAAATGATCCAATACAAGTTTATAATGGAAAACAATTCCCACCATATGGCTGGAAAGAATCTATTGTTATTATTTGAATTAATAGTAAAGGGTTTTTAAAAGGATAGCATTTCTGAGATAGTTATATTATTATAGAATATAGCAGTACTAGTGAAAAGGGAATATATTTTAGTATAGAGGAGCTGAGATAATGTGGAAACATTTATTTCAAGATCACATATTAGGAAGAGGGTTAGATTATTTTATTTGTAATCTTGTTACAAATGTATATGTTAAAGACAATATAATAGAAGCTACTGTATATGGAACTGAAGAATATAAAGTTGAGATTGTGAAAAAGAATGATGAAATAATAGAATTAAGTTGCAACTGTCCATATGCAGATGGTGGAAATAATTGCAAGCATATGGCTGCAGTATTATTTTATTTAGAGGATAAAGAGAGAGTCTTAAAAATAGAAGATATAGAAACAAGCATCACTAAATTAGTAAAAGAAGCTGACTCTGTTCTAGTTGAAGATTTTTTGATCGATATTCTGAAAAATGATGAAAAATTATTAAATAGGTTTAAAAGTAGATTGCAATGTGATATTTCACCCGCAGATATGAAGCGTTATAAAAATCAAGTAAATAGTATTTTTAAGAGATATGCAGGACATCATGATTTTGTTGATTATAAAAATGCCTGGGGCTTCATATCAGAACTTGAAGAGATTCTAGATAATGATATACAAGCAATGGTAGATAATAATCAACTGGAAGAGGCCTTTGAACTTACTAATTATATATTTATTAAAGTAGGAAATCAAGATATGGATGATTCCGATGGAGGAACCGGCCTGGTGGCCAATAGTTGCTTAGAGATATGGCAAGAAATATTAGATAAGAGTAGTATTGAGCTTAAAAGAAAGATATACAATTGGTTCACTGGGCATTTGAATGGTTCAGTTATAGATTACATGGAGGATTATATAGAAGAAATTATATTTGATGACTTTAAAGAAGATGAATTTATGGAAGAGAAAATTATTTTTCTGGACAATAAGATAAGAGAATATAAAAAACAGGAAAATTCATGGTTTAATAGTTATGGACTTGGTGAAATGATACTACGACGTATAAATATTATGGAGGAAATGGAGGTAAGCCAAAATATAATTGAAGATTACTGGAAGGAAAATTTGGAAATTAATGAAGTGAGAAAACATTATATTGATATTTACATAAATAGAAAAGACTATGATATGGCAATTAAATTACTTAGAGAAGGTAAAGACAAGGAAAAAGATTGGCCAGGAATTGTAACCAATTATAGCTTGAAGCTAAAGGACTTATATAAACAAATTGGAGAACAGAAACTTTATGAAGAAGAACTATGGTCATTATTATTAAACTATAAAGCAGGAGATATGGAATTATATAAAGAATTAAAATCATTTTATACAGATAAAGAATGGATGGAAAAGAGGGAAATAGTTTTTAGTAAATTATCCCCTTATAGAGGAATTGATAAACTATATGAACTTGAGGAATTATATGATAGATTAATTAATATAATTATAAATTCTAATGGCTTGTATATGCTAATAGAGTATGAAAAAATTTTAAAAGATATTTATCCAAAAGAACTTCTTGATAAATATGAAAATACAGTAAAAACTATGGCAAGGAATACTTCTGGCAGGGCACACTATAGAGAGATAGTATCTATTTTAAGACGAATGAAGAAATATCCAGAAGGTAAAGAAAAGGTATCTGAAATTGTAAGTGATTGGAGATTAAGATATAGGAACAGACCTGCAATGATGGATGAACTAAGTAAATTATAGTATACCAAGATTCTTTTATTCTGGATAGGCTATACTAAATAGGACAGATTTTCTCTGAATATGATATAATAAGTATAAGAGGCATATAGGTGGGGGGAATATAGATGAAAATATATTTTGATATGAACATATACAATAGGGTGTTTGATGATCAAACACAGATGAGAATAAGATTTGAGTCTATGGCAATAGATATTTTATTTGAACTAATCGAAAAGAAAAAATATGAATTAGTATGGTCCTTTGTTTTGGAATATGAAAATAGTAGAAATCCTTTTATAGAGAGGAAACTTAATATCATATCTATTTCTACCTTGTGTAATGAGGTAATACAGCCTAATGATAATATTAAATTGATAGCCAAAGATA
The DNA here is from genome assembly GCA_023388495.1 of Bacillota bacterium. Classification (GTDB taxonomy): domain Bacteria; phylum Bacillota; class Clostridia; order Tissierellales; family Tissierellaceae; genus Tissierella. The sequence continues at coordinate 124,190 of JAEWGC010000008.1, read as the reverse complement.
TAGTTATGAAATCAAATACAAAAGATAAAGATGCATTACATCTTGCCTCAGCTGTATATGGAGGTTGTAAATATTTTATAACCTGTGATGATAAATTTATAAAGACAGTAGAAAAAAATAGAAATCATTTGAAAGAAACAATCAAAAATATTAAATTATATAATCCTATAGATTTTCTTAGAAAGGAGATGGATATTGATGTTATTGAATGAAAAAAGCAAATTCACAGATAAAGAAATAATAGAAAAAGGTTCTAGGGCATTAATAAAGGAACTGGGCTACTCTGGATTCTTACGGTTTATACGCCACTCCGAGGGTATAAGCAAAGAAGATTATTTGAAACTAGAAGATGAAATATTTGATGGTATGTCTTTAGATGAAATGTTTGATAATGCAAAGAAACACTGGGAGAATAGATAATAATTAATACGAAAATATTTTGCCACCTTTGAAAATTAAAAGAAAATATGAAGAATAAATAATTTAAATTGCAAAAAACAAAGCCCTCAAATATTTATTAATTTGAGAGCTTTGTTTCTTACAATATTGGTGAAAAAATTTTAAAAACTAATGATAAATATGTACAAATTAGGAAATACGCCTTTACACCAAGGGGATACTATCTCTTCACGACATCTTTATTATACTCTCAAGGCACGTTGAGGCAGTTGTTTTGATAGAGGCGTTGAACGCTTAGTGAATGCGAGGAATCAAAGCCTGAGATTAGGGAAAAAGCCAGCATTACGAAGCGTAGCGGAGTACGTAGTATTGATAATAGGGTAGGGAAATAAGAGGATTGGAAATACAGGAAAATAAGGGAATTCCAAAGCATTGAATTATCCAAAGGCCCGTGTTACTGGAGTTTTCAATGCCAGGAAGTCCCTATTTATAAGATGTTAATTGTTAGGTGACTGGCACCTAAGGTTCAAAGGTATACTGATTGATTTCCGTGCATTCTATGGCCTAGATAAATATAACCTGAAGCAGATTGATCAGTATGTCTGGCAACTTGGGAAGGATTACTTCCCGAAGAACTATGGGAAGAAAAAGAGAGGAGAGAATATTCAATGACGGGGCCAGATAAGAAAAAGCTTTATCCGAATGAAAATATAAAGACAGTTTGCTATATAAGTAATCTACCTAAAAGACCAAATGTTGAGATTGGTGAATACACTTATTACAGCGACAATAATAAATCTCCTGAGAGATTTTATGATAACATAGAGCACCATTATGAATTTCTTGGGGATAAACTTATTATAGGCAAGTTCTGTGCAATTGCAGAGGGTGTAAAATTTATTATGAACGGTGCTAATCACAGAATGGATGGAATTACAACCTATCCATTTAACATCTTTGGTAGTGGGTGGGAAAAGGTAACACCTACAATAGAACAGCTCCCTTTCAAGGGAGACACCGTAATCGGAAATGATGTTTGGATTGGCCAGAATGTTACTATTATGCCTGGAGTTAAAATTGGTGATGGTGCGATTATTGCTGCCAACTCAACTGTAGTAAAAGATGTTGAACCCTATACAATATATGGTGGGAATCCAGCAAAGTTCATCAAGAAACGATTCAGTGATGAAAAGATTCAATTTTTGGTAAAGCTTCAATGGTGGAACTGGGAAGAAGAGAAGATATTTAAAAATCTTGAAAAATTGACATCGGAAACTGGATTGGATCAATTAATGAACAAATTATAGGGCATCTCATGCTTTCAAAACTATTCATTTACAATAGGACCTGAAAACTTTACTGCAGAACTAGGCATCGGAAAATTCACGATATAATAAAAGGTATCTTAATATAATTTTACTATGAGTAATTAGAAAAAAACAAAGTAGGTGAAGATATGGCTTTTACTTTGGCTCATCCAGCAGCAGTAGTTAATCTTTCAAAAAAACATAGATCATATATAAATAATGCTGCGATGATTCTTGGAACTATGGCACCAGATTTTGAATACTTTATATATTTTAAGCCTATGGAAGTAATTGGGCATAGTATAAAAGGATTTGTATTAATAAATTTACCTTTAGTGGTTTTATTATATTTAATTTTTTATAAATTTATAAAAAATGATCTTATTTCAAACTTACCTAAGGGAATAAATGAACATTTGTATACACTATATAATGATAAAATAAAGTTAATTAATTTTCAGGAATTTATTATTTTTTCATATTCATCTTTTATAGGGATGGCTACCCATGTAGTATGGGACAGTTTTACCCATAAAAATGGATTTGTTGTAAATAAAATAAATGTATTATCTAATACTATATTAAATATACCAATATATAAATATCTGCAACATGGATCTACAATACTAGGTTTGATGATTATAATTCGATATATATTAAAATTTAAAAAGGTTCAAGTCTATAATTATAATATAGATAAAAAAATAAAATATTGGCTACAAGTTTTATTATCTAGTATGCTAATACTTTTTGCTATTTACAAAATAAAAGGGATTTTTTCTATTGGAGAAATGGTAATAGCTGTTATGAATAGTGGATTTTTATCTTTATTGTTAATTTCACTTATTAGAACTAATCTAAAAAAAATAAAAAATAATCATTATATATTATAAGAGATGGAAACATATATGGCACAAAGGACGATTCTTTTGTGTTATTTTTATTTTGCAACTCTTCATAAAATACCATTTCAAAAAGATATAACACTATTAAGTACTCTGCTTACATTCTTGTATATATATGATTAATTTATAAAAAAGTAAATTTAATATATTTATTTTATTGACATGTATTACGGTTAGTGATATATTTTTATTACAGTAACCGTAATAAGGGAGGTGCAAATATTGAGAGACAATGTAAAAGGCGGGGCATTGACTGAAGTTACTTTTTTTATTTTACTGGCATTATATAAACCAAAACATGGGTACGGTATAATGCAGTTTGTTGAGGAAGAGACTCAAGGTAGATTAATTTTAGGTGCAGGATCTTTGTATGGCGCAATCAATAATTTACAGGAAAAAGGATGGATACGTCCTTTTGATGATGGAACAGGGCGTAAGAAAGAATATATATTGACAGAGACAGGAAAAACTGTCGCAGAAAATGAATTAGAAAGACTTAGGGAATTAACAAAAATAGCTACAGAAATCATAGGAGGGAATATTAAATGAAAAGATGTTATCGTTTCTTTGGAGCTTTTTTAATTACTCAAGAAAAATGGTTAAATGAAATGGCTCATAAGGGATATAGGCTTGTAAGAACAGGTAAATTAAATTATGATTTCGAAGAATGTCAACCAGATGAATACCAGTATTGTGTAGAATTTGTTGCTAATAAGTCCTATCAAAGAGGAAAAGAATATCGAACATTTCTAGAAAGTATTGGATATACAATATTTTATAAGAATGCCAATTTAAATTATTCTATATGTAAGATGAGGTGGAGACCTTATGGAAGTGAAGCCGGTCAAATATCAACGAATCCTGGTAGTTATAATAAGGAACTCTTAATTGTGGAAAAGAAAAATGATGGGAGACCTTTTGAACTCCACACTACTAATGCTGATAAATCAGAATACTGCAAGCCCATAAGGAATGCTTGGTTTTGTTTATCTATAATGTTCATTGCTTTTTCTGTTTGGAGCTTTTTAAAGGGTAGAGCCTTATCAAAAGAAGTTATTTTATTTAGTGTTTTTGGAGTTCTTACAATGATTCCTATGTTTTTTTATCAGAAACAAATTAATCACTATATTAAAGAGGCTAAGTTAGAAGAGTAGTTACCAATAGAAAGGAATGATTATTTTATGAAAAGAAAAATATTTTTATTATCTTCATTTATTATTTTATTACTAACAATTTTTGCGGTTTATACCAATATTGGTAAACAAAAGGATGTTTTCAAGAAATCAGATTCATATAATAATCTCAATTTAGTTGAAGGGGCAAGAGAAAGTTTAGGAACACTTAATATTACTGTTGACCCGAGGATTGAATTGATCACAGCAGTTCAGCAGCAGGCTGACTATGATAGGTTAACACGATTTGATTTTAACTATAAGGACGAAATGAAGGAGTATTTTAACAAGTATAAGAATCACAAGGTTGTAAAAGCTTTTCATAAATTAAGTAAAAAAGGATTCAGTTATGATGCACCACCAAGTGTTATGTTGTATCTTTCAAGTACTCTAAGCCTAAAGGAAAATAATATAATACCAAATGATTTGATTGTCAGAGCATCGGGAAAGAAAGAGCTATTAGAATTTATTGACGAATTAAGAGATTTTAGCTTGGAAGCTGATTTTAGCAAATTCTATGAACAGAATAATTCGTTTTATCAGACCATGATTAGTAATGTATACAAAAACATTAAAGATATGGGACTAATTGAGACACTGGATGATTACTATGGAATGGAAGTCAATTCCTATAATTTGATTTTATCACCTATGCTTCATGCTGGAGGTTATGGCCCTAAAGTAGAGGCGGAGAATGGACTATACGATGTCTATGGCATAATCGGTCCACAAAGTATAATTAAAGACGATGACGGGAAAATGGTTCCAGATTACTCAAGTGAAACTATTCGCCATTTAGTATGGCATGAATTCAGTCATTCCTTTATTAATCCTATAACTGAAAAACATATCAACGAGATTAACCAATATAATGACTTGTATTCAAAGATAAAAAAGCAGATGAGTTCTCAGGCTTATTCTAATTGGGAAACTTGCGTGAATGAACATATTATAAGAGCAATTACTGCAAGATTAATATATCTAGATCAAGGACAGTCAGCATATAACACAATAATTGCAAATGAAAGAGCAAATGGTTTTTACTATGTTCCTGCACTATGTGAAAGCTTTGCGCGCTATGAGATAAATCGAGGGGACTATCCTACATTGGAAAGTTATTATCCTGAGCTTATAAATGTTTTTAAAGAGCTTTCTGAACAAAAGTTAGATGATGATTTCTTTAAGGTGGATTTTTATGGCCCAATCAATTCAGCATTTAATAATAAAGACTTCATGGATGTTGTAATCATTACTCCAACGCAGGAGAAAGATGCAGAAATTCAGGAAGATATTTATTCTTATGTGGAAAATATAAAAGGCAAATTCTTTCCTAAAGCTGAAATAATAAGGGATACTGAAGCCATCAAACGAGACCTTGGTGACTATATAATCCTTGCATATGGTACGATAGAGGGGAATGTGTGGCTACAGGAACATAAGGATGTCTTTCCATTTAAAGTTGAGGAAGATAAGATAATTGCAGACAAAAACTATGAGGACTATGGAATGGTAATGATTAGTGCAATGCCAAATCCTCAGAACTATAAGAGCCCTTTAGTAATCTATACTTCGCAGGATGCAAAGGACATAATAGGTATCAACAATGTTTTTCATGGACCAACTGATTTTATCGTTGCAAAGGATGGAGAAGAGTTGTATTCTGGATTCTATGATAAGAATGAAGGAATTTGGAGTTTCAAGTAGTTGGATTATAAGATACCAAATAAAAATTATATGACTACAATGTGTTATGGATAGCTTTTAATGCTATGTTGAAGTAGAAACTCGCTTCTGTATATCCATGTGGGGCTTTATGCTGAGAACATTATTAGAGGTATATTATAATTTATATTAAGGGTATATATGCAAATGAGTATTTATGTGGAAAATTTGAGAGATAGAAGAGGAGAAAGAACATGAATCTACTTAGTTTTATAGTGGTTATTTTATTATTAAGTATTCTAGTTAAACAAATACAGTATATAAGAAAGTTGAAGATTAGAACCAGAAAAAGTACTTATGAAATAATCACTATCCTAATTGGTATATTAGTAATAATAACGATGGTAATTTATTTTGCAAAGAATTATGTACATTATTTGATTGCACTACTTGGAATATTGCTACTTATAGTCGCCTGGATGAAGCAAGGAATTTCCGACAATGGTGTACTTATTATAGCTAGGGGTAAAGAACTATATCGCTGGAGTGAGATTGGATATGCTAAAATAAAAAAATATAACTTTGTAATAGTTGATTATCATAGCAGTTCAGGTTCTAGAATTATTTCCCATAGATATTTGGAAAAGGATATTGATGAAATATTTAAAGTATTTCATCAAGTTGATTTAGAATATGAAGAAGTAAGGTGAGAAATGATTATATAATGGATATAAGCATGTTTTAGAAGTAGACTAGTTTAGAAGGTATTACAATTCTCTTGATATAAATTGTAAACCATCACTTTGGAGATAAAAAATGATGGTTTATATATATAGCATGCAAGAACAAATAAGACTTTAAATTGTTGTAAGTATTCATGTTTCCTAGGGTATAATAATATTATTAATAAAGTTTAATCGAGAAAAACAATAAACATTGTTATTGAAGATTAGAAAAATGGATTAAAACATGGTAATATTAAATAAGGACAATATGAAAGGATGGGATAAAATGCTTAACAAAGAGGTAGCGAAATTATTGAATGAACAAATTAATAAGGAGTTGTTTTCTGCATATTTGTACTTAGATATGGCAAATTATTATGCGGATGAAAGCTTGAATGGATTTGAGAACTGGTTCTTCATACAAACACAGGAGGAGCGTGATCATGCTTTACTGTTCAGACAATATTTATTAGATAATGGTGAGTCAGTTGTTTTTACAGAAGTCGCTGCTCCGAATCAAAAGTATAACAATTTTAGAGAACCATTAGTTTTAGCACTTGAACATGAACAGTATGTAACTGATTCTATAAATAAGATATATGAAGCAGCTTACAATGTAAAGGATTTTCGTACAATGCAATTCCTTGACTGGTTTATCAAAGAACAAGGTGAAGAGGAGAAAAATGCAGATGATAATATAAAGAAATACGATTTATTTGCAGGAGACCCTAAGGGATTGTATATGCTAGATAATGAAATGAAAGCAAGAGTATATGTTGCTCCATCTCTAGTTTTATAATAGGTATTAAATGAGACCATCAATTGAAGGATAACCTCCTCTATTGGTGGTTGTTTTATTATAAGTCAACTAAAAGGAGAGTTAAATCAACAGACCCTTGATAGCCTTTTAAGATTTAATAATCTATAATGAAGATATCCTAGGTAACCAAAATGAGAGGAGCAGTGATTATGAATAGTCTAGAAATAGGCAAGAAGATTAAATATTTAAGAAAAGGTAAAGGAGTCACCCAAGAAACCTTAGCAAATCACCTTGGAGTAACTACTCAAGCAGTGTCTAAATGGGAAAATGAAGTTACAGCACCTGATATTTCATTATTGCCTGATATATCCGTATACTTTGGCGTCACAATAGATGAACTATTCTCATTAACTGATGATGCTAAGCTGGAGAGAATAGATAATATGATTGATGACAAAAGGCATATATCAAATGCTGAATTTAATGAAGCAGAGAGTTTTTTAAAGGAGATTATCGGTAATTATAATAATTCAGAAGAGAAACAGATAGAAGCAATTACAATATTAACTTGGTTATACCTGCACCGAGTGGAAGAATATCAAGAAAAAGCAACATTTTATGCAAAAGAAGGTATTAAATTGGCACCTTTATCTTCCAATTTACACAAAGCTCTTAACAATGCTCACAAGGTACCTATCGGAGATTGGAATGTAATGAATCATGGAGAGAGAATTGCTTATTATAAGGAGTTCGTAAAGGAACATCCAGATCATAGAACAGGGTATATGTGGTTATTAGATGCACTTATTAATGATGGACGAATAGATGAATCTATGGATGTTCTTAGGGAATATGAAAAAATGATTGAAAGAACAGCTGATAGAGATTGGAGAACAATGCATTATAAAGCCTTAATAGAACTAAAGAATGAAAACAGTGATAAAGCAAATGAAATCTTGAATCATATGTTGGAAGATTATTCTGATATGAGAGGACCATATTGGGTAATGGCGGAGGTTCATGCTTATAATGGACGGTGGGAAGATGCAATTTTATACTATGAAAAAGATTTTGAGGTAATGGAAAAGCCGAGATATACTGATGCCTTAAATTCAGTAGCTAAGATATACGAAATTACTGGAGATTACGAAAAGGCAATAGAAACATATAAACGATATATTGGGCTACTGGAGGATGAATGGAATATAACAGAAGGAGAACTTGTGGATTACCCTAGTAGACAAATCCAAAGATTAGAAAAAAATTAGTTTAAATAACATTACTATTAATATATTTGAAAATCTCAAAGTGGTATTGACTTTGAGATTTTTTCAATAATACTAAATGATATTGGGTATAAACTATAAATGAGATTTATTTGAAAACCAAAGGAGGAAGAATAATGAAGCACCTATTTTTATGTTATCCAAGATGAACAACTTGTAAAAAAGCCAAGGCGTGGCTTGATGAGAATAAAATTCAATATGAAGAGAGAAATATAAAGGAAGAGAATCCTAATGAAACTGAGCTAACAGAATGGATTTCAAAGAGTAATTATCCAATAAAAAGATTTTTCAATACCAGTGGGAATTTATATAGAGAATTAAATGTTAAGGAAAAATTGAACACAATGACAGAGGAAGAACTGATAAAACTTCTTGCTACAGATGGAATGCTGGTAAAGAGGCCAATTTTAGTGGGAGAAAATACTGTCTTGGTTGCATTTAAGGAGGAAGAATGGACTATTTTAAATAGGAATGGTGAATAGGAATCCAATGTAAATAGTAAGGCGCCTATATTAAGTATAAGGAGTAGACAATACAGTCTACTCCTTACATATTATGCATAAAAAGTATGTCCACCTATTCTTTTTACATAGGTCTTATTCTTTACAATCCAAGATCCTGCTGCTTTAGCTGGATTGAAGAAATATGTCGCATTATCCACAGGTTTTGCTCCGCCTAGAGCTTCTTTAGCTGCTTTGATACTCTCTTGTGATGGAGTATTGTAAATTGTTCCTTCAGCAACTGGACTAAACTGAGGAATACTTCCATAATACTCAAAAATTACACCATAGACAGTATTAGGAAATTCTTTAGAATTAACTCTGTTTAAAATTACACTTCCAACTGCTACTTTTCCAGTATATGGCTCTGCACCAGCTTCAGCTTCAATTATTCTGGCTAGCCAATATAAATCATCTTCAGTATTTCTTCTTGAAGAACTTGTCCCTCTTGATGCTGTAGTAGTTTTACTATATAGTGCTGTTTGAGTTGCTTTTCCTGCAATGCCATCAATTCTTAATTTATTATCTTTTTGAAAATTAATAACAGCTCTTTTTGTGGCTTTTCCGTAGATACCATCTACAGAAACTTTATAACCTTTGTTTTGCAATCCTTGCTGAAGTTTAGAAACTTTACTTCCTCTACTGCCGAATCCCATTGTTATATAATTTTCACTTGCAAACACTCCAGTTGTTGGCATTAATAATAGTAATGCTATTAAAATTGATAATAATCTTTTCCCTTTCATTGGCATACACTCCTTCCGTAATAAGGCTTCCGAAGTTAGCTGGCGGGTTCGGGATAGACGGTTCCCTACCACAGATGTGGATTAACCCCTTAAATGGTTCCTCCGTACCTACTATAATTTTTAGGATTCAGCAATTATAAGGGTATGCAATATGGACATTATATAAAAACATTCTTGTTATGTAAACCCAAAAGGCTAATATACCAGAATTTACATGTATAGATTAAGAAAACATATAAAAAATTATGATACTAAGTTAATCCATGAATAAAAAGGGTATTAGTATTGAGGCCAATGTCTGGAGGTATATAAGAATCTATTGAATGATTAGGGAGGAATAATGTGAAAAAATTATATGAAGAATTGATGAAGTTTTTAAAAGAGGAGGATAAGGAAAATTCATTTAAATTATGTATAGATGCATTAGAAAATTATAACATCAGTGTAATTGATTTGTATGAATCTATTTTAGCACCTGCGTTAAACAGTATCGTAGAAGAATATGATTTAGATGTGGAAAGCTTAATTTGGAAGGAACATGTAAGAAGTGGAATAATAAGAACTATCGTAGAAGGTGCTTATCCATATGTATTAAAGGAAAGGAATAAGTTGGGAAATTCTAATAAAGATAGTGTAATAATTATATGTCCTAGATTTGAAGAACATGAATTAGGTGCTAGAATGATTTCTGATTTTTTTACTATTGCAGGATATAAAACTGTATTTATAGGAGCGAATACTCCAGAAACAACTGTGCTAAAGGCTATAGAAACTATAATTCCAACTTATATATGTATTAGTGTAACGAATTCTTATAATTTAGTAGCTACAAATAAAACAATAGAGAAAATTAAAAGCACTTTAAATCTTGATATAAAGTTTATTTTAGGAGGAAATGCATTTGCTTCTGATCCTAGTATGTATAAAAAAGTAGGGGGAGATATGTTATTGAAAACTTTTCAAGACATTTTGAATTTAAATAAGGGAGTGACAAACAATTGAAGCTAGCATTTAATATCGCTACAAGATTTCTAAAATCTAACAAAGGTCAGACTATTCTTATCTTAATAGGGATAACTATAGGTGTTTCAGTACAAATATTTATAGGTTCTTTAATAGATGGGTTACAAATTTCATTAATAGATAAAACAATAGGTAGTTCCTCCCATATAACTATAGTTCCAGATGGGAAGGAAAAGTATTTTGATGATGAAGATTTAATTATCAATAAAATAAAAGAAGAGGATAGATTTACTGTAGTATCTAAGTCCTTGGATTCTTCAGGATTTATGTTTAAAGAGGATGAAGCCTATCCTATACTAATTAGAGGGGTAGAATTTAATGAGGCAAATAAGATTTATAAATTTAATGAGAAATTAATAGAGGGAAGAATTCCAGAGAATAATTTAGAAACATTGGTTGGAAAAGATTTGGCAGAAGAAATTAGTATAGGAGTAGGGGATAGTATCGATGTATTTACACCAGAAGGAAAGAGTGTAGATATAGAGATAGTAGGTATTTATGATTTAAAAGTAGCCAGTATAAATAAATCTTGGGTGATGACTACTTTAAGTAGTTCCAGGGATATATTTGAAAAAGAAGATAAGTTATCTTCTATAGAGACCCAAATAAAGGATGTATTTAGTGCAGATATAATAGCTAATGATTTAGAGGAAACTTTAAAGAAAGAAGAATTAAAATCCTTAAATTGGAAGAAACAAAATGAAGAGTTACTCTCTGGATTAGCAGGTCAATCTGCATCTAGCTATATGATTCAAATTTTTGTACTATTGGCAGTACTACTTGGTATATCATCGGTATTGGCCATATCTGTAGTTCAAAAATCGAAGCAAATTGGCATATTGAAGGCTATGGGAATAAAGGATAAAACAGCGAGTCTGATTTTTTTATTTCAAGGACTTATACTTGGGATTATAGGTTCTATTTTAGGTACCATTCTTGGACTTTCTTTGACCTATATTTTCTCTAACTTCGTAAAAAATCCAGATGGTACACCTTTAGTTCCTTTTTATCTAGATTATAAATTTATAACTATTTCTGTTTTAGTAGCCATTATATCTGCTACTATTGCAGCATTTATACCAGCTAGAAAATCTTCTAAACTTAACCCTATGGAGGTGATTAAAAATGGCTAATATTTTAGAACTTAGTAATATCAACAAGATTTATGGAGAAAAGATAAAAACTCAGGTGCTATTTGATATAAATTTGAATTTTGAGGAAAGTACTTTTAATTCAATTATAGGAGCTTCTGGTAGTGGGAAATCAACTTTAATGAATATAATGGGAACTTTAGATAAAGCTACAAGTGGGAAAGTATTAATAGATGGGGTAGATATTTCTAATATGGATAAAGGTCAGTTAGCTGCTTTAAGAAATGAAACCATAGGATTTATATTTCAATTTCATTATTTACTACCAGAATTTACTGTTTTAGAAAATATATTGATTCCCTATAGAATAAAGCACAAAAACATTACTAAGGAAGCTTTAAATAGAGCCAATGATTTGATAGAAATAGTTGGTTTAACTAAAGTAAAAAACAACAAAGCTACAGATATATCAGGGGGGCAACAGCAAAGAGCAGCAATTGCTAGGTCACTTATTAATAATCCTAGGATAATATTAGGAGATGAACCAACAGGAAATCTTGATTCGGAAACTACGGAAACAGTTTATAATCTCCTAAAAGAAATTAACAAAGAATTTAAATCTACCTTTATTGTAATAACTCATGATAAGAGAATAGCAGAAAAAGCCGACAGAATCATCGAAATCAAAGATGGTAAAATAAATATGGATATAAACAAATAGGGGCTATAAATGCATTTATGCATATATTTGGATATTTTTTAGGATATTTTTTAAATCAAAGTATTTGGGCAGCATATCCAGAAGAATTACAAGATATAGGTGATACTGGAAAATAGAGGATATAATGTATTATAATATAAAGAAACAGATGATAATCATGTAAATAAAATTCAATGAGGTGGATATTATGAAAATTGTAGTTTTAGATGGATATACTTTAAATCCTGGTGATTTAAGTTGGGATGAGTTAGGAGCCTTAGGAGAGATAACTGTATATGATAGAACTCCAGTAGATAAAATTGTAGAAAGAATTGGAGATGCAGAGATTGTTTATACAAATAAAACTCCAATTACAAAGGAAATTTTGGACCTGTGTCCTAATATAAAATTTATAGGTGAACTTGCAACAGGATACAACAATATAGATATTATAGCTGCTAAAGATAAAAACATTCCTGTTTCTAATATTCCAAGTTATGGAACTAATGCAGTTGCTCAATTTACAATTGCATTGTTATTAGAACTTTGTAGTCATGTTGGAGCTCATTCCGATGCAGTAAAAAATGGAGAATGGACTAATAACGTTGATTGGTGTTTTTGGAATCATCCAATGGTTGAGCTTGAAGGTAAGACTATGGGGATTATAGGGTTTGGTAGAATAGGCCAGAGAACAGCAAAGATTGCTGAGGCCCTAGGCATGAATATTTTAGCATTTGCTAATACGAGAAAGCCAGAGTTGGAAACAGAGACTTGCAAATATGCCAGCCTAGATGAACTTCTAGAAAAATCAGATGTAATTTCTTTACATTGTCCACTTTTCCCAGAAACAAAGGGAATAATTAATAAGGATACAATTGCTAAAATGAAGGACGGTGTTATGATTATCAATACATCTCGTGGACCACTAATTGTAGAGGAAGATTTAAGAGATGCTTTAAATAGTGATAAAGTAGCAGGGGCTGCATGTGACGTAGTGTCTGTAGAGCCTATTAAGATGGATAATCCCCTTCTTAATGCAAAAAATGTAATTATCACTCCACATATTGCATGGGCACCAAAGGAAAGTAGACAAAGACTTATGGACATTGCCGTAGATAATTTGAAGGCATTTATAGCAGGAAATCCAGTTAATGTAGTAAATCCATAATTATTTGAATACCTTTGGAGGTAAAAGATGGAAAAAAATTTTGTTATTCTATTAGCACCAGACTCATTTAAGGAAAGTATGACTGCAAAAGAGGTTTGTGAAGCCATGGAAAGGGGAATTAAAAAGGCCAATAAGGGTATTACCTGCATACATGTACCAATGGCCGATGGTGGGGAGGGTACAATGGAATCCTTAGTAGATGCTACAGATGGAAAGATATATAAGATAAATGTAATTGGGCCATTAGAGAATAAAGTAGAGGCAAGCTATGGAATTTTAGGAGATGGAGAAACTGGGGTCATAGAGATGGCTAGTGCTAGTGGTATTCACTTGGCACCATTAGAAAAGAGAAATCCTTTAATTACAACAACTTATGGCACTGGGCAACTTATAAAGGCTTGTTTAGACCATGGAGTTAAAAAACTACTAATAGGAATAGGCGGAAGTGCAACCAATGATGGTGGCGTAGGAGCTATTCAAGCGTTGGGAGGAAAGTTTTTTGATAAAGAGGGTAATGAATTAGGTTTTGGAGGAGGAGAATTAGGTAAATTAGTTTCAATTGATTTATCTAATTTTGACAATCGTTTAAAGGATGTAGTTGTGGAAGTAGCTTGTGATGTAAATAATCCATTATGTGGAAAGACTGGTGCTTCCAATGTGTTTGGACCACAAAAAGGAGCTACGGCTGAAACCATAGAGGTATTAGATAATAACTTAAGACATTATGGAAATCTAATAAAGGAGCAATTAGGTATAGATGTTTTAGATATACCTGGAGCAGGAGCAGCTGGAGGACTTGGGGCAGGGCTTATGGCATTTTTAAATGGTAAATTAAATAGGGGTATTGATCTGGTAATTAAGTATTCAAAATTAGAAGAAAAATTACCTCTTGCTGATATGGTTTGGACTGGTGAAGGTTCTATTGATTTTCAGACACAGTTCGGAAAAACTCCTCTTGGTGTAGCGAAAGTTGCAAAGAAATATAATAAACCAGTAGTAGCCCTAGCAGGCAGAGTAGGGTCTGATATAGAAATTCTATATAGTATGGGAATTGATTCGATTTTTAGCATCACAAGAAATATATCTACATTAGAAGAGGCATTGTTAAAAGGGCCAGAGAATATGGAAAAGACAGCAGAAAATATTGTAAGATTAATGAAAAGCATCTTATAACCATTACAAGTAAGCTATAATATTATGGTACAAATTGACAATATATTATTTCTTATTTGTCTAAAACTAAATACAGAAATCTAAAGACAACAATAGGAGGTACAATTGAAAAATATCGCAATAGCATTATTTATTTTAACTTATATACTATTATTAATTTTTCCTAAGAGAAGAGCATATATAGCCCTTGCTTCAGCAGCAGTGTTTGTAATATCTGGGATTTTACCTATTGGGAAAGTTTTCTCTACAATTGATTGGAATGTAATTTTAATGATTGCAGGTACTATGGGGATTGTTTCTATATTTATCGAGTCAAAAATGCCAGCCTTATTGGCTGACCTCATTCTTGAAAAAACTCCAAATGTTAAATGGGCCATTATCTCTTTATCATTATTTGCTGGAATTATTTCTGCATTTGTAGATAATGTTGCAACAGTGTTGATGATTGCACCTGTAGCTCTGGATATTGCCAAGAAGCTGAAAATTTCCCCAGTTACAAGTATAATTGCAATTGCAGTTTCATCAAATCTACAGGGAGCAGCCACATTAGTAGGAGACACAACCTCAATTCTTTTGGGAGGTTATGCAAATCTTGATTTTCTAGATTTCTTCTATTTTAATGGTAGGATTGGAATATTTTGGGTTGTGCAGGCTGGAGCATTAGCCTCCACTTTGGTTCTAGCATATATATTAAGAAAAGATAAGCACCCTATAAGTTCAGTTGAAAAAACAGTTGTTAAGGATTTCTTCCCTACAATTCTTTTAGTTGGAATGGTATGCCTTTTAATAATAGCTTCATTTATACCAAATACACCAAGAACAATTAATGGGATTATTTGTATAACATTATTTGCCATTGGTGTAATAAGGGAATCTCTAAAAACAAAAAGTTTTCAGTTTCTCTCAAAAACATTACTGGAAATAGATTATTTTACTATTCTACTACTGGCAGGATTATTTATTGTAGTTGGTGGCATTACAGAAGTAGGTGTAGTAGATGATCTTAGTAAGCTATTTGTTAGATTTAGTAATGATAATATCTTTGTTATTTATACTCTTATTGTTTGGGCTTCTGTATTATTTTCAGCCTTTATTGACAATATTCCCTATGTGGCTACTATGCTACCTGTAGCTGGAGGTATTGCTAATATTCTAAATATAGAACCTTATATCCTATATTTTGGATTACTTATAGGTGCAACTTTAGGAGGAAACCTTACTCCTATTGGTGCTTCAGCAAATATTACTGCCCTTGGTATATTACAGAAAGATGGATATGAAGTTAAGGCATGGGATTTTATGAAAATAGGTATACCATTTACTCTAGCAGCAGTAACAGTAGGTTATGTTATTATTTGGTTAACTTGGAGATAAAAAAACTCTTTACTTTTATCCTAATATGTTTTATAATCTATAATAATTTAGAAAACTTTGATGAGGAAAGTAGTTTTAAGAAAACTTATACAGCGAGTTCCAGATGGTGAAAGGGAACAAAGTCTATTAAGATGAAGAGGACCTCTGAGTTGTGCACCGAGGTATTAACTAAGGCTGCAACGGGTTCACCCGTTATAGTGATAAGGTATAATCATATTTTTGACGTACCCAAAGAGGCTTATATTGTGAGATATAGGTGAATTAGGATGGCAACGCGAATACACTCTCGTTCCTAAGAATATTATTCTTAGGAACGGGAGTTTTTTTATTTTCTAGAAAGGGGTGGAATAAGTAGAATAATTAGTAACAAATAATCAGTAGCAAATAATCAGTTAAAAAATAATAAAGTTAAAAATAAAAACGGAGGTATGATTATGGAAAATAAAATTGTCAAGAAAAAGCACTTATTATCAGATTATTTAATGTTTGTAATACCATCAATACTGGGAGTATTTCTATTAATGTTTCCCTTTAAGCATGAAGGAGAAACCACAATTTTAGTTGCTTTATTAGCTGGAAAAATGACTGCTGCAATGGAAAGTGTATTGCCTACTATTATTTTATCCTTTATAACTTTTACTGGAATAGCAACTGTAGTATATAAAATATTTAAACCTAGCATTATTGAGAAAAACAACTTTTTTAAAGGCATATTTAATGTATCAAATTTTTGGATGGTAGTTAGATTAATAGGTCTAGTGCTTGCATTTATGGTATATTTCAAAATAGGACCTGAGTGGATTTGGTCAGAAAACACAGGTGGATTAATATTATATGATTTGATCCTAACCTTATTTACAATGTTTTTATTTGCAGGATTTTTATTACCTTTCTTAACAGATTTTGGACTTTTAGAATATGTAGGAGCCCTTTTTACTCCAATTATGAGACCAATCTTCCAATTGCCAGGACGTTCTTCCATAGACTGTATTGCATCTTGGGTAGGAGATGGAACTATAGGAGTTGCATTAACTAACAAACAATATGAAGAAGGTTATTATACAGGTAAAGAAGCAGCTATTATTGCTACTACTTTCTCAGCAGTATCTATTACATTTTGTTTAGTGGTGCTAAATCAAGTTGGATTAGTTCATTTATTTGGACCATATTATTTGACTGTAGTTGTAGCTGGACTAGCTGCAGCAGTAATAATGCCAAAGATTCCACCACTATCTAAAAAATCAAATGGATATTATAAGGGAGTTAAAATGGATGCTGGAGAAGATATACCTAAAGGATTTACAAATTCACAATGGGGTCTACATCTAGCTGTAAAAAAGGCACAAGAAAGTAGTGGTGTAAAAAGTTTTGTGACAAACGGAACTAAAACTGTCTTAGATATGTGGTTAGGAGTATTACCAGCTATAATGGCCTTTGGAACTATAGCTTTAATAATAGCAGAGACAACACCAGTATTTGAGTGGTTGGGTGTGCCATTTATTCCGCTACTAAAACTATTCCAGGTTCCATATGCAGTTGAAGCATCTCAAACTGTTATGGTAGGATTTGCAGATATGTTTTTACCTTCAGTTATAGGAGCGAGTATACCTAATGAAATGACTAGATTTATCATTGCTACACTTTCTGTAACTCAATTAGTTTATCTATCAGAGGCAGGGGCTGTAATATTAGGTTCAAAGATTGATATAACTCCTATGGATTTATTTGTAATATTTATTGAGAGAACCTTTATAACCTTGCCAATTATAGTAATAGCTGCTCATTTAATATTTTAAGGAGATGCATATAAGATGATTAATTATAAAGACGTACAAGGAGCAAAAGATAGAATAAAAAAGTATATATATCATACACCCCTAGAGAAATCTATACATTTAAGTGATGATGATACTAATATATATCTAAAATTAGAGAATCAGCAGAAGATGAGATGTGCTAAAATCAGAGGTGCACTAAGTAAAATCACAAGTCTGACACCTGAGGAAATAGCAAAGGGGGTCGTCGCTATTTCCTCAGGAAATCATGGGACTGCCGTAAGCTATGCATCAAATCTATTAGGAATTAAAAAATCAACTATATATGTACCAGAAACTACCCCTAGTACTAAAGTTGAAAAGATAGAGTACTATGGTTCTAAGGTAATAAAAGTAGGAAAGAACTATGATGAGGCTCATGAGATTGGATTGGAAAAAATAAAGGATAGCGGAGGTATATTTATAGATCCATGCTCAGATAAGGTAGTGATTGTAGGTCAGGGAACAATAGCACTAGAAATACTAGAAGAAGTACCCAATATTGATGCCATACTAGTACCAATAGGTGGTGGAGGAATACTTACTGGTATTAGTATAGCTGCTAAGCATATAAATCCTAATATAAAGATCATAGGAGTTCAAACAGCAGCTTGTCCTGCAATGGTAGCTTCCTTGAATGATAATAAATTTTATGAAGTCTACCCAACTAAAGATTCCATATGTGATGCATTAGTTGGGGGAGTAGGAGAGATTCCCTACAAAATGGCTAAGGAATGTATCGATGATATAATAGTAGTAGAAGAAGAGGATATTGTAGATTCGATAAAATATTTATTCATGAAAGAAAAGGTAATAGCTGAGCCTGCAGGAGCCATAGGAGTTGGAGCAATAAGGAAAAACAAAGATTATTTTAAAGGAAAAAATGTAGCTGTAGTTATTACTGGGGGGAATATAGACGAGGGATTAATAAAAAGCATTGTAAAATAAAAAGCATTGGGGCGCCCAACAACACGGTCACCCCAGTTTTTTTAATCTTTAATTTCTTTAAATAATTCATAAGCCTTGTTTCTAGCTTCTTCTAAAACTTCAATTCCTAAAGAAGTTATTGTGTAATATTTTCGAAGCTTACCATCTACAATTCTTTCTTCTTTATCTAGAAGTTTATTAGATTCCATACTGTGAAGTAGGGGATATAATGTTCCGGGACTCATATCATAACCATGTTCTTTAAGTTCTTCAATCATCCAAGCACCATAAAAAGGTTCTTTCTTTGCATGATGAAGTATATGTATTTGGATGAAGCCTAGAAATAACTTTCTTAAAATCTGGTCTTGCATTTTTATTCACCTCTAATGTATAATATAAGTATCGAAGCACGATATCGGGGTGCGATATTATTGTATCACTAAATCTCTTGTAATACAAGTACGTAGCGTTATATTTATTATCACCAGTTTAAATGGAAGTATGGGGATGAAAGGGTGAGTATATTATGAAAATAGAAAATAATTTAGAAAATAAAAAAAAAGTAGGGTGGAGAACATTTTTAAAAGATGTATTTATTTGTTCTTTAGGGTCTTACGGAGGGCCTGAAGCCCATTTTGGTATTTTTACAGATCAAATGGTTATAAAGAAAAACTATTTAACAGAAGAAGAGTTGGTTGAACTTATTGCTTTAACTGGAATTTTACCTGGTCCAAGTAGCACACAAACAATTGTTGCCATTGGTTATAAGATGGGTGGGCCCCTATTAGGACTCTTAACTATGTTAGTATGGGCTTTGCCCGTACTTATACTGATGACATTACTTTCATTTTTAAGCCAATTTTTAGGTAGCATGAATATTTCTCAGGATAGACTCCGTTATATTGGTCCGATGGCTGTGGGATTTATTATTGTAGCAGCATATCGCATTGGGCGTAAAGTAGTAACAGACAAAATTACAGTATCATTATTACTATTTGGAGCTATAACCACTTACTTTATTCGAGAACCTTGGATTTTTCCATTAGTTCTAATCATTGGAGGAATAGTGAGTATTATTGCCTCTAAAGAGAAGAATCTTTGGAATCAAGTAAAAATAAATCCTCCTTGGAGATATTTAATTGCCTTTGGAATTTTTGCAATAGGAAGTATACTTCTTACTTTTGTAAGTGATAACAGAATTGCTCATTTATTTGAAAGCTTTTATCGCTATGGTTATTTAGTTATTGGTGGAGGGCAAGTTGTGGTGCCGCTTATGTATAGTGAGTTAGTAGAAGTTAATGGATTTATGACAAATCAAGAGTTTTTGACTGGATTCGGGCTTGTGCAGGGACTACCAGGACCAATGTTTAGCTTTAGTGCATATGCTGGTGGAATGGCAGCTCGTGGAGGAAGTGCTTTAAATCAAATATTAGGTGCTATGGTGAGTGGAATTGGAATATTTTTGCCTGGACTTCTTTTGATTTACTTTATATATCCAATATGGGAAAATTTAAAGAAAATTAAGGGAATAAAAATTTCTTTAAAAGGTATTACTGCCGTTGCTGGTGGCTTAATTACAGTAGCTGCAATAGTTCTAATGCAAAAGAACGGATTTATGATTGACAATATTATTGTTACACTCATTACAATAATATTATTATTGACAAAGAAAATCCCAGCACCATTGATTGTAATACTTGTTATGGCAGCAGGATTTGTTTTATAAATCAACAGAAAAAAGCAAAAAGAACCGTCCCCAGTGATTAGGAGACGGCTTCTTTTAATGTATGCCATGCTAATACAGCGCATTTTACTCTGGCTGGCATATTGGAAATGTTTTGGAGTACTATAGCATCCTCTAGTTTTTCTAATTCCTTCTCATCAGTTATTTCCTTTTTAATCATGCCTATAAAGATTTCAACTAAATTTAATGCTTCTTCTATAGTTATACCTTTTATCAAATCTATCATCATAGATGTAGATGCCTGGGATATGGCACATCCCACACCTGTAAAGGAGGCATCTTTTATTATATTTCCATCAAACTTTAGCTCTAGGGTAATATCATCACCGCAGCTAGGGTTGTGTCCATGTTCGGTAATATCTGGATCTAGTAGGGCTCTTTTATTGTGTGAACTTTTATTATGTTCCATTATAAGTTGAGTGTATATTGAATTAAGATCCATAGCCTAACCACTTCCTTACATTTCTAATTCCTTCAATAAACCTATCGATATCTTCTATTGTATTATATAGGTAGAAGCTTATCCTTGATGTTGCGGGAACATTGAGATATCTCATTAGAGGCTGACAGCAATGGTGTCCAGCTCTAACAGCTACCCCATAAGAGTCTAAAATAGAAGATACATCATGGGGATGTATATTGTCTATGGTGAAGGATATTATTCCACCTCTTTTATCTAAGTCCTTAGGTCCTTGAATATTTATATAGGGAAGCTTTAGCATCTTTTCTAATGCATATTCCATTAGAATTTTTTCATAGGCTTCAATATTGTCTAAGCCTATTTTTTCTAAATAATCAATAGCTGCCCTAAGACCTGCAGCCCCTTCTACATTTTGTGTTCCTGCTTCAAATTTATATGGAATAGGAGCGAAAGTGGCCTCCTCTTCATAAACATATTCAATCATATCTCCACCCATTAGAAACGGAGGCATACTTTCTAATATTTCTTTTTTACCATATAATACGCCTATTCCCATAGGACCTAGCATCTTGTGACCAGAGAAAACAAAGAAGTCTGCATCAAGACTTTGTACATCAACTTTCATATGGGGAGTGCTTTGGGCACCATCTATTATAACTATGGATCCCATTTTATGTGCATGGTCTATTATCTCTTCTATAGGATGTATAGTTCCAAGGGTATTAGACATTTGAGATACAGATACAATTTTAGTTTTCTCTGTAATCTTTTCTTTTATCTCTTCTAAGGAGATTCTACCATCTTCCTTTAAATACATATATTTTAGGAATGCCTTATTTTCCTTAGCCGCTCTTTGCCAAGGAAGTATATTGCTATGATGCTCTGAGATAGTTAATACTATTTCATCATTTTCTTTAAGAAATTCTCTTCCATAGGAATGGGCAATTAGATTGAGGGATTCAGTAGTATTCCTTGTAAAGATAATCTCTTCTACATATTTAGCATTAATAAATTTCCTTACTTTTTCCTTAGCTAAATCATATTCCTCTGTAGCCCTTATACTTAGCTGATGGGCTCCTCTATGGGGGTTACCATGAGAGTTTCTATTGTAATTACTCATTGCATCAATGACTTCTATAGGTTTTTGAGTTGTGGCACCATTGTCTAAATACACCAGTCTATTGCCATTTATTTTTTGATTGAATATAGGAAAGTTCTTCTTTATTTCATCAGGGTTTAGCCTAATCATTTATAAGTCTCCTTTCAACCTCAAGACTGATTAACTCACGTAAATCTTCAAGGGGTATCCTATCAATTATAGGTCTAAAGGATGCTTCTATAATTAATTTCTTTGCTTCCCTTTCACTTAAGCCTCTACTCATAAGGTAGAAGAGTCTATTTTCATCGATTTGTCCTGCACTGGCAGCATGTTCTCCTTCTACATCATCTTCCTCGCATAATAATGCTGGGATAGAATCTGACTTTACAGTGGGATCAAGTAATATTACATATTCTTCTTCGGCTCCTTTAGAATGTCTAGCTCCCCTTTTAAAATCAAGGTTTCCTCTAAAGACTTTTTTGGAATAATCCTTCAATACTCCCTTAGATTCAATATTACTTATACTCCTAGGACCTTGATGGATCATGGAATATTCTAAATCCATTTTACGTGTTCCATCTCCTAAATATATAGAGGAAAGGTTAGATTCACTGACTTCTCCCTCTAAGAAGGTAGAATAATTGGAGCCACTAATACTGCTGCCTATCTCCACTGATATCCAATTTACTTTTCCTCGTCCTTCAACAAAGGCAATATTTGAATCAAAACTTCGAGAAATATCATTCATTCTTTGAAGCTTTATAATATTTACTATTGCATCTTCCTTGGCATATACAAGAGTAAGTCCATTGTGGAAGCCTTCCACATTTTCAGTTGAACTATAATCAATAACTAAAGTTACTTCACTGCCAGATTCAGCTATAATAATATTTTTATCTATAACAATAGGGTTTTCATTATCTATATTAAATTCAATTTTAATAGGATTATTGATTCTAGTATTTTTAGAAAGGGATAAAGCTATGCCGCTATTGTAAAATTCATTAGCAAAAAGAACAAATTCTTTTCCTACTCCTTGAATATTAGTTGTATCTAAAGATATATCATTAGTGATTTTATTTAAGTTTACTCCAGTAGGAAGCTTATCTTCACAAATTATATAATCCTTCGTGTAACTTGTAACACTAGGAAACTCAAAATCTTCTAGTCTAATTCTTTCCCAAAGCATCTTATCCCTCCTTATCCTATAGTGCCTTCAAGCTCTATATTAATTAAATTATTTAATTCAACAGCATATTCAAGTGGGAGCTCTTTAGTTATTGGCTCCACAAATCCTCTAACTATCATAGCCTTAGCTTCCTCTTCGCTAATTCCTCTACTCATAAGGTAGAAAATAGCTTCATCACTAATCCTACCGATTTTAGCTTCATGACCTATATCTATATTGTCATTGTTTAATTCTATTATTGGCAAAGTATCTGATTTTGAGATATTATCAAGCATCAATGATTCACAGGATACTGTTGACTTACAACCATAGGCATCCTTAGCCACTCTAAGCAGTCCCCTATAAAATGCATATCCTCCATCCTTAGAAATAGATTTAGAATTAACTGTTGATGTAGTATGTGGAGCAGCATGTACTACCTTTGTACCAGTATCTAAATGTTGTCCCTTTGCTGCAAAGGTAATTCCTGTGAACTCTGATCTTGCCCCTTCTCCTCTTAAGATACTCATAGGGTATAGCATGGAAACCTTAGAGCCAAAGGAACCTGAAACCCATTCAATTGTACCATTCTTATCTACTACAGCTCTTTTCGTATTTAAGTTATACATATTTCTAGACCAGTTTTCTATGGTGCTATATCTTAAACTGGCATTTTCCTTTACAAATAATTCTACGCATCCAGCATGTAGGTTATTTACTTTGTATTTTGGTGCTGAGCAGCCTTCTATAAAGTGGAGCTTTGCTCCTTTTTCTACAATTATTAAAGTATGCTCAAATTGTCCAGCTCCTGGTGCATTAAGTCTAAAATATGATTGTAGTGGAATATCTACTTGTACTCCTTCAGGAACATAGACGAAGGAACCTCCAGACCATACTGCACCATGAAGAGCAGCAAATTTATGATCATTAGGAGGAACTAATTTCATAAAGTATTCTTTAACTATATCTTCATATTCCTTCAATGCAGTTTCCATATCTGTATACACTACCCCAGCATCTACTAATTCTTTTCTAATATTATGATATACAACCTCTGAATCATATTGGGCTCCTACTCCAGCTAAGGACTCTCTTTCAGCTTGAGGTAGTCCTAGTCGCTCAAAGGTATACTTTATATCCTCAGGTACATCGTCCCAACTATGTTTCATATCTGCATCTGGCCTAATATAGGTTATGATCTCTTCCATATTAAGATCAGATAAATCTACTCCCCAAGTAGGGATAGGTTTACTATTATATATTTCCAATGATTTCAATCTAAAATCAGTCATCCACTCTGGTTCATTTTTCTCTTTTGAAATTTCTCTGATTATCTCAGGAGTTAGTCCCTTATCGGACTTATACTTATAGGTAAACTCATTTTTAATATCATAAATCCCTCTATCAATATCTTCAATATATGTCTTCTTTCTTTCCATAATTGTCACCTCTACTTATTGGAAAACTCGGCTTTAAGGTTTTCATATCCACCTTCATCAATCTCTTTAGCTAATTCTATTCCACCAGTTTTAACTATTTTTCCATCAATTAAGATATGAATATAATCAGGCTCTAGGTAGTCTAATAATTTATTATAGTGAGTTATAACTAAAATAGATCTTTTTTCGTCCTTAATTCTTTTTACACCTTCAGCTACTATTCTTATGGCATCAACATCAAGACCTGAATCAGTCTCATCTAGGATTGCAAGCTTAGGTTCTAGAATAGACATTTGTAGGATTTCATTTTTCTTCTTTTCTCCACCAGAAAAACCTAGGTTTAAATATCTAGAAGCATATTCTTCTTTCATTTCTAGTTGCTCCATTTTTTCTTTTAGAAGCTTTTTAAAAGAGATAAGCTTCTGAGTTTCCCCTGAAACTGATGTCTTTGCAGTTCTTAAAAATTCTTCTACTGTAACACCAGGAATTTCTTCTGGGTATTGGAAGGATAGAAATATTCCTTTTTTAGCTCTTTTATCAGCCTTTAAGTCATTTATCAATTCTCCATCAAACTCTATTTCTCCATCTACAACTTCATATTTTGGATGTCCCATTAATGTATATGCTAAAGTAGATTTCCCTCCTCCATTAGGACCCATAATAACATGGATTTCCCCTTCACCGATATTAAGATTAAGTCCATTTAAGATTTTTTTATCTTCTATATTTACTTTCAAGTCATTAATACTAAGTAAATTCTTTGTCATACTAATTCTCCTTTATATGAAATAAGCTATCAGATGATAACGATTATCATTAACATATATAATTATATACCAGTAATTTAGAAAAGTAAACCGACGATTTTACTAGGAATTGTTTGTAATTTTATCCAATACCTTCTACAAGAAAGTGAGGTTATTTTTGTACATAATTCTCACTGTGTGAAAATACAATTAAAGGAAGACATATACTGTAAAAGGGGGAGATTGAAATGCGGCTAAGTAATTATATATTTATGTTTGTTATACTTCCGCCAATCATGCTTAGTGGTCAGGTAAAAAAGGACATAAATTATATAGACACAAGTATTGTAGAAACCATAGAAGTTGAAGAAGTAAAAGAAGAAGTGGTGGATGAGCCAGAAGAAAAAGACATGGAGGAAGTTATTATAGAAATAGAAGAAGTACAAGAAGAGGTACAGGAAAAGCCCCAAGAAGAAAAGCAAATAGAAATCACAAAGTTCAAGGTTGATGGATTAATCTTAAAGGAAGGAGTTGCTAGTGAAGAGGTTCTAAGGGTTAAAAAATTTTTAAAGAGAAAAGAATATGCAGATTTAAAAGAGGATTATTATTTTGACAGTAAAACAAGAGAAGCTGTAGCCAAGTATCAACAGAGTGAGGGGCTAAATCCTGATGGAGTTGTTGGAGTAAATACATATAAAAAGATAAATGAAGATATGGAATTAAATAAGATAAATATTCCAGAGATAGACATAGAATTTAAATCTGAAATCCCTGGAGGAGATTTTATTATAATAAATAAAAGCAATAATACTTTATATCATTTGAAAGAGAAGAAAATAATAGAGAAATATCCTGTGGCAACAGGGAAATCAGTGGAATATACTCCAGAAGGAAAATTTACCATAGTAGTAAAATATATAAACCCTACCTGGGGAGGTGCAGGAGTAAGTAAGCCTATAAAAGGGGGGGGACCAAATAATCCATTAGGTAAGAGATGGATGGGACTTAGCATAAAAGGGGGAGGGTCCTACGGTATACACGGAAATGCAAATCAAGGAAGTATTGGGACATATGCATCTCTAGGCTGTGTTAGAATGTTTAATGAAGATGTAGAAGGGTTATATGAGATAATTCCTACAGGGACATCTGTATGGATAGGAAATGAAACAAAGCTTAAGGAATTTGGTATAATATTTAGCGTATATCAATAGGAATTGGGTAAATATTAGTAGACTAAGAAATATATATGGAGGAGCTTATGAAAAATATTATATCACAGGAATGGTTAATAAATAATATTGAGAGAGAAGATTTAATCATATTAGACGTTAGGTCAGAGCTAGATGATCCTAATTATGGTCTAAGGGAATACCAAAAAGGTCATATAAAAAATGCCCAATATGTTTCTATGGAAGATATTCTAACAGGTATAGTTGATGTACATGGAGGGAGACATCCGTTACCTAATATGGAGAAGTTTATAGAAGATATGAAACAACTTGGAATCAATGATGAATCCACAATAGTTGTATATGATGATGGTGATCTAGCCATGGCAGGAAGATTGTGGTGGATGCTTAAATACTCTGGTAGGGAAAAGGTTTATGTCTTAGAAGGAGGTATAAAGGCTTGGGAAGAAAATGGATTAGATATAACTACCGAAGTTCCGGAGATAAAGAAATCTAATTCATTAACTTTGAAGCTAGACTCTTCAATGGAAGTGGATATAAACTATGTTAAGAAAGCCATATACTCAGATAATATAGCTATAATAGATTCTAGAGCTGCTGAAAGGTATAGAGGAGAAGTTGAACCAATAGATAAAATTCCAGGACATATACCAAATGCTATAAACTATCCTTGGATGAATTTACTAGAAGAAGGAAGAGTAAAATCTAAGGAAGAACTGGAAAAATATTTTGAATCTTTAAGACAATATGACGAAATAATCGTTCATTGTGGCTCTGGTATTACTGGAACAGTAAACTGTATTTTTATGGAAGAAGTAGGACTTAAGCCAAAGCTATATGTAGGTGGATATAGCGATTGGGTAAGTTATGATGATAATGAGATAGTTTCTAAGGATAAAGAATAAAGGAGTGGGATTTTCCCACTCCTTTTAAAATACCCAGTTTCCATCCTTAAATAATTGAACCACATTACCATTACTTTCATATGCTATGATGTCTAACTCTGGTCCCCCTACCATAAAGTCAACATGGATTAAGCTAAAATTTGCCCCTTTAGCACTTAATTCTTCTTGAGTCATATTGGAACCATTTCTCATAGCATAGGCATATGCACGACCTAGGGCAAAGTGACAGGAAGCATTTTCATCAAATAGGGTTTCATTAAATAATATTCCTGTATTTGATATAGGAGAATCATCTTGAACTAAAGCAACCTCCCCTAAGTATTTAGCGCCTTCATCGTTTTGTAGAAGTTTTTCTAGTACATCATATCCTTTTTCTGCATAGAAATCTATTACCTTACCATCTTTAAATGTAAATCCAAAATTCTCAACAAGCTTTCCGTTTAAGCTAAGAGGCTTTGTAGCCTTTAAAGTACCATTTACTTTTAAGCGATGAGGTGTAGTAAATACTTCCTCTGTAGGGATATTGGCTACATAGGAGTGTCCAGCTTGACTTTCTTTTGCCCCACCCATCCAGAAGTGATCTTCAGCTAAGTATATTTCCAGATCTGTTCCAGGCCCTTTAAATACTAACTTATCAAATTGCTTTTCATTTAGGAAGTTTCTATACTTCTTTATATTTTTATCATGTATTTCCCATTCCTTTACTGGATCATCCTGATCAACTCTAGTTGCAGCAAATATATTTTTCCATAGTTTGTCTATGGCCTCATCATCACTTAAATCAGGGAATACAGACTTTGCCCAAGGGATTGATGGCATAGCTATTATATTCCACTTAGTAATCCCAGTCATTCTATATTTCATCACTGGGGCCATAGCTTGAGATGCTGATTTTTGGCTTTTAGCAACAACTTCCCCATCTATATCCTTTAACAACTCTGGATCGGATGCAAGAATAAATATATGGTGATAATTATCCTTATACATAGCCTCTAGAGAATCAACTTTCCACCCAGGGAAGCTTTCAAATACATAATCCTTTCCAAATTTAAATCTCATTAGACTCATCTCATCATCATTAAGCTGGAATTCCACATGCTTAGCTCCAGCTTCATAAGCCTTTTTAACGACCAGCCTCGCTAGAGGTAAGGTATCAGCATTACCAGTAACTATTAGACCTTCTTTTTCCTTTAAATTGATACCAACTTTTACAGCGAGTTCCGCATATTTCTCTAAATTGTGCTGAAAATTATTCATAAAAACCTCCTTATATAGGGTAATATGTAAAAATAATCCCATTATTTTCATTATTATCATTATATTCTTTATTTAAGTAATATTAAAGAATAATTTACAAAAAAAGTAAAATAATATTATTAAGAGAGAGTAGAGCTAAAGGTTATACAAGCATTAAAAATATTATAAGAGGTGGTTCAGTGAATAATAAAAGAGTGTCAGCAGAGGAATTAAAGGTGATGATATCTGAATTTCTCAAGGAACATAAGGATGGCTCCCTTGCTACTTGTATGAACAATATACCAAGAAGTAGTCCCGTACAATATTTTGTAGGAGAGAATATGAGCATTTATATTCTTTCTGCAGGTGGAGAGAAGTTTAATGCAATAGCACAAAATCCTAATGTTTGTCTACTAGTTAATACAGACTATATAAACTATAGACAAATTAAAGGAGTACAAATTTTTGGGACGGCTACAACTAGTTTAATGGATAATGTTCTTTATAATGAGGCAAAGGAATATTATCCTGATCAATATGTAATGGATAATGAAAGGGACTTAAAGATAATAAAAATAGTACCAGAAGAGATAGTATATTTAGATTCTCTAGGAGATGGGGATAGAACAAAACAAGTACTTAGATACAATAATGTAATAATAAAAGAAGATAAAGAGATTATCTATCAATAAAATAAGAGATGCAATGGATTTTTTTGTTCCTTGCATCTTTTATTTTATACTACTATTTCTATAGATGAATATGAGGAGAGATTATATTTAGATTTACTAAAGGTTAAGAACAATTTTTGTATAAATAAATATTAGCCCTAGCATAACCATAGGCAAAGTATAAGATAATGATATCTTAGGATTTAGATTGGCATTTAATAAAGGATAATTTTATGGTTTAATATATTAAAAAAATAAATCTTGACAATAAAAAACTATTATTATATCATAATGGTGAACATTGTTCACGAGGTGAAGAAATAATGGAAAAAAATAATAGGGATTATAGAGAGATTATTTTGACAGAAGCCAAAAATATAGCACTTAAGGATGGTATTACTAGAATTAATATTCGTGCTGTTGCTAAGAATAGTGGTATTGCCATTGGGACAGTATATAATTACTTTCCTTCAAAAGGAGATTTATTAATAGCTGTTATTGAGGACTTTTGGGAGGATGCTTTTAGAGAAGTAGACTGGAAAGCTTTTGCTTCATGTAATTTTTATGATAACTTAGAGAAAATCTACAATATCCTATATCTTTATATTAATAAGTTTAAAGAAAATTGGTTGGAACAGATTGCTTTATTAAATTCACAGGAAAAGTTACTTGGAAGACAAAAGCAAAATGAATATTTCAATAAGATATGTAATAATATCAAAACCCTAATTGATAATAATAAGGAACTAAGTAATTATCAATGGTCAGAGACTATTTCAAAAGAAAAGATGGCTAGTTTTATATTTGAAAACATGTTAATAATGCTTAGAAAAGATGAGAAAGATATTAGTTTTTTTATAGAAATTCTAAAGAAGATAATCTCAAATTAAAGTCATACGAAAGTATGATTTTAAATTTGAACAACAATGAACAATGTTCACGAATAATATAAAGGAGGATTAGTATGCAGGCAATTATGGAAACTTTATTTGATGCGGTTTATCTAATAGGAGTTATTACAATAGGGATGATAATGATACTGAAGGGAAGAAATAATAAGCAATTTAAGCTATTTGGGATTATGGCTGTAGTATTGGGATTAGGAGATTCATTTCATTTAATACCTAGATCATATGCTTTGCTTACAACAGGATTAGAAGAAAACGCTGCAGCTTTGGGTATAGGAAAGTTTATAACCTCTATTACTATGACAATATTTTATGTGATTTTATACCATATATGGAGAAAGCGTTATGATATTAAGGAACGAAAAGGACTTACATTAGCAATCTATGGCTTAAGTATTATAAGAATAGGATTATGTTTTTTTCCCGAAAACCAATGGTTAAGCTTTAATGCACCTGTTTCATGGGGAATATATAGAAATATTCCATTTGGTATTATGGGAATTATTATTATATATATTTTTTATTGGGAAGCTAAGAAACATATGGATAGTAACTTTAGATTCATGTGGTTAGCTATTGTATTATCTTTTGCCCTATATATACCAGTAGTATTGTGGGCTAATACAATTCCTTGGATTGGAGTTCTTATGATACCAAAAACTCTTGCTTATGTATGGGTAGTGCTTATGGGATATAGTGAATTTAGATTAGGTGAAAGAGTTAAATAATATAAAATAAAAATAAAAAACTTCTAAGCTGTTTAATTAAATGGTTTAGAAGTTTTTTATTGACATAATATATTAATAAATATATAATGAATTTACTAATTTACTAATTTAGTAAATTAGTAAATAATGAATTGGAGTGAAAAAAATGAAAATACCAACAACTTTAAAACATAAACCAGTTATAGTATGCGAAAACTATGAGAATATTGATGGTAGAAATGCCTATGACTCAGATGCTAAGGGGCTTTCATTAGGATTAGCACAATGGAATGATAGAGGTAAGGTAGATATTTCAGCTAAGGTATGGAGATATACAGGAGAAAAATGGTCTAGACAATCTGAAGAGCTGCCACTTCATAGGGTTCTTGATTTAGCTATTCTAGTTTGCAGGGCACAACAACATTTTAGGGAATCCTACAGATATGAAAAATTATATGATGTTGAAATACCTACTATAGATAGAGTAGGTTTACAAGGTGATGCTATGACAGTTTCTGTATGTACTGATAATGAAAAAATAGATGAGGATATTAAATTATTTAGTCAAGCTCTAAGTAAGGATAGTGAGCTTATTGGCGAAAGACTTAGAACTTTATCTAGGATATTAAAAGAGATGGGGTATTAAATAATGAATAAAAAGAAAGAGTTAAAAGAAGAGTATCTGCAAATGAAACCTAATATGGGGATATTCTCCATTTGTTGTAAATTAAATAATAAATATTATATGGAAGCTACTCAGGATTTAAAGAGTAGGATGAATAGAGCAGTATTTCAATTAAAATGGGGAAGTCACCCTAATAAAGAATTGCAAAAGGATTGGAATGAATTAGGAGAAGATAATTTCACCGTAGAGATATTAGATACATTGGAATATGATAAGGATGAATCAAAAATAGATTATACAGAGGACCTTACATTACTTAAGATGGTTTGGGAAGAAAAGCTAAAGGATATAGATTTATATTAATTAAAAAGTCTGAGATTATTCTCGGGCTTTTTTTCATGCTATAAGGATTTATATGAAAAACAAAAAGTTTTTTACAAGTATGTAAAAAGTACTATTTTTCGACAATAATTTATCAAGAAGTTGACATTTCATGGAAATGGGATTAAGCTTATATCGGAGTATATTGTTATGGCTAATAGGAAAGATGGCAAGTACTCGAAAATTCAAATATATTAATAGAATAGGAGGAATTTTTTTATGAAGTCAAACATCAAAAAGTTAACGGTAGGAAAAAAGTTATTATTCGGATTTGGTATTTTAATTATCTTAATAGGATTTCTTGGTGCTTATAATGCTATTAATTTAGGAATAGTAAATAATAACCTAAATAATTTATATGATATGCATCTAAAAGGTATTGGATACATTAAAGATGTACAAGTAAACTTGGTATCATTAGGACGTGCCCGCAATAACTTAATTTTATCAAGAACTGAGGCAGAAGAGTCTAGGCATATTGGAAATATACAGACTTTATTTCAACAGTTTGAAAGCAATTTAGAAGCTTTTGAAGGAACAATAGCAGTTGAGGAGGCTAGACAAAGATATGATGAAATATTAAGGATATGGAAAGAGCTAAAGCCTAATGAAGAAAAGGTTATTGAGATAGTTGTAAAGGGAGATAATGCACATGCCTTTGACCAAGCGATGAAAAATAGAGATATTGCAGATAAAATAGAAATACAAATTAATGAGCTTGTTAAAATAAAGGACGATTTAGCATTAGAGGCTTATCATAGTAGTGATACTGCATTCAATAGAACTAGGGATTTATCCTTGATTTTAATTGTACTTAGTATATTAATTGGAGTAGGAATTGCACTATATATGTCTCGTATAATTGCTAAGCCTATAATAAAAATTGCAGATGCAGCTAAGGAAATAGCAGATGGAAACTTATCAATTGATATAATCACAGTAAAAAACAATGATGAAATTGGAGATTTGGCAAACTCTTTTAATACAATGACTGATGGATTAAGAAATGTTATAAAAAATGTATTAGATGCTTCTCAGCAAGTTGCAGCTTCAAGTCAGGAGCTTTCTGCTTCTTCAGAGGAAACTACTTCAGCATCAGAAGAGATAGCTAATACAATTAATGAATTAGCTATAGGGGCAAGTAAACAAGCAGAAGATGCCACAGAAACCAGTGTAGTAGTAAATCAAATTGCAGCAAGTATTCAAAATGTTGCTGAAAACGCCAACAGAGTGTCAGTAACTAGTGAAAACGTTTTAGATGAAGCAAATAGTGGATTGCAAGAAGCTAAAAAGGCAGTTGAAAAAATCGAACGAATAAAACAAGTAACAGAGGAATCTTCAGACGTTGTAAAAGTATTAGGAAATGAATCTATTAAGATTGGTGAAATAGTTGAGGTAATAAAGGGGATTTCCGATCAAACTAATTTATTAGCACTAAATGCAGCAATAGAAGCAGCTAGAGCTGGAGAAGAGGGAAGAGGTTTTGCTGTAGTAGCAGAGGAGGTTAGGAAGCTTGCAGAGCAATCATCAACTTCTGCTCTAGAAATTGCTGAACTTATAAATAGAATACAGAATGAAACTGAGAAGGTTGTTGATGTAATGGATATTACAACCAAAGAAGTTGAAGAAGGTGTAATAGCTGTTAATGAAACTGGAAAGTATTTTGGTATGATTTATAATGATATAAATGAAATTACTAATGAAGTGCAACAAGTAAGTGTAGCAGTACAACAAATTGCTTCAGGTACTCAATCTGTAAACGCAGCTATGGAGAGTATTGCATCAATTGCAGAAGAAAATGCGGCTTCTAGTGAAGAAGTTAGTGCTGCTTCAGAAGAACAAAGTGCAGCTATGGTACAAGTAGCTGATTCGGCACAAGAATTAGCAAAATTAGCTGAAGAACTTCAATTAAATGTATCAACATTTAGATTATAATAAAGTGTTTTGATTTGAATTAACTAGGCCGAAATGGGGTATCACTAAAAATAGAATCCTAACAAGTAAAATATAATTAAATTGAAAGGGGACATGTTATGATAAATTTTGAAAGTGAAAAGTACTCCAAAATAATAGAATATATTCTAAAAAATCATCATACTCCATTAAAAAAACAATTACCAGAGTTAGAAAAATTAGTCTATACAATCTTTAAGGTTCATTTTGAAGATAGTGGGGATATTCTTGAAAAGGTCCATAGATTATTTGGACAATTAAAGATCATATTGGAATCTCATATTATTAAGGAAGAAAGAGAATTATTCTATATGATAAGAGACTATGAAAAGGATCCTTCAAGTGAGTTACTAGAAAATATATTAGTAGGAATTGAAAGTGTTGAAAGAGATAACAAGGAAATAGAAGAGTTGGTAAAGGAACTAAGGCAGGTTACAAATGAATATATGGTTCCACCAACAGGATGTCCTACCTATGAAAATACTTATGAAGGATTAAAGACATTAGGAGAAAACTTACTGGAACATATAGATATAGAAAACAATGTAATCTTTAGTAGATTGAAAAATACTCTCTAAAGGTTCTAATGCTTGACATGAAAAAATAAATATGGTACATTTTTCTTATTAGCACTCTGATACTTAGAGTGCTAATAAAATTATAATAGTAAAAAGGAAAGGGAAGATACTATGGAGAAAAGAGAATTTAGAGCAGAATCAAAGCGTTTGCTTGATTTAATGGTAAATTCAATTTACACACATAAAGAGATATTTTTAAGGGAATTGATTTCCAATTCATCTGACGCTATTGATAAAGTCTATTATAAGGCATTGACTGATGAGAATGTTAGTTTTAATAAGGATGATTATTACATCAAGATAGAAGCAGATAAGGATAATAGGACATTAACCATACGAGATACAGGAATTGGAATGTCAAAGAAAGAGTTAGAGGAAAATCTTGGTGTAATTGCAAATAGTGGAAGTTTTGCATTTAAAAATGAAAATGAATTAAAGGATGGCTTTGATATAATAGGTCAATTTGGTGTTGGATTTTATTCTGCATTTATGGTAGCAGATAAGGTAACAGTTATTAGTAGAACCTTTGGTGAGACTGAGGGATATAAATGGGAATCTGAAGGGGCTGAAGGATATACAATAGAACCTGCTCATAAGGATACTGTAGGAACTGATATAATACTTACAATAAAGAAAAACACGGAAGATGAAAATTATGATGAATTTTTAGAAGAATACAGATTAAGAGGAATTATTAAAAAATACTCTGATTTTATTAGATATCCAATTAAAATGGATATAACTAGGAGTAGACTTAAGGAAGGCTCCGAAGATGAATATGAAGAGTATAAAGAAGAGCAAACAATAAATAGTATGGTTCCAATTTGGAGAAAGAATAAAAATGAATTAACAGAAGATGATTATAAGAATTTTTATTCAGAGAAGCATTTCGGTTTTGACGAACCAATAAAATCCATCCACCTATCTGTAGATGGTGTTGTTAGATATAATGCATTGTTATTTATTCCTAGTCAAACTCCTTATGATTTTTATACAAAGGAGTATGAAAAAGGATTAGAGTTGTATTCTAATGGAGTACTTATAATGAATAAATGTGCCGATCTACTTCCGGACTATTTCAGCTTTGTAAAGGGAATCGTAGATTCAGAGGATTTATCTCTTAATATATCTAGAGAAATATTACAGCATGATAGACAATTAAAGTTAATTGCAAAGAAAATTGAGGACAAGATAAAGGATGAATTGGCTTTACTTCTAAAAAATGATAGAGAAAAATATGAGGAATTCTTTAAAGGATTTGGAAAGCAATTAAAGTTTGGAATTTATAATGATTTTGGAATGCATAAGGAAACATTACAGGATTTAATTATCTTCTATTCTTCAAAGGAAAAGAAAATGGTTACTCTAGAGGAATACGTAAGTAGAATGCCAGAGGAACAAAAATATATCTACTATGCAGCTGGTGAATCTGTTGATAGAATTGACAAGCTACCACAAATTGAATTGGTAAAGGATAAAGGCTATGAAATCCTATATTTAACAGATGATATTGATGAGTTTGCAATTAAGATGTTAAGGGAATATAAGGAAAAGGAATTTAAGTCAGTGTCTTCTGGTGATTTAGGTATAGAAGCTGATGAAAAGGATAAGGATAATGAAAAGGAAATGGAAGAAAACAAAGGACTATTTTCATTTATGAAGGAAACCTTATCAGATAAGGTAAAGGAAATTAAACCATCGAAGAGACTAAAAAATCATCCTGTATGTTTATCTAGTGAAGGTGAGCTTTCTATAGAAATGGAAAAAATCTTAAGTCAAATGCCGGACAATCATGGTATAAAGGCAGATAAAATATTAGAAATAAATGTAAATCACCATGTATTTGATACATTAAAATCTGCTTTTGAAAATGATAAGGATAAACTAAAACTCTATACTGATTTACTATATAATCAAGCTTTATTAATTGAGGGACTACCTATAGAAGACCCTATTGAATTTACTAATAATATATGTAAGCTTATGTAGGATAAAATGGGACGGTTTATTTTAACCGTCCTTACTACTTCTGAAAGGAGAAAAATATGAAGATCTTAGTACCAGTTTTTGTTGGAGCAATTATAGGATATTTTACAAATTGGCTTGCTATAAAGATGCTCTTTAGGCCCCATTATGAGAAAAGAATTATGGGAATAAAAATTCCTTTTACTCCTGGGCTTATACCAAAGGAGAGAGAAAGAATAGCTAAAAGTATAGGAGAAACAGTAGGAGTTTATCTATTATCTCCTGAAACTATAGTTGAATCCTTATCTAATAAAGGAACAGATAAGGAGATTAAATCTTGGCTTGAAAGTAAGATAAATAAATTAAAAGAAAATCAACAATCAATAAAAGAAATTCTAACCAACTTTTTAGGTGAAGATTATGATAAGATTATAAAGAAAGTAGAAGGAAAATTAATCAATATAATTATTTCGCAAATTAGGGGAGAGAAGTTTATATCCTTAATATCTAAGTCCATTGAAGATAAGGTAAATGACTTAGATACAGAAAGTATTTATGGATTAGTAGATAAAAAGCTCAAGGGATTTATACTCCAATTATCAAATTCAAAAGAGTTGAGAGATGGATTAGCAGGTCAAATAAAGTTAAAAATAAATGAATTCTCCCAGGATGAAAGAAAATTATTAGAATTGATTCCAGAGGATATATTGGAATCTATAAAAAAATATATTGAAGAAAATGGAGAACACATAGGAAATGCCATAAAAGAGAGCTTTAAAGATCCTATTATACAGAAAAAACTTAAGGATTCTATTTCAGAGATTGCCTTCCAAAACATACCTAAAATGATTATGGCCTTTATAAGTCCAGATATAATAGCTGAAAAGGTATTTCATATGATAGAAAAATACATTGATAGTGAAGATGCTAATAGGAATATTGTTACCATAGTTAAATCTTCCATAGATAAGCTATTAGAATCTAAGACTTCAGAAATAGTATCAAAACTCACAGAGGATATTGGAGAAGAAAACTTAGAAAAAATTTCAGATAGGCTAATTAAGTATATTTCTAATGAAGAAAATTATAGTTTATTAACAAAGTTTATAGAAGATAAGCTAAGGGATTCTGAAGTAGAGAATAAGAAAAACATAATAAATTACTTAAATACAAATATTGATGGTATACTGAATTCAATTGAATTGGAAGAAGATATATCTAGATTCACATTAGATATAATAAATGAATTTTTAGATAAGCCTATTTTGGCCATTGCAGAAAAAATAGACGAAGATATTCTTGAAAATATCTATAGTCTAGGTAGGAATATATTTGAGAAGTTTGCAATACATGAATTGCCTCATATTATTGAGTTGTTTGATATATCAAAGATTGTGGAGGATAAGGTTAATAGCTTTAGCGTAGACTTTGCTGAAGAATTAATTTTAGATATTGCCAATAAGGAGTTAAAGGCTATCACTTGGCTAGGTGCTATTTTAGGTGCAATCCTAGGTATATTATCCCCTTTAATTCAAATGTTATATTAAGATAATATAATATTCTTGATTTCTATATTAATATTTGATAAATTGGGTATATGTAGTAGGCGGTGAGTATACACATACTATATATAGTCGATTTTAAAAGAGTGAATAGTGAATAGTTTTAGGTCAGATTTTAAGATCTTTTATCTATTCACTTTTCACTATTAGTTATTCGTTATAAAAAAGGGGGAGTATTATGTTACATGTGGAAAAGCGTAATGGAAATATAGTTGTATTTGAAGAAGATAAAATTGTAAATGCTATAAAGAAAGCAATGGGAGAAACGGATTTAGGTATTGATGAAGGTCTTGCTCAGGAAATTGCCAAGAAGGCTTTTATAGATTTTAGTAAGTTAGAAGTAGTAAATATAGAAAAAATCCAAGATTTTGTAGAAGTAGAGCTTATGAAATCACGTCCCGATGTGGCGAAACTATATATTATTTATAGAGAAGAAAGAGCTAAGCTAAGGGAGCAAGGCTGGGTAATGTCAGACCTTCAAAGAGATATATACGAAAAAAAATATCGTTTTGAAAATGAATCTTTTGACGGATTTCTA
The DNA here is from genome assembly GCA_023388495.1 of Bacillota bacterium. GTDB lineage: Bacteria > Bacillota > Clostridia > Tissierellales > Tissierellaceae > Tissierella. The sequence goes on along the minus strand of JAEWGC010000008.1, from coordinate 85,622 downwards.
ACTAGAGTTAGCGGAGGAAATAATGCTATAAAAAAGGCAATAAAGGATAAGAAATTCATGCCAGCAGGACGTATTTTAGCAGGAAGAGGGTTAGATAAGTTTGGTAGAAAGATTACCCTATCAAATTGCTATGTAATGCCAAAAGTTGAAGATAATATCGAATCCATATTCGATACTGCAAAATACCTAGCAAGAACTTACTCCTATGGTGGCGGAGTAGGGCTTACTATTTCCAAATTGAGACCAAAGGGAGCTAAGGTAAACAATGCTGCAAATACTACAACGGGTGCTGTTTCCTTTATGGATTTATTCTCCATGGTTACTGGGTTAATTGGTATGAGAGGAAGACGTGGAGCCTTGATGCTTAATATGGATTGTAATCATCCTGATATAGAGGACTTTATTGATGTAAAAAATGATTTATCTAAGGTAAATTATGCAAATATATCTGTTAATATAGATGATGAGTTTATGAATGCAGTAAAAAATAATGAGGAATATCTCTTATATTTTAAGGTTGAAGCAACAGGAGAAGAAATCAGTAAAAAGGTTAACGCAAGACAATTATTTAATAAATTAGCTAGAAACAACTGGAACATGGCAGAACCAGGTATATTGTTCCAAAACAAGATTAATTCTTGGCATTTAATGAGCGAAGATGAGGATTTTGAATTTGCTGGCGTTAATCCATGTGCAGAAGAAACTCTTCCTGCCTTTGGTAGCTGTAATCTATCATCTATTAATTTATCTGAGTTTGTAAAAAATCCATTTACAAAATATGCATATTTTGAATATGAGAGATTTGGTCAAATGGTAAGAGATGGAGTTATTTATTTAAATGAAGTTCTAGATGAAAATATGGAATTACATCCATTGGAACAGCAGAGAGAAATGTCTAGGGAGCTAAGACAAATTGGCCTTGGTATTATGGGGTTAGCAGATATGTTTATTAAAATGGGAATAAAATATGGAAGCCAAGATTCTATTGCTTTAATTCATAAGGTAGGTCACACCATGATTAATGAAGCTTTAAGGCAATCTGCTCTATTGGCTAAGGAATATGGTACATTCCCAAGATATAAAAAGGAGGCAATATTCAAATCACCTTTCCTTTTAGAGAATGCAGCTCCTGATGTATTAGAATTAATTAATGAATACGGACTGAGAAACAGCCAATTATTGACTATACCTCCTACAGGTAGTATTTCAACCTTAATAGGATGTAGCAATGGAGTAGAGCCTATATTCCAAGTATCCTATACTAGGAAATCAGAATCACTTCATCATATTGACACATATTATAAGGTATTTACACCGATAGTTAAAGAATATATGGATAAAAACAATATAGTTTCTGAAGAGAATTTACCTGAGTTCTTTATTACAACTTCAAATCTAAACTATAAGGATAGAATTGATGTTCAAGCAGCATGGCAACAATATATTGACGCAAGTATTTCATCTACAGTAAATGTACCTAATGAATTCACAGTGGAAGAAGTTGAAGATCTTTATATATACGCTTGGGAAAGAGGATTAAAGGGAATTACTATTTATCGTGATGGCTGTGCAAGATCGGGAATCCTTATTACTGATAAGCCAAAGGAAAGTAGATTAGATAAAATAGACGAACTTAAAAATGAATTAAATAAATTAGCAGCTGAACAAATAAAAGAAGATCCTGATAATTGCCCAATTTGCGGAGGTACTATGATTCATAGCGGTGGATGTGCAGAATGTCAAGATTGCGGCTATAGTCCATGCTCATTTTAATTATTAAGATAAAACAAGCTAAATGTTTAGAACATTTAGCTTGTTTTATAACGAATATGAAAATTCTACTTTTTTCCTTTTATTAGACTTCTTCTTTCTTTTTAAAAAATGACTGTAAAATTGGTGCCATAACACCTGCTACTATTCCGCAAGAAAATCCATTATTATAGAGATTTAATCCATCATGTATTTTTATTACATTGGCTACAACAGAAACATGAAGGAATCCAGCAAATATACCAGCCATATATCCATAAGATCCTGCAATAGGTGCTAATGCTGTACCAAATAATGCAGCCATGATGACACCTGTTGAAGAAACATCAAAGATCTTCATTGTAGCTGCCAGATATACACCAATAAAAATTGGTATTGAGTTCTTAGGATTTTTTCCAAAAGGAGCAAAGGCAATAACGGTTATTATTCCAGCAACTATAGGTCCATTAAATGTGCCTTTTACTAATATAACATAGAGAATACTTACAAGTCCCATTATTCCAATATTTATATACGCCAGTCCAAAGCCAAAACGATCAATAAAATTACTTAATGAGTGGCCACTGGTTTTTAAGACACTGGAATAACCCTTAAAACTACGATTATTCATTATATACCCTATAATTAAATAGAAGGCAGATATGATAATTAATAAAATCTTCATAAACATACTATACTCAGTAGAAAGATTAGATTGGGTTTCTATAGTAAATCCAAATCCTTCAATTAAAGAAGTAATTAATGTTCCTATAATACCACCAGTGAAACCTATATTATATAAATTGTAACCTCCGTGAAAATGTACTAATTGAAGAGAAATAGGTATAATTATGAATCCAATCAAGATACCAGTTGTGATACCTAAGGGAATGCTAATTAAATAACTTAAATCAAGACCGAATGCTATCTCACTAACTGCAGGAGCTAGTGTGGTTGCAAAAAGGATAGGTGCTAAAATGGTTTTAAATTCTATTTTTTTATGCTTACAATATAGTAATCCTCCAATTAGGATTGGCCATATATTTCCGATATTTTTCCCAATAAAACCAAAGCCTATTACAGTCAAAATTGCTGCAATTAGAGGTCCTGTTAATGGAACTTTTAAAAAGTATACCATGAAAATACATAGTAAACCTAAAAGACCAATATTTAAAAAGGTAGCCCCTATGCCTCCAACAGCTAGATAATCCGTAAGTAGTAAATCAGGAGCTATGATTATATCAAATAGGCCTTTAAAGATTGTTTCAGGGGTATCAATTAAAAACCCTAAGACAATTAATAAACAAGGAATAAAGGATAATAAAATAAGATTAAGTTGCTGATTAGATAGATAGTATTGTTGTCTTTTCATCCGTACCTCCAGTTTAAAATAAATGAACTATAAATTGTAAATTTTATAACAAAAGATATTATATTATAACATGACATAAGACTTTTGTTCCATATAAATTTTCAGTAAATTTTTAAGTTGTATTATATCGCAGATTACCTTATATTTTTTTGGCTAAGAATCTATTGCTATTATTTTCAAAGTAAGCCATACTATAATTAACTGTAGATATTGATATAATAATAACTAAACAACACTAAACTTTACTTTAACAAAAGTTAAGGGGGGATTTTATGCACGAAGAATCTACTGGAATTTTAAAAAAGATAGAAAAAAGGATGAGACATTTTATCCTCTGGATAGAAGTTATAATGGCAATTTTTATCATAGCTACGGTAATGGTGAGTGCTAAGGATATAGTTGTTCTTATATATAAGGTTTTTGTAACAGAGGCAACCTCTTCCTATGAGGTACTTCAAGGGTTATTATCTCATATATTATTATTGGTAGTAGGTCTAGAGTTAGCTCTCATGTTAATAGGACATACAGCTGGAAATGTTTTAGAGGTAATACTGTATGCAATTGCAAGAAAGATGTTAATCAGTAGCTCAAATAGTATAGATATACTTTTAGGTGTAATTTCTTTAGCCATAATATTTGCAGTGGATAAATATTTGCATACACAGGGTGTAAAGAGATCTTTGTAATAGAACCTTAAACTATGACAAAAAAAGAGTTAAAGAGTAATAGTTCTTTAACTCTTTTTTTAATGATGATATAATTGACTCAAAGTCTGAAAACCTAAGGGGGATGGGATTGAGGAAAAATATATTTATTTCATTGTCTTTATTAATAGTTATTGTATTAATATTTACATCTTCAACTTTGTCGGCAGAAAAGGATAATAGTATTTCAGAAATTCAAGAAAAACTAACCAATATTTCAGGGGAAGAAAAGGAAATTTTAAAGGAGCTTTTCATTCAAACTCAGGAAATAGAAGAGATGGAAAGAGAAAACGAAAGAATAAAAGAAGAAATAGATGTAATGAGCTTAGATATAGAGAGTTTAGAGAAGAAGATAGAAAAAGAAGAAACTAACTATGAAAAAAATCTAAATGCCTTGGGAACCATCCTAAAGAGCTATCAAAGAATGGGACCAGCATCTTTTTTAGATATAATATTAAATTCAAATAATCTAACGGACCTTATTAGAAGGATAAATATAATTAGAGATTTAACTAGAAATACAGGAGAATTATTAGATAAAATAGAGGAATCAAAGGAAAAATTAATAGAGGAGAAGTCTAATCTAGATAAGAAATTTAAGAATCTGGAAGATAAACATAAAGCCTTAGAAGAAAGTTTAACCAAGAAGCAAGAGCTAGTTAAAGAACAGGAGGCATACTTAGATTCCCTTGCAGAAGATAAGGAAATATATCTACAACGTTTAGAATATATTTCTATGATAATGAAGGAACTAAAAGAAATATTCTCAAGCTTTACAAAGGAGTTTGCTAAGATGATCCAAGAAGGTAATTTTCCCCAGGATGCAGTAAAGGAAACCTTTACATTAAGAGGAGTAAAGGGAATTATTGAAGAGAAAACATTTAATGAGATAATTGCATCTAATAAGGCACTTCCCCAGATGGAAATTAAATTCTCTTCTGGAAAAATGGAGATGAAATCACCAGAGGAAAATCTAACTCTTGAAGGCCAATTTGTTATTGTAGAGGATCAAGTTTTAAAATTTGAAGCAGAAAAGGGTAGCTTTTACGATATGCCATTAGAAAAGGGGACAATAGAGGATTTGTTTCAAGAAGGATATTTCATTTTAAATCTTGAACCATTAATAGGTAAAAATGTCTTAAAATCTGTGGAGATAATGGATGGATATATAGAACTATTAGTAACTATAAAGTTTTTCTAAGACTGGGGGAGAATTTATGATTGAGGCAAGGAATGTTTCTTTAATATATGGTGATGGCACATTGGGATTAAAGGATGTAAATCTACAGATTAACCCGGGGGATATTGTATATATTACAGGACCTAGTGGATCTGGAAAAACTAGTTTTTTGAAGCTTTTAATGGGAATGGAATATCCTACAACAGGAGAACTAAAGGTCCTAGGTCTTCCTATAAGTAAAAATCAGTCATCAAATATTAGAAAACTTAGAAGAGATATGGGACCAATATTTCAAGAATTTAAGTTAATAAAAGGTAGGACAGCACTTGAAAATGTTATGATGGGAATGAGATTTTTAAGTATTCCCCATAAACTGATAAAAGACGAAGCAAATAATGCATTAATCAGGGTAGGTCTTGAGCATAAGAGAGGAGCTTTAGTGGAGCATTTATCTTGGGGTGAAACTCAAAGAGTAGCTATAGCAAGGGCTGTAGCTAGGAAACCGCGAATAATACTTGCTGATGAACCAACAGGAAATCTTGATATAGATAATGCACTCAATATATTGAATCTTTTGACTTCCTTTAAGGATAAAGATACATCTGTAATTATAACGACTCATGCTACTCATCTAATAGATGATTTGACAGAAGGTAAGTTTATTAAGGTCCATAAGGGAAGTTTTAGATTAGAAAGTAGGGGTGAAGCTTAAATGAAGAACTTTTTCTATAATTTAGGTTACTTCATAAAGGAATCCAATACTATATTTCGTGTAGATTTTCTATCAAATATATTTTCCATCTTTAGTATAGGACTAATATTTTTTATCCTTTCTATGATCTTCTCCGGTTGGTGGATAAGCAATGAAGTTGTTCAAATTTTGCAGAAGGAAGCAGAGATAAATGTCTACCTAGAAGAAGGACTCAAAGATGAGGAGATCAATCATTTAATCCAGAGTATAGGAAGAATAGATGGAGTAAGAGAAACAAGGTTGGTAAATGAAAAGGAATCCTATAACAGAATGGTTGATATTTTAGGTAAAGAGTCACGGATACTAGAGTTATTTGGAGACAATCCATTTAGTTCTTTTATTGAGGTGAAGATTCACATTGATAAGATAGATTCTATTTTGGAGACATTAAGCTTACTAGATGAGATAGAGCATATTAGAGACAATAAGGAGGTAATAGATCGCCTTCAGAAGATTATTACAATGCTTACAGTATTAGGAGTATTAGTAATAACTGCCGTTGGAATTTCTACATTAGTAGTAGTATCACATATAATTAGACAGGGTATATATAACAATAGAGAAATGATCAATACATTAAAGCTACTAGGTGCACCAGATGGTTTCATAGGCTTTCCGTTTTTATTAGAAGGATTATTTTTAACTGTAGGTGGAGGCGTGTTGGCTTCAGCACTAGGAGCCATTGTAATACATTATGGATACAGCCAGATGGGAGGGTCTCTTCCATTTATTCCATTGCCATCTAAGGAAGTGGTAATATCATCATTAACTATTTTAACTATGTCCCTAAGTTGTATTTTAGGTATTGTAGGTAGTCTATTTGGACTATCCTCTGCTAAGGCTAGTTAAATAAGATAAAATAATATAGGAAGGGGAAAAATCTAATATGAAAATAGGTTTAATCGGATTACCGACAGTAGGTAAGACTAGTTTATTTAATCTTTTAACAGGCTCGAATATTGAAACAGCAGGATTTTCTCAGGGAAAGGTTGAAGCTCATTTAGGTATTGCAAAGATACCTGATGAAAGAATTGATTTTCTATCTGATATGTATCAATCTAGAAAAACAACCTATGCAACCATAGAGGTAATAGACCTACCGGGTTTGGTAAAGGGCTCCAGTACAGGTCAGGGAGTAGGAAATCAGTTTCTAGATAATATTAGAAAGGTGGATCTTCTAGTCCATGTACTTAGGATATTTGAGAATAATAATGTAATTCATGCAGATGGAAATATAGACCCTATGAGGGATATAGAGACTATAAATCTTGAGCTATTATTTGCGGATCTTGGTGTCATAGAGAATCGTATAGAGCGTATAGAAACATCTAAAAAACAAACAAAGGAAAATCTAGAAGAATTAGAAGTACTTAAAAAATGTAGAGAAGGATTAGAGAATGGGTTACTTCTACACAATATTGATCTTGCAGATGAAGAAAAGGAAATTTTAAGGACATTCTCTTTTTTGTCAGAAAAACCTATGATATTAGTAGCTAATATAGACGAAGCTCAATTAATGGAAAATGACTATCTAGGAAGAAAGGATTTAATAGAATTCACTAAGCTCCACAATACTCCTTTGATTGAGGTCTCTATAAGGACGGAGTTAGAGATAAGAGAATTAGAACCTGAAGATAGAGAAATGTTTATGGAAGATTTACAGATTACAGAATCAGGAATAGATAAATTAGCTAAAACTGCCTATGATTATCTTGGACTTATTTCCTTCCTTACAGCAGGTAAGGATGAGGTAAGGGCTTGGACCATTAGAAAAGATACTAAGGCAAAGGAAGCAGCTGGAAAAATCCACTCAGATATTGAAAAGGGATTTATCAGGGCAGAAGTATGTAGATTTGCTGACCTGAAGGAGAATGGATCTATGGTAAAGGCAAAGGAAAAGGGCCTAGTTACTTTAGAGGGTAAGGAATATATAGTAAGTGATGGAGATATAATTGAGTTTAGGTTTAATGTGTAGTTGGATTGTATTTGAAATAAGGATTAGGTAATAGTAATTATCTAATCCTTATTTTTTTCTATAGATTAAAATCAGTAATTATTTAACGAGGATTTGGGTATATATTTTTTAAATAGCAATATAATGGTAATCACTAGAAAACAGTAGACCCCAATATTACGGGTACAGGCGGTTCCTTTTGCTTTTAGATTTTATTCTTGGAGGGATAAAAATGAAAAAGACAATATCTATAATGTTGATAGTAATTGGAATTATATTAATCTTAACTCCTACTATCAAAAAACAAATAATAAAGAATAATATCAAAAATAAATCTGAGATAATAGAGAATATTACTCACGAGGAAATAGTTGAAAATCTAGAAGTAGAGGCAGAATTTGATTATGAGGCCATAGAAGATGTGGGAATAGCATCTACTATTATGGGATCAATTAACTTTGATAATAAATCAATAATAGGTCAATTAATTATTCCAGATTTAAATATAAATTTACCGATATTAAAGGGGGTAACTAATGCAAATCTATTAATAGGAGCTACTACGATGGTTCCTTCTCAGAAAATGGGTGAGGGAAACTATCCATTAGCAGGACATAAGATGAAGCAGAAGGATTTATTATTTGGATCTTTAATGGACATAGAAGTTGGGAGCACAGTATATATAACAGATAAAAAGATTGTTTACGAATATAAGATATATGATGCAATTGTGGTTCCAGATACTGCTATGGATATGCTAGATAATAGAAGAGCAGATGAAAGAGGAAAACCCATTATATCTCTTATGACTTGCTATTATTCATCAAAAACAGAAAAAAGATTTTTTGCCCTAGGAGAATTAGTAGATGAATATCCTATTGAAGATTTGAAAGTAGATTAATATATGGATAATACTTGAAAAAGTATGGAAAATGTATTATGCTTATATTAAGCATTTGGGGTTTTGGCGCAGTTGGGAGCGCGCCTGACTGGCAGTCAGGAGGTCAGGGGTTCAAGTCCCCTAAGCTCCACCAAAGATAAAAAATGTAGCAGAGAATTAATTCTCTGCTACATTTTTTTATGGAAATTCATCAACTATATTATTTTAATTAAATTTAAACCATCTTATCAATGAAAAATCTAATTAGTATAAGGACTGCATATAAAGTATCAGACGGCATTCTATATTAATATTTAATTTTAATGAAATACTTATTACTAATATATTATTTCTGTTTTATAATGATTATTTATATGAATTTGGTTCAAAAATAGTGGAGAAAAATGGAATTATTCAAAAATAGACTTAGAAAAGCTTATAATATTTGCTAGTTTCAAGTAGTAAAGACCTTAACAATGTGAGTATATTTCCGTTATTTAGCAATGTATTAAAACATTTAGAAGCGTATAATGACATCTGTAAACATAATGTTAATTGAAAGCGTGATATTAACTACCTTTATATAGAAGAAAGTATGAATACTTTATTGAAATATTTCATTTTGCGTATTAATATAAACACATAAGATATGTAAGGTATTAAATTAGAAGTTAAGCTTTATATATCTTATAAGTAAAATTAGGGAGGTGTAAGAAGTTAAGGTATCATATAAAAGCATAAGAGTACTAGAGACGGTTCTTTTGCTTTTTATTGAGGGATTAAGATGAATAAGATTATATCTATAATATTAATAGTGATTTGAATAGCGTTAAAATTAATTCCTACTATTAAAAATCAAATAATAAGGGAGAATATTAAAAATAAGTCTAATTTCAATGAGATGCCCTCTAAAAATTATTTATATGCGAAGTATCTAGTGAATAATTTTAGTTATTGTTCAAGATTGTAAAGCGTGGAACTATTGGTAATAAATGCTATTATATTAGATGCAAAAGAATTTATTTTAACTAAAAAATAATTTAATAGGTGTGCAAAGGGGGGATAGTATGAATATTAGAAAAAAGCTTACATTTGTTATAACAATATTAATAGTCATAGCTATTATTGTTATCGAGGGTGTCACATATTTAAAGTCGAGTGAGATAATCATGGATCAAGTAGAAAAGTCTGCTTTGGAATTAGTAGAAGTTGAAAAGAAGCTAATATTAGAATCTATAGAAAAAGAAGAACTGCTTCCTGATCATTTAACTTCAAATGAATATGTACTAGATTTGTTATTAAATCCAGGAGACGAGACAAAGACGGAAAAGGTTTGTAGCATTCTAAATGAATACACATCAAATAAAGAAGGTATGGAGGGCATATTCATTTCTGATGAAAATGCAAAGGTAGTAGCTTTCCCAAATAAAGCTGCAATTGGTACAGATCAAAGTGAAAGAAAATATGCTCAGGATGTGCTAAGAACAAAAGAACCTCAGATAAGTGAAACTTTAGTGTCGAAGGCAACAGGAAAACAAGTTGTTATTTTTATACGTCCTATAATTGATCCTTCTACTGGCAATATAAAAGGATATTTAGGTAGCTCCATATTTGCTGAAAATATAATAAGATATTTAGACGAGCTAAAGGTAAATGGTGCAGAATCAAGTTATGCATATTTATTAGATGAAAATGGAAATTATATTTACGACCCTGATATCGAGAAAATAGGACAACCTGTTGAAATTGAAGAGATAAAAGATATAGTTTTCATGGTCCAAAATGGAAATCAGGTGAATTCATCTAATATTAATTATACTTATAAGGGACAGCAAAAGTTTGCTGCCTATACGGTCATACCAAAAACTAATTGGCTTCTTGTAGTTAATGGAAATCTAGATGAAATACAAGCTCCAGTAAATGATATGGCCATTTTTACAATAATTATAGGATTAATAGCAATTGCTATAGCTTTTGCTCTAAGTTTGTATACAGCAAAGCAGATAGCAGTTCCTATTGTAGAGGTAACCGAATTGATTAATAAAGTTGCCGATCTTGATCTTACAGATGATAGTTCCATGGAAAAACTTGTCAAAGCTAAGGATGAAACTGGTATAATGTCAAAGGCAATAAAAAATATGCGAAATACATTAAATGAAGTTATTAATTCACTTCAAAATACTTCGGATAATATAAGCGAAAATTCAAGGAATATTGGAATAGCAATGGAGGATATGTATTTATATGCTAATGACAATTCAGCTACAACGGAACAGCTATCTGCAGGAATGCAAGAAACTGCAGCATCTGCTGAAGAGATTAATGCATCTGCTGAGGAAGCAAATAAAGGTGTAGAGGCAATTGTTAATAAAACTATAGAGGGAACTGATTTAGCAGCTGAGATTATTGAAAGAGCTGAAAAGATGAAGAATAATACTATTGAATCTAGTGAAAATTCAAGGGCTATTTATTCGGGTGTAAAGGGAAACTTGGAAGATGCAATGATGCAATTAAAATCTGTTGATCAAATCAATGTTTTAGCTGATGCTATTTTGAATATTACAGAAAGGACTAATCTTCTTGCCCTAAATGCAGCTATTGAGGCGGCAAGGGCAGGTGAAGCAGGAAGGGGCTTTGCTGTTGTATCTGATGAAATAAGGAAATTAGCAGAACAATCATCAAATACTACTGGTGATATTCAGAAGATAGTATTAGAAATAAATAGTGCAGTAAACAACATAACAAGCGGTTTTTATCAAATACTGGATTTCCTTGATAAGGATTTATCTACCGACTATGATAATTTTATAGAAGTCAGTCAACAGTATAGCAAAGATGCTACTTTGGTTACTGAAATGATGGAATCGATAAATAAATCATCTGACAAATTAGCAGAAATAATGAATAATATTACAATGGCAATTAACCAGGTAGCTACGACAGTGAATGAAGGTGCTCAAGGGGTATCTGATATTGCTGAGAAAACCTCAAAGACGGTTGAACTAACAGAAAAGGTTGGGCAGAGCATTCAAATTAGTATTGAATATGCTAATTCACTTAAAGAAGTTGTATCTAAATTTAAGATTTAATTGATATATGAGAGCTAAGTTTAATTAGAGTAATAAGTTCATTTAGTAGAGGCCACCTAAAAGGTGGCCTCCACTATTTGTAAAAGGTTGTAATGGTATTATAAAAGATTCAAAAATTTCCACCAAGGTATATAAAATCCAAATATAGCCACGAATACCAATATAGTCAATGCCATTCCATATCTTATCACAGTTTTATTTGAATAATAGTTATTACCTGCACCTACCATTATGGTTATATTGTGAAATGGTAATATAAAATGAATATTAATAGCAACATATACTAAAAGGGATAATGGTATTGGATCTATTATTCCATTTGTCAATTGAATTAAAACAGGGATAACAACGGATAAAGTGGTTATAGAACTTCCTAATAGCATATGCAGTGCCATAACTGTCACAATTAAAATAATCAAGTAAGTATTGGAGAATGTGGATGGAAATATATCCATCATACTTGAATAAATAATGTTTGCTACTCCACTTCGGTTCATTACGCTTCCAATAGCAAAAGCAGAGGTAAGGAAAATTAATAAGCCAAAATTTAGGCTTTTAAAATCTTTAACTTCAATTATCTTAAACCCAAACATAGCTAATGTTCCTAATAGTGCTATAATCGCTGAATTGATTGAGTGTAATGGCTCCGTCATCCATAGTAAAATTACTACGGCCATTATTATTATAGCTGATTTTTCTTTATTGCTAATTTTATTCATATTGATATTACTATTTATTAAATTTAAATTGATGTTTTTTAATTTTTTTCTAAATATCAAAACAAAAGTTATACCTGTAGCTAAGGTTGTCAACAGAGAAGGTACTGTCATATATTTTGCCCATTCAGCCCAACCCATAGATATTCCAGCAAATTGAGTGACTGAATAATTTAGTATTATATCTCCATTTATAAAAGTCATGCAGGTAATTGCTGCAGCTACAAATATGCTAAAATATAATACTTCTTTTGTGTCATCAGGTATTTCTCTGTTTTTGAAGAATTGTTGATATATTGATGACAGAAGTATTACTCTAGAAAAAGTTTGAGGTATTATAAAGATTAGCAATATGGAAAATACAAATGACATAAAAATCAATTTATAAGGAGTATTTCCATACTTATTAAGTATAAAATTTGAAAATCTATTGGCTGCATTTGAATTTACTATCCCCTGAGACAATAAAAATGACAGGGCAATCATATAAAAATTAGATGATAGAGGGAATTTGAAAATTTCCTTTAAAGGAGTCATTCCGAAAACCCCAAAAATTACAAGTAAAAAAATAGACGCATGTGTTCTATTTACAATTCCTGTAGTCCACCAAGTTAGGACTAAAACTAAGGTTCCTAGAATTATACTTTGATTTAAGTCCATTCCTAAAGGGTGGGCAAAAACTATAAATAAAGGAAAAAGCAAAGAATATATAAATTTCATAACTTTTTGCATTTTTAAATTTTTCTTTAGACTTATTTTCTTGTATACATCAGATTTAATCTGCATGCTTAATATAACCTCCATTTCAATTAAAATCTCATTAATAGCTTTGTAAAGATTATAACCAACTAATGATAACTTGTTATTATTGTGCCAATACAACAAACAATTAATAAAGCATGTTTTTTTAGTTCAATTTAAACCATCTTTTCAACAAAAAATCTAATTAGTATAAGGATTGTATATAAAGTATTAGACGACATTTTATATTAATATTTAATTTTAGTCAATAATTTTAACTAATATACTTACATGTGTAAGTATATTAGTTAAGTTGCATGACAATAATCATATTTTTTAATAAAAAATGATATTTTTGTCTTCGGGAGGGAACTTATTTTAATTTTAATGAATGATGATTTAAATACACCTTATTAATGTATTTTTTCTATTTTAGAATGACTATTTATATGAATTTTGTTCAAAAAAGAAAGGGAGAAGTCAGAATTATTTTAAAATAGCCATGGAAAACCTTGTAATATTTGTTAGTTCCAAGTAATAGAGACCTTAACAATGTGAGTATATTTTCATTATTAAGCAATATATTAAAACATCTAGAAACGTATAATGATGTATGCAAACACAATGTTAATTGAAAGCGTGATATTAACTGCATTTGTATAGAAGAAAGTGTGGATAGCTTATTGAAATATTTTATTTTGCGTATTAATATAAACACATAAGGTATGTAAAGCATTAAATTGAAAGTCAAAAATTATATATCTTATAAGTAAAATTAAGGAGGTGTAAAGAAGTTAAGCTATTATAAAAGCATAATATTTATAGTATAAGGAATGGAGTATTTTATAATCATCAACTAAAAAATGTAAGGAGTGTATACTATGGAGGCCAATGCAACGAAAATTAAAAAAGGTGGAATTAAAAAGATAGCATATCTAGTATTAGCTATTGCTGTTTATTTGGGATTAACTAGTGTTGAACCACCAGCAGGATTGAGCATTGAAGGATGGAAGGGAATTGCTCTAATAATTAGTGCAACCATAACATGGGTAACCGAATATGTGCCTATTGCAATTTCATCATGCTTACTATTATTTTTACCTAATTTATTGAAGATCGATAGTACTGGGAACATAATGAAAAATTTTGCCACTCCAACTTTATTTTTTATCTTATCAGCATTATTGATAGCACAAGCATTTGTAAAAGTTGGTTTTGGTCATAGAGTATCTTTATATGTAACAACCATTCTAGGAAATAAAAGTAAATATGTATTATTAAGTTTAATGGCATGTACTTCTTTAATTTCGTTCTTTTTAGCTGATATTCCTGCTGGGATTATAGTAGGTGCCATTGCAAATGAAATATTAAAGAAGAATAATTGTGTGCCTGGGGAGTCTACATTTGGTAAGAGTGTTATGTTAGGGATACCGATTGCAGCAGCTGTTGGTGGTGTAGCAACTCCAGCAGGAAGTGGAGTAAATATTCTTTCAATCAATTTATTAAAAAATGTAGCAGGAATAGAAATAGGTTTCCTCCAATGGTCCATAGTAGGTATTCCACTGGCTATGATTCTTACTATAATATCATGGATAATAATTAGCAAGCTTTATAAACCAGAGTTTGAAACAATTAAAGGCTTTGAAGATATTAAAGAAGAACGAAAAATCCTAGGGAAAATGAATAGAAAAGAAGTAGTGTTTCTTATAATTTTTTCAACTACAATAATTCTTTGGATAACATCGTCATTGAATAAATTAGAGACAGCTTTTATATCTATGCTTACAACTACCATATTCTTCTTGCCAGGTATAGATATACTTGAATGGGAAGAGGCAAAACAAAAAATTGGATGGGAAATATTATTATTAGTTGGTTCATGTAATGCTTTAGCCATGATACTAAGTGACTTTGGTAGTGCCAAATGGTTAAGTGATACTTTCTTAGGTGGATTTACTAACTCACCATTATTAACGGTTGTATCAGCAGTTTCTGTATTTGGTATTTTTATTCACTTATTAGTTCCGATTTCTGGTGCTGTTATGGCATTAACTATACCAGTAATAGCTGTTTTAGCTGAGACTATGGGCATAAATCCAATATATTTAGTACTTCCACTGGCTTATACTGCGTCATGCGTATTCTTAATTCCATTAGACCCTACAGCTATGACTACTTATGGTTATGGATATTGGAAGTTAAAGGACATGCCTAAACCAGGATTTATTATTGGAACATTATGGATCCCTATATTAGTAGTACTAATGTATGCTGCTATTAATTTGAACTTGATTTAATGAATGAGTAGTATAAATATGTAGACGCACATTGTTATAGTTCAGGAAAAGTGCTAATGAAAAAAATGTAAAACATAGAATATGTATTAAGTAAGCTTATATACCGGGTTCTGTTATTGGAGGATAGTAAAATGAGTAAAAGGGTAGATGCTACGGATAGAAAGATATTAGGACTATTAGCGGAAAATGCAAGAATAAGTTATGCAGAAATAGGAAGGCAAGTTCATTTGTCAAGGGTAGCCGTAAGAGATCGGATAAAACAAATGGAGGAGGATGGCGTTATTGTCAAATATTCTGCTATTATTGATAGAACTGCATTAGGATTAGATTTAGCTGTCTTTTTAGAGATAGAAGTATTGCCAAGTAGAATAGAAGCTGTTGCCTCACAACTTGCAAAAATGAAAGAAATTACTATTGTATACCAAATGACTGGTCCAACAATATTACATGTTCATATATTTATAGAAAATAGTGATAAACTTTCAAAATTTCTTAATGATAAAGTCTATCCTCTAGAGGGGGTTACTAGGACTTCAGTATATATGCTTTTAAAAGAATATAAAACTGATTTGTCAATAAAATAATGATTAAGATTAAGTATTTAAATAAAGATTATTAAAGAGTGATTTATAAAGTATTGATATTCATAATTAGTGGTTTTAATTCAATCTATTTTTTAAAGGATGATGGACAAGTCTTTTAAAAGAGCAAGGAGGAATCATATATGAAAGAAAAAGAATTTAGAATTTTAAGCAGAGGTGGGCAAGGAGCAGTAACAGCAGCCCAAATATTAGTGGAAGCTGCCGTTATTGGCAATAAGTATGCACAAGCAGTACCTAACTTCGGCCAAGAGAGAAAGGGTGCACCTGTTTATACATTTGCCAGACTGTCCAGTGAGCCTATTCAGAGTCATACTTATGTTTATGAGCCTGATATTGTTGTAATGTTTGACCCTTTTCTTATGGAACTAGGAATTGATCCATTGAAAGGAATAAAAGATGACTCAATATTAATTATAAATGATAAAGAACTACCTGACAAGCTTAATGGCAAGTTTAAAAGGATTGGGTTATTAAATGCATGGAGTATTACTCATGAAATTATAGGCAACGTACCTCCAAATGCCGCTATGTTAGGGGCTATTGCTAAAACTACAGGTCTATCGGAGATAGAACATATAACTGAAGCTATAATAAATGCTATGGGAGAGAAAATTGGAAAAATAAATGCTGAATGTGCAATAAAAGCATATGAAAGGACTGTTATTTATGAAAGATAAAGTAGGAGTATTTGCAACTAACATTTCTGATGTAAAAACAGGTTCTTGGAGATTGGAGAAACCTGTAGTTAGCGAAGGCTGTAGAGCTTGCGGTATTTGTGCAAAATATTGTCCTGGGCAATTAATAGAAATAAAAAATATTGCAGATATAGATTATGAATATTGTAAAGGATGTGGAATTTGCGCAGCTGTATGTCCTTTTGATTCAATATCTATGATAGAGGAGGTAGAATAATATGAGTAAAAGGGTAGCAATTGATGGTAATCGTTCTATCGCTGAGGGAGTAAGATTAGCTAGGGCTCAGGTTGTTGCAGCTTATCCTATTACGCCTCAAACACCAATGGTTGAAAAGGTTGCCGATTTTATAAATGAAGGTAGATTGGATGCAAAATATGTCGCAGTAGAATCAGAACACTCTGCATTAACCACAGTAGTTGGTGCTGCTCTTGTAGGTACTAGAGTTTTTACAGCAAGTGCTGGTGCAGGATTAGCTTTAATGCATGAGATTATAGGTGTTGCATCTGGTAATAGATTACCTATTGTTATGGGGGTAGCTAATAGAGCTTTACCTAGTCCATGGTCTTTGCAAGTAGACCATTCTGATAGTATGGCTGAAAAGGATATGGGTTGGATACAATTATATGCTTCTAATTGTCAGGAGGCATTAGATTATACATTATTAGCTTATAGAATTGGAGAAGAAGTTAGATTACCAGTAATGGTATGTATAGATGGATTTTTCCTTACCCACACAACTGAAGTAGTAGAATTACCAGATCAGGAAGATGTGGATAGATTCTTACCAGCTTATGAAAGAGGGAGTGTGTATTTAGATCCTGATAATCCTATGACAGTTAATCAATTAAATTCAGCTGATACCTTTACAGAAATTAAATATGCTCATAATAAGGCATTAAATGATGTTGTTAATATTTTCCCATCTGTTGCAAAAGAGTTTGAAGAGATTTTTAATAGAAAACATAGTTTATCTAGAGGTGTCAATTGCGAAGATGCCGATGTAGTCATAGTAACCCTAGGCTCGTCCTCAGGAACAGCTCGTAAGGTTGCTCAAGAGATGAGTTCTGATGGTAAGAAAGTTGGAGCATTACAAATATCCAGCTTTAGGCCATTCCCTAAAGAAGATGTAATAGAGAAGCTTAAAGGTGCGAAAACAGTGGCTGTAATAGATAGATCTTGGTCATTAGGGACAGATGGGCCACTATCTCAAGAAATAAAATCTGCTCTTTATAGTGCTAGAATAGATATACCTGTATACGACTTTGTAGCAGGATTAGGTGGGAGAGACTTAAATGAAGACACAATGAAAAGGGTAGTAAATAAAACCCTGGAATTAAGTAATAAAGATGAGAAAGTACTCTATCCTATTTGGATAGATACTAAAAAGGAGGTTAAATAATATGACTAACCTTGTAAGTAAAAGCGTAACTACATGTGAAGGCTGTGGCATGGAGTTACTAGCTAGATCCATATTGGAAGTTTTAGGTGAGAACACTATAATTTTAACTCCACCAAGCTGTTCAGCTATATTGACTGGATTTGGAGATTCAACTTGTTGGAGAGTGCCATCATTTCAGTCTAATTTAGAAAACATTGCTGCTTATTGTTCAGGTATATCAACTGCCTTAGAATATCAAGGTAGGAAAGATATACATGTTGTAGCACTTGCAGGAGACGGTGGAACTGTAGATATAGGGCTACAAGCTTTATCAGGTGCTATTGAAAGAGGGCATAAATTCATCTATGTATGTTATGATAATGAAGCATATATGAATACAGGGATTCAAAGGTCAGGATCCACTCCTACAGGAGCCTGGACTACTACTACTCCAGGAGGTAAAAAAGAAACAAAGAAAAATATAGTAGAAATGCTTATGGCACAAGGAATTCCTTATATTGCCACTGCATCTGTAGGATATATTGATGATTTCAAGAAAAAAATTGAGAAAGCTAAAGATGTAGATGGACCATCATATATTCATGCTCTTTCACCTTGTCCTGCAGGATGGAGATTTACCTCAAGTCAAACTATTAAGGTTGCTCAACTTGCAGTAGAAACAAACTTATTTCCTTTATTCGAAGCCGTTGATGGTGAGATAAAAGTTACTAAGAGGATTTCCAAAGTTAAATCTGTAGAAGAATATTTAAAAATGCAAGGACGCTTTAGAAATATTACTGAAGAACAAGTAGAGTATTTAGAAGCAAATGCAGAAAGTTATTATAATAAATTGATTGAAGCGGAGGCTAAATAAAATGAGAGAGTTAGACAAATTTTTCTATGCGAAAAGTGTAGCTGTTATCGGCGCTAGTAATGATGAGGGTAAGGCTGGATATCAAATATTAAGAAACTTAATTGATTTGGACTATGATGGAAATGTTTACCCTGTAAATCCTAAATTAGATGAGATTTTTGGCATAAAATGCTATCCATCTTTAAAGGATATAGATGCTCCTGTTGATTTAATTCTGGTTTCTGTACCTGCCCCTGCAGTACCTAGTATTTTTACAGAAGCTAAGGAAAGAGGAGATGTAAAAGCGGCAGTAATATTAGCATCAGGATTTAGTGAAACAAGAATACCAGAAAGAATTAAGTTAGAAGAAGATGTAGTTAGAATAGCCAAAGAAGCTAATATTAGAGTTATAGGGCCTAACTGTGTAGGGGTTATGAATACTCAAAATAGGTTAGATACTACTTTCGCGGCGGGTATAAAAAAGATACCTGGTTCTATGAGTTTAATTTCTCAAAGTGGCTCTTTAGGTGCATCAATAGCAGCTTTTTCTGTAAATCAAGCTGTTCCAGTAGGATTTGCCAAATGGGCTCATGTTGGAAATCAATGCGATGTTAATGTATTAGATATATTAAAATATTATAAAGATGATGAACAAACTAAGAGTATAGCAATGTATATGGAAGGAATTGATAATGCAAGAGAGTTTATAGAAGTTGCTAGAGAAATCGCTGAGGAAAAACCAATAGTAATTTTAAAGGTTGGTAGAAGTGAATTGGGTTCAGGAGCAGCTGCATCCCATACTGGTTCATTAGCAGGATCCGATGCATTATATGATGCAGCTTTTGAACAGGCTGGAATATTAAGGGTAAGTACTATAGAAGAGCTTTTAGACACTGCTAAGGCAATCTCTATGCAGCCATTACCAAAGGGTAACAGAATAGCAGTTTTAACTGAAGCAGGTGGCCCTGGTATTATATCTGTTGATGAAATAGGCCTTGGTGATACAGCAGTACTAGCGAAATTCTCCGATGAAACCATAGAAAGATTAAGGGAAGTTCTTCCTCCGATGGCTATAATCGATCATACTGATGGATATGTAGATATGTCTGCGGCGGCAGACGAAAAACAACATGCTGAAGCATTAAAAATAGTATTGGAAGATGAAGGGGTTGACGGAGTTATCCATCTAAGTGTTCCTCCAACATTTTTAATACCTAAGGAAATGGGAGAACTTTCTGCACAAGCTATTAAAGAGTATAATAAACCTGTTACAGTATGTTATCTAGCCGGAGAGTGGGTACAAGAGGGTAGAGTAGCCTTAGAAAAAGAAGGAATTCCAACCTTTGATATGCCTGACAGAGCTGCAAGAGCAATGATAAATATGGTAAAAAGAAGACTTATGCTAGATGCTATAAAAGAAGAAAAGGTAGAAGAAAATCCATTGGTAGATAAACAAAATGTAAATAAGATAATCCAAGAAGCTAAAGAAAATAATATGAATTTTACTGAGGTAGAATCTAGAAAAGTATTATCAGAATACGGTATAGACTTTGGAGAATTTGAATTTGCAAGTGAAATGGAAGAGGCTGTTTCTAAAGCTGAGAAATTAGGATATCCTTTGGTTATGAAAATAATGTCTCCCGAGATAATTCATAAGAGTGATGCTGGTGGGGTAGTTGTAAATATAAGAAATGAATATGAGTTAAAGGATGCTTATACAAAAGTAATAGAAAATGCTAAAAAATACTCTGAGGATGCAAGAATAAACGGCGTTCTATTAACACCAATGTTAGCAGATGGTACAGAATTAATAATAGGGGCGATAAGAGACCAGCAATTCGGACCTTGCGTTATGGTAGGATTTGGAGGTATATTTGTAGAAGTACTAAAGGATGTAAGCTTTAAGATGGCTCCAGTATCTTATCCCGAAGCTAGAAATATGGTGGAAAGTCTAAAGTTATATCCTATATTAAACGGAATAAGAGGACAAGCTAAATTAGATATAGATGCTATAGTAGATACCGTTGTTAAGGTAAGTAGACTTATAGTAGAAAATGAAGAAATAAAAGAAATAGATATTAACCCAGTTAGAGTATATGAAAAAGGCATGGCAGCATTAGACGGAAGGGTTATAATCTAAAGAATTACTAAATAATAAAACCTCCTTTTCGACAAAAGGAGGTTTTATTATTGTTATTTAGTGATAACAACTAAAGATAAAAAAATGTAGCAAAAAATTAATTCTTTGCTACATTTTTTTATATAAATTGGGTATATTCTTCTACATATCGTCATAATTAAATTAAATAGTTCGAAAAAGAAAGAGGGATGTATATGGGAAAATATAATATGGAAGAATTACATGAAATGACTATAGCCATGCTTGAAAGAAGGGGAGTAACATTAGAGGATATAGGAGAAATAGTATTATTTCTTCAAGGAAAATACTATCCTGATCTTACACTAGACATATGTGTAGAAAATATTAGGGCTGTACTTACAAAAAGAGAAATAATCCATGCAGTTTTAACAGGAATAGCATTAGATGAAATTGCAGAAAATAAAATGTTACCAGAGCCGCTTCAAACAATAGTTGAATCAGATGAAGGATTATATGGTATAGATGAAATCATTCCCTTATCCATAGTAAATGTTTATGGGACCATAGGATTAACTAATTATGGATATCTAGATAAGGAGAAGATTGGGATAATAAAGAAAATAGATGGAATGAAAGGTGTAGCAGTTCATACATTTTTAGATGACTTAGTTGCTGCCATTGCGGCTGCAGCAGCTAGTAGAATAGCACATTCTAGGAAGGATTAAAATGATAAAAAAGTAGGTTGCTGTAAAAAGCAGGAACCTACTTTTTTATTGTTAATTACCATTCAATAGAAATCATAGATCTATCTATGGATGCAAGATCTTTAGCGCCAGTTAAAATCATTGTTTGTAGAAGTTGATTTTTCATAGTATTAATTGTTAATGAAACCCCTTCCTTTCCTCCGCCATAGGCACCGAAGATTACAGGTCTCCCTATTAGCACTGCATCTGCTCCTAGAGCAATCATTTTAAAAACATCTATTCCCGATCGGATGCCTCCATCAACAAGGATCATTATTTTTCCCTTTACAGCTTCAGCTATTTCAGGTAATACTTTTGCTGTGGATTGAGTATGATCAAGTACTCTACCACCATGATTTGATACAACTATGGCTTTAGCTCCAGCCTCTACTGCTAAAAGAGCTTCTTCCTTTGTCATAATCCCCTTTAATATAAAAGGTAAATTTGTAGAACGAGTAATTTCTCTTAGTTCATCTACGTTTTTTGGGCTAACAGGAGCACCTTGTAAAGCCATTGTAACTAATCCAGCACCATCAATATCCATACCTGCTGCAATGGCATTTATATTTTCAGATTTCTTCACAGATTCTATAACTACTTCATTTTTCTTAGGTTTAAGGATACCAACACCTTTACCATTTACCTTTTTAAGAATTTCTAATCCAGTTTCATAGAATACAGGATTAGCTGAATCTCCTATCATAGCAATAGTACCAGCATCTATACTACCATTTACTACGCTATCTATATATTCTTCTTCCGTTAAAGCACTACCCATATTGAAAGCTGTACCAGTTATGGGGGCACTGATTATTGGAACCTCAAGCTTTGTGTCAAAGAAATCAAATTTTAAATCTGGGTTCTTTGCATCATGGATGGTTTTTAGTCTTATTTTAACTTTACCTAAATCTTCGACATTAGATTTAAAGGAGGAACCTGTTAAATGACCACCCATGCCAGGAACTTCTCCTGCACATGCTATACCGTTACATACAGGGCATACTCTACAAAAACCCTTTAACTTGTCTCTTGCTATATTTCTTACTTCTTTTAAATCCATATTCTTCACCTCATCTATTGTTATTGTATATAACTGAGTATTATGCTCTTTCCTTATATACACTTTCAATTATTGCAGCAACTAATTCTGATGTTTTTACAATATCGTCTTCAGCTATATATTCGTCTACACTATGAGCACCAAACATACCGATTCCAAGTGTAGCAGCTTTGAGTCCATTACCGTTGAAAATATTAGTATCAGAACCACCGCCTGTAGGTTTTGGCATATAAGGAATATTTACTTTTTCCATTGCTTTTTCTATTATTTTTAAAATAGGCTCATCATGGTCTAATTTAAATGTTGGATAGGAATTATTCACTTCAATATCTACATGAGTATTAAACTCCTTAGCTGCTTTTTCCATAGCCTCCACCATATGATTTACTTGGTTTTTTAATTTTTCCTCATTTAAGCTACGAGCCTCAAACTCTAACTCAGCGTAATCCGCCACAATATTGGTAGCAGACCCACCTTTAATAATACCTATATTTGCAGTAGTTTCTTCATCTATTCTAAGTAAAGACATTCTATCTATTGCTCTTGATGCTACTTGTATAGCATTTATGCCTTTTTCTGGGTTTAGACCTGCATGGGCAGCTTTACCGTGGAATTTAGCATGAATCCCTGTTTGAGCAGGACCTTGTACATTAACTCCACCAATATCTCCACTAGCATCTAGGACAAATGCCATCTTAGATTTTATTCTAGAGTAATCTAGATATTTAGATCCATATAGACCAACTTCCTCACAAATTGTAAATACAACTTCTATATCTCCATGAGGTATGTTATTTTCCTTTATATGTGAAATTCCTTCTAGAATAGCAACTATCCCTGCCTTATCATCAGCAGAAAGAATAGTGTTGCCTTTAGAACGGATTATTCCATCTTCAATAATAGGTTCAATATTTTCACATGGAGTTACAGTATCTAGATGGGCACAAAACAAAATAGGTTCTATATCTTTATTTCCACTTAAACTTCCAATAATATTGCCAGTATCGGAGCCAGCCTTTATCCCAGCATCATCAACTATTACTTCAAATCCTATTTTTTCCATATCCTTTTTTACTACCTCGGCAAAATTTCCCTCTTTGTAGCTAGGGCTTGAAATCCTTACATAATCTAAGAATCTAGAGATAATACTTTCCTTATTCATTTACACGCCTCCTTAAGTTAATTCCATAAATAAATAATACTATAATTAGTTGTTGATTTCAAATAGAAGATAAGGCATAATAGGGTATAGGGGTATATAAAAAGGATTTGTGGAATATATATGAGTATCAATAATTAAGTAATAGGAGAGGATTTTATGGGTTTAGGAAATGTCTCAATAGGGGTAGCCTTTGGAGCAGGATTTTTATCTTTCTTTTCTCCCTGTATACTTCCACTGATACCAGCCTATATAATGTATATTACTGGTGTTAGTATGGAGGATGAGCTTCAGAAAAGGAGGCTATTTGCCCTTACAAGAACCTTTGGGTTTGTAATAGGCTTTACAATAATCTTTATTATAATGGGAACATCTGCTAGTTTTCTAGGAAAGTTATTTATAAGAAATAAGTTAGTCTTTGCAAAAATTAGTGGTGGACTTATAATTGTGTTTGGATTAAATATGATGGGTATACTAAAGTTAAAGTTTCTAAATTTTGAAAAGAGAACTAAGGCACCTAAGAAAATAACTAACTGGTTTAGCTCAATTCTAATGGGAATGGCCTTTGCTGCTGGTTGGACGCCATGTTTCGGTCCTGTACTAGGATCTATATTGATATATGCAGGAGGAGCAGATACTGTTTCTAAGGGGATTTACCTACTCTTAGTATATTCCATAGGTATGGCAGTACCATTTATATTAACAGCCTTATTTATAAATACATTTACTAAGTTTATGGATAAAGCAGATAGATTTTTAAAATATATGCCTATAATAAGTGGATTTATTATGGTAGTCTTTGGATTGCTTGTATTTTTCAATAAGGTCATCAACATAAGCAGATTTTTACTGTAAAGGAGATAGAATATGAAGAAATTTATTTTAATTATTTTGGCATTAGCATTAATTGTTGGAGGCTGCAGTGCTCCTAAAAAAGAAGAGTTACCAAAGGATAATATAGTTGAAGAAGAAAATCAGGAGCCAGCTGATGAAGTGGAAACATCTAAGGAAGATGAAGAACCAACTGTTATTGAAGCACCAGATTTTACCCTTAAAAACCTAGCAGGTGAAGAAGTTTCTCTTTCAGATTATAGAGGCAAAATAGTTTTAATAAACTTTTGGGCAACATGGTGTATGTGGTGTGATAAGGAAATGCCTGATCTTCAAAGGATACAGGATGAAAATGAGGATTTAGTAGTATTGGCAGTAGATGTAATGGAAAAAGAAGATGAAGTAAAAAAATATATAGAAAAAGGCGGATATACTTTTGAAGTAGTATTAGATGAAGAGGGAGAAATAGCTCAGACCTATTTAGTAAGCGGATTTCCAACATCATATTTCGTAGATGAAGAAGGGATTCTACTAGGAGGAGTACCGAGGATGATGACCTATGATGAAATAAATGATATATTAAAGAGTATAAGAGAAGAAAAATAAAGACAGGAGCTCCTGTCTTTATTTTCTTACAAAATCCTTTAGTCTATAGCTACCAGCAGTAAATAATGCTAATACTATTAATAGTACTATAAAAACATTAGGGAACAGTACTGATTTTTCTAGACTATCAAATATCCAATATTGTGGTGTAAATTTCCCTAGATTTCTTACAAACTCAGGAACATTTTGATATATCCCATCCTGAGCAAACATTGACAAAAATAAGGTTATCATAGCCACTAAGGCTGTAATTAGAGATCCAGAACTTTCGTTATTAAAGAGTCTAACCATAGCTAAAGATAAAGTAATAGAGAACAAACTAGCCAATATTATGTTTATTAATATAATCCCTAAATTAACTATATCGTATCCAATTACCTTTGAGCCCAATAGTACAACCAACATATTTGCAAGGACTTGGAAAATCAATAGGGAAAGGGCTATGCTTCCCAGAATTACACTGCTCTTATTAGGAGTAGTGATTGATCTTGATATAATATTTTTTTTCTTAAATTCCATTAATTCAGTAACTATAGGAGACGCACCAAGTATGATAAAATATACTAACATCATAGTCACCATATGCATATCACCAGTGACCACTTTCTTATTTCTTTCAAATAGAGTTTCTGTTTTTAAAATATATAAATCTTCTTTATTTGATATAATCCTCTTATCTAGGAGTAGTTTTTCTTTGATAAATTCGTTTATTCTATTATTTACTTCTATTTCCAATGGAATGGTTACATTTCCTTCTTCTCTTTTATAGGATTCTATAATTGGTTTCTCATATTTATTGATTTTTTCACTGAAATCAGAAGGAATATTATATACTACTGCTACTTCATTGTTTTCTAGTAATTCTAAGGCCTTATCTCTTTCATTTTGAAATATCCACTGAGACTTGGAAGGAGAATGATATATTGTTTCCCATAGATCACCTTCATCTTCAATATTATAGGCCACAGTTACATTAGATGTTCTACTAGATGGAGTAGTATCTCCGCTTTCAAGAAAATGAACAAAGAAAATAACAGCAATAGGCATTATAAGCATAAATCCAACTTTAGCAGGATCCTTTAGCATTCTTTTGATATTTACAATAATTAAAGAAATTAGATTCATTTACTTACACCCCATTTCATTTGGATAGCTAATAAATTGATTAAATACAATATCATAGATATACCAAGCATAATTAAAAGATAGTTAGAGATAGATGATATATTGTTGTGGATTAAATAATTTCTATAGGTATTTACAATGACTGCATCTGGCTTATACTTGGCGAAGAAGTCAAATATTGGACTTTTATTCCATTTGTGTAAAGGACCTATCATACCACCAAATATCATTTGTACCATTAAGAAAACCTGTATTAAAGGCAACCCATATTTTTTCTTAAATATGGTGGATATCAAAGTACCTATAACTGTTATCATAAAACTCTGTACTAGAACGATTAAAAGTAATATAGGTAATGAGCCTTTAAAGGATAATCCAGCTACTCTATAGGCACCTACATAAAATATATTAGCTACTACCATCATCAAATAATTGGACATAATACCATAATTAAAATACTCCCATTTTGTTATAGCAGTTGACATTATTCTATTGTATAAACCATTTTCCTTCTCCAATGCATCTGAGACAATGACTGCCATAAGAAATATAATAAAGGCAAAGTTTAGGAAAGAAACTGAATAATATTCATAAGAGTTTAGACTTTTTCTTACACTGTGAATATTATTTTTAATAGAATCAGTTGTATAAGCTTTGATTAATACTCTATTGATTTCTTCAATTAAACTGTCCTTGTTTTCCAAAGATTTATTTTCAATATTTTGATGGATAACAAGTCCTTGACTTAATTCCTTATTATATTTATCCACTATATTAACTAAGATATTCCCAAGACTAGTAGGAGACTTTTCTTCAGCTTCCACCCTTACAGAAGCAGAGGTTTTACCTAGGAGGCTATCCTCATATCCCTTTGGAATTCTAAGGGTGTAATCAAACTTTTCACTATCACTTGACTTTACAGTCATTACCTTAGAGATTTCTTCACTATTTAAGAATGATATTAGATTTTCGGATTCTCTAGTATTATCCTCATCTACTATTATAATAGAGAAGATAGGATCATTTACTACTGGAGTGAACATATCCTTTTGTACATAGCCCATTACCAATGCGATTATTATTGGATAGATGGCATAGGATAGTACAAAGGTTGGAAATTCCTTTATAATTCCCTTTAGAGAGACTTTTAAGAAAGCTAATAATTTCATCCTATCACCCCTAATCCCTTAGATTCTTGCCAGTGAGGCTTAAGAATACTTCTTCCAAATTAGGCTCATCAACATTTATATTTTTTATTGTAGACTTGTTAATCTCAAGTATTTTTAGTAATGGTTCAAGCTTGAAGTTTTCACTTTCTACTAATAGATTAATTTCATCATGGGTGGCTTCACAGTCAACTACACCGTCTACTAACTTAATACCATCAATTAAGTCTTTGTTAATAGGATCAACTTTTAGGCTTACCTTGTTGTTATTACTAATCATAGATTTAACTGTTTTCTTAGAGCCGTAGGCTATTTCCTTACCTTCATCTATTATAAAGATGTTGTTACAAAGATACTCTACTTCCTCCATATAATGAGAAGTATAAAGTATTGTAGTGTTTTTTTCTTTATTAACGCCTTTAATAAATTCAAAGATATGATTTCTTGATTGAGGATCAATACCTACTGTAGGCTCATCAAGAATTAAAATCTTTGGTTCATGCATTATAGCCGCAGCAAGGTTCAATCTTCTTTTCATTCCACCAGAGAATTTCTTAACCTTATCCTTTCTTTTCTCAGTTAATCCTGTGATATTTAGAGCATAATAGATTCTTTCTTTTAGATGTTTTCCCTTGAGCCCATAAAGACTACCAAAGAATTCTAGATTATCATAAGCTGATATAGTTTCCATTAAGGCTAACTCCTGTGGAACCAATCCTAAGAACTCCTTTGCTTTTATAGATTCTTTTTTTACATCAAAGCCACCAATAGTGATGTTACCAGTATTAGCGTCCAGTAGTCCAGTCATTATATTGATTAATGTAGATTTTCCAGCACCATTAGGACCGATCAGACCAAAGATATCTCCTTCTTCTATAGAAAAAGAAATATTATCTAATACAAGTTTATCATCAAATCTTTTGCCGATATTTTTAACTTCTATGATATTCATATAAACCTACCCCCTTTTATACTTTTATTATACGGTAAACAATGGTTAAAGCATATTACCTTAGGTAATGAAAAAGTAGTGACTAAAGTCACTACCTAGTAAGATTGTTTTTAAATGCAAAGACTACTATTTGAGTACGGTCACGAAGTCTAAGCTTTGATAGAATTGTACTTACATTATTTTTAATTGTACCTTCAGAAAGAAATAGCTTTTCGCCAATTTCTTTATTTGATAGACCATCGGCGATATATCTTATAATATCGCACTCCTTATGGTTTAGGTTATACATCTCACAGACTTCTTTTAAATCCTTATCAATAGAGGTAAAGTTGAGGATATTAGTTGCAACATCGGGATGAATGACTATATTGCCCATGACTGCTGCCTTAATTCCTTCATAAATTAAATCATAGGAACTGTCCTTGAGTAAATATCCGGAGGCTCCATTTTTAAGAGCTTCTTGTATATATTCTATATCCTTAAATGTAGTTAAGATAAGAACCTTAATATTAGGAAACTTATCTTTTATAAGTTTAGTGCCTAGTACCCCATCGCATATAGGCATTCTAATATCCATTAGAACTAAATGAATCTCATCCATTTCACAAATGTCTAAGGCTTCATATCCGTTTTCACCCATGGAGATGACTTCTATATCCTTATAAGTGGATAAAATAATTTTAAGTCCTTCTCTTATTAACTTTTCATCATCAATAATAGCAATTCTTATTTTTTCCATAGTTTACCTCATCACTTTTAATTATTCCTAGATTTTAAAACTACCCTAAGTAGAAATCCCTTTCCTTCTTTGCTTTCATAACTCAGATTTCCCCCAAGCTCTTTTACTCTTTCATATATACTAGTAAGTCCTAAGCCAGGGGTTATTTCATCTACTCCAATACCATTATCCTGCATAGTAACGATTAATTCCTTCATATTAAAGTGCATAAATATACTAACTTTAGTGGCTTTTCCATGTCTTAGGGAGTTAGATAGAAATTCCTGTATGGTTCTATATAAAACTAAGGATGAATTTTCATCTAGCTGCCACTTATTCTTAGAAAATCCTAGCTTTACATCAATGCTCGTTAGCTTACTAAAATCTTTAATTAATTCCTCTATAGCTAGTAATGTTTCATATTCCTTAAATTCCTTAGGTTTAAGCTCTCTTAGGGCCTTTCTAATTTCTTCAAGACCATTTCTGGAGAATTCTCGAAGATTTGAAGCCATTAGAGAGGCAGTTTCTCCATCTGTTTTAGCAATTTTTTCAATGGCTCCTAGCTGAATTATAATAGTAGATAGACTATGTCCTACGCTATCATGTATTTCTCGAGATATTCTGTTTCGCTCCTTAAGTATAGATAATTCTTTAATAGAATCTGCATAGACTTCTAATTCTTGATTTGTTTTAATCAATTCATCTTCTGATTTTCTAAGCCTATGGTAAAGATCTTCTGCCTTTAGGGTTCTATTTTGCTCCTTTTTTATAATAGATGAAACTAGACTCAAGGCTATGATTGCAATTATATAGGACAATAATTCATTAAATGGAAGATTACTTCCTGAGTATAAAAAGATTAATATCCCAAGAAAGCTAAGAAAATATTTACTAGGATTTTCTACTATAAAGAAGCTATCTATTATTCCTATGATAAAATAAGGTAGGAGTAGACCATCATAATTTTCATATAATATATATCCAAAGATAAAATCAACCATTATAGATATAAAAACAGGGACAAGTTTGTCCCTAAATAGAAAATAACGTAGCTGAGTATTTATAATAAAAAGCAAAATCGATGCAACAGCTAAGAAATTTAAGTTATAGTTTTCAGTAAAGGTAATTCCCAGTATTATTATAAAATTAGTTAAATATCGTATAACTAAAAAAGTCTTATTTTCCATAAATTTTTCCTGCCGATTTATTGCATTGTCTTAAATATATGTTCCAACATTTCTATACAATTTTTAGTAGTTCTTCCATCCTCATGATCAATAACTGGATTTAGCTCTACAAAATCCATAGAAGTAACAAATTTCTCACCTAATAGAGTTGTAAAGACTTCTTTTCCCTCATCCATAGAAAAACCACCAACTACAGGGGTTCCGGTACCTGGTACAAGGGTCGGATCAAGAACATCTATATCAAAGCTTAGATGAACACCATCTACATTAGAAGCTTTGATTTTTTCAATTATTTCTTTTAAAACATTATCCAAGCCTCTTTCTCTTACTATTTCCATAGTATACAAATTAAGGTTTAGTTCTTCTGCTAGGGCGAATTCACCTGGATCAATATCTCTACCACCAAGAATATATACATTTTGAGGCTTTACCTTTTGTCCTTCATAGTAAATATTTGTAAGGCTTGTGTATCCAATATTCATTGATGCAGCAAGTGGCATACCGTGAATATTTCCTGAAGGTGAAGTTTCATAGGTGTTTATATCTCCATGAGCATCTATCCAGATTACAGCCAATTCCTTAAAGAATTTACTTGCGCCAGCAATACTACCCATACCTAGAGCATGATCTCCACCTATTATAAATGGAAAACCTTGTCCTTTAAGGGAACAGTATACATTGTTAGCTAAATTGGTATTGATGTCAGTTATTGTATGAAGATATTTCATCTTGGGATGATCGTGATATTTAAGTTCTTTAGATATAGCTGGAACATGTATGTCTCCCATATCATAGACAGTATGTCCATTCTTTTTAATAATATCTATAAGTCCATTTTTTCTAAGTGTATCAGGACCTAAATTTGCACCTTCTCTATCACAACCATAACTTAGTGGTACCCCAATTACATTAATATCCATCGTAAACCCTCCTTAAGCTTTATTATCTACTATATTATACCACCTATTATATTACTTTGTTAATAAAAAAGCTTAATTATTGATAAATTTAGACATCATAAAAAATATTTGAGAATTAAAAAGAGTATTTTATGGTATAATTGCTTTATTATATAAATAGAGGTGAAGTAATGGCGAAGTTTTACTATGCAGTAAGGAAAGGAAAGACTCCTGGTATATACGAAACTTGGGGGAAATGTGAGGAACAGGTGAAGGGATATAAAGGGGCAGAATATAAAAAGTTTTCTACATATGAAGAAGCATTGACCTTTATAGATAAAGGTAAGGAAGAAATAGATATATTAGATGAAAAAGGATTAAAAGAAAATGAAGCTATCGCTTATGTAGATGGTAGTTTTGATATAAATAATTGGACATATAGCTATGGAGTTGTATTTATCACCAATGACGGAAAGGAAACCTATAGCGGACGAGAGGATAATAAGGATTTAGCTGAGATGAGAAATGTATCTGGAGAAATAAAAGGCGCCATGGTAGCTATGGAGTTAGCCATGGTGAAGGGAAAAGATACACTATATCTACATTTTGATTATACTGGTATAAGAGATTGGGCAGAGGGGAACTGGAAGACCAACAAAGATGGAACCAAAGCCTATAAAAAATTCTATGATTCCATAAAGGATAAGTTAAATGTGAAATTTATTAAGGTTAAGGCCCATTCTGGAATAGAATATAACGAAGAGGCAGATAAATTGGCTAAAGAAGCAATAATTCAGTGAAAAGTGAAGAGTGAATAGTTAAAAACAGTTAATGGCAAAAATCGAATAGTGAAAAGTTTTTAAATTGGAAGCTTGAAGTTTTAAATTTTTCACTATTAGTTATTAACTGTTTTTCCGTTATTCACTATTAATTATTAGTTATTCACTGATTTTTTCGAATCCAATCCTATTTTTATTAAGTAATTCTATAGCATAATCATCTATTCTATAATCGTTCTTATAATAGATATGCTTGATCCCAGCTTGTATCAATGCCTTGGTACAATTTAAGCAAGGGAAATGTGTTACATAGGCTGTACATCCCTTTACGGAAATGCCCTCCTTTGCACAATATAATAATGCATTTATTTCAGCATGGATAGTAGCTATACAATGTCCATCTCTCATAGTATGCCCCACATCATCACAATGGGGATTTCCTGTAACTGAGCCATTATATCCACTGGATACTATTCTGTTATCGTCATTGACTAATAGACAGCCTACAAATGCTCTATCACAAGTGGAACGGGTGGCTACCAATTCAGTAATTTCCATAAAATATTCCTTCCAGGATTTGCGTCTTTCCATTTAATTTCCTCCTAACTTTAAAACTTATTAATTTAATATTATATCATATAAAATTATGGTTTATTAATTTTTTTAAAGGATACGACCATTGCAAAAGGATAATATAATAATGAATACTATATAATAGTATATAAGTCTTGATTTGCAAGGGTTTGTTTTTTATTATAAAATAAGGGTATATTCTAGATAAAATTAAAGGAGGGAAAAATATGTTAAAGGAATTTAAAAACTTTGCAGTAAAGGGAAATGTAATAGACTTGGCAGTTGGGGTAATTATAGGTGGAGCCTTTGGTAAAATAGTCACATCTATGGTAAATGATATGGTAATGCCCGTAATTGGATTATTAATTAAAAATGTAAATTTCACGGACTTATTTATTAGTTTAGATGGTAAGGATTATCTATCCTTAGCTGATGCCCAAGCAGTAGGAGCTCCAACATTAAATTATGGAATATTTATTAATACTATTATTGAATTTTTAATTATTTCTTTTTCTATATTTATCGTCATTAGACAGTTAAATAGATTCAAAAGAAAAGAAGCAGTAGCAGAAGCAGCTGCACCTACTACAAAAAACTGTCCATATTGTTATACAGAGATTCACAAAGATGCAACAAGATGTCCAAATTGTACTTCAGTTTTAGACTAAAATAATCGGAGGGGTTCAATGAGCAAGGGGTTATATTTATTATTCTTATTAACCATGTTTTCAAGCATACTTCCTATGAAATCTGAGGAGGTAACAGAACACCAAATAAGTGTGGCAGAAAAAAGAGTTATAGAAACCGTAGAAACTAAAGAAAAAACAACCATATCAATAGTAGGAGATATGTTGATGGATGGTAGTGTAAGAGCTCAAATAAATAAAAATGGGATAGAATACCCTTGGGAAATGGTAAAGGATTATTTTAATACAGATGATATTACTATAGGGAATCTTGAGACCAGTGTTACAATGAATGGTACACAATGGCCTGATAAACAATTTAATTTTAAAGCAGATCCTAAGAATTTAATAGCCATGAGAGAAGCAGGTATAGACATAGTTGCATTAGCTAATAATCACTCCTTAGACTATGGTCATGATGGATTTTTAGATACCTTAAACCATCTAGATAAATCTGAAATAAAAAGAGTAGGTGGTGGAAAGAATAAAAAAGAGGCCATGGAAGGCACTATAGTAGAAAAAAATGGAGTTAAAATAGGAGTTTTAGCCTTTACTAGAGTAGTTCCTGATGTAAAATGGTATGCTACAGATAAAAGACCAGGAATTGTAGGAGCCTATGAGCCTCATGTGGAAGAAGTATTAAAAAGAGTAACAGAGATGAAAAAAGAGGTAGACATACTGGTATTATCTATACATTGGGGAGTTGAGCTTAGTACTACTCCAAGAAAACAAGAAATGGACCTAGCTAAAAGATTAGTAGATTCAGGGGTTGATATTGTAATGGGGCATCATCCCCATGTATTACAGGGTATTGAAATATATAAAGAAAAGCCTATATTTTATAGTCTAGGAAATTTCGTCTTTGGTACAAAAAGTGAAATGACAGCCAATACTATTATAGGGCAAATTAACTTAATAGGTAAAGATATAGATAATATCAAGATTATACCTTGTACAATAGTTGGAGGAAGACCTATACCTGATGGGAAAATAGATGAAAAAATAAAATACATGAATACAATTTCCAAAGATTTTAAAACTATTATAGATAAGAATGGACTAATAAAAATTAAGTAGTATCAAAGAGGTGTTGTAGTTATGTATGGCTTAGTTTTAGAGGGTGGAGGAGCAAAGGGATCCTACCATATAGGTGTTTATAAAGCCTTAAAAGAATCAGGAGTTGAACTAAGAGGAGTTGTGGGTACATCCATAGGAGCTCTAAATGGAGCAATGATTGTGCAAAATGACTATGATAAATGCTATGAACTTTGGAACCAGATCACCTATTCTATGGTAGCTGATGTAGATGATGATGAAATAGATAAAATTATGCAGCTAAAATTAGCAAAAGAAGATTTATTCTTTCTTAGGGACAAAATAAAAAGCATAATAGGAACTGGAGGATTTGATATAGCACCTTTGAAGGGTTTATTAGATGAGTATATAGATGAGGAGAAGATTAGAAAGTCTAATATGGATTTTGGTATGGTTACTATAAATTTGAGTCCCTTAAAACCTTTATATATGTTTAAAGAAGATATACCAAAAGGAGAGCTAAAGGAATATCTAATGGCAAGCGCGTATTTGCCATTTTTTAAAGCTGAGGGTCCAAAAGGTAGATTGTATCTGGATGGAGGATTTTATGATAATCTTCCCTTTAAAATGCTTATAGACAGAGGGTATAAGGATTTGATTCTTGTGAGAACCCATGCAATGGGATTTACTAAAAGACTTGATTTAAAGGGTACTAACTCTATTCTTATATCTCCTTCTGATAGCATAGGTAGATCCTTTGAATATGATGGAAATAGGGCCAGGAATAATATACAGCTTGGGTATTATGATGGAATAAGGGCCTTAAAGGGATTAAAAGGAAATAAGTACTATATAGTTCCAAAGGAAGATCAAGATTATTATCTAGATTTTTTACTTAAAATACCTGAAGAAGAAGTAAGGAAGATGGAAAAGATACTAAAGCTTCCTGAAGCTCCCTATAGGAGATCCTTATTAGAAAACATTATACCTAAGATATGCTCCATGCTCTCTGTAGGAAAAAGTTGTACTTATGAAGAATTGTTGATGTATTTACTGGAAAAAAAGGCAGAGAATTTAGAAGTAGAAAGATTTAACATATATACATTTAAGGAACTATTATCAGAGGTAGAAGATAAGAATATTGTGAAGGATAAAGAGGAAGTAAGGAAACTAGACAAATTAATAGAAAAGGTAGATATATTACCAATTATTAATAAAGATGATGTATTACTTCATATTGCAGATATTATTTTTAGTAGGAGAGATTAAACCTCTCCTTTTTGTATAAAAGATTTAACAATCAAATGATAATAATTATCAATATCATGTTTATTTTATATAAAATTGGATATAAATAAATTGATTGATAATTAAATCAAAAACAAAATGATAAATATATGGAGGTAAGAAATGGACAGAATAGTAGGGAAAAAAGCACCAGATTTTAAGATGAAAACTTGTGATGGAGAAGGATGTAACTTTGGAGAAGTTAGCTTGTCAGATTACAAGGGTAAATGGTTAGTTATGTTCTTTTATCCACTAGATTTTACCTTTGTATGTCCTACAGAGATTACAGGTTATAGCAAGAGAATTGATGATTTCAAAAAGGAAGGTGCAGAAGTATTAGCTGTATCTATAGATAGTGAACATTCACATAAGGCATGGATTAATTCAAGCTTAGGTAAAGTAAATTTCCCAATGGCTTCTGATATAACAAAGAAAGTATCCAGTGACTATGGAGTGCTAATTGAGGAAGAAGGAGTTGCCTTAAGAGGGTTATTTATAATAGATCCTGAGGGAGTAGTTAGATACTCAGTAATTCATGATCTAAATGTTGGAAGATCAGTTGATGAAACTATAAGAGTACTTAAAGCTCTAAAAACAGGTGGACTTTGTCCAGTAGATTGGGATGAGGGAGAAAGTTTGCTATAATTAAAAGGGGTCTAATTAGACCTCTTTTTTTATGACCTAACACCATTTTTATTATTTATTTGATATTATAAAAAGGGGGAAATAGGATGGATATAGAGAAGATAAGGAAAATAGTAAATAATAGGATTCCTAGACCAATAGATATAAAGAGGAATTATTCTGTACTTATACCAATTATTGAAAGCAATAATAGATTAGGGATAATCTATGAACTTAGATCTAAAAATTTAAACAATCAACCTGGAGAAATATCCTTTCCCGGGGGTGAGGTAGAAGACAATGAAACCTTTCAAGAAGCAGCCATAAGGGAAACTATGGAAGAGTTAAATATCAAGAGAGACAACATAAGTATAATTGGAGAATTAGATTATTTAGTTTCCTATGCCAATATAACTATCCACTGTTTTTTAGGCACAATCTCTGGAATAAATGTGGATAATATAGTACCAAATCATGATGAAGTAGATCATATATTCACAGTTCCATTAGATTTTTTTCTAAATAATGAGCCTGATATTTATTATTTAGATTTAAAGACAGTATTAAACGACGAATTTCCATATAATCTAATACCTAATGGAAGGGATTATAATTGGAGAAGTGGAAAACATTCTGTTATGTTTTATCATTATAAAGATTATGTTATATGGGGATTTACAGCTAGAATGACTAAAAACTTCATAGATATAATAAAGGGACCTAATAATCTTTAGGTCCTAATTTTCTTCTATAATATCCTTTATGTTTACATTTTTTTCATGACCGAGATTTTTTACACTTCTAATTACAAAATATGCAGTAATTATAGAAGCGATAAAGTCTGCTGTTGGCCCAGCCAACCAAACTCCTGTTAAATCAAAGAATCTTGGTAAGATTATAAGAGCTGGAATAAGAACTAATACCTGTCTGGATAAGCTAAGTAACATAGCATGCTTTGGTCTCCCAGTGGCTTGGAAGTAGTTAGAACTAACAACTTGAAAGCCTATTATAGGAAACATAGATAGATATATTCTCATTCCTGGTACACCAATTCTAGAGATTTCTGCAATATTTCCTTCCTTACTAATAAAAAGCTGATACAGCCATACAGGGAAGAGTTGAGTTAACAAAAATCCTATAGTAGTTATAGTGGTTGCAGCTATGATGGCATATTTGAGGGTTTCCTTTACTCTTTCATATTTCTCAGCGCCATAGTTAAATCCAATTATAGGTTGAGAACCTTGATTGATACCAAATACCGGCATCATTACCATCATTGCTACACTGTTTATAACAGCCATACTTGAGTTAGCTAAATCTCCACCGTAAGTTTTTAAACTATTATTTAATAGAACAGTTACTAGGCTCCCAGCTAATTGCATACTAAATGGTCCAAGACCAATTGCTATTATGTCTTTTGCAATTTCTAGTTTAGGTATTAAATATTCCTTCTTAATATTTAACATGCTTTTTCCACCAAAGAAATATCTCATAACCCATGCTGCAGATAAGCCCTGAGAAATAATAGTTGCAAAAGCAGCTCCTTTTACACCCATATTCAACCCAAAGATAAATATAGGGTCAAGAATAGTATTTGCAATGGCACCTATTAACATGGTTTTCATTGCAATAGTAGGGCTGCCTTCTCCACGAATAAAATTGTTCATCCCAAAGCCGATGGCTTGAAGTGGTGCTCCAATTAAGATTATTTGCATATAATCATAGGCATATTGGAAGTTTGAAGGAGATGCACCAAAGGCATTTAACATAGGTTTTAAGAATATAAGTCCAAATACAGATATAAATAGAGATGTTATTACTAAGAGGATAAATGAGTTTCCAGTAACCCTCTCTGCTTCTTCTCTACGATTTTGTCCTAGCTTTATGGATACTAATGTATTTCCACCTATACCTATTAACATACCAAAAGCCATGATAATCAAAGAAATTGGCATGCCGATAAATAAACCACCAATAGCAAGATCACCTACACCCTTACCTATGAATATTCTATCCACTACGTTATATAGTGCATTGACTATCATTCCAGTAATTGCAGGTAGGGAAAATTTAATCAACAATTTTCCGATAGGTTCCTCTCCCAATAATTTTCGTCTTTCGTTTTCTTTATTCATTTTCTCACCTACATAATAAAATAGTTAGCCTTCTCAAAAGAGAAGGCTAACTATTATTATACCACAAATACTATATATTAAAAATTATATTTTGATTATCTAATTAATTTGTGAACATCTGAGTCCAATAGTTTGTACCATTGCTTGACTTATAATGACCAACACCAATTTTATTGAAGCTAGGATTCATTATGTTTGCCCTATGTCCTGATGAGTTCATCCATGCAGTAACTACTGATTGGGCAGTTAATTGACCTTTTGCAATATTTTCTCCTGCAGTATTATATTTAATGCCGAATTGCTTCATCATATCAAAAGGTGAACCATAAGTAGGAGAAGTGTGGCTAAAGTAATTTTTATTTGCCATATCTTGAGACTTCATTCTAGCTACATTTGAAAGTTCACTACTTGCCTGAAGAGGTTGTAAACCTTCTTTTTGTCTTTCAATATTAACCAGTCTTACTACTTCCAGTTCTATAGCTGATAATCCTGATACTGATGGTGTTTCAGTTGCAGGTGGAGTAGTTGGTTTAGGGTTTGTAGGTGTAGTAGGCTCAGTTGGTTTAATTGGATCTGGATTACTAGGTTTTGTTGGTGTAGTTGGTGTTGTAGGTGTACTTGGTTTAGGAAGTGTTATAACATTTCCAGGTCTAGTTACTGGT
This sequence comes from Bacillota bacterium, assembly GCA_023388495.1. Classification (GTDB taxonomy): domain Bacteria; phylum Bacillota; class Clostridia; order Tissierellales; family Tissierellaceae; genus Tissierella. Next base: position 46,332 of record JAEWGC010000008.1, on the reverse strand, counting down.
TTAGTAGTAACTACTGTCCAAGTCCATACAGGATATTGGTTAACTACTGTATTTTGTTGTGTATTTGAATTATTGTTATAATTGTAGTTTATTGTATATCCTCTTCCATAATTATTATAAAGTGAATTGTAATCATAGTTTGTTAAGCTAAAGCCTGCAGCACTAGCTGCAGATGAACTAAGTACTGTGGCGGCTAGCAATGAGTAAATTACCTTTCTTTTTCTTGTAAACATTTTCTTCATAATATTCTGTCCTCCTTGAAAATTTGAGTTAATTTGCCTTCCTTGACTTGCCTCCTTTCATAAAATGTAATCAATTTGTAACAAATTGAATTTTTTAAAAGTATATCATTAGTATAAGGAGCAAATAAACCCTCAATACATGGTATTTGTGTATAATATTTCCAAGGGGTTTCCAGAGAGACTGATATATTTAGAGTAAAATAATTAAACAATGGTATAATGTAATAAAGTATATAACTAGGGGTGTTTCTATGGATAAAAAATATATTATGGCCTTTGATCAGGGTACTACTAGTTCTAGGGCTATTATATTTGACAAATACGGAAGAGTTATAGCTAAGGCACAAAAGGAATTTAACCAAATTTATCCTAAGGCTGGATGTGTAGAGCATGATCCTATGGAAATATGGGGGACTCAGTCAGGTGTTGCTAGAGAGGTATTGGAAAGAGCAGGTATTAGACCCAGTGAAATAGCATCAATAGGCATTACAAATCAAAGGGAAACTACAATAGTTTGGAATAAGAATACGGGTAAGCCAATATATAATGCAATAGTTTGGCAATGTAGACGTACGGCAGATATCTGTAATGCTCTAAGAGCTATGGGAATGGAAGAATACATTAGAGATAATACGGGATTAGTTTTAGATGCTTATTTCTCAGGCACGAAAATTAAATGGATACTAGATAATGTAAATGGTGCAAGAAAATTAGCGGAAGAAGGTAATTTATTATTTGGTACGGTAGATACTTGGCTTATATGGAATTTAACTAGGGGGAGGGTACATATAACTGATTATTCAAATGCCTCTAGAACAATGTTATACAATATAAAAGAATTAAAATGGGATGAAAAACTACTAGAGGTATTAGATATACCAACTAGTATGCTACCAGAGGTAAGACCTTCGTCAGAAATATATGGATATACAGATGAATATACATTTGGCGGTGCTAAAATACCAATATCTGGTGTTGCAGGAGATCAGCAGGCTGCATTATTTGGACAAAACTCATTTGAGGAAGGCATGGCGAAAAATACCTATGGCACTGGATGTTTTATGTTATTGAATACTGGTGAAAAATTTGTACCATCGAAAAACGGCCTATTAACAACCATTGCCTGGGGTGTAGATGGGAAAGTGGAATATGCCCTAGAAGGGAGTATATTTGTGGCAGGCGCCTCTATACAATGGCTAAGAGATGAACTTAAGATTATTAGAACAGCTGATGAATCTGAGTATTATGCAACTAAGGTTAAAGACTCCAATGGTGTATACGTGGTTCCAGCCTTTGTAGGTATGGGTGCACCATATTGGGATATGTATGCTAGAGGAAGTATAGTGGGACTTACTAGAGGGGCTACAAGAGAGCATATAATAAGGGCAACCCTTGAGTCCATAGCATATCAAACAAGAGATGTCCTTGAGGCTATGCAAGAGGATTCAAATATTAAACTTCAATCCCTTAAGGTTGACGGTGGTGCAGTTAAGAATGATTTTTTAATGCAGTTTCAGGCAGATATATTGGGAGTGACAGTAGAGAGACCAGAGATAACAGAAACAACAGCCCTTGGTGCAGCTTATTTAGCAGGACTTGCAGTAGGATATTGGAGAGATAAAAAAGAGATATCTGATAACTGGAATATAGAAAAGAAATTTTATCCTAATATGGATGATGAAAAAAGAAATAAACTCTATCATGGTTGGAAAAGGGCTGTGGAAAGAGCTCTAGATTGGGAGGAATAAATTTGTAGTTTATCTACATATGATTGTTATCTAGATAATATTATAATATAGATGAAAAATATGATGGTCTATATATAAAAAAACCTAGATAATAATATAAGGGGAGATGGATTATGAGTAAAATAGCGTTGAAGGGTAATATAGCCTTTACACCTACAAAAGACAGATTTGAAACTCATGAGAATTCATACATAGTAATAGAAGATGGGAAAGTAGTAGATATTTGCAAAGAATTAGATAAATCTTACAAAGACTATACAATTTCAGACTTTTCTGATAAGCTAATTATACCGGGATTTATTGATCTACATCTTCATGCTCCTCAATATCCTAACAGGGGGTTAGGAATGGATAAGGAACTGATTCCTTGGCTTGAAATCTATACATTTCCTGAGGAAGGAAAGTATAATGACTTAGATTATTCTAGAAAAGTGTTTTCCAAACTTATTAAAGAATTGTGGAGACTTGGGACAACTAGAGCTGTTGTTTTTTCAAGTATCCATAAGGAAAGTACTAAGCTTTTATTAGATATGTTTATAGACTCAGGCCTGGGGGCATATGTGGGAAAAGTTAATATGGATAAAAATACGGCCCAAAATCTTACGGAAAATACTAGGAAATCAATACTTGACACAGAAGAGATATTAAAGGAATATGCCGATAAATCTTCATTAGTTAAACCTATTATTACACCAAGGTTTATACCTACCTGTTCAGAAGAGTTGCTTGAGAGCTTGGGAAGCTTAGCTGTTGATTATAAAGTACCAGTTCAATCTCATTTAAATGAGAATACATCAGAGGTTATTTGGGTTAAAGAACTGTTCCCAGACTCTAAAAACTATGCTTCAGTTTATGATGACTTCAATTTATTTGGCCAAACGAATACTATAATGGCCCATTGTATATATAATACGGATGAAGAGATAGATTTAATGGCTAAGAACGGAGTTTATGCAGCTCATTGTCCTTATTCAAACTATAATCTATCTAGCGGTATAATGCCTGTTAGGAGATTTTTAAATAAGGGAGTGTCAGTAGGATTGGCATCTGACATTTCTGGTGGAAATAGTCTAAGTATGCTAAGTATTATAGCAGCTACTATCCAGGCCTCTAAGATGGCTTGGTTAAACACAAACAAAGAATTAGTACCACTTACATTTAGTGAAGGATTTTTCTTGGGTACAAAAGGTGGAGGCAGCTTCTTTGGTAAGGTAGGAAGCTTTGAAAAGGGTTATGATTTCGATGCATTAGTAATAGACGATAGCAATTTATCTGATATAAATGATTTATCAATAGAGGAAAGACTTCAAAAATTCGTTTATATAGGTGATGATAGACAAATAATGGAGAGATATGTACAGGGAAGAAAAATTGCAGAGCCCTTTACAGTTGAGTAAGAAGTATTGATAATGAATAGTTAATTATTATAACCAGCAGGAGATTTTCTATCTCCTGCTGGTTTCAAAAGGAGTTGTTATCTATGGCTAGACAAAATGGCATCAGTATCGAGGACATGCTTAGACTTGATGTAATGAAATCTTGTAGCTTAATAGCAGGATTTAGAGGAGCTAGAAATACCATATCTAGAGTAAATATAATGGCAGATCCTGATATATTAGAGTGGACTAAAGAAGGTGAATTTCTACTTACTACTGCTTATTCGTTTAAACAGGATAATATAGAGGCTCAAAAAGAGCTTATAAAGGAATGTGCAAGGAAGAGATTAGCAGGTATTGGTATAAAGATTTCTCCCTATCTAGAGGCTCTTTCACCGGATATACTTGATCTAGCCAATGATTTAAGCTTTCCTATAATAGATATACATTATTCAATTCCTCTATCAGATATAATGATGTCTACTTTTAAGGAAATATTTAACAAGCAGGCATCATTACTAGAAAGAATTGAAAAAGTTCATGAACGGTTAATGAGTGCTATGTTAGATGGAAATGGATTAGAGGACTTGACTCAAATAGTTCAGGAAAATATTAAAAATCCTGTAATTCTTCATTTAAGCTTTTCAAATGAAATTATAGAATGTGTTAATGGAACAAGCGAGACATATAATTCGGAATTAATCCAAGAAGTAAAGGAATTCTATGAACCCATCAATGGAAAGAATAAGTTGAAGAAATTAGTTGAAGATAAGGTGCTTATTAACGGAAAATATATTAAAAGGATGATTATGCCAATAGTACTAAGGGACCATATATATGGTCATCTATTTACTTGGAGTACGGATATGCCCTTAGGAGGCTTTGACTTAGCTATAATTGAATCAGCATCGACTACTATAGCACTTTCCATATTACAGGAATTATCTGTTAAGGAAGTAGAAATAAGATATAGATCAGAGTTCTTTGAAGACTTAATCTCAATAGATACTAAAAGGAAGAAAAAGGCCTTAGATAGAGCTAAGTTTTTTAACCTTCAAGTGGATAGCTATTATGTTATAGAGGTAATAAGCTTCAAACATAAAAATGAGACAAATGAAACAGATGTATTAATTGATTACATACAGGATTTTATAAATCCAATAGTCCATATTATAGAAGAATTAATGGGGTATTTAAACTTAGAAGGAATAGTATCTACCAAGGTTAATGGAGTACAAATCCTATTAAGCTTTCAGGATAAAAAACAAATTTCTAATAGAATAAAAGACTTCAATCAAAAGATTGTTGAATGTATTTCCAATAAATGTAATGGCTTAGATGTAAAAATAGGTGTAGGAAGAATATATAAGGGTTTAAATAACGTAGATAAAAGCTTTCAAGATGCTGTTAGAACTGTAAGGATAGGAAAGGTTATTACAACTAAGGAGATAGTCACCTTTGATGAATTAGGAATATTTAAAATTCTATCACAGGATTCCTTATCAGATGAATTGGAGGATTTCTATAATTCTACATTAAAGCCATTGGTAGATTACGACAGAAAAAAGTCTACAGAACTAGTCAAGACTTTAGATGTATACTTTAAAAACAATGGGAATCTAACCAGAATATCAGAGCAGTTATTTGCTCACTATAATACTATTTTATATAGGGTTACTCGCATCAGAGAAATTACAGGAATGGATTTAGAGGATCCAAACCATAGATTAAATCTAGAAATAGCCATTAAGATAAAAGAATTATTAGGAAAATAAAGGCAGGATATACAACTTAATATACCAGTCGATGTTTTAAATAAATTGCCTAGAAATTTTCTAGGCAATTTATTATCTATAGATGGCTAGTATTTATGTTAAAATATAATATAATTAATGCACAAAGGGGTGAGTATTTTGTTTGTTGAAGAAGGTTTACATATAAGAATAAGGGATATATTGGACTCATCTTATGATGGAATTTATATAACTGATGGAGAAGCTAATACAATAATGGTAAATAAGGCTTATGAAAGAATTGCTGGTATAAAAGTTGAAGAGTTAATTGGACGTAATATGAATGACCTTGTAAAAGAAGGATATATATCTAAGTCTGCAACCTTACTAGTATTAGAAGAAAAAAAGGTAATTACTATTGAACAAAACTTTAAGACTGGGAAAAAAGCATTAGTCACATCAACTCCTGTATTTAACTGTACAGGGAATATCACAATGGTAGTTACAAATGTAAGAGATATTACTGAGCTATATGAGCTAAAAGAAAAATTAGATGAAAAGGAAAACCTCACTAAGAAATATTCTGTAGAACTAGAAGCTATGAAAATAGAACTGTTAAAGAACAATGATTTAATCGCTAAAGATAAGAAGATGCTTGATATAATCCAAATGGCAATCAGAGTAGCACCTATTGATACAACTGTGTTGATAACGGGAGAAACTGGTGTAGGTAAGGAAGAAATAGCAAAATTAATATATAAAAATAGTAATAGAAAGAATAAGCAATTTATAAAGGTAAATTGTGGATCTATACCCAAAACATTAATAGAGGCTGAGTTATTTGGATATGAGAAAGGGGCCTTTACAGGAGCAAGTAAAGACGGCAAAATAGGTTTGTTTGAAGCTGCCGATGGGGGAACAATATTCTTAGATGAAATAGGAGAGTTGCCTTTTGATATGCAGGTAAAACTTCTAAGGGTTCTTCAGGATGGACAATTTACTAGAGTTGGTGGAGTAGAGGAGATAACTGTAGACATAAGGATTTTAGCAGCAACTAATAGGAATCTTGAGGAAATGGTAAATGAAAAGCTTTTTAGAGAAGACCTGTATTATAGGCTAAATATAGTTCCTATTACTATACCGCCTCTAAGAGATAGAAGAGATGATATTATTCCCCTTATACATTATTTTCTCAATAAATTAAATAAAAAATATAACTTTAATAAAGTAATATCAAGTGAAGCATTAAAAATCCTCTATACCTATGAATGGAAAGGAAATGTAAGGGAACTTAGAAATATTATTGAAAGAATAATGGTAATGTCGGAAAAAGATATAATTAACAAGGTTGATCTTCCTAAAAACATATTGGCATTTGACAAAGAACAGAATATGATTAATGAAGACGAGATAGTACCGTTGAGACAAGCCTTGAATAAGGTAGAAAGACATTTGCTAAATATAGCATTTAACACCTATGGCAACGTGCGAGATGCTGCCAAGGCATTAGAAATAGATCCTGCAACTTTTGTACGAAAAAGACAGAAGTATAAATAATTGTTGCAAAAATGCAATTTGTTGCAAAAGCGTAACAAAAGAATAATAAAAGAATGATAAAAGAGAAGTCCATATTTAAGTCGATAAATCAAAAAAACTTTAAAAATTCCCAATGGAAATGATGCAATAATGCAACAATTCTAAAGGGAATATTTTTTGACTAAGAAAGTTAATTATTTAACGAGCAAAATAGAGGTGATGGAAAACTTTCACAAATATTTTATAATGGCATATTTCTTGCAATGTTATCTATTTTAAAATAATAAGAAAAGAGGGATGGTTTGGTGAATAAAACAGCTATAGACATAATGGTAGAAAAGGCAAGAGAAGCTCAAAGGGTATTTGAAAAATTCACTCAAGAGCAGGTGGATGACATTGTAAAGGCAATGGGTAAGGTAATTTATGATAATGCTGAGGTTTTAGCAAAGGAAGCGGTAGAAGAAACAAGAATGGGAGTATATGAGGATAAAGTAGCTAAGAACAGGGGCAAATCCAAAACCATTTGGAATAGTTTAAAGGGAAAAAAGTCTATAGGTATAATCGATGAAGATATTGAAAATGGGTTGATTTCTATAGCTAAGCCCATAGGAGTAGTCTGTGCTGTTACCCCTACTACAAATCCAATCGTTACTCCTATGTGTAATGCAATGTTTGCATTAAAAGGTGGTAATGCAATTATAGTAGCTCCTCATCCAAGGGCGAAGAGATGTAGTACTCATGCAGTAGAACTGATGAATAGGGAAATTAAAAAACTAGGTGCACCAAACAATTTAATTCAAATTATAGAAGAACCATCAATTGAATTAACAAACGAACTAATGCAAAAAACTGATGTAATTCTAGCTACAGGCGGTATGGCAATGGTTAAGTCAGCATATTCTAGTGGGAAACCATCCTTTGGAGTAGGAGCTGGTAATGTTCAGGTGATTCTGGACAGAGACATAGATTTTATGGAAGCTACTAAAAAGGTAATCTCAGGAAGAATATTTGATAATGGCATCATTTGCTCAGGAGAACAATCTATTATAGTACCTCAAGATAAATATGATGAAATAGTGAAGGCAATGGAATCAAATGGAGCTTTCTATGTTGGGGATGAAGAGACTGTAAGTAAGTTTAGAGATGTTTTATTTAAAAATGGAATGATAAATGGAGATATAGTTGGACAATCAGTACAATTTGTTGCAAATTTAGCAGGTGTTGAAGTACCAAAGGAAGCTAAGGTAATATTGTTAAAACCAACAGGTGTTGGAAAAGCAGATTTACTTTGTAAAGAAAAGATGTGCCCTGCAATGATAATACTGCCATACAATACATTTGAAGAAGCCGTAGAAATTGCTCAAACTAATCTTGAGTTAGAAGGAAAGGGACATACAACTGTAATTCACTCAAACAATCAAGAACATATAAAATATGCAGGACTTAATCTTACAGTTTCAAGATTAGTAGTTAATGCACCATCATCTACAACAGCAGGTGGCTCTTTGTATAATAGTCTGTCACCAACTACAACTTTAGGCTGTGGAACTTGGGGAAATAATAGTATATCAGAGAACTTAAACTACAAGCATTTAATTAACGTATCAAGAGTAGCATTTGTAAAACAAAATATAACTCCGCCAACGGATGAAGAAATCTGGGCATAGAAAGGAGAAAAGCTATGAGACAATTAATTATAAAACCTCAAATATATAAGTTTAATAATTGTGCTGAGTTTGTAGAAGCATTCCCTATAACTGAAAAGGATTTGGTATTAACCAACGAATATATTTATCAGCCTTATTTTGGACATTTAAATCTACCATGCCATATTGTATATCAAGAGAAGTATGGTTTAGGAGAGCCTTCAGATGAGATGATAGATAAAATATTCAATGATATAAAGGATGTTGATTTCAATAGAGTAATAGCAATCGGCGGCGGTTCTGTAATTGATATTGCAAAATTATTTGTAATCAAGAATGCAACAAATACATTGGAATTATTTGAAAAGACCATACCTCTAATAAAGGAGAAGGAGTTAATGATAATCCCTACTACCTGCGGTACTGGAAGTGAAGCTACTAATATTTCCATAGCTGAAATAAAAACCAAGGGAACAAAGATGGGATTAGCAGTAGATGAATTATATGCAGATTATGCTATATTAATTCCGGATATGTTAAAGACATTGCCTTATAAATTCTTTGTAACAAGTTCTATAGACGCTTTGATTCATGCAATAGAATCCTTAGTATCACCAAAATCAAATTGCTATACAGAATTATTTAGTATAAAAGCAATTGAAATCATAATGAAGAGATATCTGGATATTATTGAAAAAGGACAAGACTATAGAATAGAAGTAATAGAGGATTTTCTAATTGCAAGTAACTATGCAGGTATAGCTTTTGCAAACACAGGAGTAGGTGCAGTTCACGCACTATCATATCCAGTGGGAGGAACTTATCATGTACCTCATGGAGAAGTAAATTATCAATTCTTTGTAGAGGTATTTAGAACATATAACAGATTAAATCCTAATGGCAAGATAAAAGAAGTAAACAAGATGATGGCAGATTTAATAGGAACTACAGTTGAAGATGTATATGATGAACTTGAAAAGATGTTAAACAATTTGCTTCCTAAAAAAACACTTAGGGAATATGGTATGAAGGAAGAAGAAATAGAAGAATTTACAGTATCTGTACTTGAAAAACAACAAAGATTATTAGCAAATAATTATATAGAACTATCCAGAGATGAAATAAAAGGGATTTTCGCTAGATTGTTTTAGGGGTGATTAAATGGATTGGAAATTAGAATATAACAATAGGCTAGTATCTAAGGAAGAAGCAGTAAAGCATATAGAATCTGGAGACAGGGTAGTCATAGGTCATGCTGTAGGTGAACCCTCTTTGTTAATAGAATCAATGGTAGCAAATAAGTCTCAGTATGAAAATGTAGAAATAGTTCATATGGTCCCAATGGGAAAAGGTGAATACTTACAAGAAGGCATGGAGAAACATTTCCGACATAATGCTTTATTTGCAGGTGTATCTACTAGAGAGGCAATTAATTTAGGTAGAGCAGATTATACTCCTTGCTTTTTCTCAGAGGTTCCAAGACTTTTTAGGGATGGTACTCTTCCAGTAGATGTTGCATTGATAAGCCTTAGTACACCAGATGAAAATGGATATTGCAGTCTAGGAACATCTGTGGATTATACAAAAGAAGCTGCTAAATCTGCAAAGTTAACAATTGCCCAAATAAATGAAGAAATGCCCAGAACAATGGGAGATTCAAAGATCCATATATCAGAGATAGATTATATAGTTGAAGGAAATATGCCAATTCCTGTTTTAAATCCTCCTAAGATATCTGAAATAGAAAGAGCAATAGGAGAGCATTGTGCTTCATTAATTGAAGATGGCTCAACTCTCCAATTAGGCATAGGGGCAATACCAGATGCAGTATTATTATTTTTAAAGGATAAAAAGGACTTAGGTATTCATTCGGAGATGATATCTGACGGAGTTGTAGAGCTTTATGAGGCAGGAGTAATTACAAATAAGATGAAAACTTTGCATCCTGGGAAAATGGTAGTTACATTTTTAATGGGGACAAAAAGGCTATATGATTTTGTAAATAATAATCCAGATATAGAGATGTATCCAGTAGATTATGTAAATGATCCATGTGTAGTAATGAAGAATTATAAAATGGTATCAATTAATTCATGTATACAAGTGGACTTAATGGGACAAGTGGTTTCAGACTCGGTAGGAAAGAAACAATTCAGCGGGGTAGGAGGACAGGTTGACTTTGTTCGCGGTGCTTCTATGGCAAAGGATGGAAAGTCTATTATAGCAATGCCTTCTACAGCAGCAAAGGGAACGGTTTCTAGAATAGTATCTCTAATAGATGAAGGTGCAGCTGTTACTACTTCAAGAAACGATGTACATTATATAGTTACTGAGTATGGAATGGCTAACCTTAAGGGAAAGACCCTAAAGGATAGGGGAAGAGCTTTAATCAATATAGCTCATCCAAACTTTAGAGAGGAACTTATAAAGGAATGGGAAAGTAGATTTAATGACAAGTTCTAAAATTAAAATATATTTAAAAGGAGATGTTTTAAATGGCATTAATGACTAGGGAGGAGTATATAGAAAGTTTAAGAAAGATGAATCTAAAGGTATATTTATTTGGTGAGCTTGTTGAAAATCCTGTGGATCATCCAATAATCAGACCTTCTATGAATTCAGTTGCAATGACCTATGAATTAGCCCAGCAAGAAGAATATAAGGAGTTAATGACTACGAAATCACATTTAACAGGAGAGGTAATCAATAGATTCTGTCATATACATCAAAGCACTGAAGATTTAATTAAAAAGATAAAAATGCAAAGATTATTAGGTCAAAAAACTGCTTCTTGTTTCCAAAGATGTGTAGGTATGGATGCATTTAATGCAATTTATTCAACTACATTTGAAATGGATAAGGAATATGGAACAAACTATCATGAGAGATTTGTAAACTACTTAAAATTCATTCAAGAAAATGATTATACAGTAGATGGAGCAATGACAGATCCAAAGGGAGACAGAGGACTTTCTCCATCACAGCAAGAAGATCCTGATTTATATCTTCGTATTACCGAAGTAAGAGAAGATGGTATCATAGTTAGAGGGGCAAAGGCTCATCAAACAGGGGCCATAAACTCCCATGAGCATCTAATCATGCCTACAATTGCATTAAAAGAAGAGGACAAAGACTATGCAGTATCTTTTGCAGTACCATCTGATGCAGAAGGTGTAATAATGATTTATGGGCGTCAATCCTGTGATACAAGAAAACTTGAAGATGGTGCAGATATTGATCTTGGAAATGCTAATTTTGGTGGTCATGAAGCATTGGTTATATTCAACGATGTATTTGTACCAAATGAAAGAGTATTTATGTGTAAGGAAGCCAAATATGCAGGCATGTTAGTTGAAAGATTTGCAGGATATCATAGACAATCCTACGCATGTAAGACAGGTGTAGGCGATGTGCTAATAGGAGCAGCAGCTTTAGCAGCAGACTATAATGGTGCCAACAAGGCAAGTCATATAAAAGATAAGTTAATTGAAATGATGCATTTAAATGAAACTCTATGGGCATGTGCTGTTGCCTGTTCGGCAGAAGGAAGCAAAACTGATTCTGGAAACTATTTAATTGACTTATTATTAGCAAATGTATGTAAACAAAATGTAACCCGATTCCCATATGAAATAGCACGCTTAGCAGAAGATATAGCTGGTGGATTGATGGTTACTATGCCATCAGAAAAAGACTTTAAAGACCCGGAAATAGGAAAATATGTTGAAAAATACCTAGTTGGAAAAACTGGAACTTCAACAGAAAATCGTATGAGGGTATTAAGGTTAATTGAAAATATTACATTAGGTACTGCTGCAGTTGGATATAGAACGGAATCAATGCATGGTGCTGGTTCTCCACAGGCTCAAAGAATAATGATTGCTCGTCAAGGAAATCTTGAGGCTAAGAAGGAAATGGCAAGAATAATTGCTCAAGTAGATGTGAGTAAGGATAAATAAGAAAAATAATCTAGTGGAGGGTTTGCCTTGGAAGATATTTTATTAAATGAAGTAGAGGATGTGGTAGAAGAGTTCATTAGACCACAGCTTAAGCTTCATGGGGGAGATATAAAAGTTAACTCTGTTATGAATAGGGTGGTTAGGGTCATCTTAACAGGAAATTGCCATGGTTGCCCCTCTGCCCAGATTACAACTGAGGAGATTGTGGAAAGTATATTAAAGGAAAAACTAGGAGACTCCATAGATAAGGTAGTTCTAGTAAATCAGGTTAATGAGGATTTACTGGCCTTTGCTAGAAAAATTTTAAAAAGATGAAATAACAAAAAAAGACATGGGGACGTTTCTCCTGTCTTTTTTGCGTTTGGTAGTTCGCATATTTAAGAAAAATATAGTATAATTAATTGCAGTAAGGAGTGAATACAATTGGAAATAACAATAAATGATGCTATACTTCATATACTTGATTCTACCTCAGGATTACCTGTTTACTCTCAAGAGAGTTTGGAGTTAGAGGATGAAAAAGTACAGGATTTCATAGGAAGACATATTGAAAGAATATTTAATGATCAAAGTGTAAAATCTGGGAGATTTGCTGAAGACTCAAAATTTAAAGACTTAATCTATAATATAAATGAAGATTTTATCAATACTACGATATCTATTGCAGAGAAACTATATAATACTATGCTAAGATATATGGAAATACCTAGTGGTGATTTACTAATAGCTTCACTAAATATTGAAGGGCATAACTATCTTGTTATCATTAAATTTAACTACAAAGAAGGATATACTCATTATGTGGATTATGGGGATAATGGAACCTTAAATAAAATAGTTGTCAACAAAGTAATGTTTCCATCAGAAACACAAAAAAACATTGAAGCAGCATTAATTAACTTAGAAGACCTATCACTAAGGATATTTGAAAGAGAATACGATATTGAGGGAGAAAAGATATTGTATTTTTCTAAGTTGTTTTTACAATGCGAGACAGACCTTTCTATTAAAGAAAGTATTAAGGTTATTAGAGAAGTAGCTAAAGATATAACTAAAAGATACTATGATGAAGATTTTGAGAAAGTATCACAGATTAAAGAGGCTATTTATGATAATCTTGATAGTGGTACTATTGAAGTAGAAAGCGTTGCAAATGCAATGTTTAGAAACAGTCCTGATATTAAAAAAGAATACATAGAAAGAGTAGAAGAGGCTGGAGTTAATAAGGTTGTAGATTTAGAGGGGAAAAAACCAGAAAAGAAATTAACGGTACATAAGATTAAAACTGATAGTGGTATACAACTTGATGTACCAGTTGATATTTATCGAGATAAGAATATTATTGAATTTATAAATAACCCTGATGGGACTATATCTATACTAATAAAAAATATTAGTAAAATTAAACAAGGAAGCTAAGGAATTTAAAATTCTAATATTTGAAAGGAGGGTAGCTAAAACAATTGCTTACCCTCCTAGTTTATATTTTGATTTATATTTAAGCTTTTATTTTATTTATTTTTTTATCTTTTATTTCATAAATAATATCCGCTACATTATTTATTAAAGTTATATCATGAGAGACAAATACAATAGTTCCTTGGTATGTCATCATCATAGATTCTAATGCTTCAACGCTCTGTGTGTCAAGAAATGTGGAAGGTTCATCCATTAGGAGTATGTTGTATTGCCCCGATAGCATCTTAACAAGCATCAATTTAGTAAGCTCACCGCCACTAAGTTGATTTAATGATTTTCTAATATCCTGGACTTCAAATCCAATTTGGATTAGCATTGCAATTAGCTCATGGGATTTATAGTCGGAGTCCTGAGATAAAAATTGGAGCAAAGATTCATTACTGGTTGATTTATAATTTTGCTGTTTAAAATATCCGATTTTAGCTTTTTTAGAAATTGTTAAACTGTCATCATTAGATAAAATCATCTTAAGAAATGTGGTTTTACCTACACCATTATCACCAGTAATGGCTATTTTCTCCCCTAAGGGAGCCATGAAAGATGCGTTGTCGAAGATAAGGGTATCTCCTAGATATTTACAAATATTGTCTCCCATAATTGGAAAATCATTATATAGTTTAACGGCTTCACTTTGTCTGAAGGATATTCTACTGTGTGCTAATGGAGCATTGACTTCTTCCAAGGATTCTAATCTTTTCTCTATACTCTTTGCTGCCTTATTCATGCTTTTTTCTTTACTTCCAACGGGTCTCTGCATACTTAATCTACCTGCTTTCTGATTACTGTCTTTCATTGGTTTCCCAATTTGTTTAGTTTGCAGGCTACTTGCTTTTTTCTTTATAGTTTCTATAGATTGCTTTAATCTTTCGCTTTCATTTAGATATATTTCATATTGTTTTTCTTGTTGCTCACGTTCAAATTCAATTTGAGTTAAATAATCTGAATAGTTACCGTAATATTCTACTATTTCGTTATCTCTAATTTCCCAAATCTTATGGACCATGGAATCTAGGAAATAACGATCGTGACTTATAATAACAAGAGCACCTGTATAGTAACTTAGCTGTTGGATTAGAAGCTCTGTTCCTTCTCTATCTAAATGTGATGTTGGTTCATCTGCTAAGATACATACTGCTTCCTCTGAAAATGCCTTAGAAATTCTATGGCGAGTTTCCTCTCCACCGCTCATAATATCTGTACTTTTGGAATTGATTTGCCATAAAGAAGTCCAATAATTAGATTCGCTAATTTCCTGACTTTGTTCTATGGGAATTTGAGGAATCATTATAACATTTCCATTATGGGTAACTTCGCAGCCAGACAATATTAAATCCCTTGCCAGTATTCTAAGAAGAGATGTTTTGCCTGAGCCATTCTTTCCAATAAGTCCAATCCTTTCCCCTTCATAAATGGTTAATTCCTTGATATCAAGAATGTTTTTACCATTGAATTCAAGATCAATATTTTTAGCATTAATTGATTCGTACATAGTTTTTTCCCCTTTACATATGATTTGGAACAGCCAATTCAAATAATATTTATCGGGGAGCTAAGTTAGCCTCCTGTTTAGTTAACTAGCAACAGAAAGAGGCTATTCGGTTTTCTCTCTATCGCTAGTTGATAGATAGTCTTAACCTGTTATTCATGTAGATTCTCCTTTACCTATATATTTAATATAAATATACTATACCTTACACTATTGATAAGTTCAAGTTAAGAAGCTGTTTTCGAGGTTACAGAAAATTGCCAGATAACCTCTTGGGTTATCTGGCAATTTTTCTATTCCTCAACCAATGCAACTGCTCTAATAGGTGAGCCTGTACCGTCTCTTATTTTAAGTGGTAGTCCAATATATAAAAATCTTTTGTTTACCACCATGTCTAAATTACACAAATTCTCAGTATTAGTTATATGATATTCTCCGCAAACAAGGTGAGCAGAAAAATCTATATCATCTGGAGTTAAGTCGATTGCAGGAGCATCTACACCTATATTTACTACACCCTTTTCTGCCAGCCATTTAGCAGCATCATAGCTTAGTCCTGAGTAATCAGTCTGGAACATTTCCGTACCAAAATTTCTATCGTGATGTCCAGTGTATAATAGAACAATATCTCCAGGTCTTATTTCTTGTCCAGAACGAGACAAAGCATCTTCTAAGTCCCTAGGCTCAAAATAGTTTGGATATCTTATATGGGATAAGTCAAGACATATGGCTGAACCCCAGAAATATTCTAGGGGCATCTTGTCTATAGTTGGACCCTCTGGATTATATTCCCATACTCCATCACTATGAGTACCACCATGCTCACTAATAAGTAGATTTCTTGCAGAGAACCCTAAAGTCTTAGAACCAGTATCCTTCATATTTTGTTCATGGGTCATATTTGTCATTATAAATGTTTTCTGATGCATTGGGAAAACACTCATACCCTGATAAATTTCTTGAGATAGGTCAATTAATTTTAATGTCATCTAATCCCTCCCAATATTAATTAAATAATCTACTACATCATATAAAGATATGTACATTATTTATGATTTATTATAACTAATTAGAAAAAAAAAGATATAGGGAAAATATACAAAAATATTATAAGAAATATACAAAAGATTTGTCATAATATTTAATCTTAAGATGTATTTTTATAGTAAACTAACAAGGCATATTTTTCTACAATATGTTATCATTAGTCTAAATTTATTTAAAAGGGGAGATATGGATGTACGATGTTATAGTGAAAAACGCAAGAATTCCTCAGGGCGACGATACTATATTAACTAATATTCTAGTTAAGGACGAAAAAATAGCTGGATTTTTAGATAATATTGAAGGAATAGAAGCTAAGAAAATAATCGACGCAGAGGGGCATCTAACATTACCAGGTTGTATAGATTCACATACACATTTTATGTATCAAGGATTTCCACATAGAGAAAATTTCCTAACAGGTACAGCGGCTGCAGCCTGTGGTGGAATAACTACAGTTATTGATATGCCTTGTTGTTCAGTTCCATCAGTAAGATCTGCAAAACAATTACAGTTAAAGGTTGATTTAATACAGCCACAGTCATTAGTAGACTTTGCTCTATGGGGCGGAGTAACAGGGGAAGATGTAAGAGAAGGATGGCTTGACCATGTACAGGAGCAAGCTGATTACGGAGTAGTTTCTTTCAAGGCTTATATGACTCCGTCAGTTCCTACTTTCCCAAGAGTTACAGATCCAGAAATGTTTGAGGCATTTAAGGCTGTTGCTAAGACTGGACTTCCAGTAGGCATTCATGCTGAGAATTATGCTATCTGCGATTATTATGTAAAAGAATTTCAAAGACAAGGAAGAATGGACGGACCAGCTTGGGCTGAAGCAAGAATGGAATTAGCAGAAAAGGTTGCTATAGAACTTGGTATTAGCTTTGCAGAAGAAGCAGGTGCAAGACTTCACATAGTTCATATGAGTACGGGAATAGGCGCAAAATTAGTAGGAGAAGCAAAGAAAAGAGGATTAAATGTAACTTCTGAAACATGTCCTCATTATTTAACTCTAAATTATCAAGAGTCTATGTCTAAATACGGTGCCTTTGCAAAAATAGCTCCTCCACTTAGAACTAAAAGAGATAATGAAGAGCAATGGGAAGGAATAAATAATGGTAGCATTGATTTTGTAGCTACAGACCATGCTCCTTATGAAATAGAAAGTGAAAAGGCTAAGGAAGGCATGAATGTATGGACTGCATTCCCAGGAATACCAGGTGTTGAAACTATGGTTCCTATTATAGTTAGCGAAGGCTACAATAAGGGAAGAATTTCTCTTTCTAAATTAGTTGATATATTAAGTAAAAATGCAGCTATTCACTATGGGTTATATCCAAAGAAAGGGGCTATGCATATAGGCTCAGATGCAGATTTTACTATAATAGATTTAGATAAGGAATGGGTTATAAATCCAAAGGAACAGGCTTCAATGTGTGGATATTCACCACTTGAAGGTATGGAATTAAAGGGTAAGGTTGCAAAGACTATAGTTCGTGGACATTTAGTATTTGAAGATATAGAAGAAAGTGCTTTGGCAGAATTGACAGATGAAGAGCTAAAGAGAATAGTTCACAACTTCCCAGAAGGCATAGAAGAAAGATATGCTGATGAATTTGGTAAATATCCTTATCTACACAGTGCAGAGTATGAAAATAGCTATAGAATAAATCATCCAGAGGTAATAGATAAACATATAAGAGGAATCAAGGGAATAAAAATTAAGCCAGGATTTGGTCAATTTGTTAAGAGACAAAGCATTCAAATTTTACCAAGAGAAATAAGATACTAAATTTAACAAAAACAAAAAACTTAAGGGGGAATTTCAATAATGTCAAGACATGCAATTTTAATAATAGATATGTTAAATGATTTCGCTAATCCAAAGGGAGCTTTATTCTGTGAAGGTACAGCGATCATCACTCCAAAACTTCAAGAAATATTTAAGTGGGTAAGAGAAAGAAATGCAAATGGTAATGATGATGTACAACTAGTTCATATTCAAGAGGCCCATAGAAAAAATGATGCAGACTTTAAGGTAAGACCAGTCCATGCTGTAGATGGGACTTGGGGGTCAGATTTTGTTGAAGAACTGAAACCTGAGGGAGAAGAGTATATAGTAAAGAAAAGAAGACACAGTGGATTTGCATATACAGATTTAGATCTTTACTTAAGAGAAGAAAACATAGATACAGTGGTAGTAACAGGGACATGGACAAATGTTTGTGTAAGATCAACTGCTACAGATGCATTAGCAAGGGCATATAAAGTTATTTCCCTTACAGATGCTATTCATTCAAAGACTCAAGAAATGCACGAACATGGATTAGTAGATTTAAGTATATTTACAAAATTAATGACCTTTGATGAATATAAAGATGCTTGGGATAATGGCATTGATCCATGGGTAGGCGGAGGAGATCCAGAAAACAAAGTAAAATAATATGTGGGCGGTGAAAGACCGCCCTATAGATACATAGAAAGAGAGGAAATAGAATGAAGATAGTAGTTGGAATATCTGGAGGTAGTGGGTCTATTTATGCTGTTTCCCTCCTAAAGGCACTAAAGGAACTGAATATAGAAACTTATCTTGTAGTATCTACTATGGGAGAATATGTAACAGAGCATGAATGTGGTATTAGCCTAGAGGAATTAAAAACCCTTGCAACTCACTATCATGACAATAAAAACTTTGCAGCTCCAATAGCCAGCGGTTCCTTTAAAGTAGATAAGATGATAGTATTACCTTGCTCTATGAAAACATTATCATCTGTAGCCTGTGGTTTTTCAGATTCCTTAATTTCTAGGGCCTGTGATGTAACTATTAAAGAAGGTAGAAAACTTATTTTAGTACCTAGAGAAACTCCCCTAAGTCCAATTCACTTAGAAAATATGTTAAAGCTTGCTAGAATGGGAGTTACTATTTTTCCATTAAGTCCAGGATTTTATAATCATCCAGAGACAATAGAGGATATTGTATTCAATATGACAGGAAGAATTCTTGATATGTTGGGAATAGAAAATAACTTAGTAAATAGATGGATCGGTGAATAGAGGGGAGGGATATACTATATGCTTAGAGATACCTTAGAAGAGCTAAGGGCTAGAAACCTACTATTAGAGTGCAATAGAGAGGTAGATACCCAATACGAAATGGGTGCAGTACTTAAATATTTTAATAATAAAAAACCTATCCTATTTAACAAAATAAAAAATCACTCAATGTCTTCTATCGGAGGTCTTTATGGAGACCGGGAGATAATATATGAGTTATTAAAGATGAACCATGAAAACAGAATAGAAAGATTTATGGATTCAATAGTTAACCCGGAGCCTTATAGAGTTCTTAAGGATGGACCTGTAAAAGAGAATATAATAAAAAGAAATATAGATTTGGGAAAGCTTTTACCAATAAATAAATTTCAAGAAAAAGATTCATCATCTTTTATCACAGCAGGAGTTATGGTAGTAAAAGATCCAGATACAGGTAAATACTTTACTTCCATCAGAAGACTACAAGTGAATGGCGGAAATATACTTTCAGCTCTTATCGCTTCACCTAAACTTACAAATGATTTCTTGAAACTAGAAAAACAGGGTAAACCTTTAGAAGTAGCCGTAGTATTTGGATATGATGCACCATTTTTAATGGCTAGTCAAATCAGTTCAGCTACCTATGGAGTAGATAAGTTTCAGATAGATAGTAGGCTAAGAGGTGGACCACTTGAGTTAGTACAATGTGAGACAGTAGATTTGCTAGTCCCAGCCAATGCAGAGATTGTTTTAGAAGGGCATATAGTACCGGGAAAAAGAGAAATAGAAGGACCTTTTGGAGAGCTAATGGGATATTATGGTAATGTTGCTCCACATCCAATTATAGAGGTAAGTGCAGTAATTCATAGAAATAATCCAATATATCAAACGGCTTTTCCCTGTCGTGAAGAACACGTATCCAATGGACTTATTAGAGAAATGGAACTATATTATCATCTGAAAAATCAATTAGATGTAGTAGATGTACATGTAACAGAAGGTGGAGGATATAGATTTAATGCCTTTGTATCCATTAGAAAACAAAAACAGGGAGATGCTAAAACAGCTATCTTAGCAGCATTAGGTCTAAATAAGGATCTAAAGCAAGTAGTCATAGTAGATGAAGATGTAAATATATTTGATTTACAAGATATAGAATGGGCAATAACAACAAGAGCTCAGGCATCAATGGATTATGTAATAGTTGAAGGGGCACTAGGTTCATCATTAGAACCATCCCATGACTTAAGAGGAGTAACTGACAAGGTAGGGATAGATGCAACTAAACCTTTAAATGATGGAAATGAAAAATTCCATAGAGCTATTATACCTGGATATGAAAATATGGAGATCAGTAAATATTTTTCAAATATTTAATAAAAAGAGGGTGTTAAAGTGAGAGAAGCTATAGGAATGGTTGAAACTAGGTCCCTTGTTGCAGCCATTGAAGTGGCAGATGCCATGGTGAAGGCTGCAAGCGTAAAGATTGCTGACTTTCAAGTAGTAGGCTCAGGATTAGTATCTGTTACAGTTACAGGAGATGTAGCGGCAGTAATGGCGGCTGTGGAAACAGGCAAAGTAAGAGGCGGAGAAGTAGCAGAGGTAGTTTCGGCTAACGTAATCCCAAGGCCTCATGATGAAGTAGATAAAATTTTTGATTTTGATGGTGGTGAATAATTATGGTAAATCCATTAGCTAGGGTTATAATGGGAAAAAACTTAAAGGATACAAAGCCAATAATTAGCTCTAGTGTGGTAAGAGAAGGAAAAAACCTAGATAATAGAGAAATAGGAATAATATCAGATATAATAAATGGTCAGAAATCAGTTGTCGAAGGGATAAAGAAAAATACGGTAATAACTTTAGATGAGGCAGCAAATAAAATAAAAAATAACCGTTAATTGAAGACGGAGGTGTGAAATGAGTAAAGCATTAGGGCTTATAGAAGCATTGGGACTTACAACTGCAGTAACAGCATTAGATGCAGCCAGTAAAGCTGCCGATGTGACCTTAGTTGGAGTTGAAAAGATAATAGGAGTAGGAAAAGCAGTAGGAGTAAACATTCAGATAGCAGGAGAAGTAGCAGCAGTAAAAGCTGCAGTAGATGCAGGAGTAGCTGCAGGAAATAGAGTGGGAGTAATATTCTCATCCCATGTAATTCCAAGGCCTCACGATGAGGTAGATGGATTAATAGCAAAGTTTGCTAAGAATTTAAAAAATAAAGAGGTTCAGGAAGAGGTTAAAAAGGAAGTAAAAAATAAGAAGAAAACTGACAAGGAGGAATAATGATGAGTCAAGCATTAGGATTAGTTGAAACTAAAGGATTAGTAGGTAGTATTGAGGCAGCAGATGCTATGGTTAAGGCTGCAAATGTTACTTTAGTAGGATATGAGAAGATAGGTTTTGGTCTTGTTACAGTAATGGTAAGAGGAGATGTAGGAGCAGTAAAGGCAGCAGTAGACGCAGGAGCAGAGGCTGCAAGAAACGTTGGAGAACTTCACTCAGTTCATGTAATTCCAAGACCACATGCAGAGGTTGAAAGAGTTATCCTAAAGCAATATGAATAATTAAATTGGAGTGTTTTAGATGAAAACAAAGATAACTTCAAATGTATTGGAGGATATATCTAAGAGGCTTCGAGGAAATAGTTTTTCAGAAAGCAATGAGAAGGCAATTGTAGTTTTTACAGGATCTAATATGGACTTAGAAAGAAAAATAGAACTTATTAAGGGAATGAAGAGTAAGGGCATAGGAATATCTTTAGCCTTCTCCTTCATGGCAGAAAGACTATTAGATACACAAAAAATAATTTCTTCTCTATCTCCAATTAATGTATATAAAGAAGAAGATATATTTAAGCTTAAATCTATTCTAAGTAATTATTCCTTTTTGATAGGACTAAATATTACTATGAATACCCTATCAAAGGTATCATTAGGCATGATAGATAGCTTTATACCTAATCTTATTTGGACCTTTATATATCAAGGGAAAAAAGTATATCTTGACTTTACCTCGGTAAAAAATTACTTAGGAGAAGAGACAAAAAATAAAGAGATATTAGACATCACAGATAAATATATTGACACAGTGAAAAAAATGGGAGTTATAGAGATAAATGGAGAAAATCCATTAGAAAATATTTTAAAGGGTAATGGGGATTTACAAATAAATATAAATAAATCATCAAAGGTAATAGAGAACAAGAAGGTAATAACAGAAAGAGATATATTAAATTTATCTTCAAATAACAAGCTAATCCTACCTAAGGGAAGTATAATTACTCCTTTAGCTAAGGATAAGGCGGGGGAGAAAAATATAAAGATTGAAATAAGGTAAAGGGGGGCTAAATATGCATATCGGAAGAGTAATTGGAACAGTAGTTGCAACAAGAAAAGATGAAAAACTAGTAGGCACTAAATTGATGATTACACAGCCTCTCGATTTAGATTTAAAACCTAAGGGAGAATCACTTATTGCTGTTGATACTGTAGGTGCAGGTATAGGAGAATTAGTAGTATATACTAAAGGCACTGCCAGTAGAATAGCTGCAAGGAAAATGGATTCACCTATAGATGCAGCAATAGTAGGCATCATAGACGAAATAGATATAAATAAAGGTCTATTAGACAATGAGTAGAAGGGAGGTTGTATTATTGACAAAGTACTTAAAGATGGCAATGGAATATAGAAATGCAATAGATGTACTAATGGGGAAAAAAGAATATGCAGATACAGTTCTTGTAGGGGGGCAAGTAGTAAATGTAATTACTAGAGAAATATACAAGGCAGATATTGCCATTAAACATAAATATATTCTTCTAGTGGGAGACTGTAGGGATTTAATAGGGTCTGAAACTACAGTTATAGATGTAACTGGAAAATATTTATCCCCTGGCTTTATAGATTCACATATGCATTTTGAATCTAGTATGCTTACAGTTACAGAGTTCTCAAGGCTTTCAATACCATCTGGGACTACAACTTTAGTAGCAGATCCCCACGAAATAGGAAACGCTCTAGGACCAGTTGGGATGAAAGCTATGGCAGATGAAATAGACCATGTACCATCAAATGTATATTTAGTAGTACCATCTCTAACACCAGATTGCCCAGATTTAGAAACAGCTGGATATGATGTTAATTCCAAGGACATGGAAGATTTACTAAATTACAAGAATATTATAGGCATTGGAGAGCTACAGGGGTTTAGTAATGCAAAACATGTATAT
Organism: Bacillota bacterium; assembly: GCA_023388495.1. Taxonomy (GTDB): domain Bacteria; phylum Bacillota; class Clostridia; order Tissierellales; family Tissierellaceae; genus Tissierella. Next base: position 22,818 of record JAEWGC010000008.1, on the reverse strand, counting down.
AGAAATACACCAGAGATAATCACAGATTTACTTACTTCAACTATGTATGCTAGATCAAAGAATATGGTAGTAGATGGAAATGCCCCAGAACTATTTGGTAAAGAGTTAGCAGCCCATATAATAGCAGCAGCAGGAAAATGCTCCTGTCATGAAACTACCACAAAGGAAGAGGCTGTTGAGAAACTTCGTCAGGGAGTATACCTATTCATGAGAGAAGGCTCCACTCAAAAGAATATGGCTGAATGTATTAGAGCCGTAACAGAAGAAGGTATGGACTCAAGACGTTGTATCTTAGCTACAGATGATATGGTAGCAGCAGACTTAGAGACTATAGGGCATATGAATGAAATAGTTAGAAGGACAATAAAAGAAGGAGTAAGCCCAGCAGAAGCCATTCAAATGGTTACAATAAATCCAGCAACATATTTTGGATTTGATCATGTAGGAGTACTATCTCCTGGCAAACAAGCAGATATAGCCATCATAGATGATATAGATGAAATGACTATAGCGGGGGTATTCCTAAAGGGTAAGTTAGTTGCATCAAGAGGTGAACTCTTAATAGATTTGCCAAGATATACTTATCCTAGGGAAGTTAAAAGCTCAGTTAAAATCTCTCCTATTTCTGAGAAAGAATTAGAAATAGAAGCTGATGGTAGGGAAGTTAGTGTAAGATGTATAGAAGTGATTCCAGACCAAAACTTAACAGGGAAATCAGAGGAAACTCTGAGGGTTAATAGGGGAATAGTCGAAGCAGATACTCTCAAAGATACCTTGTATATAGCTTGTGTAGAAAGATATAACCGTACAAATTATATTGGCAAGGCATTTGTAAAAGGATTTGGACTAAAAGAAGGAGCTTTTGCAGAGTCTGTTGCTCATGATACTCACAATATATTAGTTACGGGAACCAACATAAGAGATATGACTATAGCGGTAAATAAAGTTATTGAAATGGGTGGGGGAATAGCAATCGCAAACAAGGGAAGGATATTATCTGAAATGAGGTTACCTGTTGGTGGGCTTATAACTGACGAACTAGACGGACATCAGGTATCTGAAAAGATAGCCGAGTTGGAAAGAATAATAACTAAAGATCTAGGATGTAAGATTCATGCTCCTCTTATGCACCTATCATTCCTAGCGCTATCTACTAGTCCAACTTGGAAAATAACTGATAAAGGACTTATAGACGTAAATAATTTCAAAATTCTGCCTCCTGTTATTTAAATAAGAATTTACTACAGTTATGTGCAAAAATTTAGTATAATAACTAAGTATACATTAGAAATATAAAATGGAAGGAGGATAGTTTTTTAAAGCTAAATAAAAAAGAGGAGGAATATTATGTCTAGTGAAAGAGCTTCAAATGTTGGATTTTTTGAAAAACAATTTAGGCTGAAAGAACACAATACGGATGTGAAGACGGAAGTTTTAGCTGGAATCACTACATTTATGACAATGGCTTATATTTTAGCAGTGAATCCAGGTATGTTAGCAGAAACGGGAATGAATCAAGGTGGAGTATTTACAGCAACAGCAATTTCTTCAGTAATTGCTTGCTTAATGATGGCATTTATGGCTAATTATCCCTTCGCCTTAGCCCCAGGTATGGGACTTAACGCATTCTTTACTTATGGCGTAGTATTTGGGATGTCAAGATCATGGCAATTTGCTCTTACAGCAGTATTCATTGAAGGGATTATTTTCATTATTTTGTCATTCTTTAATGTAAGAGAAGCAATATTTAACTCAATTCCAATGAATTTAAAGAAAGCAGTATCAGTAGGTATAGGTCTATTTATTGCATTAATAGGATTTATAAATGCAGGTATAGTAGGCACTGGTAAAATGATAGTTACAGAAACTGGAGAAAAACTATTAAATGAAGGTGGACTTGTAATTACGCTAGGTAATTTAAAATCAGCAGCACCAATACTAGCTCTAATAGGATTAATAATTACTGGATTTTTATTAGCTAAGAAAGTAAAGGGAGCATTATTCTTTGGTATTGTAATTACAACTATTATTGGAATTCCAATGGGTGTTACTCAGTTACCAAGTGGTTCAATATTCTCTTTACCTCCATCACTAAAAGATGTTGCATTTCAATTTGAATGGACCAATATTCTTACTTGGGATATGTTAATCGTAGTATTTTCATTCTTATTCGTAGATATTTTTGACACTATAGGTACATTAATTGGAGTATCATCAAAAGCTAATATGTTAGATGAGAAAGGTCAATTGCCTAGAGTTAAACAAGCATTGTTAGCTGATGCAGTAGGTACTACAGTTGGTGCATGTTTAGGTACATCTACTGTAACTACTTATGTTGAGTCATCTGCAGGGGTAGCTGAAGGTGGTAGAACAGGACTTACTGCTCTTACAACAGCAGGAATGTTTGCTTTAGCTCTACTATTTGCTCCATTATTTTTAATGATTCCAGGAGCAGCAACAGCACCAGCACTTATATTAGTTGGATTATTTATGATGAGTCCAATTAAAGAAATTGATTTAGATGACTTTACAGAGGCAATACCAGCATTCTTAACAATAGTTATGATGCCATTTGCATACAGTATAGCTGAAGGTATTGTATTTGGTATGGTTTCATATGTAGTATTAAAGGTAATAACTGGCAAGCACAAAGATATATCACCAATTATGTATGTGCTGGCAATATTGTTTATAGCAAAAACAGTATTTATGTAAAAAAAGCCGCCTTCTATCTGGAGGCGGCTTTTTTAAAACAAAGAATCCTATAAGGGGTGTAAATATGGCCTTAAATCAAGTGTATAATGGAAATAGTATTATGGAAGTAATAGAAATACTTGGAAAATTCGGTAAAGATGCAAAGATAATAGCAGGAGGCACAGATATTGTAATCGCCTTAAAAGATAAGAAAATATCACCGAAAGTGTTAATAGATATTACTAAAATTAGAGACTTGAAAAGTATTGAGGATGATGGAGATTACATTACTTTAGGCGCAGGGGTTACATTTACTGAAATAGTTGAGAATCCTTTATTTCAAGGAAACTTACAGGGGTTATATAAAGCATGTAGAATGGTAGGCTCCCCCCAAATAAGGAATAAAGGTACAATAGGTGGCAATATCGCAAATGGTTCAGCGGCTGCAGATGGGGTTCCACCACTAATTGCCTTGGGGACTACAGTTAAACTCCTTAGTATACAAGGAGGGCGAGAAATAGCTTTAGAAGATTATTATTATAATCAAATAAGAGAAAATGAACTTATAACATGTATAAAATTTAAAAAACCAAAGGAAAATGAAATACTTACCTTTGCTAAGCTTGGACTTAGAAAAGCATTGGCCATATCAAGGCTAACTACAGCTGCTTTAATTGAATTTAATCATGAGGATATAATTGAATCAGTTAAAGTTGCTAGTGGCGCATTGGGTAAATACCCTATGAGAGAAATAGAAGTAGAAAATTATTTAATTGGGAAAAAAATTGAAGAAGAAACTATAGATGGCGCCATAGAAACAATACAAAAATCTATGGATGAAAGATTGAAAGGTAGGTCTACCTTACCATATAAAAGGGTTGCAATAGCTGGTATATTGAGGGAAACCCTTGAATCAGCAATAGAAATGAGAAGTGGGGTGGCAGCATGGTAAATATAAGTTTGAAAGTGAATGGAGAATTTTTTGAAATTTCTGTAGATGAGAATCTAAGACTTATAGATTTACTGAGAGATGAATTGGGACTAATAGGTACTAAGGAAGGCTGCGGAGAAGGAGAATGTGGTGCCTGTACAATAATCATGGATGGTGAGACTGTGAACTCATGTCTAGTTATGGCATTTCAAGCTAATGGAAGTGATATTCTAACTATAGAAGGTTTAGATAAGGATGGTAAACTTCATCCTGTACAGAGGGCATATATAGAAGTAGGGGCTGTGCAATGTGGTTTTTGTATACCAGGCATGGTACTATCTACTAAGGCTTTGTTAGACAAAAATCCTCATCCCACAAGAGAAGAAATAAGAGAGGGAATATCAGGAAATTTATGTAGGTGTACAGGGTATAACAAGATGCTACATGCAACTGAGAAGGCCATAAAATATATGGAGGAGGCGAAGTAATGAAGCTAAATGTGGTAGGAAAAAGTATTATTAGAGTTGACGCATATAGTAAAGTTACAGGATCTGCAATTTATCCTCAAGATATATATTTAGATAATATGGCATATGGTAAGACATTAAGATCAGAAAAGGCCCATGCTAAAATTAAAGTAGATGTTGGAGAGGCAGAAAAGATAGAAGGAGTACTCAAGGTATTTACTTATAAAGATATACCTAATAAAAATATTCATGGAGTAGTACTTAAGGACCACGAAGTATTTGCAAGTGAAAAGGTCATAAGGATAGGAGAGCCAATAGCATTTATAGTAGGGGAAACTCAAAAGGCCTGTGAAGAAGGATATAAAAAAATTAAGGTAGAATACGAAGAACTACCGGCAGTATTTGACCCTATAGAAGCTATGAGAGAAGACTCGCCAAAGGTCCATGGAGATTCCAATATTATATTCCATTATAAATTGAGACATGGAGATATAGAAGATGGAAAGAAAAAATGTAAATATATAGTAGAAAACGTATATAAATCCCCTATGGTGGAACATGCATTTTTGCAGCCAGAAGCAGGCTTAGGCTATGTGGAGGAAGATGGTACTGTAGTAGTGGTTTTAGCTACTCAATATCCTCATTATGATAGAGAAGAAGTAGCTATAAATTTAGATATTCCAGAAGAAAAGGTAAAAATAATCAATACAGCAGTAGGTGGAGCCTTTGGGGCAAGAGAAGACATATCACCTCAAATTCATTTGGCATTAGCAGCCATGGTTTTAAAGAGACCAGTAAAAGTCATATATTCAAGGGAAGAATCTTTCTTATCCCATTCAAAACGTCATCCCATAATCATGAAATATAAAACAGGTGCAGATGAAAATGGTATTCTTCAATATATGGAGGCAGAATTAATTGGAGATTCAGGTGCCCATTGCTCTTGGGCAATAAATGTACTTAGAAAAGCAGGAGTTCATGCAACAGGACCCTATGTTATACCAAATGTTAAAGTAGATGCCTATGCAGTATATACCAATAACCCATTTACTGGAGCTATGCGAGGCTTTGGGGCAACACAAGTGCCTATAGCCCATGAACAACAAATGGATATGCTGGCTGAAAAGTTAGGAATGGATCCTATTGAAATTAGGATGAAAAATATATTTAGAAAAGGTTCTATGACAGCTACAGGACAAATGTTAATAGATAGTGTGCCTTTAGATAGATGTATAGAAGAGGTAGATGAGCATTTCAATTTCTCAAAAGGATTGAAGGAGGGAGCCCTATGAAGAAGAGAGGTATAGGTATAGGAGTTTCTTTTTATGGAACTGGTTATGGTAATGGATTTCCTGATAGATCAAGGGCTAATATTAAACTTCTTCCAGGGGGAAGGATAGGGATATATTGTGGAGTTACAGAAGTAGGTCAGGGAGCAAAGACTGCAATGGTACAAATAGGTGCGGAAGTCCTAGGTTTAACAGTAGATGATATTGATCTAATACATGAGAATACATCCTTAATGCCAGACTCAGGAACTGCAGCAGCAACTAGACAAACATATAATACAGGAAATGCTATAAAAGTTGCCTGTGAAAATATGAGAAAAGAATTATTTGAAAAGGCTAAAATAGAACTGGGACTAAATTCTACAGCAGGATTGATATTAGAAAATGGAGAAGTAATCTTAAGTTTCTTCCCTCAAAAGAGAATATCCTATAAAAAGTTAGCTGAAATATATAGTAGTGATGGTATAATAGAATCTAAGGGAGAATTCACTGCTCAAACAACAGAAATGGATCTAGAAACAGGGCAAGGGGCCCCCTATTGGCCCTATACATTTAATGCCTGTGCAGTAGAGGTAGAGGTAGATACATTGACGGGTATAGTAAGTATCCTAAGAGCAACCTTTGCTCAAGATGCAGGTCGTGCAGTAAATCCAAAGCTAGTGGAAGGACAGATGGATGGTGGGTTTGCTATGGCACTTGGCTATGCATTATTTGAGGACCTAAACCTTGAAAACGGTAGGATGAAAAATAACAAGTTTTCAAAATACCTAATACCTACAGCTATGGATATGATTGATGTAGAGAATATAATAGTTGAGGATCCAGAAATAACTGCCCCCTATGGTGCAAAGGGAATAGGAGAACCTGTTATGATTCCAATAGCTCCAGCCATATTGAATGCAATATATAATGCTACAGGTGTTAGAATAACAGAATTACCTGCAACACCAGAGAAGCTTATAAGGTATTTCAGGGAGGCGGAAAAAATAGGATAAGATATAGGAGGAGAAATAGTGAAAAAGGGAACTAGAGATTTTATAATAGTATTTATTTTTTCAATTATCTTTATGGGGATTAATCATTTTATAAGCTTCTATTTTAACGAAATAATTATACAAATAGTGTCTACATTTCTACTTTCCATGGGATTATCCATAATCCTGTGGAAGGTAAGAAGTAATGGAGGAATAAAGGAAATCTCAAAATATTTGTCTAGAATTAATGATTTAGATTTTTCTTTTCCAGAAAATAATAATATATCAGAAGAGACAAGAGAAAAAATCTATAATGTTTATAAACAAATAAGAGAGAACCTAAAGACCCAGGTAGAAATATCTACTGAAATATTTAATGTATGTGAGAGCTTAAGTCTTTTAGCTAATGAGTCCTTATCTAGCTCAGAGCTTATTGCATCTGCAGTAGAGGTAGCTGATTCCAATGCAGTGGAGCAAAGCCAAATGTTAAGTGACACTAATAACTTGGCTACAAGAATTTACCTATCTATGGAAAAGATAGATAAGGATATAATTGATAAAATTCAATTTATATCGAATTCCATAACATCAGCCCAAAAAGGAATTGAAGAAATAGATGATATAGAAGATAGAATAATAAATTCTAAGAATATGTTAGATAAAAGCTCTAAAAATATTATAGAGTTAAGAAACTATTCAGATGAAGTAGTATCCCTTATAGATTTAATTAATACTATATCTAATCAAACAAAGATGCTTTCTTTAAATGCATCAATAGAGGCTGCTAGAGCTGGAGAACATGGCAGAGGCTTTTCTATAGTAGCTATGGAAGTAGGTAAATTAGCCAGTGAAACAGAAACAGTGTCTAAGAAGATAGAAGAAGTAATAAATAGATTGAAAAATGAAATACGATTAATTTCTGAATCTATGGAAAATGAAATGAAGTATATGGATGAAAACTGTGAAGTTATTCAATCTACAAATAAAGATTTTATCTCTATAATAAAAACATTGAATCTAGGTAAGGAAAGTCTAGAGTCTATAAAGGAAGTAACTAGAGAAAATAACACTATGATAGAAGAGATAACAACCAATATAACTAAAATAGCTGAGTTCTCAGAGGAAACAACAGCCCAAATAGAACAAACTACTGAAGAAACATTAGAGCAGCATAGTAGAGCAAGAGATTTAAATGATGTAGTGGAAAAGATAAGTGGACATGTCTATAATATGCAGCAATTTGTAGTAGGTAAGGTAATGGAAGAAAAGATGTTAAAACAGGCTTATATTGTAAGGGAATATTTTAAAAATAATGAAAATGTAAGTGATACTATGATTAAAGAATTAATAAAAGAAGTAGGCGTAGATGCAATATATATAACTAATGCCTCAGGAGTCGTAGAATTTACCAATGAAAAATCTGCAATAGGTTTAAATCTATATGAAGCAGATCCATCCTTCCAAGACTTTAAGAAAAAGAAAAAGGAATATATAGTAACTCCAGTTAAAAAAAGAGTAGAAGATAACAAATTATTTAAATTCTTAACAGTAACAGATGAAAGTGGAAGGTTATATGAAGTAGGTCTTGCTTTAGATTCATTAATTAAAAATATATAGTTATGGGATTTGAGATGACTATATATGAAATTATTGGGATCAATTTAAATAAAAAAGAAATGCTCTCCTTCGTAGGAGGAGGGGGAAAAACAACTACTATTTTTCGTTTGGCAGAGGAACTTGCGAAATTAAACAAAAAAGTTCTTATATCCACCACTACTAAAATATTTACCCCCTCAAAGGATGAATATAATTATTTTTTCTTAAAGGATATAGATGAAGGATTTAGTGCAATAAATGGCACAATTACAGTACTTGGAGAAGAAATAAGGGAAGATAAATTAATTGGCATTTCCAAAGATAAATCAGATAAAATCTTTAAAAGGGATATATTTGATTATATTCTTATGGAATCAGATGGTTCGAAAAGAAAGCCTATTAAAGCCCCAGGATCCGATGAGCCAGTAATCCCCAATACTACTACTAAGACAATAGGAGTTATAGGACTAGATTGTCTAGGAGAAAAAATAGATGACCTAACAGTTCATAGACCAGAATTACTATTAGAGATATCAGAGAAAAGCTCATTGGATATTATAGATGAAGAAACTATTGTAAAGCTTATACTACACAAGAATGGTATATTTAAAAATGCCCGTGGAGATAAAATACTATTGTTAAATAAGGCAGATAATGAAGTAAAGATTGCTAAGGGCATAAAAATCAGAGAAAAACTAGATAATACTATCTATAGTAAGATAATCATAGGAGATATTATAAAAAGAAAATTTTATTAGGAGATAATATGATAACGGGAATTATTTTAGCATCAGGATTTTCAAGAAGAATGAAAAAGGACAAGCTATTATTAGAAATTCATGGAGAAAAGGTAATAGAGAGAGTTATCAAGGCAGCCATAGACTCCAATCTAGATGATGTTATTTTGGTGTATAGAAATGAAGAAGTACAGGAAATAGGAGATAAATATAATATAAGGACTATTTACAATGAAAGGGCCTATCTAGGACAATCTGAGTCTCTAAAGCTGGGAGTAAAAGAAGCAAAGGGCGAATCCTATATGTTTTTAGTAGGGGACCAGCCGTTTATAACATCAGAACTAATAAATAAGTTAATAGAAGAATATAAAGAGTCAAATCTTCCTATTTTAGTACCTTATTATAATGGTGATAGAGGTATGCCTATGATAATCTCTTCTACCTTCAAAGAAGAGCTACTCAAGATCAGAGGAGACAAAGGCGGGAGAGAAATAGTAGAGAATAATATTTCTAAAGTAAACAAGGTCTATATCGAAGAAGAAAAACTGGGAATGGATATAGACAATGAAGAGGATTTAGAGGTAGTTGAAGAATCAATGAAAATGTAAATATATCAAAAATAGTAACAGGATCAGAATTAGTAGGACCAGTTAAATTAGAGTATCTATTAAACAACTTAAACCACTATCTAGGATTACAAGGACTAAGGGTGGAACAAATACTGGAGACTCATTTAATGAAATAATTATAAAGTAAAAGGATTGATCCTATTTAGGGTCAATCCTTTCTGCTAATTCCTATTGATTTAGTTTATTATAAAGATGATAATTTTAAATATTCTATTTTGGATAAAGTATACCTTTATTTAAAATAAATCTTTTTTGTGTTTTCTGAGCCCATTGTTCATTATGAGTTACAAGGATTACGGCTTTACCCATATTTACATATTCATGTAGAATATGTAAGATTTCTTTTGCCCAATATTCATCCAAATCATTTGTAGGTTCATCAGCTAATATCAATAAAGGTTCCTTAATCATAGTACAGGCTATCATGGCTCGTCTTCTCTGACCACCACTTAGTTCACTAGGTAGAAAATTTCTTCTTTCCCAAAGACCTAACCTTGTTAGAAGTTTTTCTATTTTATTTTTATTAATATTTTTTTTCTTATGACACAAGGATTGTACGAAAATTAAGTTTTCCTCAATAGTTAGAGCCTGTATTAAATAAGTATCCTGAAATAAAAATCCTATGCTATTTCTACGCAGGTTGGTAAGTTCCTTATCCTTCATAGTATTTATATTGTTATCATTTATAAATACATTTCCAAAGGAAGTATTTAAGAGTCCACCGATTATATATAAAAGAGTGCTTTTTCCTACACCAGAAGGGCCTTCAATACAGATGAAATCTCCAGACTCTATAGATAAAGAAACTTGTTTTATAGGGGTAACTTCTTCATCGGATTCATAGGTTTTTCTTATATTTTCCAAACGGCAGATTTCCATTATCTAACATCTCCTTTCGCAATTGCCTCTTGAGGTTCTAGATTGGAGTTTTTCCAAGCTGGATAGATAGAAGCTAAAAGTCCCAATAAAAGAGCAGCAATTATTCCTATTATTATAGCTATTATACTTTGAGATAAGGACCAAATACCTTGTGGAATGATAATAGATTTGCTAATTATAGATACAAATGGACGAACTAATATAGCACCGGCAGTACTTCCTAAAATACCTGCAATACCTGCTATAATCCAAGATTCTAGAATTATCAATTTAAATATTTCATTTTTTTTCATACCCATAGCTCTTAAAAAACCAGTTTCCTTTTTTCTTCCTTCGGCAAGTGAAGAAAATCTACCTATAAGAGCTAGAGATGAAATTAATAATAAGATCAGCCATAGATATAATATAATCTTAGAAATAGAATCAAATTGTTGTTTAATAGTGGTTATAGAATTTGATATAGATACAGCTTTGATTCCTAGATTTAGATTGTTTATTTTATTTATAGTATTATCTAGATCCGTTTCTTTAGAAGAAGTTTTTATTAAGATAGACGAAATTAGATTCTCAGGATTGTCCCCATTCCAAATGTGAGTAGGATATTTATCTTTAGCTAATAATCTAGCTTTATCAATATTCATAAATATTGTATTATCCATACTTCCTCCAGTAGTATATAAAGTACCCACTACTTTAAATATGTCTCCTAATATAGATACTTTATTGCCTAATATAACTTGAATTTTACTACCTATAATAACTTCATCATCTGTTAATGGACTTAAATTATATTCTTCAAACCAAGGCTTTAATATAAAATCTGAGTTTTGATCAATTCCTACAATGCGTAAGGTTTCACCATAGCTACAGCAACTAGAGTTTTCTATAGTAGCTGTAAAAAATTGAGGTGTGGTTTTCTCTACTTGGTCAATAGTTTTAATTTTAGTTTCTACATCTCTTGGCATGTATATATTTTGCTCTGCACCTGTAAAAAGAGTTGCTGAAAAATCCAGGTCTGCCTTATTTGGAATTACAATTATATCAGCACCTAGTCTTTCACTCGTGAGGCTTAGTCCATCTTGTACTATAAAGTAAATGGAAAAGACCAATACAAATGAAAGAATAGTTATTGATGCTATAATTCCTGTAAGTAAAGACTGAGATTTTCGTCTTACTACATTAAGATAGGCTAACTTCAATATACTCATTAAATCATAACACCTCTTAGTTAAAATATTATTAACAACTTAGTAGTATATCATAGAAATTATACTAAATTGATAAAATTATATACTATAGAAAAAAATAATCATAGCTTTCTATGTATTAAAAATCCTTATTGGAAGTATGAATTTTTTTACTGTATAATGCTATAAGATATGGAATAATTTACAAAAATCGACAAAATTATAATACGTTGAAAGGAGAATTTGTTTATATGAATCTAAGGAATTTAAGATTTGTAAACCTTGTATTAATTTTTACAGGACTCATTATAATAGGTTCAATACTTATATGGGCTCCAGTATGTGAAAATCTTTTAGAGCTTGCTAGTGGTAATATGGTACATATGAAATGCTATTATACAGGACAAGCATCAATATTATTATCAATAATATTGATAATATCTGCAATAGAATCTCTTATTACCAAATCAAGTCATCCTTGGACCATTATAGCTATAGGCATAACGGTTACTATTATTACCTATACCTCAAAGTTAGGGATTGGTATATGTATGAAAGAAACCATGAGTTGTCATGGTACTGCTATTTGGATTCGTGGGGGCGGTATAATTACAGTAATATGTGGATTTATATCTTTATTTATAGGGACAAGAAAAATTCAAAATTAGAAAAATAAACATGGTGATTTAGTATTTTTGTACAAAACATGCAATGGGAGGACTGCCAATGCAAGATATTAAGGTTGAAAATATTGTGTTTTCATATGATAAAGAACTTGTTCTTGAAAATATAAATATGGAAATTGATGCAGGAGATTTTGTCTGCTTACTGGGACAGTCGGGTTGTGGGAAGAGTACATTTCTTCGCCTTATGGCAGGATTGTCAGAACCAGACTCTGGTGCTATTTTTGTTGGAGATAAGCTAATAAAGGGAGCAAGTCTTGATCGAGGAGTGGTTTTTCAAGATTATAGTTTATTTCCATGGTTAACGACTGGAAAAAACATTGTTCTATCTTTAAAACAGAAATTTAAAGATGAGAGTAAAAAACAATTAAAGGAACGAGCTCTTTATTATTTAGAGAAAGTAGGATTAGATGAGACTGCTTTTAACAAGTATCCAAATGAACTTTCTGGAGGAATGAGACAGCGCTGTGCAATATGTCGCTCATTTGCCTTAGATCCACCCATTCTTTTAATGGATGAGCCATTTGGCGCTTTAGATGCCGTAACTCGTGCTAAACTCCAAGACATGGTATTGGATCTTTGGAGTAAAGATAAAGAAAATAGGAAAACTATTTTTTTTGTAACTCATGATGTAGACGAGGCTTTACTACTTGCTACTAAGATATTTGTTTTTGGATCGAGTCCTAGCAATATAATATATACTCATTCTTTTAGTAAAGAGGAAAAGGTTAGTAGAGAGTTATTATTTGAAAATAAAAAAACCATTGAACTACGCAATAAGCTTATTCATATTTTGAATAAAGATATTAAAGAAAAGATAGGTTATGGAGGAGAATAAAATGAAAAAAAGACATATTAGATTAGTCACATTTATGTTAGTTGTGATATTATTATTGAGTCTTATTACAGGATGTGGAAAAAAAGATATAAATGATACTCAAATTAGTAGAAATACAAGTGAAACAATCGTAAAAACAGATAAGACTGAGGGTGAAGAACTTCATAAGATAAGTGTTGCATACAATCCAGGTACAGGAAATATATTGGGGTTCATTGCCATAGATAAAGGCATTGATAAGGAAGAGGGAGTTGAGATAGAACTTGTTTCATTTTCTAATTCAACAGATGCATTAACAGCTTTACAGGCAAAGAAGGTTGATATTGCTGTTTCTTTTGGAACTGCTGCTCCACTAACTTATGTTACAAAAGGCGCGGATTTTAGTATCTTTGGAGGATATTTATCTGGGGGGATGCCTGTTTATGCTCCAGAAGGCTTAGAATATAAGGGGCTTGAGTCATTCATAGGGAAAAAGGTTGCTACAGCAAGAATGTATACACCGGATATTGTATGGCGTGGTGCTATGATGGAAGCAGGCTATGACTTAGAAAAAGATGTTACTATACTTGAGTTTAAAAAGCCTACTGAGGTGTTAGAAGCTGTTAAATCTGGTAATGCAGATATTGGGATAGGTACAAATTCTACATATCTTCAATCCGTAGAAGCAGGTCTTAAGACTATTGCTTGGAGCAATGATTTTTGGGACCCTGTGCATGTATGTTGTCGACCAGTTGCTAATACAGCGTGGATTAATGAAAATCAAGATGCTGTAAGAGGCTTTTTACGATCATATATACGTGCAGAAAAGATATTAAATGAAGATCCAGAATATGCTGTTAAGCTAAATATGAAATATCTTGAATTGGATGAAGAAAAGTCAAGAGCTCTTCTGCTTGAAACTAATCAGATTTTTGATACGGATCCTAAGAGTGATGGAGTTCGTTATATGTGGAATCGTTTAATTGATATGAAATACATTGACCCAGCAGATATAGATGTAAATGATCATATTAATATTAAGTTATATAAAGAAGCTTTAGATGAGCTTACAGCAGAATATCCTGAAGATCCTTTTTATAATGAGCTTCAAGAAAAATTTGCAAATAATAATACTGAAATGTTAAAGTAGCTTTGAAAATATGAAAAAATGTAATAATTATAGTGGGTGAAATCAAATGTTAAAAGGGGAAAAAAAGATTAGAAATTATATAGGAACTATATTAATTTTGGTTATGGTATTTTTACTTTATGTATTAGCTACTGATATTTATGGTATGCTTGATCCATTGTTATTTCCAGGTTTCTCGAAAATTGGACCTAGTTTATATGCTTCAATGCCAAAACTTTGGGAAAGCCTTATTAGTTCCTCAAAACTCCTTATTCCAGGATATTTTGGTGCAGCTTTTAGTGGTATTTTATTGGGAATTTTAATAGGCACTAATCCAAAATTAAATAAAAATTTAAAACCAATTATATTCGCTTTAAACCCAATTCCACCATCAATGATGACACCGTATCTTATTGCTATAATGCCCACCTTTTATTTATCATCGGTAGCAGTTATATTCATAGGATGCTTTTGGCCATTTCTAAATGGGACTATAAATGGAATAGTCTTAATTGATCAAAAGTACTTGGATAATTCTAAGGTTTTAGAGTTAAGTGGATTTAAAAAACTGGTTAATGTGATATTACCTGCTGCTGCTCCGTCTATATTATCTGGGGCAGGGACGGCACTAAATTTCGCATTTATACTACTTGCAATAGCTGAAATGTTTGCAACAAACTCTGGACTTGGATATTTTATTCAGTATTATGCAGATTTCTCAGATTATGCAAGGGTAATTGCTGGATTATTATTTATGGGATGCTTTATTGTTATTATTATGCTTATATTTGAGAAATTTAAAAAGAAGATATTATTTTGGACTCTTAATGAAAATAAATAAAATATGAACGTAGCCACAGTTGATTTGCTTTGACTGTGGCTATGTTTAAGGAAGGGAGTTTATGTATGAGAAAAGTCAGAATTGGATGTGGAGCAGGATGCTCATATGATAGATTGGAACCTGCAATAGAGTTAGTAGAAAAGGGAGATATTGATTACATTGTATTTGAATGTCTTGCAGAAAGGACAATTGCAAATAATCAACAGCAAAAACTAAAGGACCCATCAAAAGGGTATACTCCTATGCTTGAATCAAGAATGAGGGGTATTTTAAAGCAAGCCAAAGAAAAAGGTGTAAAGGTAGTTACTAATATGGGAGCAGCAAATCCCAAGGCGGCAGTTGAACTTATCATAAAAATCGCAGAAGAGCTGAATATTAACAATATTAAAATAGCTATGGTTTCTGGAGATAATATAACTTATGAATTAGGCAGATATAAGGATAAGGTTATGTGGCAAAGTACCAAGACATTAGGGGAACTGGATGGCGAAATAATATCGGCAAACGTATACTTAGGAGCAGAAGCAATAAAAGAAGCTCTTGATAATGGAGCTGATATAGTAATTACTGGACGAGTTGCCGATGTAGCATTATTTGTAGGACCTATAATGCATGAATTTGGCTGGACAGAAAATGATTCGTATGAGATGGGACAATCAACTTTATTAGGACATCTTTTAGAATGTGGTGGACAAATAACAGGAGGATATTTTGCCGATCCTGGATATAAAGATGTAGAAAACCTACATATTTTAGGACATCCAATTGCTGAGATAGATGAAACAGGAAATTTTATTGTAACAAAGGTAAAAGGTTCAGGGGGAGAAGTATCTCTTAGAACTTGTAAAGAACAACTATTATATGAAATCACAGATCCATCCTGTTATATTACTCCAAATGCTATAGTTGACTTTACAAATGTTACCTTTAAGCAACTGGAAGAGGATGTAATAACTGTGTCTGGAGCTATGTCTAGGGGAGTACCTAGTACATATAAGGTAAATGTTGGATATTGTGACTGCTATATCGGAGAGGGTGAGGTTAGCTTTGGAGGATTAAATTCTCTTCCTCGTGCAAAAATGTGCGCTGATATAATTGAAAAACGCTTAAAAATTGTCGGAGCCAATATAGATGAGTACAGAACTGACTATATAGGCTATAATTCCTTGTATAAAACAAATATTTCAGATAGTTTAGCACCTAAAGAACATAGTGAAATAAGACTTAGGATAAGTGGAAGAACAAAGACTTTTGAGGATGCAATGCTTATAGCTCAAGAATTAGATTATCTTTATACAAATGGACCAGCAGGTTCTTCGGGAATAGAATCTGGAGTAAGGCAGGTATTATCTATTGGTGCAATTATTATTCCTAAAGAAGATATAATTACTGAGATTACATATTGGGAGGTATAGATATGAAGCTTAAAGAAATAGCACATTCTAGAACTGGAGATAAAGGGAATATGTCAAATATTGCAGTTATTCCATATGACGAAAAAGATTATCTTATGCTTAAAGAATTTTTAACTGCGGAGAGGGTAGAAGAATTTTTTTCTGAAATATGTTTTGGCGGAGTGAAAAGATATGAGCTTGACAATATCTGTGCATTTAATTTTGTACTAGAAGAATCTTTAGGGGGAGGGGTTACAAGAAGCCTTGCCATAGATAAACATGGAAAATCTCTTGGAATGGCATTACTAGAAATGGAAATACAAGAGTACTAACTAAGATTATTGCTAGTTATTTTTAATTATACTTAGAAGTCTCCTTATATTTGTATAAGGAGACTTTACAATCTACTTTATACTTTAAAACTTATTATAATGAACTTTATTATAAGGTAAAGTCTCAAAATCATGAGGTTTTTTCTCTTCGTCAGGATAGCCTATTGCAATCATATTTTCTACATTATATTTTTCAGGAATATTTAAGGCTTTCTTTACATAATCCTCAACGCTTTCATTATCCTCAGTTAATCTATTCCTTACCTGAATCCAACAGGATCCAAGACCTAGAGATTCAGCTGTTAATTGTATAACAGTAGATATAATAGAAGCATCCTCTACCCATATTTCACTATTTTCAGGATCCCCCAAAACAACAATGGCTAATGGTGCATTTTTAATAGGTCTTGAGGCTGCTCCCCTTGAATCTCCAAGTTTTTCTAGGATTTCCTTATGATCAACAACTATAAGCTCCCAAGGTCTTCTATTTTTAGAAGAGGGAGAAGTTAAGGCTCCTTTAAGTATTTTATCTAGCACTTCTTTTTCTACTTCTTGATCTTTATATTTTCTTATACTTCTTCTTTTCATTAATAAATCTAACATAATATCACTCCTAAATAAATGTTGTCATTTATATTATAACATAGATAATTAACAAAATTCTCTAACAATATGGATGATAATGGAAATTAAGTAGTACCAATAGTGTATTGACATCATATTTCTGGTATATTATGATGAAGTTAAGAGGTGATTAAATGAATAATTATAAATGTACGGTATGTAGTTATACTTATAGGCCTGAGAGAGGAGATAAATTACACGATATAGCACCGAATACAGCATTTGAAGATCTACCAGAGGACTGGAGATGTCCTACTTGCAATCAGTCTAAAATGGCCTTTGAAGAAGTAAAATAAGCTAAAACATTAAGATAAAAGGGGGAAAAAATGAAAACAAGAAAAAGTATATTTAATGTGAAGACAGCCATAATCTTAATACTTCTATTGGTATTAGGAATTGGAGGCAACAAACAATCGCTGGCAGCAAGAAATATTAAGCTAATAGTAAATGGAAAAGATATAACATCTAAATCTATGCCAGTAATAAAGAACGATAGAACCTTAGTGCCTATACGATTTGTATCAGAAGAACTTGGGGCTGAGGTTACTTGGAATAATAATGATAGAACTGTAAAAGTAGAAAAGGATAATATTGTAGTGATCTTAAGAATTGATAGCCATTTAGTGAGAACATTAGGCGAAAAAGAAAACTACTTCTTATCTGATGTAGCACCTGTAATTATAGGAGATCGCACCTATGTGCCATTACGTTTAGTAGGTAATATCCTAGGTGTTGGAATTGAATGGGATGGAGCTAATAGCATTGTTGGTGTAGATTCTAGCATTAAATCTGATTTAACTTCATTTTTTGGAGAAATGATTTCAACTATTGATCCTGGACAAACCATCAATGGGAAAATGGATTTACAAATAATATCCTCTAGTGGCACACCTAAAAATGGTGTGGAAATAAAATATTTATTATTAGACCCTGAAACATCTAAGGGAAAGATAATAGCTAGAGGAACTAATTTAACAGAAAAATATGTGTGGACACCACATCTAAGAGATAATGGAAAGAAGGTACTTGTAGCTGGAATTTATGATAGTAAGGGAAATTTCCTCTCAGGTGATTCAATACCTATAAATGTAAATGTAGTACCTAAAGTATCTTTAATTGGTGTAGAAAATGGACAAGTTCTAAATGATAAAATATCACTAGGTGCTGATGTCAACTTTGTAGCATCCTATGTTAAATATGAAATAACTAACTTAGATAAAAGTAAAACTACATTAACTACACAACAGGATCCGTGGGGGAAATATAACTTTTCACCATCTGTAAGTGAAAGTGGAAACTATAACATTAAAGTAATAGCTTATGATGAAAATGACAAGGCCTATAATAGTGAAGTAGTTAATGTTAAATTTGATATTCCATATAGACTAGGATTATCAGGAGTAACAAGTGAGATGACAATCAATAAACCAGTTACTCTATTAGCAGTGAGAAACTTTGATGTTAGTGAAACAGAATATATACTAAGAGACCCAGAAACAGGGAAAGAAGAAGTGTTAAAGAAACTACCCTATGGTGGCTATAAATGGTTCCCAGGACCACAGTATTCAGGTTCAAAGGAAATCTTAGTTAGAGTAAAGACTGGTGGAGGAACAGTTCATCAAAGTAAGGGAATACCAGTTAAGTTCTCAGGAAGTCCTATTCTTATCTTAGAAGGAGTAGGACCAAAACAAGTAATTACCTCAGAGGTGAAGATAAAGACATTAACTAATATTGGTATAAAAACAGTAGATTATATATTAACCAATCCAACTAAAGGAACAAAAAAGGTTATAGGATCTAAACAGGACCCTTCTATTGAGTTTAAATTTACACCTATTATGGAGGATCAAGGCTATACTCATATCAAAGCTGTAGGAATATATGATGGTAAGACTGTGGAAAGTGAAGAAATTCCAATTAAAATTTATTTAGGTAAAATCTATGGACCACAGCCTATTATCCAAAAGGATAAGTTTTTAGACTTAGCATCTAATCTAGCAAAGGAATCCTGGAAGAATACGGGAATGTCAGCGGCTCTTCAAACAGCACAGGCAATCCTTGAAACCGGATGGGGGCAATCTGTTCCAGTAGATAAATATACTGGAAAAATATCAAATAACCTCTTTGGAATAAAAGGAAAGGGAACTGCAGGATCAGTTATATCTAATACATGGGAAGAATATAACGGAACTACATTTAGAATTGACGCTGAATTTAGAGCTTATAACAATGTAAATGAAGGTTGGAATGGGCACAAAGAATTCTTGCTAGGAAGAGAAAGGTATAATATCTTTAAGGAAGTAATGCACGACAGCTCCCAAGGAGCTTGGGCTCTAAGAAGAGCAGGCTATGCAACAGATTCACTATATGCTATAAAGTTAATGAATATAATAAAGCAATACAATTTAGAAGAATTAGATAAGGTAGGTATATAATGAAAGGATGGGAGACCATCCTTTTGTTTTTTTGTAGGAAAGAAGGAATTGGAGAACTTATGTAGAATAGTATTATAATAAGGATTTATATTATTGGGTAAGGGGGAGTAAGATGTTTTTTAATGAACCGAATATCAACCAAAGGAATGATTATGGATATAATAATCATAAAGGTCCTAGTGGAAGAAATACTGAAGATATAATGACTGTTGGTGAGTGGATTGGAGTTATAATAGTTTTAGCTATACCTATATTAAATGTAGTAATGTATTTCATTTGGGCCTTTAGTAGCGGAACTAACGAGAATTTAAAGAATTTTTGTAGGGCTTCTTTAATATTAGCTGGAATAGCAATATTTTTAGGGGTTTTGCTTGGAGGTTGTTCGGCTTGGTGAGTGTTATTAAAACGATAAGAAATGTGATATAATAAAACAAATTCACTACTAACCTCTTTGCTTTTAAAGTAAAGTAAAAAACCTATGACGAAAGGATATGCATACAATGGAGAAAAAAATGAATATAGGAATTATAGGGGCAGGAGTAGTTGCAGAGCGAATTATAAATGCTAGCAACAACCATCCAAGATCAAATATAAAGGGAATATATGATGTAAATCCTCACAAAATAAAGGAAATAACAGAGAAATATGGTCTGCAGGGTGTAGATTCCTATAATGATTTGTTAGAGGATGAAGATATAGATATTATTTACTTAGCCGTTCCACCTAAATACCATTATCCTATAGCAATGGATATATTAAAGACAGACAAGCATTTTATATGTGAGAAGCCTTTGGCAAATTCAACAGATGAAGCTAGGAAAATGTATGATGTGGCAAAGAATAAAAATATAGTTCATGGGATGAATTTTCCTACTATATACACAAAGGCTTATGAAAAGATAGAGGAACTTCTAGCAGAAGGATTTATTGGAGATTTAATTAGAGTTGAGTTTCAAGGTTATTTTACTCATTGGCCAAGATTATGGCAACAAAATGATTGGATATTATCAAGGGAGCAAGGTGGTTTTGTAAGGGAAGTAGTTACTCACTATATTCAAATGATTCAAAGATTATTCGGAGGTATAGAGGATATTAGTTCCTTTATCGAATATCCACAAGACCCAGAGGTTTCAGAAAAAAGTATTATTGCAAGAGGTACAGTAAATGGAGTCCAAGTATTAATAAATGGGGTTACTGATGTAGGTATGGAAGAGGAATTATCTTTTAAGATATACGGTACAAAGGGAGCTATATACTTAAAGAATTGGAGAGAACTATGGATATCTACAAAAGGTACAACATTAGAAAGATTAGATATCAAAGAGGGAAACCATTTAGTTGATTTATTAGACAATATATTTAAGGCAATAGATAGAGAAGATGCTAAGATTGTTGACTTTGAGGAAGGTTATAAAACCCAAGTGATTATTGAAAAACTATTGGGTAGAGAGTAAGTTAAAAAGGAGAAATATATGGAAACAAAAAGATGTCCTTGGGCAAAGAAAGATATAGATATTGAATATCACGATAATGAATGGGGTAAACCAGTTCATGATGATAATCTACTGTTCCAAATGATTATCTTAGAAGGAATGCAGGCAGGATTAAGCTGGACTACAGTTTTAAACAAGAGAGAGTCCATGGGCACAGTTTTTGATGGTTTTGATCCTAAGATAATTGCGGAATATAATACAGAGAAAAAGGAACAGCTATTACTCAATCCAGGTATTATTCGCAACAAAGCTAAGATAAATGCATTAGTAAGTAATGCACAAGCATTTTTGTGTATTCAAGAAGAATATGGTTCTTTTGATAGTTATATTTGGAAATTTGTTGATAATAATCCAATAATAAACTCATGGACAGAATCATCTCAAGTGCCTACAAGAACAGAGATTTCTGATGCTATGAGTAAGGACTTATATGCTCGTGGTTTTAAATTTGTAGGTTCAACAATCTGCTATGCTTTCATGCAGGCAATAGGGATGGTTAATGATCATATGGTATGGTGTGAGCAATATTCTAAATGTTAAAGATTACGGAGGGAGAAACTATATGACAGTTATAAGTACTCTGATAAAAGAAATGATAGCATTTGAAGGAAATAATCCTCATAAGATTAATCATTTTCTCAAGGTATATGGATTTGCCAAGACTATAGGAGAAATTGAAGGGATTGATAAAGAAACACAAGATATTCTAGAGATTACTTCGATTTTGCACGATATTGGTATAAAAATTAGTCTGGAAAAATATAATACTTCCGATGGACCATATCAGGAAAAAGAAGGAGCTATAAAGGCTAGGGAGCTAATGGAACTACACGGAATTGATGAAAAGGTAATAGATAGGGTTTGTTATTTAATTGGGCATCATCATACTTATACAAATATTGACGGTATGGATTATCAAATACTTGTAGAAGCAGATTTTCTTGTAAATTTATATGAGAAAAATTCTGATAAAGAAAGCATTATCTCAGTAAGAGATAACATCTTTAAAACTAAATCTGGAATAGAAATATTAGAAACAATGTTTAATATAGATTAATAAGGGTGCAGATTCTGCACCTCTATTAATCTATTATAATTTTCTCCTTGTATGGTCTCATCATAGATTTCAAGGCATTTAAATCTCTAAAGTTCATATTAAGCCAATGGTTTTCCATATCCTTGGATAAGATTACAGGCATTCGATTATGGATTTTTTTCATATCGTCATTAGCATCTGTAGTTATTATAGTAAAAGATTCATATTCATTACCACTATTATCTCTAAAAGTACTATACAATCCAGCTAAAGAGAAGATATTCTCACCTTCAATGGAAATTTTTCTTTTTATTTTCTCTCCATCTACATTCTCCCATTCAAAGAAGCTAGTTACAGGGATGATGCATCTCCTATTATAGAAGGAATTTCTAAATAGTGGTTTAATATCTACTGATTCAGCCCTTGCATTTATCAAAAAGACTAGCAAGAAAACATCCACTTCTATAAGTGGGTGATGAATTGCAGATAATGGCAATAAATCCATTGAGCAAACCTTTGTTCTGTGATAAAATATATTCATAGAATGGAGGTGAAATAATGTATTTAACAGTAAAACAGCAACTTAAAAATCTTACTAAAGAAGAATATTTAATCTTAAGAGAATTAACTCATACTGCTAAAAATCTATAT
>JAEWGC010000001.1 GCA_023388495.1 Bacillota bacterium | reverse complement strand
ATCTTGGATTCAATGATGCCTTGGAATGATCTAGTTCAAAAAACATGTAAAGCTTAATAAAACTATTATAGGGATATCATACCGATATCCCTATAATTATACAATACATCTATTATTAGACGCTTACGATTTAGCTGAACAACAAATAGAATTTTATAAATCATTAAATCATTATGCTATCCAATATCCATTTGAAAAATTAAGAAAACCTGACTTTAAAGCATTCCAAAAATGTGACCGATTCTTGATAAAATATAATGGTGGTGAAAGTAGTCACTTCTTGAGAAAGATAAAAAACATACGAAGAGATGCCGATTTTGAATAAATAATCTTATATATAATAGAGTATTTATCCCCAGTAACCCCGAGACCTTACTAAAGTTACAACTAGCTGGGTTTGTGGCATAGTAGCATAGTTAAGATTGTTGGGTTTGAGCATTGCAGCATAATGAAGTTAGTTGGGGAAGTTGATTTCAAGATAACTACTACAGAGGTTACAATTATATAAGGAGGAGGATATACAAGTTGAGCTTAATTGAAGATGCCAAGTCTATGATGGAAAATAAGGAAGTGCAGGAGGCATCCACTAACTTTTTAGAAGATGCAATTGAGAGTATCCTAGGAAATCCTGTTTCTATTGCCAAAATTATGATAGGGATAATTAAATCCCCATTTTTCATTCGCGAACAGATATTTTGGACAAAATTTGAGATGTTCTTATCTGGCGTATATACTTCAGATAATGATCGTGCTAAATTTTCGAGATTCCTAACGGAAGATGGCACAAAAAGAGAGAATTCACATCGATTATTAGCTTGCATCGAGCGTGCAGAAACAAAAGATAAAATACAGTATTTGATTAATGTAAGCAGGTCATTATCAGCAGGTTTTATTGATTTGAATGATTATTTTCGTGTTTGCCATCAGATTACACATAATCTTGATGAAGATTTATCTTTTTTAAAGGAAAATCTAACAAATACAAATATTCCTTATAGCTATTCAATAGAAGGCTTACTAAGCTCTGGATTAATATATCAAAGTGGTATTGACGCAAACGAATGGCACGAAGGACAAATATATGCTTTTACTGCAATAGCTGAAATTGTAGATCGCTTTGCTTTGAGCTATAATGATGTTGAGCGATACCCAAATCCACTATCACCTTCTATATTAAATAAAGAAAACATCACTATTGAAGGCTTTACAGTAAAATTTGCGTAAGAAGGTTTCCGTTTCTGTCATAAATAAGGTCGGTAAAATTAAATAGACATCTAAGACGAGCAGGAATTTTATTTAATTAAATAAAGAGGATTGCTCGTTTTTTGCAAAATAGGATTGTCAGAAGATTTGGATATTCGGGCTAAAATGGAGGGGATAAAATTGGATGATGATAAAATAAAATTCAACGATTTAGAAAAACTTTTAACTAGACTTCAGAATACAGATAAAGAAGCGGAAGAGAAAACAAAAGATGAAATTTTTGATTTGTTTTTAAATCAACTAAACATCAGCAATGATAATAACCTTAGTAGATTAGAAGCGGAAAATATTGTTAGTAATTACATATTTATAACTGAAAGTATTCGTAAGGACTTACAAGAGATTGATGATAGATTGGAAGACTTGAAAGAACTTGATAAGACAACTCCTAAAGATGATGATTATAAACATAAGAAGTACAGATATTTTACAGAACTGAATAGAAAGGCAAAAGATCAAATAATGGAATTTTATAGTAGTAAATTTTTTGATGTGCTAAACGAAAGTAAATCTTATAAGTATATTAAACGGAAAGCTGATAGCTTGACAATGCTTTTCTTTAATGGAAGATATGATTATGCTCAATTTCGAAAATACTATAATTATAAATATGATTTTAGTACTGAGGCTAAGATTCGCTTCATTCCAGGAATAGAATTAGGTGATGAAGACAAAGTTATAAGTCGATATATTGAACTAAAGGCTTCTTCACTTGAGGACTATAATCATGAAATAGAACGAATGGTTATTGAAAATAAAAGCATTGAATATATTAGAGATAAAATTCGGTATAATCATTACCTGGCAAGAAGGAGTGAAATATTTGAAACTTTGGTTTCACTATATTATCAAAATAAATATCAGACTTTCATTGCACTAGCTGTCATACAATTAGAAGGCTTATTTTATGATTGTTGTTCAATTATTGAAGGAAAGGAATTAGGAAATAAGGCTGGAACTTTAGTAGAAAAAGCACAAAAAATATTTAGTGCAAAACCTGTGTTGCAGTTTTCAATGTATCCATATTTTGCATTCGATGTACCTGATTTGAGAAACGAAGTTGCACATAATGGTATAGTTAGTAATAAGGAACTTAAGACTATAGCAAATAGCATTGTTTTAGATTTATACACCCTTGTTTATTGGGCGTGCCATTTGAGCAATGATAAGTATATTCATTTAATAATGATTATGGATAAAATCAAAGGTATTCAAAATGAAGAAGAACTAGTAGAGATTTTATTTTTAGAAATGTTTAAATCATATCAAATATCTAACGGAGATTTTATTGAAGTGTTAAAGGATCCAAGTAAATATAACAAGGAGATTGAATTTTACAAACCACAAGATAAAAGTGAGAATGTTGTATCACTAGATGATACAGTTTCCAATCTTTCAGAATGGACGAGAAGTGAGAAGTTTTGGCAATATATACTTAATATTATAGATCTCGGGAAAGAGAATCATGAGAGTGGGAAACCATTTGATTTAATTGATTTTATTTTAAAATTAAAGAATACTTTTATTCCTATTTTACAAAATGAATCACCTGAAAAGTCTACTTGTCAAGAAGTAGCAAAAAAATTAAAGGAAATAGATAAAACTTATTAAAGTTCATTAGCAAATGAGGGCAGATTACCTTGAAAAATCCCAGGATAGAATAATTACTTAATTACATAGTAACCTGGGATTTGTGTGCATGTTGGGTTAAATGTGGTGCGACAGTATTAGCATAAGATCTGGACGCTTTGTTAGAAATGAGGTGTGATCTTGTCAAAGAAAAAGATTTATTTGTTGAAATGTATTGAGTGTGGTGCAGAATTCTTTACAGAAGGGGAGAGGGACTTTTATAACAGCAAAGGTCTGAATATGCCCAAACGATGTAAAGGGTGCCGTGATAAAAAGAAGATGAGCTATGAGAAGGAACAGAAAGAAAAAGAACTGGAAGAGATCCTATCAACCTTGCCATATAAACAAATAGGAAAGACAGAAATAGCCTTGAAAGATCCTAATACTGTACTTTTCATTATCGGTAATGGATTTGATTTAATGCACGGGGTACCTTCAAGTTACTATAATTTTCGGGATTCTATGGGACGACACAATGAATTGCAAGAAATGTTGGAGAGGTATATCAAAAAAGAGGATTTGTGGGCAGATTTTGAAGAGAGTCTTGCGTATCTTGATGATGAAGCTATGCTTGGTACAGTTGATGATTGGATGGACACTTTTGATGTAAAAGATCAATACGATGATGATTTTTCAGCAGCAGATTTTTTCATGGCAGCAGAAACAGCAACTGCACCTGCACTGACAATCATAAGAGAGTTGCCAAAGCGATTCAAAAAATGGGTATGTACTTTAAAACCAACTATTTCTGGAAAACTACTTGAAGGAATTATAAACAAGCAAGCTACATTTATAAACTTTAATTACACGGAGTTTCTAGAGACAATATATGAAGTGCCTAAAAAGAATGTATGGTATATCCATGGGGATAGACGAGACAAAAGGAAAGAGCTGATTCTAGGTCACGCACCTGGGGCTGGATTTGAAGATGATAATAACCCAAGTGAACGTAGAAGAAATCGTTCCAGAATGAAAAGCCAAATAGCTTATGACTTGCATGAAACTGCTGGATATTATTTAGGTAATTATTATACTTCTACTACCAAGAAATCTAATGACGTGATTAAAGCTAATAAAGATAGATTTGTGGCTCTTTCAAAGGTAGAAACTGTGGTAGTCATAGGACACTCTCTTTCAGCAGTTGATTATCCATACTTCAAAGAAATTATTAACAATAATCAAAACTATACGAACATGAAATGGTATATCAGCTGGCACAGTGCTGGTGCATTCAAGCGGATTGATGCCTTTGCAGATGTTATGGGCATTCAGCCTAAACAGATTGAACTGTTTAGGGTATGATATAGTGTGTGTAAAGCATAGTTGTAGTATAATTAGGAGGTAAAATGCTTGGATAATTATGAAGAATTATTAACTGAGTTTTCTAGAAAACAATTTCAGTTTGTTACACCCTATCCATCAGTCGCAAGAAGACTCCTTCGTGCAACTAAGAGAGCTTTGGAAGCTCACAGTGTTGAAGATGTTAATGAAGTTGGTCTTAATTGCAGGGAATCGTTAATGGATTATGCAAATCAAATTTATAGCCCTGAATATTCTGAAACGGATATAAAAGGAGCAGATACTAAAGAATTATTAAAAGATACAATTAAATATTATACTAAGAGTGGAGGGGATAGAAGTGTTGTTGATTCCCTAAATTCTTATGTAGATAAGGTAGTTAGAGAATTACATACAATTACTCATTCATCAAGTGTGTATCCAGAACATGCATTTCTTTGTATTAATTTATGTATTTCGTTAATTACCTCCATAGAGGCATTGGTTTTACTCAATGAAAGAGAAGGCAGTCCCATATTTGAGTATTTTGGAGTAACGAAATGTCCAAAATGTAAATCTCTAAAACTTGAAACTCGTTCTCATTATAATGAAGACCGTGATGACATATATCATTTTGTAAAATGCTCCGAATGTGGCTGGTCAGATTGGACTCAATAATAATGGTTTAAGATATTATTATTTAATTTAAAGAGGAAAAAAACATATGACATCTGAAAAGATCTTGTCCTCATCAAAAATTACACCCGAAGTGAAGTTTGATGATTATTTAAGTATTAAACGTTAATTATTGTATTAAAATTGCAAAAAATACCTTAATGTAATGAACATTAGAGAAATTTAACTAAAGACTATAATTAATTTAAGAAAAAGACCAAAATAAATAGGCCTATTTGTTAATAGACTTAGAATATAATTAGTATATTAAACACCATTTAAGCAACCCTTTCATAAGTATGGTATAATCCATTAAGAACAGGCTTAGATTTTAGTTTAGTCTCATATATAAAGGTGATGATATTGTCTATAATGATAAGCCTTGTCTAAAGCAAATGATAGAGGCTTATGATGAATACAAAACTACAATATTAGGTGTACAAGAAGTAGCAAATGAAGATGTAAGTAAATATGGTATTGTAGATGGAAAGCATATAGAAGGAAGAGTATATAAGGTAAAGGATTTGGTTGAAAAGCCATCAAAAGAAGATGCACCATCTAATATCGCCATCCTTGGGAGATATATTATAAATCCAGCTATATTTGAAATCCTAGAGCATACTAAGCCTGGTAAAGGTGGAGAGATTCAGCTAACAGATGGACTAAAAGAATTAGCCCAAAGAGAAGCAATGTATGCCTACGTATTTGAAGGAAGAAGATATGATGTAGGAGATAGAGATAAGCAAGGATTTTTAGAGGCAACTATAGAGTATGCTTTAAGGCGTGAAGATTTAAGAGAAGAGTTCCTTGATTATTTGGTGAAGACTGTTGAAAGAGAAACTAAATGTATTGCCTTAGATGAGGTAGCTACAACTGAAGAATAAAGATTTTATTAGAACTTCGGGTAAGTTTTCCGAAGTTCTTTATGTAAATGGAGATATGAAAAAGCAAGGGGTGAAGGTAAAATAAATGGAAAATATATTGAAGGAACTACTTAATTTTTTATCAATTGAGTTAACTGTAATACTAACATCAGAATTACCTATTATAGAATTACGTGGAGCAATCCCAGTAGGTATATCTCTGGGACTGTCTCCTATCCATGCTACTATTCTTAGCTTCATAGGTAGTATGATTCCAGTACCTTTTATTTTATTTACTATTAGACCTATATTTAACTATTTAAAGAAGACAAGAACATTTAAAAACCTAGTACATAAACTTACAGATAAATCTCTTATTAAGTCTGGAAATATACAAAAATATGGTGCATGGGGACTACTTATATTTGTGGCCATACCGTTGCCAGGGACAGGTGTATGGAGTGGAAGTCTTGCAGCAGCACTTCTAGATATGAGATTTAAATGGGCATTCCCTGCTATATTTGTAGGGAACTTAATAGCAGGGATACTTATTATGGGGCTTAGTCATGGGGTATTTAATGTGATAGCAGGATGATGCGTTTAGCACAACTGGTGTGAATTGGTTGGACCTGAACTTTTTTATTTAGTGGTGATATGATTTGGAAACCTTGATGAGGTGTTATTGATTTAGAAGGAAATTATTGTTAAGATATAATAAGATAACTAAGACGGACATGTGAATATTTGAGAAAGTAGTGTCCGTTTTTTTACAGGTAGAGATGTCAGAAAATTATATAAATAATGGAGTTGATGAATGGATTTAATAAAGCAATACATTATAGCCTTTCAAATTTATATGGACAGGTTCCTGCCTAGGTAGTTGTAGAAATAAGAGGTGAAAAATGAAACAAAAAACAAGTTGTATTTTATGTAGATATGAAGCACTTCATATTATTATAATGATAAGTCATTTAATGTATATGGCAGATAAAGCTGTAGAATATACAAATTCTGTTGAGTGTATCGGAGGACAAATAAATGGATAATAATAATATAGGATCACCTAATACCCCTCACCCAATAGATTCAGTTATGAAGTCAGTCTTTCTTGAGGAATTTACATCTATTGGAATAGATATAGCCGAAAAAGGAATATATTAATGAAGGGTTTGATGGTGGAGTAGTAACGAAAAAGATAAGTGAATTAAACTGTGATAGGCTAATAGCTGTTGGGTTAGTAAAAGCTAAACGTACTCATATGTATAATGGTAAGACACAAATAGACTACGATTTAACAGAACTTGGAATAAAGCTTGCAGAAGTTTTATTTAAGATAAAGAAGGAAATATAAAACGTAGTATTGATATAATAGACCTAAAGAAAGGAAGGTGACCACCAATGAAATCCTACATCATTAAAATAGAACTACAAGGCTCCAATCCTCTTATCTGGCGGCGTGTCATCATGCCAGCAGGAGCTACCTATAAAAAGCTTCATGATATCATCCAGAACGTGACGAATTTCCAAAGTGGGTATCCGAATTCAGGATATCACTTATTTGAGTTTGACCTAACTAAGGACAACAAGATAGTAACTGATAATGAAGAAGCCTACCTTGAACATCAACATTATAAAAAGAATAAAGCTATGTATGAAGAACGATTAAAAACATTGCCACCTGAAATGCTTCAGTTTGAGAAACCACATCAGGAAAGATTAAAGATTGAGGTCAGAAAGCCTACAGGACTTAAGATAGATGATTATCTAGAGAAGTATAAGGAAATCAGATATAATTATGACTTCGGAGATGATTGTTGGTTTATTATAAAACTTGAAGAAATCGTTGATGATTACTATTTTGGTTTTCCAACACTACTTGATGGAGCGGAGACAGCTCCCCCTGAAGATGTTGGAGGAATTCATGGATTTTATGAGTTTATGGAGATCTACAAAGATGAGAAGCATCCTGAGCATGAAGATATCAAGGCATGGGCTGAAGGGATGCATTTCAGAGAATATGATCCTGACTGGATTAATGAAAGGCTCAAGGGGATTAACTACAAGAAGACTGAGTGGGACAAGATAAACCACGAAAGATATGTAGTGATTGAGGATAAGTATAGAAAATAAAAATGGGTAGAAGTCAGATGAAGTATTCAGAAATAGAAATAAAAAGGCTACTGATTAATAAACAGGATTTTATAGATGAAAAAGGATATGAGCTACTAGAGGATTTGTTGGAATTGGATATGCTATAGTTTTGGATATGCCTACTCTAAGAAAGTTCTAATAAGTTTCTTGTTAGGCATAAGCTTACCAGTGGGGATAGCAGTAATCGATGAATATAATTAAGGATTTGTCGGTAGAACATCATCTCTAAATGATGTTATTGTTGATGGGTCTGGGGCCCTTATGGGGACCATTATGGTAATTGTAGTTATTCTTGCAATAAGAGGGATAAAATTGTTAAAGAAGAATAAGTAATAATATACTTAATCAGTGGGACTAGGATTCGATTGATATTCATATAAAACAATTTTAAACCATGGTGATTTTTGATATACTAAATATAGATATAATCTCTAGAAAGGTATTAATATGGTGAGGGTATGAGTTCCGATTTTATAATGATTGATTCAATTGAAGTTGACTGTACACCAAAGTGGGTATATGAAAGCTTTATTTTAATGCAACCAGGCGTCAATGTAAAAGGTCTATACAAAAAGGACCTCATGTATTACATTGTTTGTGATGGTATAGATGAGAATACCTTAGCTTTTGATGGGACAAGTATATGGGAATGGTTTGACAATAATAGGGCGCTAGGGTGCCCTATTAGTTTAGTTGATAGTTGTCCTGAAGGAGCAGTGAGAATAGATGAAAGGGAAATTAACGAAATAGTTGATTCAGGTGGGGGCGCCAAAAATATAAGGAATCTTTTCTCCAATATAATTATTGCTCTCCCTAAAGATTTTCCACAGATTAATATTTGTAAGGGTGAGGCAAGAATAATTGATGTAAAGGTGGAAAGAGTGTTAACAAAGGCAGAACTACTTATCCTTAAGGATGTTATACTTAAACAGGGGGTACCAGTTAGGTATAAGATATATGTGGATAATAGTTTTCTGAATGAAAAAGAGCCCTTTAGATATGCTTTCGGAAATGGAGATATAGATATTATTCCATCTAAGCTAATTCCATATAGAATCTCCAAGAATCTTTTGGAAGCCATTGAAAAAGATGAGGAGCTTTGGAGAGATAAACGCATTAAAATTTTCTCAGGAGAAATCAATAATCTAGGGGGATTAATGCCAGATGAATGGGATAAGCTTGAATCCAGATGTTTCATCAACGCTTCAGTTTTTCCACAAATCAATATAAGGAATTATCTATCTTTATATGAGAAAACAATAATTGCCTTTCCTATCCTAGGTAGAGAAGAGGAAATTTTGTCATCATTAAGAATAACTGAGGATGAATTAATAGGACTTGCAGAATTAGGTAAAGTTGGATTTGTGTTGCCACAATCCATAGACAGATATCAAACAAAGCTAATTGAAAAGATAGCTGACTCCTCACCTGAGAGTCTGATATTCTCAAGAAGGCTTGCAGCTATGACAATAATTAGCAGTAGAAATAGATTTCCATTTTTGTATCCACCTATTGGTATAAAGGAAAGGGCTGAGATAATTAAGTGCCTTTATGATCTGGTCCGTGAGGTGGATGATGACAAGGGAAAAATTTTTATACCTATTATTAGCGAATTATCAAGGTTGTGGTCTATCTCAGAGAATATGATTAATTATCGCGGAGCAATGGGTACCACATCATTGGGACTAGGAATGCTTCTATCAAAAATTGTTAAGGAAATGACAGGGCTTGAGCGTGATTTAGAATTCTTATCTGCTGCATCAACTGTTGAATGGGCGGCGCCATTTGGCTCAAATGTTTCACCAATTTTTAGTGAAGGATATTCTGATGAACATTATGTACAAATCTTGGCAAATGCATATTCAGGCATAAACTGTTATGATTACTTTAGGTTTAACCCTATTAACAACTATGTTTTAGATGGAATTCTTTCCGTTGATTCAGATGCACCAGTGATAGATTTTGCTAAGGCCTTTGAAAGTGGAGACATTTCAAGACTGAGAAAGTTTCTATTTAGAATTTCAAACGATTGTAACAGTATGGAAGATGCAGAATCTATTGTTAGAAGCTTCAATAAGGATGTAAGAAACTATGAAAGAAAGTCAGAACAACTTGGAGAATGGAAGATTTCAGGTTTTTTACAAGCAGCTCTTGGACTTGCCGGGACAATGATAAGTTCTAGAAAGCCTGAACTTGGTATGACTATGGCTGGTATTCCCTTAGGATTTTGGTTAATAGATGTTTTAAGCAGTAATCGTTCTAAAAATGAAGTATTAGGTACGGCTATTGATACATTGGAAGGTATTTTAACAGGAAGCAAGCCAGATGTAGTATTGGTAGCAAGGATGAAGAAATAGTAAAACAGGAGAAGTTTATAAACTTATTAACTTTTATTAGATTTATCAAAAAAACTAGCAACAAAACATCCACTTCTATAAGTGGGTGATAAATTGCAGATAATGGCAATAAATCTATTGAGCAAACTTTTGTTCTATGATAAAATATATTCATAGAATGGAGGTGAAATAATGTATTTAACAGTAAAACAGCAACTTAAAAATCTTACTAAAGAAGAATATTTAATCTTAAGAGAATTAACTCATACTGCTAAAAATCTATAT
>JAEWGC010000032.1 GCA_023388495.1 Bacillota bacterium | reverse complement strand
CTGCAGCCGTTCAGACAAAACATTCTGTTGCTGAAAATACTACTTCTGCAGGAGTGGTCTTTATACATTCTTCCATAGCTGGTCCTGGTATACCATCTCTGTCGCCGATAATGATAACTTTTGAGTTCTCATTAAAAATTGACATTGCTCCACTTCCTTTCTTGTTTTATTCAGTTTGTTAAATGTTTTTCATTTGTTTCTTGATTATATTGTATATGTTTTTTAATTGTATTTCAAGTGTATTTTAATAAAATTATAAATAAACTTAAAACAAATGAAAAAACCCTAAATTTAAATGATCAAGATCATTTAAATTTAGGGTTTTTGAAATTTTATAACATATCTTTTTTTATCTTGAGTACAAATTCATCTATATGCTCTCTAGCATATTTTTCCGCTTTGTCTAGATCCTTTTCTTTTATTGCTTCTAATACTTTCTCCAAAGTATAAACAAAAAGGTCTATACTATCAAAGTACTGTTCACAATAATGCCATAGTCTTTCTGTATGATAGTGCAAGGACGTTAATATATCCTGTAACCATGGATTTCCACAACTGGAAAAAATAATGTTGTGAAAACGTTCATCATCATTTATAGCATTTTGATAGTCTTTACTAATATCATAGCTCTTGAATCTAGATATGATCTCTTCAAGCTCAGCAAGATTTTCATCACTTATTCTTTCAACAGCAAGTCTTGCAGCAAATGGATCTAACTCTCTTGTAACTTCAAAAATATGCTTCATCTGTTTAAAATCAATGGGAGTGACTTGTGCTCCAAATCTAGGTACTATGTTTAGAAGCTTATCTCCATGTAATAGTTGAAACACTT
Organism: Bacillota bacterium; assembly: GCA_023388495.1. Lineage (GTDB taxonomy): Bacteria > Bacillota > Clostridia > Tissierellales > Tissierellaceae > Tissierella. The sequence goes on along the minus strand of JAEWGC010000032.1, from coordinate 21,038 downwards.
TTCTAATAGGTGTTCTACTAATATTAAATTCATCTGCCACATCTACTTCATTTAATACTTGACCTGGTTCATACTCAAGATGAATAATTCTTTTTTTCAATATTTCGTATACATTATCCGTATCTAATTTTCCATCACTCATAGCCTTACCCCTTACTTATAGTTATTATTAAGTATTATTATATTTGTTAAATGTAAAATAATCAAATAAAATGATCTAATATATTTTTTATCTCTTATAGATTTAAAACAAATCAACTTAACCAATATTATCATCCACTCTTTTAGTATCTAATATCCTAACACCTATTTTATAATTAAGAAATGATTTCCCCATCTACCATATTATAGCATAATTATTGATAAAAATTAATCAAATTGCTTATATCTATATAATTTAAAATACCGTTTCCCTTGGTGTTGGAAACGGTATTAGTCTATAATTTAAATTACTATTTATAAGTTTTACTCATTGCTTACATTAATTTTCTTTTTTTTATTAGAAATCATTGAAAATCCAATAGTACTAAATACACATAATGGCACTAGTAAGAATGTAGGTATAACTTTTACTACACCTAATAGAAATGCTGCTATTCCTATACCAAAGGCTCCATATTTTGGATATTTAACTGCAAATAAGGAGAATAATGCTCCAAATATTGCTGGTAAAACATAATCTAATGATTCAATAATTATAGGCGGAAAATAATTAAATAAAGTTTTTCCCGCAAATGCAGCAATAGTTACCACAATAATATTAGTAATTATTGATCCTGCCATGCCTAATGTTGCTACTATTTCTGCTTCTGGAGTACCTGCTTCTACTCCAATAACATCTTGTGCAACAACAGCACAAGGAACCCTCATATTAGCAATATTACCTGATAAAAATGCCATATATGTTCCAGATATGCCTAATATAGGAAAATAGGATATTGGTGTCACTATATACTCTGCTCCGTAAATTGATGCTATTAAAAACCATCCCGTAAAAATTGTTTTTATATCTGGAACGGCTCCATATCTTATCCATAAATATATAGGAGGTAAAAAACAAAGTGGCACGGCTAATAATAATGTCCATTTTCCTGCTTTTATAATTTCTTTTGTAAATACTGTATCATAAGATTTTTTTTGGTTATTATCCATAGAACACACCCCCTAGTTTTCTAAATCATAACTGCTACTGCCATTCCTATTATCATTGATATTCCTAAATTGTATTCTTTTAACTTCGGCATATTATTTGATAGTTTATCCAAAATTACCATAGAAATAGCTGCAGCTACACCAGCCCATAACCTAGATCCCCCTGCTAATAAATGTCCCGTTAATAAGTATCCTGATGTTCCTAAAACAGCAGCCCCACATATATCTCCCATTAAACGAGTGTCTCCTCCTGCAACCTTATCCTTTATTACACCAAGTTTATGGGTAAATAATCCACAGAAAACTAACCACCCACATCCATTTAATGTCATAGTCCATACAGATGATGCATATGCTCTTATGTCATATTCTGGTGAACCAAATTCTATGCCCATTGCTTTAGCACCCATAGTAGCTGCTGTTAGCTCAGTAGGCGCTGCGCCGATAATTGATAATCTCAACCATGACATTGGTCCACCAATTACCGCCATCATTCCCAACATGACTATAAACACAGAAATTGCAGGTCCTATTGCAGAAATAGCTCCTACTTTAAAGGCTTTAAAGCATTGTTCTCTAGTTAAATTTACAACCTTAGTCTCACTGGCATGAAATGCTTTTTTAGCAAAAATAATTCCCTGAAGTCCAGCTAATACAATTACTGGTACAGCCATTATCCACATCCAAGGGTCATTTGCTACTTGCAAATAATCTTTCACATTAACTCCCCCTATGCTAAAGGGACACTAAAACTCTTGTAGTGTCCCTTTATTTTAATGTAATAAAAAATTATTTATATTACTAAGATTATTTATTATATACGCTACTATCAATACCTTCTAAGTACTTAATTACATTTTCTAATGGCTCAACATCACCAAATTTTGCATCTATATCAAATAAGTTCCATTCTATAACTCCTGGTACTCTATCTCCTATTGTTCCTATTGGAACTATAGTCTTAAATCCATGTCCTGTTGAGTCCATACAAGTATGTCTAACACATGCACACGCTGTAGCTCCCATTACTATTACAGTGTCAACTCCTAATTTATATAATGTTGAAGCAAGGTGCGTTCCAAAGAAATTACTCGCGAATTTTTTGTGAATAACTGGCTCTTCAGGTCTTGGTTTAAGTTTTGGATCGATCTCCATCCATTCGGAGTCAATCTCCAGTGAATGCATTGGAATCTTTTCATCCCATCTTGGTAAATCCCATTGTTCTTTTCCTACATATCCAGTTGTTGTATGAAATATTGGAACTCCTGATTTTCTAGCAGCTTCTAAAACTTTTAGTGCATTGGCACAAATTTCTTCGTTGTTTTCACATGTAAATGGGTGTCCGTCTGACATCCATGCTTTAGCCATGTCAACTGTTGTAATAGCTGGTGCCTTGCCATAACCCATTCTTCTTTGGAATCCTCTTTCCTTGTAAATCTTGCTCGCCTCTGCAAATGCTTTTTGAAGTAATTCCATATCAAATTCATATTGCCCTTTATTGTCTTTGTACTTGCTATCTGCTGAATATTTCACATCTCTACTACTCATTAATAACTCCACCCTTTCAATATAATTTTTTTCTCACACACAAATAGTTCTAAATGTAAAACAAAACAGGCGCCATTTTGTTTGTTAATTGTTTTACTTGTCTATATATAAAGCAAGTATCGTGCCAATTAAACTTTGTCTATTTTAGTATCTTTGTGTATTAATTTTCTCTATAATCGTTGCGATAATGCAACGCTGTCTTAGGAAAGGGTGATTTTATGGCTTTAATTAGACATCTCAACTTTGCACAAGTTATGTAGACTGTTGCAACATTGCAAACATCATTCATAGGGTTAGTCATTTTTTTCTAAAACATAATCTTCTAGCCCAAATTTTTTAATTTTTCTTGATAAGGTTGAATAATGAATACCTAGTGCCAATGCTGCTTGTCTTATAGATGTATAGTTCTTAAGTGTTGATAATATCAGTGATTTCTCATATAGTTCTGTCATATAAGTTAATTTAGATGTGGTTTCCTGCCCTTCTAATGGAAAATTAACTTTTATTTGTTCTGTAATCATTTTTGGTGGTAATTGTTCTATATCTATTTCATCACTGGTGCTCATAATAAATAAATATTCTATTAAATTTTCCAACTCCCTTACATTTCCGGGCCAAGAGTATGATTTTAGTATATTTATTGCTCCATCTGTTATAGATATAATTTTATTATATTTTCTATTTAGCTTTTCCAAGAAAAATTGAATCAATTCTTCTACATCTTCAGGTCTTTCTCGTAATGCTGGTATATTTATTGGAACAACATTTAGTCTAAAAAATAGATCTTCTCTAAATCTACCTTCCTTAACTTCTTCCTTTAAATCTCTGTTCGTAGCTGCTAACACCCTAACATCAAGGGATGTTGGCGTTTGTCCACCTACTCTAAAAACTTCCCTTTCTTGTATTACCCTTAGCAGCTTAGATTGTACTGGTAAAGGAAGTTCACCGATTTCATCTAGCAATATAGTTCCATTATTGGCTAACTCAAACATTCCTGGTTTACCATCCTTAGATGCACCTGTAAAGGAACCACCCATATAACCAAATAACTCAGATTCGAATAATTCTTTAGGTATAGCTGCACAGTTAACCTTTATAAAAGGTTCATTTTTTCTTGGGCTTTCATTGTGAATAAACTTAGCCAATACCTCCTTACCAGTTCCAGATTCACCATGTATTAGAATTGTGCTATCGAATGCTGCTGCTTTAGATGCTAGTTTTATTGTCTTTTCCATAACCTTACTTTGATAAATAAAATCCTCATGATGCACAGCTAGCTGTCTCAATATCTTTATTTCTTCAGAGTATTTCTTAGTTAGCTCTTTAGTTTCAAATAATTCATTTCTCAAATTAAGTAGTTCTGATACATTTCTAGTGTTACAAATAACACCAATCATATTTTCATTACCATCGTATATAGGATTTGCAGTAGTTAATGCAGTTTTCCCAGTTACATATTTATGTATTATGGAAACAGGTACCCCTTCTTCTAATACAGATAAAGAAATGGCTTTATTAAAGACTTTTTCCTCCATCAATGTCCTTAGATTTTTATTTAGCACCTGTTTTCTTCTTAATCCTGTAGTTTGTTCATATGCTTCATTTACAAATACAACATTTCCTTCAACATCCGATATAAGTATCCCATCTGATGAATATTCCATAGCTGATATCAATATATTTCTATCCATAGCTATCCCTCCATCTATTCTAAAATAGGCGCAGTATATACTGCACCTATCCTAATTTGGCTACTACATTCTTAAGCATCTTTCTTATTGGAAGATTATAAGGACATTTACTTTCACAAAGTCCACATTCTACACAATGAGTTGCTCTTTTTTCCATGGCATCATATCTTGACTGCGCCCATTCTTTTAAGTTGTATCTAGTATAATAACCTTCCATTAAAAATTGGACTGGTATATCTATGTTTTGAGGACAAGGTAGGCAATATCCACATCTTCTACAGAATTCAGATCCTAGTGAATTTGCCTCTTCCATTAATTGCGATTCTTCCTCAGCTGTCAACTTCCTCTTATGAATACCTACCTGTGCATTGGAGCTTACTTGTTCTAATGTATCCATTCCTGGAATAACTACAGATACATTAGGATTGTCCACTATAAATCTAAGGGATAATTCTCCTTTGGTAATTGCTCCTCCTGCCAAGGGCTTCATAACTATTACCCCAATATTCATCTCCTTAGCCTTTTTAAATACTTTTTCTGCTTGACGTTCAACAGGGTTATATGGACATTGTATTGTAGAAAACTCCCCTGTATCTATTGCTTTATCTAGTATTTCAGGACTATGGGATGTTATACCTATTTTTTTTATGATTCCCTTTTCCTTTGCTTCTTTTAATGCCCTAAGTGCCCCATTCTCACCTAATATAATATCTAATTCCTCAAAGCTTCTAATATTATGAAATTGAAATAAATCTATATAATCAGTTTTAAGATTCTCCAAACTAATCTTTAGTTCATCAATCATTCCAGCATAGTCTCTTTTCATAGACTTAGTAGCTAAAATAAATTTATCTCTACCTATTTTTTCTAAGGCCTCGCCTATTAAACTTTCAGATTCGTTATATCCTCTAGCAGTGTCTATAAAGTTTATACCCTTATCATATGCTTCTTGAAGAAGTTTTTCTGCCATTTCACCATCTACCCTTTGAATAGGTATTCCACCAAATCCAATTACAGACACTTCAAAATTAGTTTTCCCAAGCACTCTTTTTTCCACTGTGATTCCCCCTTATAAAACTCTAGCTTCTCCTTTGTATACAAGGCCTGTTGTACTATCTACTGTAACCATATCTCCATCTACCAATATACTTGTAGCATCCTCTGCACCTACTATAGTTGGTTTACCTAAGTTTAATCCTACAATAGCTGCATGGGATGTGAGTCCTCCCTGCTCCGTAATAATAGCTGATGCTCTTTCCATGAATTTTACCATTTCCCTGTCAGTATCTTTGCTAACTATAACATCTCCGTCCTTAAACTTTTCTATCAATTCTTCAATATTATTGGCAATACATACTCTACCTAATGTTGACTCCTTACCAATTCCCATTCCCTTCAGCAATACTTTTCCTATGGTGTGTACTTTTATAAGGTTAGTTGATCCAGAAGTGCCTACTGGGATTCCAGCTGTTATAACAACTAAATCTCCTTCCTTTACATATCCCTTATCTACTGCTGATTGAATAGATAATTCGATTACATCATCTGTCGAATTGCTATAAGGTGATAATACTGGATAAACACCCCATACTAAGGATAATCTCCTCATAACGGATTCTGTAGTTGTTGCAGCTATTATAGGTGATTTTGGTCTAAACTTAGATATAGCCTTAGATGTATAGCCTGAAGAAGTAGCTGTAATTATAGCAGATGCACCTAAATCCATAGCTGTAGTACAAGTAGCCTTCCCTATGGCATTAGTTGTAGATACTTCGGTAATTGCTACCTTTGAACTTAATATATGACCATAATCTAGTGATTCCTCTGTTCTTATAGCTATATTATACATAGTCTTTACAGATTCAAGAGGATATTTACCTGCTGCTGTTTCTCCAGATAGCATAATAGCACTGCTTCCATCTAGAATGGCATTAGCAACATCCGTTACCTCGGCTCTAGTTGGTCTAGGATTTCTCATCATAGAGTCAAGCATTTGAGTTGCTGTAATAACTGGCTTTCCTGCCATATTTGATTTTTTAATTAATTCCTTTTGTACAAGAGGCATCTCTTCCGTTTGTATCTCAACACCTAGGTCTCCTCTAGCTACCATTATTCCATCAGATGCAGCAAGTATTTCATCAATATTATCTACACCTTCCTGGTTTTCTATCTTTGAAATTATCTCTATAAAATCTGCATTATTTTCTTCTAATATCCTTCTTATTTCTAGAACATCAGATGCTTTTCTAACAAAGGAGGCAGCAATAAAGTCAATCCCATTCTCAATACCGAATAATATATCATCTACATCTTTTTTAGTAATTGCTGGTAGATTAATTTTTACATTAGGTACATTTACACCCTTGTGATTTTTAAGTGTTCCATTATTTAATGCTATACATTTTATGTCTGTTCCATCAACTATTTCTAATACCTTAAATTCCACTAATCCATCATCTATTAGAATTCTACCATCTTTTTCAACATCATTAGGTAAACCAGAATATGAAATAGAAACTATGTCTTTATCTCCTAATATATCTCTAGTAGTTAAGGTGAATATATCTCCTTCTATTATTTCTATAGTTCCATCCTTAAAATCTCCAAGTCTTATTTCAGGCCCCTTAGTATCTAACATAATACCTATAGGCATCCCCAGTTCTTCTCTAACCTTCTTTATATTATCTATTCTTTTCTTATGTTCCTCGTGGCTTCCATGGGAAAAGTTTAATCTACAAACATTTAATCCATTCAAGAATAATTCCTTAAGGACCCTTTCAGATTCTGATGCTGGTCCTATTGTACATACTATTTTTGTTTTTTTCATATTACTTCCTCCTTTAGGCTAATTATGAATACTTAATTCCTTACATTATATAGACAATATTCTTGCAGTATTGTACATTTCAACATTAAATTCCTTCTTTATTTCCAATGCTTCATTTATATCCATATCCATTATCTGATTGCATTTAATCCCCAATGCTCTTCCAGATTTTCCTTCTTTTAATAATTCTATAGCCCTACTTCCCATCTCACTAGCTATAATTCTATCATAGGATGTTGGAGTACCTCCCCTTTGAATATATCCTAGAATTGTAACTCTAGTATCTATTCCTGTCTTTTCTTCGATAGATTTAGATACATCATAAGCATTACCTACTCCCTCAGCCAAAACAATTATATGATGTAGTTTTCCTCTGTTTTTACCTTGAATTGCCTTTTTACACACTTCATCTATATTAAATTCTACCTCTGGAACTATTATACTTTCAGCACCACCTGCTAGACCTGCATATAGTGCAATATCACCACAGTGTCTCCCCATTACCTCTATGACATTAGCCCTACCATGGGATGTAGAAGTATCTCTAATTTTAGATATAGCATCTACTACAGTTTCTACAGCTGTAAAAAAACCAATAGTAAAATCAGAAAATCCACAATCATTATCAATTGTACAAGGGATACCAATTGTTGGTATTCCAGCATTTGATAATTCCCTAGCACCCTTAAGGGTTCCATCACCACCTAATACCACTAGGCCATCTATGCCAAAAACCTTTAATACATTCAATGCTTTTTTAAAACCTTCCTTTGTTTTAAATTCATCTGATCTAGCAGATCTAAGCATAGTTCCGCCTCTATGTATTATATCTGCAACAGATGAAAGATTCATATCATCTATATCGCCATTTATCAAACCGCTATATCCTTGCCTTATTCCCATCATTCTAAAACCATTAAATATACCTGCTCTAACTACTGCCCTAATAGCAGCATTCATACCTGGGGCGTCTCCCCCACTAGTTAGCACTCCTATAGTCTTCATAAATACTCCCCCTTATTTGCAAACTAAATTATTCCCAGTTCTATCATGGCTTCTTGCACATCATCTGCTTCAAATTCTGGAGCCATTATTTCATAGAGTTCATCTTCTCCTTCTTGAGCAAAGTATTTTATTTTCACTAAGAAACCTTCTCTTTTAAGTTTCTTTTCTACCTCCTGTGCATTTTCTAATCCTGTAGCCATATAAACAGCTGTCCACATACTTTAGCACTCCCTCTTTCAATTAAGAATTAAAATTTATTTAATTCCGCAGTTTCGCAACTCAAATCTATTTGCTCCCTACGGTCGCATAGATTTGGTGCTTATTGCGTTTGACCTACCTACGACTCACTATCGTTCATCGGGTTAGGTCATAATCTTCACTGAATCTTCTCCAAGGAAATTTTGTAATTCTGTAATAGCATTATTATCATTAATATCAATCCATAAAGTTCTATCTGCTACTACAGTTTTCTTTTCCTTTTCTAAATATAGATATACTGGGCTGTCTCCACTATATTTTTTTAAAATGTTTTTAATTCTATCAAAAGTATCAATGGAGCTATTAGAAGATATCTTTAGATATATCTTTCCTCGTTTGTACGTATTTAACTCAGATATTTTCTCAACAATTATTTTTGGCTCCTCTACTTCAGATACGCTAATCTTACCTTCTATAATAACTAATCCGTCTTCTTTTAAATATTTATTGTATCTTTCAAATGTAGTCGGAAATACTATACATTCAATTGTACCATATAAATCTTCTAATGTAATAAATGCCATCATATTATTGTTTTTAGTTATCATGTTCTTCTTTTCAACAATTATACCACCAATGACTATTCTCTCTCCATCCTTTGGCCCATCTAGTTCCCCACTGATTTCTTCTCCAATGTTTCTTAAATCAAAAGTGGTTATAGTGGAAACCTTTTGTATTTCTGATTTGTATGGTTCTAGAGGATGTCCAGATATATATATACCTACCATTTCTTTTTCCATAGTAAGTAACATATTTTGTGGAAATTCTTTTAAATCAGGTAAATTGTCCTTAAGGTTATTATCTTCTATTGCGTCAAATATAGAAAATTGTCCCTCTATATTTCTCTTTCTATCAGCATGTATTCCATCTATAGTCTTCTCAAATATGGATAATAACTGTGCCCTATTTGCTCCTAGACTATCCATTGCACCGCATTTTATCAAAGATTCAACCGCTCTTTTATTCATTACAGATGAATCTACTTTTTCAATTTTTTCAATAAAATCAGTAAAACTTCTAAATTTTTCTGTTTTTCTAGCCTTGACCATTGCCCTTATAAAGTTTTCTCCTACATTTTTAACAGCAGAAAGTCCAAAGCGAATTTTACCTTCTGAAACAGTGAATTTATTATAGGATTCGTTTATATCAGGAGATAATATTTCTATTCCAAGTCGTTTGCATTCCTGTATATAAAGGGATACCTGGTTAGTATTTCCCATAACTGAAGATATGAGGGCTGCCATAAACTCTACAGGATAATAGTGTTTTAGCCAAGCAGTTCTATAAGCTACTATTGCATATGCAGCCGAATGGCTCTTGTTAAATGCATAATTAGCGAAATCTATCATTAAATCGTAAATCTTAGATGCGGATTTTTCATCTACTCCATTTCTTATGGCACCTGATAAAATAACATCTCCATTTTCATCAATCTGACCATAGATGAAGTTTCTTCTTTCTTCTTCCATTACGTCCATCTTCTTTTTACCCATGGCACGCCTTACCAAATCCGCCCTTCCCATGGAATATCCGCCAATGTCTCTAACTATTTGCATTACCTGTTCTTGATATACGATACATCCATAGGTTACATCAAGAATATTCTCTAGCTTTGGATGTAAGTATTCTATCCTTGATGGATCATGTTTACATGCAACAAATTTAGGTATTTGATTCATAGGCCCAGGTCTAAAAAGAGAGTTAGCCGCTATGAGGTTTTCAAATACATTAGGTTTTAACTCCTTCAAAAATGCTCTCATCCCTGGAGACTCAAATTGAAATATACCTAATGTCTCAGCCTTAGCAAACATTTCAAGTACAGATGGATCTTCATAGTTAATTTTATTAAAATCAATTTCAATGCCATAATTTTCCTCTATTAAATTAACTGCATCCCTTATTACGGTCAAAGTCCTAAGACCTAAAAAGTCCATCTTGAGAAGTCCCAATTCCTCTAACTCTATCATATTAAACTGTGTAGCTATTGCATCTCCATTTTTTAGTAAAGGTACATAGTTTGTCACTGGCTCCTTAGATATAACTACTCCTGCTGCATGGGTAGATGTATGTCTAGGAAGTCCTTCCACTGCCTTAGCCAACTCTATAAGGTTCTCAACCTCTTCATCATCATAGTAGGCATCTCTTAATACCTTGTTTACCTCTAAAGCCTTAGATATTGTCATGCCTAACTCCATGGGAATTTGCTTGGCTATGAAATCTACCTGACCATAGGGCATATTTATTGCTCTGCCTACATCTCTTATGGCACCACGGGCTGCCATTGTACCAAAGGTAACTATCTGGGCAACATGGTCTATTCCATATTTATCTACTACATATTGAATAACCTCTTCACGTCTCTCATAACAAAAATCTATATCTATATCAGGCATAGATACTCTCTCAGGATTTAAAAATCTTTCAAATAATAACCCGTATTCTAAGGGATCTATATCTATGATACCTAATGCATAGGATACAATACTACCTGCAGCGGAGCCCCTTCCAGGTCCTACCATTATTCCATTATCCTTAGCAAATTTTATAAAATCCCATACTATAAGGAAGTAGTCAGTATATCCCATTTGAATAATGGTATTAAACTCATAATTAAATCTATCCTCTATTTCCTCGGTAATATCTTTATATCTTTCCTTTAGTCCTTCTCTAGTCAAATGTCTAAGATATTCCTCATTTGTATATCCTTCTGGAACTTTATATTCCGGTAAATGTAAAGTATCAAAATCCAACTCTACATTACATCTATCAGCAATCCATGCAGTATTTTCTAAAGCATCTAAGTTGGCTCCAAATATATTTTCCATTTCTTCAGGAGATTTAAGATAAAACTCATTGGTAGGGAATTTCATTCGATCTTCTTCATCTACTGTTTTCCCTGTCTGTATACATAATAATACATCATGAACTACAGCATCTTCCTTTTTAAGATAATGGACATCATTAGTAGCTACTAAAGGTATATTAGTTTCCTTAGAAATCCTTATTATTTCTCTATTTACTTTTCTTTGTTCTTCAAGTCCATAATCCTGAATTTCAAGAAAAAAATTGTTCTCTCCAAATATATCCTTATATATTAATGCAATTTCCTTTGCCTTCTCTACATTATTATTTAATATATGTTGTGATACTTCCCCACCTAAACATGCAGATAATGCGATAATTCCTTTACTATATTTTCTAAGTATAGTATGATCCACCCTAGGTTTATAATAAAATCCATTTACATATGCTTCTGATACTATTTTCATCAAGTTTTGATAACCTTCATTAGTTTCAGCAAGAAGCACTAAATGGTATTGGTTTTTATCCTTTGGTTCTCTATCAGTATATTTATCTACTGCTACATAAACCTCAGAGCCTAATATTGGCTTAATTTTTTGTTTCTTAGCTTCTTTATAAAATTGAATAACACCAAACATAGCACCATGGTCAGTTATGGCAATAGAGTCCATATTTAATTCCTTAACTCTAGAAATTAAATCCTTTATTTTAATAGATCCATCTAATAGGCTATATTCAGTATGCACATGTAAGTGAGTAAACTTATCTTTGTAAATCATAAAATATCCCTCTCTATTGTCTTTCATAGATATATTCTATCACAAAAAAGAAAATTTCCCTACATTAAGGGAAATTATTTATTCTTTTAATTGTGAAATTTGCATTATAAGTTAAATTATCTGTGTCCTAATTTATCAATTACATTTTCTATTAGGGATAAATCTATAACCCTAAAATCATCTAACACTCTTTCAGTCCAATCTGGAGTAGGCTTATCTGACTGGAACTTCTTTGCTGTTTCTATACTTTCTTCAACTATTAACACACCTTGCCCATCTAAACTTCCTTTCTCTTTAGAAATCATAATAGTTTTATAAGGTGTTTCATTTGGTTTTATACTACCTGACAGCGGATGAGTAAGTAATTGGTGACCTTCATGAATCTTATCTCTTAGAAATTCTAATATTTGTATATAATTAAAATTATCCTTATAGATAACCTCCATCTTATCCTTGTACTTTTCATTTACATATGGGTTGTTTGTAATTATTATGCTAGACATCTCCTCTATCTCCTCTCAATTTATCTGCTAGTTCTTCTATTTTTCTAAATCTATGATTTACTCCTGATTTCCCAACTGGTGGATTAAGCATCATACCGAGTTCCTTTAAACTTGCATCACTATATTCTAATCTAAGCTCTGCTATTTCTCTTAAGGCATCAGGTAATTTTTCTAAACCAATGGTACTTTCAATATATTTAATACTTTCTACTTGCCTCATTGAAGCATCTATGGTTTTACTTAGATTTGCAGTTTCACAATTTACTATCCTATTAATATTATTTCTTACATTTTTTAAAACTCGAATATCTTCAAGCTTTAAAAGTGCTTGGTGTGCTCCTATTATGTTTAATAGATCTACTATCTGCTCGCCTTCTTTAATATATACTACATAATTTTCCTTCCTAGTTACAATCTTTGAATTTAGCCCAAAGGAATTGATCACATTAGATAAATCCATGGCGTGTTCCTCATTACTAGTTACAAATTCCAAATGATATGTCTTTTCTGGATTGCTAATGGAACCTCCTCCTAAAAATGCACCCCTAATATAGGAGCGTTTACAACATCTATTTTTTATTATCTCCTCTGGAATCATAAAGTTAGGATTAAAAAAGCTTGCCTCTCCTCTAATAAATCCTACATCTGCTAATATTTTTTTAGATATATCCTTATTATTAATTACTATTAAATAATTATTATTTTTTTTAAGCTGTTTATTTCTTCTTACCATAACTTCAACTTCAGTATCATAGATGGTCTTTAGTAACGAAAATATTCTTCTAGCAATAGCTGCATTTTCTGTAGTAAATTTTAAATTTACCTTTTTCATCCCTGATATTTGTATAGTGCCATTCATCCTAACAAGGGCCGCAAGTTCCGCTATGGCGCAACAACTATCAGCTATAGGTATTCTCGATAATTCATTTTTAGTTGTTGCTGAAAATGACATGAAATCACCCCATTGTTTATCTTTATAACATCTTTAATCCTTTAATAATTATATCTTTTTCATCTTGATATCTTACTAAATCCTTTGCCTTATCTATATGAACAAATAAAGCATCAATAAAACCTTCCTTCTTTTGAGGAATACAATCCATACTGTTAGTCCTCATTAAATACCAGTGAACAGTTTTATAAACCATTTCATCTTCTTTTAAATTTTTATATTTATAATGGACCATGCCTATATATCTTAACACTTCTGCCTTTACACCTGATTCTTCTAATACTTCTCTCAATGCAGCGTCCTTTATAGTTTCATTTTTTTCCACTCTACCCTTGGGCAATACCCAATCTCCATTAAATTTTTTTAAGAGTAGTATGGTATTGCCAAATATTACAACACCTCCAGAACTTACTTCTTCAATCATTGAAACCAACTCCCGATACATTAATTAAATTATTCTCAAGAAACATACTAGTTTAATTATACTATATTATTCCTAGATTTGCTAAATGATTTTGACTTATAATTATAATAACAATATAATATAAACATAGATATCCTAAAAGGAGGTATTGATTATGGAATACATAGTTAAGAATTTAGAAGAATTATTAAAAATTCCAAGTCCTACTGGAAATACTGAAAAAGCTGTAGCATTTGTAGAAGAAAAGTTTAAGGAATTGGGGATACAAACAAAAAGGACTACAAAGGGTGCCTTAATAGCTACCATAGAAGGTAAAAACAAAAACAAAGAAGTAACCCTATCTGGTCATGTAGATACCTTAGGTGGTATGGTGAAGGAAATAAAGGGAAATGGGAAACTTAAAATTACTCAATTAGGTGGTTATGTATGGAATACCATAGAAGGTGAACATGTAATTATAGAAACTCTAGAAGGCAAAACCTATACTGGTACTATAATGACTACAAAAGCTTCCTCCCACGTTCATGGAGAAGGAACTAAATCTATAGAAAGAAATGCAGATAATATGGAGATAAGAATAGATGAAAAAGTTTCATCTAAGGATGATACACTAAAGCTTGGTATTAATGTAGGAGATTTTGTATATTTTGATCCAAGAGTTGTTGTAACTCCTTCTGGATTTATAAAATCAAGACATTTAGATGATAAGGCTGGAGTCATATCTCTTCTTGGAATAGCTAAACATTTAGTTGATAATAATATAAAGCCTAACTATACAACTAATTTCTTTATATCCACCTATGAAGAGGTTGGTCATGGTGCAGCTGCATCTATACCAGAGAAGACTTTTGAATTTATAGCAATAGACATGGCAGCTCCTGGAGATGGTCAAACATCAGATGAATTTTCAGTTACAATCTGCGCTAAGGATAGCTCAGGCCCATATGATTATGAGCTACGAAAGCGACTTATCAATCTGGCTCAAGAAGAAAACTTAAATTACAAGATAGATATCTATCCATTCTATGGCTCCGATGGTTCAGCAGCTCTTAGAGCAGGCTATGATTTCAAGGTTGGATTAATCGGCCCTGGAGTTGATGCTTCTCACAGTTTTGAAAGAACTCATATTGAAGCTATTGATAATACAATAAAACTTGGAATAGCTTATTTGACTAAGTAAATTAAAACATTAAAAACTGGACTGAATTAATAATTTTAGTCCAGTTTTTCCTTCCAGTATTATCCAATGGTTATAAATCATTATTTGGGAAATATATATTATATGAGGTGATTGTATGACTGTAAATGAAAAATTTATTATAAATTTACAAGGAAAATCCTTTGTAACCTATGAAGGACTTCTTGACTTGGCTCATCAAAGAAACCTTCTATCTATAGAGGTTGAAATAATTCAGATACCTACTCCTGAAAATAATATGACTGCCATATGTAAGGCCATAGCTACTACAGATAAGGAAAGATATCAAGATATAGGAGATGCTTCTCCTAAGTCTGTTAATTCAGCATTAGTTCCACATCTAATAAGAATGGCTTCTACTCGTGCAAAGGCTCGTGTTCTTAGAGATTTAACTAATGTAGGTATGACTGCAATTGAAGAATTATCTATTGAAGATGGTGTTGTAGCAGATGAAGAAGAAAACTATCCGACTTATCAAGAAGAACCTCCTACACCTAGACAAATAGAGACTATAAAGAAGTTAGCTGGCGAATTAAATTATCAAGTAAATTATGATACATTAACTAAAAAAACTGCTGGAAATATAATATCAAGATTAATAGAAGAAAAGAAAAAATAAGCATCATTTGCTTATTTTTCTTTTTTGGCTATTTCCATTAATAAATTACTAAGTTTAATATTATCATGCCTAATATAATCTTTTCTAATATTTATTAGGTTCTCACCTATTAATTTTATGCCCTTAGATTTTAGTACTTCTTCATCTCTTACTCCCATAAGTACTGGCTTTGAGCCGTCCAATATATACTTTTCAAGAGTATCCATAGGAATTTCCTCCCTATTAGCTATTACATAGTCTAAGAAGTCTAAGGTACTATGTTTAAGTATTGCATTTACATGGTCTAATACATCGTATCCATCTGTTTCACCTGGCTGGGTCATTACATTTGCAATATATACCTTTGGTGCCTTTGCATTATATATTGTATCTACTATATGATTTACCAGAAGGTTTGGTATGACACTGGTATACAAACTTCCTGGACCTAAGACTATAACATCTGCATCATTAATTGCTTCTACAGATTCCTCTAATGGGTATGATATTTTAGGCTCAGTATAAATATAATCTATTCTACTACCAGCCTTGATTGCATCAATTGGTATATGAGATTCTCCCCTTAGTGTATCTCCATTTTCTAAAACAGCACAAAGCTTCACATCTTCCAAGGTCATAGGAAGTACCTTTCCAGTTACAGCAAGTACATTGGATGTTTCCTTTATTGCTTTTTCGAAACTGCCATATATCTCGTTCATAGCTGCGATAAATAAGTTACCAAAATTCTGTCCCTTTAATATCCCCTCGGTAAATCTATACTGTAGAAGTTTCTCCATAGTAGGCTCTGTATTAGCAAGGGCAAGGATACAGGAACGAATATCTCCTGGGGGAAGCATCCCTAGGTCTTCCCTAAGTTTTCCTGATCCCCCACCATCATCTGCTACAGTAACAATGGCTGTAATATTTGATGTGAATTTTTTAAGCCCTCTCAGTAAAATTGAAAGTCCTGTACCACCACCTATGACTACAAATTTAGGTGCCATGGATAGTTCTTCCTCTCTTTTTAAATCTATCATACATATTCCCCTTTTACTTTAATCTACGATCCCTATGACTTACTGCTACTCTGTGACCATTTGCTTCTAGGACTTCAGCTATTTTATTAGCTATGGCTACAGATCTATGAACACCCCCTGTACATCCTATACCTACAATTAATTGAGTCTTTCCTTCCCTAGTATAATGAGGAATTAAAAACTCCAACATATCAATAGTCTTTGATATAAATATGCTAGTTTGAGGCCATTTGAATACATAATCCCTTACATTTTCATCTTCTCCAGTATATTCTCTTAGCTCTGGAATATAGAAAGGATTTGGAATAAATCGTACGTCAAATATTAAATCACCATCTAGCAAAGTTCCATGCTTAAATCCAAAGGAATTTATTGAAAGAGATATATTTCTAGATTCCTTTCCTTCAAGAAATATTTTTGACATTTCTTCTTTCAACATACCCAAAGTCAAGTTGGATGTATCTATAATATAATCTGCTCTTTTCTTTACATCATCTAATAATTCTCGTTCTTCTTTAATCCCTTCTATTATACTACCTTCTGGATTTAAGGGATGAGGACGTCTAAGTTCCTTATATCTTTTAATCAATACATTATCCGCTGCATCTAAGAAAAGTATTTTATGTGTTATTCCACTATCATTAAGATCCTGTAATCCTTTGAATAGATGCTCGAAAAACTCACCAGAACGAATATCAACAACTATTGCTACCTTATCAATATCTCTTCTAGATTCATAGCACAACTCCGCAAACTTAGAGAGTAATGCAGGAGGTAAATTATCCATGCAATAATAACCCATGTCTTCCATTACCTTCATAGCTTGGGATTTACCAGCTCCTGACATGCCAGTAATCAATAAAAATTCCATAAAAACACCTCATTAGTTTATCTCAATATTTTTTATCCTGTCGAGAGGTAAATTTGCCTCTTTTGCCTTTCTTATGGCATTTTCTACATTTCCTACATCCTCAGGTCTATGGGCATCACTATTTACCATATAGGTTACATCCATATTTAATAGAAGCTTGATACTCTCCACAGATAATTCACTATGCTTTGAACTTATCTCTAGAGCAGTATTATATTTATTGGCCTCTTTGGCTACTTCTACAATGTCTACCTTGGCCTTTGATCCTGGGTGAGAAATCATATTTATAGGATATCTACCTAAAGCCTTTATATATGCTTTAGTATTTAATTCCTTAGCTTTTTCTTTACCTAAATGAAGAATTTTGGAAATTGGGTTTAATACATAAAGTCCCATTCCATCTGTTAAAGTCCTAGGTGTAGCACCATAATGATACCCCATAATTAAAAAATCTATATATTTTAATAAGTCTTCATCTATATCAAGGGTTCCATCTAATCCTATTAAATTTGATTCTACTCCAAGTAGGATTTTTAGCCCCTTAGGCATGAATTCTTCATTCAATCTCTTAATTTCCTCTTTCATAAGAGGGATTCTCTTTTTCCTAACACCATAAAGATAATGTCCTGGCCCATGTTCAGTAATTGCAATTTCTCTGAGCCCCTTAGATAAGGCAGATTCTGCATTCTCTCTTATGGTGCCTATTGCATGCCTACCTTCTTTTCTAAAACCACTGCTATAAACAGTGTGTGTATGGTAATCCCCTATTAGTTTTATCATCTAATCCTCCCCTAATAGTTTTATCTCCGTTTCTAGTTCTACATTAAATCTATCCCTTATTACCTTTTGTATTACAGATATTAAATGTAATACTTCCTTACAAGTAGCATTATCTACATTAACTACAAAACCACAATGTTTCTCTGAAACTCCCGCTCCACCATGTCGTAGTCCACGAAGTCCTGCATCCTCAATTAACTTTCCAGCAAAATATCCTTCTGGTCTCTTAAATGTACTTCCTCCACTTGGTAATTCGAGAGGTTGTTTTGATGTTCTCTTATATGTCAAATCCTTCATTATTTCTTCAATTGTTGAATAATCTCCCTCTTCTAGACTTAGCTCTACTCCAAGTACGATTAAACCATCGTCTCCTACTCTACTATTTCTATATCTAAAATTCATTTCTTCATTTGTATATTCCCTAATTTCACTATTTTTATCCAATACTCTAACTTTTGTCACTACATCCTTCATTTCTCCACCATAGGCTCCTGCATTCATAGTTATAGCTCCACCCATGGTGCCTGGTATTCCCGATGCAAATTCAAAGTTTTTTAGGCTATGCTTTAAGGCTACTTTACTAATGGTGGATAATAAAGCTCCTGCTTGACAATAGATTGTAGTTCCATTTACGGTTATTTCATTAAAGCCCTCATTTATTTTGATTACAGCTCCTCTTATACCACCATCTCTAATAAGTAGATTGCTGCCATTACCCATTATTAGAAAATCTATGTTGTTTTCTCTACAGAATTTTATGGATTCTATTAACTCTTCTTCATTAGATGGAATAATCATTACATCTGCAGGTCCACCGATTTTAAATGTAGTATGATTTTTCATCATTTCATCAAATAATATTTTTCCAAAAAGTTTATTTTCAAACATTTTTTTAATTTCTTTTTTTCTCACTCCAACCACTCCCTATGTAATATCCTTATCCCTACTATTGTACCAAATTTAACTTTGTATTACTAATTTATTTTATATCCACCATAATATAATATTCTTAGGATACTATGTTTATGTACAAAGAAAAGGTAGAGCCTAAGCCCTACCAAGTTAAATTAGTGAATATATAATATATAAAACACCTGCTGAAATCCCCATGAATATGCAAAAGGAATAGCTTCCTTGACGCATGAATACATCATGCTTTGTTGCAGATGTCATCCCTGAATTTGCTTTGTTTAACATATAACTGTAATCATTAGCAATATTGTTGCCCCCAACAACAGATAAAGCTCCTAGTATAAGGACTGCTAAGGTAGAAAATTTAAGCACTGTTTTAAAGCTTGCATTTAAAAATAAACTTATTATAAAAGTGACTATAAGAGTTAAAAGAACCATGATCATTATCTTTTGTATATATCCAACTATACCGCCCTTTATAAACTTTTTATACCTTAGACTACTAAACCTTAATCTCCACATCCCATATCATCCCCCTTTACTTATTTATACCCATAAAGTGCTCTAATCCCCCACAGTATCTAAAAACTTCTTGCGACTATATTCATTTTGAATATTTCTAAAATGCTCCATATCCATATACTGTGACATAGTTTGGGCTTCAAAAAGTATCTTTGTTGTTAAGTCATTCATATATAAAACCTTACCATACTTTATCACCTGAAATTTAAGCACTTCATTTACATCATTTAATATTACTAAATCAATATTTTCTATATTAAATATTCCAACTAATTCATCTAGTATCTGTAGCTTAATCAAAGGACTATAATTATCTTCAAGTAATATTGCAATATCTAAATCACTATCCTCCCTATTTGTTCCCTTAGCGAATGACCCAAAGATATAGATTAATTTAATATTAAAACTTTCTAATAATATATCTAATTTCTTATCTAAACATTCTTTAACCTCTCGAATATCTTTAAACATAATATCATCCCTAATAGTTTTTCTTTAACCATTCATTAACATAGTTAGCAAATGAAATAAAATCATTTATCCCATTCTTCAGTATATCTATAATTATCTCTGGGTCTATCTTAGTATAATCATGTACTAAAATATTTCTAAATCCCACCATATTAGATAATTTTCTAGAGAAGGATTTAGGTACAACTTCTATTTCAGATAATAAATTCATTGTCTCTCTGTATGTATTAGGCTTTTCTTTATCTGATGTAGATATTATAATATTAGCTATATCAATAATATTTTCAATGGAAATTTGAATACCTCTTTCAACTCCCCAATATCTAATCATATCATCTTTAATATTTTGGGTATTAATATTAACAGATTCCTTTCTTAGAAATAATAAGGTCTGTTCTAACTCCTTCAATTTCCTTAGAATCAATTCAACGATATCCTTGGTCATTATTTCTCACCTCAGCTTTATATTAACATACATATATTACCCCTTCAACTATTGTTTATATTCGAATACAATAAAAAGGCTATAATAATTACTATAACCTCTTTATCTCATATACTCTTCTATTCGATTAATCCTCAATTATATATTGTATAGCCTTGTCTCTTTCATATGTTGTTCCTATGGCAGCATCTACTTCTATATCAGGTACAATATTTACTTCTTGTCTTATAGTTCCGTCATTATTTAAGGAAATTATATCTCTC
>JAEWGC010000042.1 GCA_023388495.1 Bacillota bacterium | reverse complement strand
TGTTTTTTCATTTCAGCTCTTATTTCTTCAATTTTCTCTTTACCTGTTTTACCTGTGTATTTTAATTCATGTGCAAATACTTTTCCATTTGGAATACTAGGTCTGTCTTCCCAAATCTCTCCTACTAGATCGTATTCATCAATAAATTTAATCTTCTTTTCTTTGAATTCTTTTTCTAAGTTTTCAGCAGACGACTCTGGAAATGTTTTGCCATCAAACCCCAGAGAATCTCCATCATTCAATTTTTCTTTTAACCATTCAGTATAAGTTGGAAATCCTGGTATTCTCATTTTAAATAATTTATATTCGCTACTGGCTAGTTCATTCTCAGCTTGAATAAAGTATCTGCCATCAGTCCATAAAATAGCCTCTTCCTGAGTGATAACTACAATACCCGCTGAACCTGTAAACCCTGATATCCACACTCTTCCCTTGTAATAATCAGCTACATATTCAGATTGATGTGGGTCAGCTGTATTTATAATATAGGCAGCGATACCTTTATCTTTCATTAAATCTCTCAGTTTATCTATTCTTTCATTAATTATCACACTTGTACCTCCTTAGACTTTTCTAATCTTACTAGTAATATTGCTATAAAAATTGCACTAATTCCTCCTACTAACTTACTAACTATAAATGGATTAATCATCTCAGGTGAAACTGATGATACATATCCCAGCTGTCCGCCGAAAGTAAATGCACCAGATACAACAAAAGCAGCATTTAGCACCTTTCCCTTTTCATCCATCTTATGATAAATTCCCAACATTGGAATACAATTGGCTAGAGAAGTAAATATTCCCATTATAGAATATTGGTTTAATCCAAGTTTCTTACCTATTTTAGATAGATATCTGTGCAGCTTCCTTGATAAAAAATAAAACATTGGATAAGCTCCGGATAATATAATGCAAATTTTGATTACAAGCATAACCCCTTCCTCCAGAGGTATCATACCTGAAATTAATTCATATCCAATCATAAAGCTAATAATACTTATAATCAAACCTATAGTACTAATCCCTATAATGATCTTACCTATTATATTAAAAATTCTAATCATATTGTTTGGAAATTTAAGCAATCCCAAAACTATTATAATTGAAAATATAAGGATAGGTATTAAGTTAAAAATAGTATCTATAAACCCTATATCCATCATTACTCCGCCTACAATCATTCCAAAGGGCAAAGCAGCAATGCCTGCTAAAATTCCTTTAGCAAAAAATTTGAAATCTTCCTTAGATACAATCCCTACTGCAACTGGAATAGTAAATGAAATTGTAGCTCCCAACATAGAAGCTAGTATAAGTCCATTAAGCTTTCCAATTATTTGAGATTTTGCTATTTCAATACTTGTTGTATATCCACCTAAATCTACAGCTAATATACTACTGAGAAATACAGAGGGATCAGTATTAATTAACTTGGCTAGTGGATCCAATATGGATATAAGCTTTTCTGCTATAATCGGTGACAGACTGTAAATACCAATTATAGTTAAGGCTAATTCTCCTAAAGCTTTAAATCCCTCATCAAATTTTTCTCCCAATCCAAATCTATTATTTAGTATCTTATCTATTCCCGCCATAATTGAAAAAGCAACTATTATATAAACCACTTTCCACCTCTATTTTAGTATTAAATTCTCTATGAAAATCACAAATTAATCTCTATTCCTTAGAAGAATATATAACTTTTCCATCTATTATGGTTTTTATTAACTTTGCATTGGTGTTATACGCTGGTACACCTTCAAATATAAGTATATCAGCATCTTTTCCTTCTTCTAAGGAACCTACTCTACGATCTATTCCTAGTATTTTTGCAGCATTTATTGTTATCATTCTTAAAGCTCTTTCTACATCTAACCCTGATCTGACTACTTCTCCAGCGTGATGGATCAAACTATCAATGCTAAGTATTGGTGCATCTGCTGTTAAAGCTGTCAATACACCTCTATTATCTAATTCAACTACACTTTCTATATCTATTAATCTAGCCTCTCCAAAACTTTTCATAGAACCTACAGGTCCAAAAACTATTGAGCCTTTAGACTCTACTATTTCTTCAATATAGTCACTAGCTCCCCATGCATGCTCAAGGGAAAAATCCAAGTCAAATTTTTTTGCTACTTCTATGGCAGTAACCATATCAAATTGAGTACAATGAATCTTTAATGGAATCTCTTTTTCTAGTAACGGTATAACAGCTTCCAACTCTTTGTCATACTTAGGTATTTGTTTCTGTTTTATTGTAGCCTCTTCTTTATCCTTTAGATATTCTTTAGCTCTATTAAGGAAATCTACTATTATATTAGGTATAGCCATTCTACTTGAGGGAGATAAATTTCTATCCCCATAAGTTCTCTTAGGATTTCCCCCTAGGGCAACTTTTAATGCAACAGGATTTTTAATAGTCATTTCAAATATATCTTTACCATAGGTCTTGGAAGCAAAAACTAATCCGCATATAACATTTCCGCTGCCTGGTGTAATTCCCAATGTAGTTATACCATTTTCATAGGCATATCTAAAGTCTTCTGAACTTGGATCAATGCCATATACTGCTTCCATACTAGCTGTTACATTGTTAGTCATCTCATTTAAATCATCAATACTAGTTGATTCGCTAAAATTCATACCGCCTATATGTGAATGGCAATCTATAAACCCTGGAAGCACTACCATTCCATCAGCATCCAATACTTCAACTTCCTTACGACCAGAAACAATATAATCTAACATGGCCTCATTATATTTATCAACCTTAAGAATCTTTCCATTATCAACAATTATATAGCCTTTTTCTATTACTCTATCAGCCATTGTAAAAATCTTTGCATTCTTTATTATTAACAACAGAACCCCTCCCCACTATAAACAAGTTCGCCATGAACTATTGTATTAGCAACCCTTGAATCATAGAATTCAATAGGATTCTTATTATATATAACTATATCTGCAAATTTTCCCTCTTCAATGCTTCCCAGCACATGGTCTATTCCTAGCATCTTAGCAGGATTCAATGTCATCATTCTCACAATTTCTTCCTTTTCAACTCCTGCCTTATAAAACTCTATGGCATTCCAAAGGTATTTCACTTTCCCCCCTGTCCCATAAGTGCCAGTGAGTGTAAAGCTTATTAAATTCCCTTCCTTTTGCAGTTCTGCAATCTTATATAAATCTGTTTCATTATATCTTCTTTCTGTAAGATATATTTGCTCTCCAACTATAATAGAGCTCTTTGTATCTTTTATAGTTTCAACACATCTATCCGCTTGATAAGCACCTACAATAATAAGCTTGATATCAGATTTGCTAGTAAGGTTCGTAAGAGCATTTATTTCCACTGATTTATTAGCTGTAATGAATAAGGGTAATCTACCTTCTAAAATATTACTTACTATTTCCTTGCTTGATTCTATTTTATTATTTAAAAATTCTTCCAACTTTGAAAAGATTCCCATTCTTGTCATTGGAGATATATTTCTTTTACCATATTGTTCCTTAACATTATTAACTATAGATCCTTTTATCCCCACAGGCTCTTTTATCAACATAGTGCTTGAATTTTTTCCCCAAGTCCTATATGCTGCCATTTGCCCTCCTATAATATTTGTATTTCCAGGAGATGCTCCTATAGTTGTTATACCTAATTTATATAGTTCTTCTAATTCAATTTCCCTATGATTAAATGAATATTTTATTTTACACTCTGGTGTTATAGGGTTTGACGCCTCATTATGATCTTTTATACTAAAAGAAATATCCATACATCCAAAGCTGCTTACAGGATCAATAAATCCTGGAAAAACTTCTTTATCTTTTGCATCAATTACCTTTTTATTTTCTACTATAATATTTTTACCTATCTCTTTTATAACTCCATTTTCTATTAAGATATCATGAGCATATAATACAGCACCATTGCCTACATGAACATTTCCATTTTTAATAATCAAGTTTCTTAATCCTCCTTATTTATGAGTAATTGTTAGCAACTTAGAGCAAGACATAATTTATAGCTATAAACATGTCTTGCTCCATTTAATTAAGGGGTTATTAGCATAAATTAAATGCTCATAAATCTCTATTTTCCAGATATATATACCTTGGTATAGTCTACTCCAGAAATTGAATTGAAATAGTAATTCTTCACATATTTAGCTCTAAAGAATGTGGATGAAGCTGTATAAGTAGGAACTATTACTGCTGTACCTACAAGAATTTTTTCTGCTTCTACAAATAACTCTGCTCTTTCTTGATTATCTGCGGAATTAGATGCTTCTACTAAGATTTCAGCAAATCTATCGGCATCTGGACCAGACCAACCTGATTTTTTACTATTGAAATATCCATTAACAGGCTCATATAATTCTAATAATCCATTAGGGTCATTATAATATGGTCCCCATCCTGCAGTACAGATATCATAATCTCCAGCATCAACCCTATCCCACATAACATTCCACTCTATCATATCAATTTTTATTTCAACACCTAGCTTTTCTTTCCACTGTTGCAATAACCATTCTGCAGATTTCTTAGAATATTCAGTTGTGCCTCTTGTTACATAACTAATATCCATCTTCCCAGGGTCTGGATCAAATCCTTCTTCCTTAAGTCCCTCTATTAAAAGAGCCTTTGGATCTGGATACTGTTTTAAAAGTTCTTTTATAACTTCATTTCTTCCATTTACTCTTTCTCTATATGGTAAATCTCCTACGTTAATAACAGATGGGATCATTGAATAAAGCGGCTCTGCCTTGCCGTTTCTTAAATCTTGAACATATTTTTCCCTATCAAATGCCAATGAGAATGCTAATCTTATCTTTGGATTCTTAAAGTATTTATTGCTACAATTAAATCCAAAGAATTCAGGTGCATTTCCAGGAGTAATAGTCATATCAAATCTTCCATCTGCACTAATAAGATCTATCCACTCAGTATCTCTCGCTCCAACAACATCAATCTCCCCACTGAGCAATGCTTGTGCGGCAGTAGCAGGGTCTTGAATAAGTTTTCTTTCGATTTTTTGAAGTTTCACATCTGAAGCTCCCCAATATTTCTCGTTTTTAACAAACGTCATTTGAACATTCGGATCCCAGCTCTCAAGTAAGAAAGGTCCATTCATTACAACCTTATCTATGGATGATCCATATTCAGTTCCCCATTTTTCGAATTTATCCTGTCTGACAGGTTTTGCACCTGTAAGTAAATCAAGGAAATAACCATAAGGTTTAACTAATGTAAATTCAATGGTTTTATCATCAATTACTTTTACACCAATATCTTCTGGTTTCTTATCATATTGTGGATCTATACCATCGTTATAAAGAGATTCTCCAAAGTTCACAATTATTCCATCGAATAACCAAGCATTAGTAGAGCCTACTTCTGGTTTAGCCATAGTTCTAAATGTGAATAAGAAGTCATTTGCAGTTACTGGTACACCATCATTCCATACGGCATCTTCTCTAATATTAAAAGTATATACTGTTCCATCAGCAGAAACTTTCCAATCCTTTGCAGCTGCTGGCAATATTACTGTATTACCTTTTTCATCAGTTACTTCTTTAACTAATGTTTCAAAAATAAAATTATGAACACCGTTATCAGGACCAGTAGTATTTAACATTGGGTTAAGACCTGTTATATCACTATTGTCACTGTATTTGAACGTCTGATCTTTATCCATTTTGATTTCATCTTCTTTTATTTCATTGGCTTGTTCTATGTTCGTTGTATCACCTGTATCTACTTGTACATCTTCTTTCTTTTCACATCCTATTAGTGTGCTAAAACATAATGCAAAAACAATAAATAAAATCATTACCTTCTTAAACTTTTTCATATTATCCTCCTTATTGATGATAAATTTATACTTTAAAAGCTAATGCTATTAAAGACTTAAAATTCTTTTACCATATGACAGGCAACAAAATGTTCATTATCCACTTCTACAAGAGATGGCATTTTTTCTTTACATATTTCCATAACGTATTTGCACCTTGTTGCAAACTTACATCCAGGAAGAGGATTAATAGAACTAGGTATTTCTCCATCTATTGGTATCCTCTTCTTCTCCCTTTCTTCTTGAGGATCAGGTATTGGAATTGCGGATAATAAAGCCTGTGTATATGGATGTAATGGGTTTTTATAAAGTCCATCACTAGTTGTAAATTCTACTAGGCTTCCAAGATACATTACACCAACTCTATCAGAAATATGTTTAATCATTGATAAATCATGAGCTATAAATAGATAAGTAAGTCTCCTTGTTTTTTGCAATTGGATTAAAAGGTTTACAACTTGTGCTTGGATTGAAACATCAAGTGCTGAAATCGGCTCATCACAAACAATAAATTCAGGCTCTATAGCTAGTGATCTTGCTATTCCAATTCTTTGTCTTTGCCCACCAGAAAACTCATGAGGAAATCTTGAAGCATGCTCCTTATTTAATCCTACTGTTTCAAGTAATTCAAAGATCTTTTCTTCTCTCTCTTTCCCTTTGTATAAACCATGTATATCTATACCTTCTCCAATAATAGCACCTACTGTCATTCTCGGATTTAATGAAGAATATGGATCTTGAAATATTATTTGAGCTTTTTTGGTAAATTCTTTTTTCTCTCTATGATTAAAACTATGTATGTTTGCCCCATCATAGATAACTTCTCCTCCTGTTGCTTCATATAACCCCATTACAGTTTTTCCACAGGTTGTTTTACCGCAACCTGATTCCCCAACAAGTCCCAATGTTTCACCTTTGTAAATATTAAAACTTACATCATCAACGGCTTTTAGTATTCTATTTCTTCCAACCTTAAAATACTTTTTTAAATTCTTTACTTGAATAAGTATTTCTTTATTTTCCATATGCCTCACCTCTTAATAGTAATTCCTTTGGCACTCCCAGAACATCAGCTCTTTTATCATGCAGCCAACAAGAACTTTCTTGTGTTTCGCTAAATCCTATTGTTTCTGGATATTTCACCCTACAAACTTTCATACCAAACTCACATCTTGCTGCAAAGGGACAACCAACTGGTGGATTTATTAAATCAGGTGGTGTACCTGTTAAAGAGTATAAAGTTTCTTTATTGTTAGAGCTTAATTTGGGTACAGATTTTAAAAGTGCCAAGGTATAAGGATGTTTTGGGCTATAGAAGATTTCATCTACTGTTCCTCTTTCAACAATCTTACCAGCGTACATTACTTGTATTCTATCTGCAACACTTGCTACAACTCCTAAGTCGTGAGTTACTAAAATAACTCCTGTATTCAATTCTTTTTGCAAATCTGCTATTAACTCCATAATTTGCGCTTGAATGGTCACGTCTAATGCAGTAGTTGGTTCATCGGCTATAAGTATATTTGGATTGCATGCAAGAGCAATTGCTATCATAGCTCTTTGTCTCATTCCCCCTGAGAACTCAAATGGATATTGATTTAATCTTACTTCTGCATTGGGTATTCTAACTAACTCCAGCATTCTAAGAGCGACACTCTTAGCTTCATTACGCGATACATTATTATGCAAAAAAACACTTTCTGCTATTTGATCTCCAATTTTCATAGTGGGATTTAGAGATGTCATTGGGTCTTGGAATATCATGGAAATTTCCTTTCCCCTGATTCTAGACATTTCTTCTTCATTCAGTTCAAGAAGATTTTTACCACAGTAATTAATCTCAGATCCTTCTTTACCAATCACTGATTGAGGAGTTGGTAATAATCCCATAATTGCTTTAGATGTTACTGTTTTACCACATCCTGATTCTCCTACAATCGCAAGAGTTTCTCCTCTATCCAAATGAAAATCAACACCTCTAACTGCATAGGCTGTACCTGCATAAGTATTAAAGGAAACATTCAAATTTTTAATTTCAAGTAATCTTTTTTCATTCATGTAATACACCTACTTTCTTAACTTTGGGTCTAAGGCATCTGAAAGTCCATCACCAATTAAGTGAAATGCCAACATGGTCAAAACAATCATTAAGCAAGGAAAGAATAATTCATGAGGATAAAACATTAGTCTTTGCTGTCCTGCTGATGCTAAGGCACCCCAACTAGTTTTAGGTGCTCTTACCCCTAACCCTATATAGCTAAGAAATGCTTCACCAAAAATAAATGATGGTACAGACATGGTAATAGTAACCATTATAATTCCCAATGTATTAGGTAGAAGATGTTTCATAATAATTCTTCCAGTACTTGATCCTAGTGCTTTAGCAGCCTCAACGTAATCTTGTTCCTTAATTTGCAATATTTGGCCTCTTACCATCCTTGTAGTTCCAACCCATGATGCAAGACTCATTGCCAATACTAAAGAGAATATACTTCTTCCTAGTACTACAGATAGTATTAACATAATAATTAAATAAGGTAAATTTCCAATAAACTCAGCAAATCTCATTATAAGATTATCAACCAAACCTCCCTTTAAACCTGCAATAGCACCTAGCAATGATCCTATAACGAACATTACCAAAGTACAACTAAGTCCAATTAATATGGAAATCCTTCCTCCAACACATACTCTAGTAAAGAGATCGCGTCCCATATCATCAGTGCCAAACCAATATTCACTATTAGGTTTCAAACTTTTTACTGAAGAATCCATATATTGATAATCTTTACCTGAAATTATTGGACCAATGTATATTGTTAACACAACTAATATTAAAAGTATCAATCCTACAATTGCCAGCCTATTTGCTTTAAACCTTCTCCAAACATCTGCCCAATAAGTTAAAGAGGGTTTATTTATTGTTTCACCAGATAATCCCTCTGTACCGACTCTCTCAAACATATCATCCCTTATTATTTGATCACTAGTTATTTTTGCATTGATTTCTAAACTATTCATATTATCATTACCTCACTATTATTTTTGTCTAGGATTTTGTAACTCTGATTCTTGGGTCAACAATTCCATATAAGATATCTACTAAGATTAATGCCAAAGTATATAGGATTGCAAAAAATATTGTAAGACCTATTATCATAGTATAATCGCTGTCGGATACAGCTTTTACATAGTAGTTACCAAGCCCAGGTATTGAAAACATCTTTTCAAGTATAAATGATCCTCCAAATATGCCTGCAATAGCTGGCCCAATCATAGTAACAATAGGCAGCATTGAGTTTCTTAAAATATGCTTTCTCACAATTTGTCCTTTTTTACATCCCTTCGCCTTTGCTGTGACAATATAATCTTCGTTAATTACTGAGATCGTACTGCTTCTCATGTATTTCGTATAAGCTGCTATACCTCCAATGGCATATGCCGTTACTGGTAAAATATAGTGTTTTAACTGTCCCCAACCAAAAACTGGAACTAACTTCCACTTAAATGCTACAAAGTATTGTAATAATGCAGCAAATACAAAACTAGGAACACATATAGCTAAAACAACACAAACTCTTATTATATGATCTCCTAGTTTCTCCCTTTTGAGAGCTGAAACCAAGCCTAGGGAAACTCCAATGGTAATCTGTAGGATTATAGCTATAATACCTATTTTTGCTGAAACTGGAGCATTTTTTTTAATAATATCATTGGCAGATACTCCAGTATACGTTACAGACTCTCCAAAATCCCCGGTTGTTAAAAGATGTTTCATATATATTAAATATCTTTCAGTTACTGGTTTATCTAGTCCGTATCTAGCACGAATTACATCTTGTGCCTTTTCAGGCATCTGTCCAACCTTAGCCGCAATTGGATCCCCTGGAGCACCTGCTATTAGAAAAAATGTTGCGGTAATAATTAAAAATAAAGTAATCAATGAATACGATACTCTTTTAATAATGAATTTGAACATAAATAGATCTACCTCTCTTATAAATTTAAATTATGGAAATACGGTTACTCATTATATTTTTGCATTCACCTCCTTCACCATATTATTAAGCAATCTCTATGCCAAGTTTTTACTTTATCATAGTCTAGTGAAATCAATGTACTTATCCATCTAGATAAAAAAACAACTAAGTGAAAGTATTAAATTTAATACTTTCACTTAGTTGTTTTAAAATTAGTATGAA
Organism: Bacillota bacterium; assembly: GCA_023388495.1. GTDB lineage: Bacteria > Bacillota > Clostridia > Tissierellales > Tissierellaceae > Tissierella. The sequence continues at coordinate 7,961 of JAEWGC010000042.1, read as the reverse complement.
ATTTCAGACTAATTCCAATGTTATCATAGAAATTAATCCTCTAAATCTATCTTATATTTTTTTAATTTACTATAAAGTGTTTGCTTTGGTATCTTGAGGCTCCTCGCTGCCTGAGCATAGTTATTACCTGCCTCATCAATTGCTAATTTAATGATATTTTTTTCATATTCTTCTACTGCTGTTTTAAGCCCCATATCTTTTGATATCCTAGGAGGAAAATTTTCTATTTCTATGTTTTTTATATAAGGACCATTATAGGTTTGTATATCTTCTAATTTGATACAATTATCTTCCACAAAATTCATAGCACTTTCAATTGTATTCTGTAGCTCTCTTACATTCCCCGGCCAATCATTATTTAAAAAATATTCCATCACGTACTTATCCACTGTTCTGACTGATTTATTCATTTTTTCATTACAAATCTTAATAAAATGCTCAACTAGAATTGGAATATCTTCTTTTCTATCTCTAAGGGGTGGTATATTTATATTTAATACATTTAATCTATAATATAAATCCTCTCTAAGTTTGTTTTCTTTTACAAGTTTCTTAGGTTCTTCATTAGAAGCTACAATTAGTCTTACATCTACAACAGTAGTTTTGGCACTTCCTACTCTTCTTATCATTCCATCTTCAATTACACGTAATAGCTTTGATTGTAATCCTAATTCCATAGAGTTTAATTCGTCTAAAAATAAAGTCCCACCATCAGCTAATTCAAATAACCCTGGCTTGTCCTTAGCGCCAGTGAAACTTCCCTGTACTGTCCCAAAAAGTATACTCTCAAGTAAGTTTTCAGGTAATGCTCCACAGTTTTGTGCAATAAAAGGCTTGTTTCTTCTATAACTCAGATTATGTAATCCTTGTACTATAAGTTCTTTTCCAGTGCCTGTCTCTCCAAATACGAATACTGGTGAATTGCTATTAGCAATTTTTTGCACCTTTTGTTTAAGTTGGTTTATGGACTTACTTTCACCGATCAAATCAGATAAATGATATTGTGTTCCATTCTGATGAAATTTATTAGATCCCATGTCTTTACCATGTAATGTGCTTTGCAACATAAGTATCTTCTCAGATAACTCTACAACATTCGTCAAATCCTTAAAAATTTCAATAGCCCCTTCAATTTTTCCATCATTAATTATTGGAATTGTAGATGTAACTATGGAAACATTTTTCCCCACATAATTAATATAATTTTGAACATGTTCGATTATAGGTTCTTTACTATTGATAACTTTATAAAAAGTACTATTTTCTTTACTAATATTGGGAAATACTTGAAGAATGTTTTTTCCTATAGCCTCTTCTGGATTGATGCCTGTAATATCTATAGATGATTCATTGAAATATCTAATATTCAGATTTGAATCTACAACTATTATTCCCTCTTCTAAATTGTTGATCATCAACTCAATAATATTTTTGTAATCCATATTGTAACACCATCCCTTATTTTGGCTTTCAAAAACATAATTTATATATCAATTCTACTAAATTATGGTAACGTTGTCCAATGGATTAAGAAAGCTTCTAATTAGTCACATTAGAGGAAATTAAATATTATATAAATATAGAATAAAATCTAGCCGAGATTATGATATGATCTCGGCTATTTTAGATTTATTTGAAATAAGTTCTTCAAAGAATTAATAAATTTATTAATTATTAGAAAGTATTCCTTTTATTTCATTTAATGTATTAATCATCTCCCGGCTCTTTTCCTTAGCCTTATTAAAATATGTTACAGCTCCATCTCTATCTTTAACTTCTATTGCTCTTATTACATCATCACCGATATTATGAAACCCATGATGTACTTCATCTATACTTTTCCAAATGTCTTTTATCTCTAAATTGTTTACCACAATGCTGTTATAATAATGTCCAAAAGCACACTTGTTTCCATCAGTTTGTATAGGTAATACTTCCATACTATTTACCATTTCCTCAAGCTTTCCTATCCAAACTGTATGAGAATGAAGGGCATTATTTATTATATCTAATATATCCTCATCATCTAAAGAATGCTTACTACCAGCTAAGGAGTGCATCATATCCTTAGTTGTAAGAGACAACTTGTTATCTATTTCAGATATTGTTTTTGCATATTCACTACTTCTTACTGCATACTCATTGATCTTAAGAGTCATCATACTCAAATCCTCTGCATCTTTACTTGATGAGTCCATAGCTGCATTTATTTCATTTGTGGCAAGCCTTATTCCATCCATAGATGAATTTATCTCTTTGATATCATTGATTGAATCATTTAACATTTGCACATTCTCTTCAATAGTATTCATAACATTATCTATTTGAATACTCATCTTTTCAGTGGATTTAATTGTATTATCCATGCTTAATTGTCCTTCGTCAGCAGTTTTTATGATATTACCTACAAATAAATTCATACCATCCAAATTCTTTTTAGTTCCATCTGCTAACTTGCGTATTTCTTCTGCAACTACTGCAAAACCCCTTCCATGTTCGCCTGCTCTAGCAGCTTCAATAGATGCATTTAATGCAAGTAAATTAGTTTGATCAGCTATTTTCCCTACTCCCTCTACTATCTCATAGATCTTGTTAGTCATTTCAACTAATTTGTCTATCTGAGATTTCATTTGATATGCATCTTTCATTACTTCTTCTTTTAAATCTACTACGTCTATTAATTGTCTTAGTCCTTCGTTATTGCTATGTAATAACTTTTCTGATTGCATAGATAAATCAGATAGCGTATCCGTGGCTTCACTTACCGTCTCATTAACTGCATTCATACTAGCATTTGTCTCTTGTACAATGGCAACATTGGATTCACTTAGATTTGCCATTTCATTTGAAAACCCTATTAATTGTCTAGATATATGACTCATATTCATGTCAAAATCACTAATTGATGCTGTAATATCTAATATATCTCGGGCAGAGTCTGCCATTTGTTTTTCATTACTTAATAAAGTATTTATTGTCTTTAACATTCTTTGATGAATTGGATATTCTACTGTTGGTTCTTTGGTTTCCCTACCTGCAATTATATTCTCCACGTGAGATATAATACATTCAGCTTCATGGCAAGGTCTTGACTTTTTTAATACAAACATAATGCTGTGCCCCTTTCCAAATATAAATTTTATTAATTACTATGTTATTATCCATTTTTATACTAAATATATATACCCCGTCACCCTTACACTTAACCTTATCATATTTTGAAATCATTTTAAATAAAAAATCTACGCAGGATATTGAATATCCTGCGTAGATTTTTTATATTTTAATATTCCTTCTCTACTTTATATTCATTTGCATTTTTTATCATATTAGTATCAACATTACCTTTTTTTAGTCCTGCATCATAAGTTGTATCTATATTAATCCACTCATTGCTATCTTCTAAAAATACTTGATTCCATGCATGATACTCTTTAATATCATTTTTACGTCCCATAACTAGTTTAGTAGGTACCCCTACAGATCTAAGCATTGCTCCAAATAATGATGCATAGTCATAGCATATTCCGTTTTGCGCCTTTAAGGTTTCATCTATCTTTGGTATATAGTTTGACTTTATCTTACTTGCCTTATCATTGTCATAACTTATATTAGCTATGATATAGTTGTAAATAGCTTCTACTTTTTCTTTATCATTCTTAGCGTTTTTAGTTAATTCCTTTGCCTTTTTTATAGCATTCATTTCATTGTTCCAGTTGATCATTTGAATAGATTGTAAATATACTTCGTTTGTATCTATGGATTTTAATGTTACAACCTCTTTTGAAACTTGTTTAAACTTGTTACCTCCTACACTTTCTAGTACCAATACAGTGTATTGACCATTTCCAAGTTGCAAAGGTATAGTATCATTTTCCTTTAATATATAATCATAACTTGTATTATCTTTGCTAACTCTTACTGCTCCAAACTTGCCATTATTATTGTTAATTTTTATTACTCCACTATTTATTTGAGATTTATCAATATAACTCTCAGCTGCTTGAGCTACTGTTGAGAATAGTAATAAAGTGATAATTAGTAAGAGCATAATCCTATGTTTCTTGAACATAAAAAACTCTCCTTTCGGTAACTGGCTGCCATCTTATCTCTAAGGAAGGCCCTTTAGCTTTGCGTCTCTAGCTTTCACTAGATTTGCCTTTATCGGTGGAAAGCACCAATAAATTATATATATTTTCTATATTCTACCATATTATTTTATTTAAGTGAATAGTAGTTTTGTCTTAGTTGTTTAAAATTTCCATATAATTTTGTGTTTATTATATACCCAATTTTCATTAGTTAAAACTAGTCTCATTAATAGAAAAAAGGCAGAGAATATTCTCTGCCCTAATTTGTTATACTATCCTTTTTCTTAGAACTATTCCTAATACTATGAAGAATAGTCCTGCAAGGTATATTAATATTGAATCAACTTGCCCAGTCTTAGGTAGAATCGGTGTTTCTTTTTCTTCGTTTTCTTCAGCTTCTGCTCCACCTAATGGAGTTTGGACATCAATTTCGAAGAAGATTTCTTCTTCTGTTCCATCTGGATTAGTGATTATGATACTGAACCTATCTTTACCTTCAAATCCTGGATTTGGAGTATATACCCATTTACCGTTGTCATCTATGGTTACTGTACCATTTTCTGGTGGGTTCTTAACCTTCGGTTTACTTCCCTCTGGAACTTCTACTTCTCCTTCTTTTGGAGTATCCTTTGGAGTTGTTTCCTCTATATCTGTTGGAGGATTTGTTGGCTCTTCTGGATCTTCAGGAGTTTCAGTTTCTTCTGGTTCCTCTGGCTCTTCTGGTTCCTCTGGAGTTTCAGGATTTTCTTCCTCTTCCTTCGGTGGATCAGTTGGTTTTGGAGGATTCGTTGGTCCCGGTCCTGGACCAGGCCCCGGCTCTTCCGGTGGATAATATGGTGGGTCATAAGTGTTTGTTACTGTTAGGCCATCTGATGATATTGATTTTATATATTCATCTGGTACTCTAACTTCATCTACAGTATACTTATATTCCTTACCATCAATATCCGTCTTATCTAAATCTTCCCAAGTGTAAGTCCATGGCGTTGTTTCTTTCCCATCTAGTTTCACTGGATCTTCATACTTCACTCCATTCCTATAAAGCTGTAACTCTACGCTTGGTTTGTTGCTTGAACCGCCTACCCATTTCTTAGTACCTGTGATATTAACTTTTGGTATTACATAGGTATTGGTAATTGTCATATCATCTATAGTCTTGATATAGTCTGTTAAATCTCCTAGATGAACTTCTTCCTCATCTACTATATAGGTATATTGGTTTCCAAGCTCATCATATTTTGCCTTGTTGATGAAAGTATAAGTGTATGCATCTTTACCATCTCCTACATTCAGCTCATATGCTTCAACAAGTTCCTTATTATCTTCATCACCTATATGTCTATATAATACTAGTTTTATGGAATCTGGTCTGTTATCTCTACCATTCTCCCATTTCTTCAATACAGGTATATCCATATCAGGATGCTCATAGGTGTTCGTAACTGTTAATCCATCTACTGATTTTATATACCCAGATGGTACTGTTGTTTCATCTACAGTATACTTATATTCATTACCGTCAAAATCTGTCTTATCTAAATTTGTCCAAGCATATGTCCATCCTTCTGTTCCATCTAGTGTTACTGTATCATAAACCACTCCATTTTGAAGAAGTTGTAACTCTACGCTTGGTTTGCTACTTGGACCGCCTATCCATACCTTTTCACCTGTTACTCCAGTCTTTGGTATTATATAGGTGTTAGTGATGATAAATTGATTAGGTGTACTATTATCTATTTTTGTACTATAGTTAGCAACAGGAATCTCTTTTACAGTATACACATAATCTTTTCCATCTTTATCTGTTTTATCTAATTCCCAAATATGTCTCCATGGAATTGATTCTGTCCCATTTAGTTTTATGGATTCTTGATATTCACCATCTCTATACAATTCAATTTCCACTTCTGGTTTTGATCCATTTTCCCATACCTTTTCAACTGTTATTTGTATCTTCGGACTTTCATAGGTATTAGTCACAGTTTGCTCTGTTTTTGTATCATTATGCTTATAGCTTACCTCATAGTTCTCAGGTACAAATGGATTACCATCCTTATCCACTTCCTTAACTGAATATATATATTCAGTTCCAGCTTCATCTGTCTTAGTAAGTCCTGTCCATGATACTTCTGTTATACCATCAGACAATTCTTTAATTACATCTGATACTTCTGATGTTGGTACTTCCACAGGAGTTGTATTTATATCACTAGTCCTATATAACTTAAACCATATTGTTGGCTTAGCTAGTGGCCCACCATCCCATGCCTTGATGGCTTTTAAACTTGCATCCGTTGGACTATTATATCTATTAGTAACCTCTAATAGATTTTCCGTCTTAACATAATTTTCTGGTTTCCATGATGGATCATCACCTGATTGATTCACTTCTCTTACTAAATAGGTGTATATATTTCCATTTATGTCATTTTCTTCTTGAGCAGTCCATGTAGCTATTGTTGTACCAGATGACAGTTTTATGATTTTTGCTCCCGCTACCTCTGAGTACTCAGATTGTGCACTAATTTTTCTATACAGTTTAAACCAAATATCTGGCTTAATTGATGAACCATCTATCCATTCCTTAGTTGCTGTAATATCCTTTTTAGGACTTTCATAGGTGTTGGTGATGGTAAAACCACTATCCATATCACCAGAAATTGTTTTGTTATAATTAGCTGGAACATCTACTTCATCTACTGTATAAGTGTAGGCATTTCCATATTCATCTGTTTGATATAAGTCAGTCCATGTATGGCTTGTTGTTCCATTTGCTAATTCTACTGAAATCCCTTCCTTTGTTCCATTCTTATACAACTGTAATTCTATAGTTGGTTTAGTAGCTGGTCCATTTACCCATACTTTATTTCCAGTGATATTAATCCGCTTTCTGTTGATTACGGTGAAACCATCTTTTACATCTCCAATTATGGTTGTTTCGTAGCCTGAAATTGGAGTTTCTACTATCGTGTAAACTATTGGGTCATTGCTGTCAGCCTTGTACTTTGGTATGTCTGTGAAGGTACCTTTCCATTCTTCTGAAACTTCTTTTATCTTTATATCTGCTACTTTAGTTCGATTTTCTCCGTCTATTTCATATAAAGTAATTTCCACTTCAGAATCCTTATTATAGTCACCTAGCCATTTCTTCTCAACAGCAATATCCATTAACTCTATATTGGCTACTTTAATGCCATTTGGATCATTCTGGCTGCCTGTAATCACTGTATTAAATCCAGCTATAGCTTTCTCTTCTACACTATAAGTTATCAGATTCCCATTCATCTGGTCATATTTGAATAGATTTGTAAATGTATAGCTCCAATCATTATCTATATTAAGTTCAATGGTTTTAACATCTGAATTTTGATTGTTTTTTAACTCTATTTCTACTGGAGTTCTATCATTTAGATTTTCTATTCTCCACACCTTTTCAACTGGAATACTAATCTTTGTTATATTCCTATTGGTAATAGTGTAATTTATTGTTGAACCATTTACTTCTACATCGCTTATATGCTTTTCATATTCATCCGTTCCAGTTAGACCAGCTAAATCTTCATCCACAGTATATTGAATTTCTGTCTTAGTACCACCATCTACTTTATACTTAGGTAGATTAGCAAAAGTATAATCTTTGTTATTTTCTGTAGTTAAATTTACTGATTTACCTGGGACTGCAACTCCATCTGCCAATAGATTTACTGTAATTCCCGTTGTTCCTGGTCCTATCCATACCTTCTTTACCTTTACTTCTACAAGTTCCATATTCGTAACGGTAAATCCAGTATTATCTCCAGATCTGGTTGTTTCGAATCCAGCTACTGGAACTTCCTTTATTCCATATTGAATAGGTGTATCACTGTCAGC
>JAEWGC010000033.1 GCA_023388495.1 Bacillota bacterium | reverse complement strand
ATCTTGGATTCAATGATGCCTTGGAATGATCTAGTTCAAAAAACATGTAAAGCTTAATAAAACTATTATAGGGATATCATACCGATATCCCTATAATTATACAATACATCTATTATTAGACGCTTACTCTTAAAAAATAGGCAATCCCTCGCATAATAAAATCTACACAAGGGATTGCTACACTATTACCTAATCCTTATATCTTACAATATCTGATGCTTTCTCAATATTAGTCCATCCATCTAGAAAACCTTGAAGCATTTCACATTCAAGTGGAGTAAGCCTTCTAACAAGTTTATTTTCATATCCTTTCTCTGTATTGTAAACTGCATGTATATCATTTGTAGTCAGGTTATAGCTAATATCTTCTTGAAAGCCACATCCATTTCCACCATTATAGTCTTGTCTTCCTATAATATTTGCTGATATACAGTAGTCCTTCTTATCCATGCTATTTGACACTAAAGGTACATTATTTCCACCAGTTCCATAGGATGCTGAAATTGTTGGTGCCACATTTAATGGTCCATTATACCTACAATCCTTTCCATGGTTTTCAAAATTTAGAATTAACATTGTTACAATTCCCAATATTAATATCTTTTTTAAGTATTTATTATTTTTAAAACCTATCACTATTTCTTCTCCATATTTAAAGTTTTCAAACTAAACCAAAATATACTTCCTTTCCCAGCTTGCGATTTAACACCATATTCTCCACCGTGCATTTCAATTATTTTCTTAACTATAGATAATCCTAATCCAGTACCTATAATTGCCCTTCTATGGGCTTTATCTGTCTTATAATATCTATCCCATATATATGGGAGATTTTCTTCTTCAATCCCTAAACCATGGTCTTCAACTTCAATTCTAACCATATTATTATAAACAATTTGGCGAACAGCAATCCTTAAATCCTTTCCACTGTAGTGGATTGCATTTATAAGAAGATTGTAAATCACTTGAGTAATTTTTATTTCATCTGCCTTTATATAAATATCCCCTTCTTTCTCAAAGGTAATGCTATATCCATCCTTCTTTACTAATTCAGATATTCTATTTATAGTTGTACCAATACTTTCCGTAATATTATATATCTTTATATTTAACTCCATTGTTCCAATTTCTAATTGAGAAACATCAAAGATATCACTTACCAAATTACTTAGCCTTGTAGTTTCTTCCATTATTACCTCAGTTTGTTCTTCTATAACTTCCTCAGGAAAATCATGCATCATCTCTGCATAGCTGTATATAAGAGCAAGGGGTGTCCTTAAATCGTGGGATATATTTGCCATCAGTTCACGCCTTAGTTCTTCTACCTTTGACAGTTCAGAGGCAGTGTAGTTTAGGGTATCAGATAATTCATGAATTTCTCGGTATCCTTTCCCCGTAAAATGAATATTATAATCACCACTGGCTAGAAGTTTTGCACTATTATTTAGTTTTTCTATTGGTTTTGAAACTGTTTTTGCCATAATAAAGGCTAGTATAACAGATAAAAATATCATGATTCCTGTAACATAATATAACTGAACTTTAATTGTTGATATAGTTGCATTAACTGGAGAAATAATTGCATAAAAGACAAAGGATTTAGTCCTCCCATCAGATGTAATAAAATCTCTTATTTCTGTAATTGCTTGTCGAAGTGGTGGTCTACCACTAGGACTTGGTCTTTTTGGTGGGATAAAACTATAAGCTGGAGTTACTATAATTTCTGAATCATCTTGCAGTCTCATAATTATTTGATTAAGATCAGGACTATCAATATTTTCTTCAACTAATTCAATTGCCTTTTTTATCTCACCTTTACGTATATTTTCATACATTTTATCAAGAAGCATAATTTCCATTATCCATAAAACAGTAAGTAAAATAGCACAAAACCCAATCAAAAATCCAAATATTTTCCACATAAGTTTATTTGATCTTTTCATATCTATTCCTCAAATCTATATCCTAATCCTCTGATGGTGACAATAGATTTACTATATTCACCTATGGATTTTCTTAGTAATTTCATATGGGTATCTAGAGTCCTGTCATCCCCAAAATAATCGAATCCCCAAACTTCTTTTAATATCTTTTCCCTTGGAATAGCAATATTTTTATTTTTTATAAGAAAAAATAAAAGTTCATATTCCTTTGGTGCCATATCTATAGGTATATCATCTATATAAACTTTATAAGCAGTCATATCTACATAAAGCCCATCTTTTTTAAATATAATATGTCCCTTTTCATTGTTAATATAGGATGAAGTTTTTTGATTTCTTCTTAATATAGCATTAACTCTAAGCATAAGTTCTTTGGAGGAAAATGGTTTTACCACATAATCATCTACTCCTATTTCAAAACCCAGTATTCTATCATATTCTTCGCCTCTAGCTGAAAGCATAATAACTGGAGTGTCTGATGTCTTTCTGATTTCTTTTACTGCCGAAAACCCATCAAGTTTTGGCATCATAATATCCATAATAATAATATCGAATGTCTTATCCTTACAAAGTTCTACAGCTTCCATGCCATTCGAGGCTTCAATTGTTTCATAGCCTTCAAAATTTGCATATCTTTTTATAACTGCCCGTAATCCACTTTCATCATCACATATTAAGATTTTTGCCATGTCATTCACCACCTTTGTTATTTACAATTATAGCATAAGAGTAAATAAAGTATTATTGTAAATAGATGAGAAAAATCTCATCTATTTACTTAATTAATAGTTCTTTCTTGCTTTATATATGAAAATAAATGCCCCTCCCAAGAGTAGTAATGACAAAATTGTTATTCCTATATATTCTTTATTTAATCTAGTGATAGATTCCCGATTTCCTGAAAAATTGCCGCGGTTACCTGGAAAATTTTCATTTCTTCCTCCTCGCATCTGGCTCTGCATATCTATCAGTTGTTCCATCTGCTCTTCTGTTAATCCAATATTTACAAGTAACTCCTTAACCTCATCAGTTAGTACGTTGCCATTGTCTCTAAATATAGTCATAGTTTCCTGCATAAGGTTCATATCTAGCACATTTCCATCCATTAAATCAGGTATAAAATCTTGTCTATCACCTATATCACCTGCACGACCACCAAAACCTCCTCCACCCATCATACTTCCTAAATCTGACAGATTAATATGCGAAGCATCCACTAATAAATCTCTATTTATTCTTTGCTCTTCTGTTGTTGATGGAATAGTTCCATTTAATTGTCCATTGATACTTTCAGCTCGAAGATTTCCCAGCTCTATAAGTACTGGCAGGGAAGCTTCGTATTTTTCATAGGTTGTAAAGGAAGTAGTATCGTTTTTTACATATTCATTGATTTTTTCATCTAAAGAAATTATTGTTTCTTCAAATACTCCACTGAAAAAATATTCATCTACTATTTCTTGTAGATAATTATGATATCTTTCTCTATATTCATCTATTTCAAGTAGTTTATTAATTAATGGCCTATCCTCCATACTAACTCCACTAACTGGGGTATCTATGGGGAAGTTTATCACATCTATAGAATTTCCACTTTGAAATCCACCAAATGAGAAATTATAATCCCATGGTAGTATTGTAAGCTTACCATCCCTTTCATATAGATAATAATTTTGAGCCATATTTGATGAATAGCTATCTAAGTTTACCACTACTGTATGTGCTGCCAAGTACCGCAAAGTTTTATCTACTTCAATATAGTTTTCTAAATCATTTCCCTCATTCAAATTTTTAATTGCGGTAATTACCCTTTCTTTGTCTTTATCAGAGTTCTTGTTAAATATAGGATTATTAAATATGGCACTATAGCTGCTAATATTGTCATCGGTATAGATTAGGCTACCTCCACCTCGACCACCCATTCCACCTCTACCTTCAGCAAAATCTCCAAACCCTGGAAATCCACCATCCTCCATTTCTATTGGCGGGAATTCTCCCATAAAGTTTTCATCTCTAATATTTCCCTGAGGTCTTTCTCTATCATTTCTTTGTGGTATCTCCCCATTATTCCTCTTTTGATTAAATGGATTCCTTTCACCTTCCATATTCCTTTGGTTAAATTGTTCTCTTCTGTCATTATTAACTCCAGAGTTGCCCATATTAACTTCTTGCATAAAATCATCTCTTTGACCCATGGCAATTTTAACATTATAAAGCTCTCCACCTGATGTGTTGTAAACCCTCTCAAGGAATGATTTATCATATCTTTCAAGTGCTATATAAAACCCAAAATCTTCTCCATTTACAGTAACATTTGCATAGTTCGTAAGAGGAGTATCTACTCCTATATAATTCATTAAATCATAAGCTATATAGTCTTTCATATAGGTAGTATCTCCCACTATATTATTAATACAGAAGGAATCTAGTCCATAAAAAGTCTGACCTTTTACAAATTTATTAGATTTAAATTGCAAACTATATCTATCGCTATCTTCCATCCGAGCTACTTGGGATAGACTAGAATTTCCTTTGGTTCTAATCCCTACAGTGCTAAATCTAGTCCCATTTATTATCAAATCACCTGATATATATTCCTTTGCCATTGCATTATCTAATAAGCTTTGCCATTCTGCTTCATCTACTTCTATATCTATGGAAAGTATATCATTACCAAATATTTTTTCTTCATAGTCAGAAGTCTTTATATCTGTACTTCCATTTGCAACATAAACAATTCCAATGCATATTATTAGGGCAAGAATTGTTAAAACAATTGTAATTTTACTTATATTTTTGCTATTAATCATTAAATTACCTCCTGATGGCTTTTGTAATTACATATAGTAATCACCATTGTAGCTAACTAAAACTGCATTAGATACTCCATCAGTATCTAAAAGTTCATTTAAAAATCTAGTTGAAGAGTCTTTTAATCGTACTTCAATTGTAAGCTCTATACCATTTTTTGAAACATTTTTTGATTTCGTTAAAGCTTTTTTAGTGTTTTCCTGAATCTTTTTCATAGATGATATTTCTGTTTCTTCATTGTCACAGTTTATAACCAGTACATATGGTGTATCTGTAGTTTTTCTACCTGTAAATATGAATAATATCAGTCCAATAATAATTGAGCCTATAATAGCAAGGGGAATTAAGCCTGCTCCAACTATAATCCCTGTAGTTATGGACCAAAATAAATATACTAAATCAAGAGGTTCTTTTACTACTGTTCTAAAACGAACTATAGAAAGAGCCCCTACCATACCTAGTGAAGTGATCAAATTTGATGATACTGCTAGTATTACCAAAGTTGTAATCATATCCATTCCAATTAAAGTTATACCAAAGGATGAGGAGTACATTACCCCTACATAGGTCTTTTGATATACCATAAAAATAAACAAACCTAAAATAAATGATATTCCTAAAGCTACTAAAATCTCCGGTATTGAAAATGTTGCTGCCTTATTTAAAAAATTAAAATTAAATAATTGTTCTAACATATATACACTCCTTATTTATACTAATCTAGAAACTGCGTATTTTGAAAACTCAGTTTCATTTCTATTATCTATTCTTATAATCTGCCTTATAATCTCTGGAAGAAACCCATCATACTTTATTTCAAGGATAATTGCATTAGCAGAAGGAACAGTTGTAAGTTCTCTATCAAAAATTTCATTTACATTATTTGACATCCTAATATCACTGTCAAAAGTGATGCGCACATTACCTGCAGGGTATATGTATGCTTCTCTTTTATAATCTACAATTGCCCTCGGTCTTAGATTTTGATAATTCATCTTTGTATATAGCTCCACAAAAAGTGATTCTTTCTTTTCTTTTAAAAAACCATATTCACCATTAAGTAATTTTTCACATTCCCCTTTGGTCAAAATTTCGCTTTCCTTGTAGCATAATCTATTAACTTTACTCTTTTTTTCCAATCTAATAAAACTAGGGTCATCGTTGTATAGTCTAATTCTAAATTTTTCTCTTCTGCTGACCCCTGAAAACTTTTCCATAACAGCCCTGTCCAAATAATCATCAAAATAAAGACTTCTAATTTTGTATTTACCATCTTCTAAAGCATTATTATCTAATTTGGTTATATATTTTAGTCTTGAAGCAAGGCCCATATAATCTGAGGTATTAATATATATTTTGTGTTCATGTCTAGCTTTCTTTTCCATTTTTTTCACCCTTTTTTGTTTCTTAATCCCTAAGCTCAAATCTTAGATTAAATATATGAGGAGGGTATCGCAAACCCCTCCTATATTTATATGAACCCTCTAACATTTTGTCATATTCTTCTTGGCTTATTTTACCTTCTGATAAAGCCTGTGATAAGTGTTCTTCCATTTTCTCTTTCATTTCTACTTTTTGCATACTTCTTATTTTACTATACTCTTTAGATGATTCAACTTTTGCTTCCCCTGATGCAAAAGCTACAACACTTGATGTTACTAAAGCTACAACTAAACTAAATAACATCAGCACTCTTTTAATCTTCATTTTAGTTCACTCTCCAATTGAGTCATTCTATATCTTACATTCGTTTCTGCAATAATTTTTATATCATATTATATAATCCACTCCTCTGCTTATTCTTAGATAATTACTAGTATTAAAAAACATCATTTCAATGAAGTTTTGCTAGTAATTATCTATCCTCTATAGTGTAACTTATCTATCTGAATTCTATTTGTTTTCTATCTGAACTTTATCTGAACTTTTATAAGTTTTATAAAATAAAAAGGCAAAGTTTAAAATCAATAACTAATTTTAAACTTTGCTTTATGTTTTTTACATGTTTCAATTCCAATTTATATAACGAAATAAAATTGAATATATTAAGATAAAGAACATCAACATTTTCTTGTTCTACCTTCGTCATCTAATTATTTATCTAATGTCATTCGCTTTGCTCGTCTTCTCGGACATTCCTGACATGAGACGTACGCTTCTTCCATCGTTTCACTCCTTCACAATCAGTGTTACGACTTCAACGTGCCTTGAGATATCAATAATGATGTCGTGGGAAGGTAGTAATCCCTTGGTGGTAATATTCATATATCTAATTTATAATATTTTCTTTTCTTAGAATCCCAATTTCCAAAAAATTCATATTCCTTAATAATTGAATCATAAGGTGGTGAAATAAAATCAATAATTATATTAACAACATCTACAAAATCCAATTCATAATTTAATATCTTATTACAAAAATTATCCCATCTTTTTTCAACTAATGAGTTTCTTGTTAGCCTAAAAATATCTCTAATCGACCCCTTCTCATATGCTCTTCCCCTATTTGATAAGGTTTCATATAGTGCTTCTTGCAACTTTCTTCCATCAAAGTCGAATGTTGTTGCTATATAATATATGTCATAAAAGTCCTTCATCCTTCCTGTAAGTTCCATAAGTGAAATAATCGCATCAATTTTTTCTGCTACTGTTGATTCCAAAGAATATGTAAAAATCTTAGGTTGTTCAAAGTCCGGAAGTAAAACTGGCAAAGTTCTTTCAACTGGGGAAGGAACTATAATATCGCCAACACCAAAATCTATACTAAAAGGAGTTCTGGTTCTTCCAATAATCCCAATAAGGTTAACCCTAACATCACTATATTCTTTAAGTTCACCAATTACTTCTAAGTTTCTAACCTGCAGCTCAATAAAATCATTCGTAGTTTCTACAAGAAGAACTTCGGTGATAAGCTTTTCTACGGTATTTATATCATTAGAATAATTTTTCAGCAAATAGTCTGCATCAATTGTCGGTCTTGAGGTGAATTCACTAATTGAATATAAAAAATAACCACCCTTTAGGATTAAATTGTTTTTATAGTTTGACATAGCAAGTCTTCTAATAAATTCCTCTTGGCAAAATAAATTTAATAATTGTTGTAGTGAAATACCCTTTTTCCTCGATTCATTTTTGAGTCTTGCTAATATTGATTCTGATTTGTTTTCCATTATAACCACACCCCGATATATGTTTGGACTTTATTCTTTAGATTTAGCAAATTGGAATATTCCAGTAGATTCTTGATATCCTTTTTAGGGTCCTTCACATATCTTTGAATAGCATTACTAAATACTTCCCTTTCTATTTTATTTTCATGTCGTAAAACATCACATATGGTACGATCTCTATTAAATACTTTAACATCAACATTTTCTATTTCATTTATATCTACTCCTACATCTAAAAGCTTTGGCTCCATATAGAATACATCTATTAATGGATAATCTATTTTGTATTGACCTTTTTCACTATTTCTATCTACAGCTATTTGCCATGACAAAGGTATCCTATCGGTATACCCATAAATCATCAAGGCAGATTCTAGAAAGATTACTGCATTAGGAAATAGTCTTGCTATTATAACTTCTTCTGGGTATATATTACTTGTAAGTTCATAAAATCCCCTTTTTATCCTTGCAATATCACCATTTTCTATTAGTTTATTTATTTGTCTACTATAAAACCCTAGTTCATTAAGTTGATAAGTTCTTAATATACCACCGTTGTTTTCAAAAGCTCGATAAAGATCTTTTTTAACCATTCTGCACCTCCACATCCACATCCCACTTTGATATGTGGGTTCCTTAGTGCAATTATATCACAAGACATTATTTTAAGTAAAGCTTTTATTTCTTATAAATCAAATACTTATTGATGACTGTACCACTTCTCCTTTGTTGGAAATTTGGAACCATAACCATTGAAGCCCTAACCTATTTATGAAATAAATAGTGGTAGGTCTCATATCAGGAATTCCCAAGAATTCAACTGAAAGGAAGCATGATTGGTGAATTCTACGGCCAGTTGTTCTATTCCTTCTAAGGATGTTCCATACATAAATAATTTTGATATTGTTCTCATTCCTTTCTTTCTGTTTTTAGACATAAAAAATGGCGAAGTTCTTTGGTCTTAATTAACCTAAAACTTCGCCCCATAATCCTCTATATTAAATTTTAAATTTAAATAAATAATGTTTATCTAATTTAATTCAATCTTTACTTGGAGTTTGTCATAATAATATTTATATAACTGTTATGATAAACCCATAAATAAGAAATTTAGAATTTCACCTTATTTTATGTTTTTACATAATAGAATAAATCTGTGTTCTAAGCTTTCTATATATGATTTTTGATTTAATTCTTTCTGCAAATCACAAAGTTCATTAAAACAACTATCAACTGTAAAGTTAGGAAACTCCCACTCTATAATTTTTGCGAAATAAACTATTGCACCAACATCAAAAAAACGCAAATAAGGGAAATATTCTTCTTTGAATATAATTTCAAAATCATTTTCATTAAGTTCTTTTAACCTATTATTTAAATCATTATCCTTAAATTCTGGTTCCAAGTCTTTTATTATCTTTTTAGAAAGAGATTCATTGTTTTTGCAACCTACTTGTTGTGTAATAAATATTCCGTTAGGTTTTAATATTCTTTTTACTTCCTTAGCGTCATAAGATTCGTGTCTATTAATAATCATATCAAAATAATTATCTTCAAAAGGTAGTTCTTTATCATCATATACTTGTTAAACATTAATACCTAAAGGGGATAACTTTTTTTGCACTCTTCTACATTAGGCACCCACATTTCTGTGACCGAAGTTTTAGGATATGGATGTTTTAAAGACAATAAAAACTCTCCGCCTCCAGTTCCCATATCCAGCAATGAATATTCTGGATTTAGATACTTTCTTAATATATTTTCATAGTTCCAAGGTAATTCTTCATCCTTCCACCTATTATTTAAATAAGCGAAATTCCACCCCTTGAAGCTCATTTCTTCATCTTTCTTCCATAATTCTTTTAATTTATAACCATTCATAACTGTTTCCTCCTCATATTTTTATTAATAAGAAAAGTGGTGCAGTTAGACTGATAGTAAATTATTTTAATCTTGATACAATCTACTATCAGATTATATAAACTGCACCAAGTAGTTAATTCGTTTTATTCTCATTTAGAGTTCACCCACTTCCAAAGATAATATTTATATAATCATCAAATCAATTATATACTTATATTGACTATATATTAATTTAAATGCTTTTAAAATCTTTTCTCTAGTAAATTTATAATACATCTGAGTTTTACAGCTATATTAATTAATGAATCAAACTCAAAATTATTAAAAGTCATCCCTGAGTCGTTAAGTATAAATTATAGCACTTAACTAATTAAAGCTAATTGTTATAACCCCCTATATACATAGGTCAATTCACTTAATCCTTTTTCTATGGATAATATTTTTGTTTTCCCACAAAATTGGAATCCAACTTTTTCATAAAATCTTCTGGCATCTTTGTTGACATTCATCACAATCAAATATATTTCTCTTTCACTATCAAGCTTATCCAAAGCGAAGGTAATCAATTGACTACCATATCCCTTATAAAGAAAATCTGGTAAAATATAGATAGAGATTAATTCATTAGCATCATAATCAAGAATTAGTATACCTATAGCCTTTTGATTTTTAAAACCAAAAAAACATTTATTCCCTTTGTCTATATGTTGTTGTAGCACACCCTTTTGTCGCTGTGGAATAAATGATAAGCAGAATTCTTCTGTAACAACTTCTTTATGGGAATACTGCCAGCTCTCAAAAAATACAATAGATGCAATGTCGATGTTAGTTTGGTTTATTAATTCTATTTCCACTTAGGTCCACCTTTCATAATATTAATCTTTACTAAGCTATAAACAACCTTTGCAATGCTAAATATAAGTTATGTGTAATTTATTAATTTAAATCCTTTATTATTGATAATATCATTTTATCAATACCTTCTTGAATTTCAAATATATTTGAACTCTTTCTAAATGCAGGAGTATAATAAGCTCTATGTTCTTGGTCATAGCAAAAATCATTTGCTTTAAGTTCTTTGATTTCTTCATTCATTAAGTTTGGACCCTTCCATTTACGAAGCAAATCTATACCTGCACACATAGTGCCAACTGGTTTACCTAGCCGTCCAAAATCAATTATTAATTTAAAAACAACTTCAGAATCTTGATAGTTATTAATTAACCCAACACCACCAGGAATAATTAAAGCATCATAATCTTCACAGTTAATTCCTTCTATGTCTTGAATTAACCCACGACCTATTCTAGCAGATTCAGCTAATACGTTCCTAACTTCACTTGGCTCTTCTGTTAAATGATTTACTGAAGTAAAACTTTTATCTAGAGCTATTGGAACATATTTGATATTATACTTATCCAAAATAGCATAAACTAAGATAACCTCTTCAATTGCTGATCCATCTCCTAAACCACATCCTGCTAGAAGAATTAAAAATTTCATAAGACCACCTCTTTAGATTTTCTTTAATACTCATGCATAATCAAAGACTCATTATATACAATAATCTAATATATTAAGCCTGATACATAATTCAGTCTGAACTACACAATTTACAAAAATTGTTCATCAAATCTACTCGATAAACTAGAATTTATAATGCTATCTTTCAATAGCTTTCTGTAAATATACTAAAACTATATTCATCGCAGTTATAAGTTTTGAAAAACGTGTATATGTTGAACTACATTCTTTAGCACTGTTAAGCCCTGTTGTACTTTTGTTTTTGATTGAAGTAATTTGTACAACCGCTTTTTCTAATTCCTCTTTTGAATATTGATTATCTTGATTCATCAATAAGGCTTTAGAGATATATAAAGCTTTAATTCTATTTTCAGATAATGATAACGAAGGTGAACCTTCCTTTAATTTAGGTCGTACCTTTTCGCAATTAACTATTGTTGATTCAATTATTTTTAAGGTGTCTTTAATCTGTTGTTCTGTAAATGAATGCATGACATTAACCTCCTAAATTTTTATTTATCTATATTATATCAAAAGTGTCATTACTTCGCATTTTACTACAACTACGTCATAGCTTAGAAATAATACATCTTACATAAAATTTAATGCCTCTATAATTTATATATCTGTATGCCAGATCTTTTAGCTATATCTCTTAGACCTTCCTCAATCTCTTCCCTAGAGAAATTATTTGCTTGTAAAAATTCGTTATCTAAATTATTTAATCTTTGGTAAAAATCTATTGCTACCATGATATGTCTCGTATCTTTAAAATTAAATTTTTCAAAGAGTTGGTTTTCAGCCTCATTTATTTTTCCAGATGATAATAAATCTAATAAGCTTTTATGCAAACTATCACTTCGTGTATATTCTTCATTCTCAGTTAATTCATAAACTGCAATATCTTCTCCATAAAAAATTTTTGTTAAAAATCTAATAAGGTTTGTTATGGATCGCATTATGTAATCTTGCTCATACATCAAATTTATCACCTTTTTTCGTATATTTAATTGTTTACAAACCAATCCACTTTGTTATAACATATTGGAATACCGTTATGAGATCCTATTTTATAGGGGTTGGAAAGGCAACCCTTTTTTAGACAAATTTATTCCGAACAAGAATAAACTTTTTAAATACTGATTATGCAGCTAATTCTAAGCTAGCCTTATTCCTATATTCTATTGGTGATGTATAGCCTAAGGAT
>JAEWGC010000031.1 GCA_023388495.1 Bacillota bacterium | reverse complement strand
CTCATATTATCACCAATTTATATATACCAAAAAACAAATAAAGTATCAATATGAGCAGAAAAAAACTTAATTTTTAATCTAAAATTTCGTACGACCAAAACTAACGCGTCGTAGACGCTTTTTTTATTGGAGGTGATACCTATGACACAGAGAGGAAGAAAACCTAAGCCTACAGCTATAAAGGAACTTGAAGGAAATCCAGGGAAGAGACCACTAAATACAAATGAGCCTAAACCTGAAAAGAAAGCACCAAGATGTCCATCGTGGCTTGAACCAGAAGCAAAGAAGGAATGGAGGAGATTATCAAAACAACTTGAAAACTTAGGAACTTTAACTGAAATAGACATGGCCTCCTTTGCTGGATATTGTCAAGCATATGCTAGATGGAAAGAAGCAGAAGAATTTATATCTAAGCATGGAACAATAGTAAAGACTCCTTCAGGTTACTGGCAACAGGTGCCACAGGTATCAATCGCTCAAACTTACCTTAAAATAATGAATAAATTCTGTGAACAATTTGGACTTACTCCATCTTCAAGAAGTAGGATTTCAGTTGAAGGAGTAACTGAAGCTGATGATCCAATGGAGCTGCTTCTTATAAAGGGTGGTGGTTAGAATCTTTGATGAAAGTAAAGCAAAACATGCTATTAATTTTATAAATAACCTTAAGCACACCAAAGGCCAATGGCGAGGTGTGCCTTTTGATTTACTCCCTTGGCAAGATAAGATTATAACTGACGTATTTGGAACTGTTAAAGATAATGGGTACAGACAGTACAACACAGCATATGTTGAAATACCAAAGAAAAATGGAAAGTCAGAGCTTGCAGCAGCAGTAGCATTATATCTAACCTGTGGAGATGGAGAGTGGGGAGCAGAAGTTTATGGATGTGCTGCTGATAGACAACAAGCTTCAATAGTATTTGACGTGGCAGTAGAAATGGTAGAACAATCTCCAGCACTTAAGAAAAGAATAAAGCCCATAATGTCTGTAAAAAGATTAGTCTATAAACCTACAAATAGTTTCTATCAAGTATTATCAGCTGAAGCATTTACAAAGCACGGACTTAATGTTCATGGAGTAATCTTTGATGAACTTCATGCACAACCGAATAGAGATTTATTTGATGTAATGACAAAGGGAAGTGGAGATGCTAGACTTCAACCTTTATTTTTTCTTATTACTACAGCAGGAACAGACAGAAACTCAATATGTTTTGAACAACATCAAAAGGCTGTAGATTTGTTAGAAGGTAGAAAGATAGATCATACCTTTTATCCTGTTATTTATGGAATAAAAGATGAAGATGATTGGGCAGATGAAAGGAACTGGTATAAAGCAAACCCTTCACTTGACCATACAATAGATATTGAAAAAGTAAGAAATGCTTTTAATAGTGCAAAAGAAAATCCTGCAGAGGAGAATACATTTAGACAATTAAGACTTAATCAATGGGTAAAGCAATCAACAAGATGGATGCAGATGGATAAATGGGATGAATGTAATTTCAATGTTAATCCTGAAGAACTTATAGGTAGGGAATGTTATGCTGGATTAGACCTTTCAAGTTCAATAGATATCACCGCATTTGTACTTGTGTTCCCACCAAGGTATGAGGATGAGAAATATATAATACTTCCTTTCTTTTGGATACCTGAAGACAATATGAAGCAAAGAGTAAGAAGAGACCATGTGCCTTATGATATATGGGAAAAACAAGGGTTTATAAAGACTACTGAAGGAAATGTAGTGCATTATGGATTTATTGAGAACTTTATAGATGAATTAGGGACTAAGTATAATATAAAGGAGATAGCTTTTGACAGATGGGGAGCAGTTCAAATGACTCAAAATCTAGATGGGATAGGTTTTACTGTTGTTCCCTTTGGACAAGGATATAAGGACATGAGTCCTCCAACTAAAGAACTTATGAAGCTAACACTCGAGAAGAAAATAGCTCATGGAGGGAATCCAGTTTTGAGGTGGATGATGGATAATATCTATGTAAAAGTAGACCCAGCTGGTAATATAAAGCCAGATAAAGAGAAAAGCACCGAGAAAATTGATGGAGCTGTAGCTACTATAATGGCAATTGATAGGGCAATTAGGAATGAGGGAAATGTTGGGAGTGTTTATGATGATAGAGGGATATTAATATTGTAAGGATATTCCAATTATGATATAGTCTTGATAAGTTAAGATTACTATTCTAATAAATGAAACCTATTCATTAAACAGCTAACCAACGAATATTTATTTTGTATAGTAATTTTAGATCTTGGATTTGTTATTGGGGGGATTATGTATGTACGAATTTAATAAAAACGAATTGGACAAATTAGTTGTTTTTTTAGATTCTAAGATAATAGTTGATGAATATTTATTTAACCCAGTAAAAAATGCTATTAAAAAATCTATGAATAGCAATTATACAGAGCATTCTATTGAAGCTTGTATAAAAAAAGAACAAAACTTAAGAGACTCAATGTATCTAATTGATAAACATATTAATAATTTTAAAGGAATTGTTCTTGAAAGGGTTGAAATGTTTATCTATAACTATCTCAAGAATGATACTGGTATAGTTACGATTACAAATCCAGATCCAACCTCGAAATCAGACTTAATTCATATTCATAATAAAACAGAATATTTTTTTAGTTCTTGTGGACCAGATATTAAGTACGGAAATCCAAGTTATATTGTAGATCAATATATTGAAAAACATTTAAAAAGGGAAAATAGTAGTGGGTTTGTTGATATCACAGGTTACTTACATCCAGATGATTATAGAGATGGCTTTGGATTTAAAAAATTACAGAAATCTGAAAATAAAAAAATTCAAAGAGCTGTATTAGAATATGGTTATAAACCAACAATTCCTTCGGTTTTGCCTAAGATGGAGTATGATAATATTTTTAATTACTACCTACATTATCTTACCACAGGTAAGCTTCCATCAGAATCTAATTATGAGGATGTAAAAGACATAGGAAAGAAAGTTATTAACAATGAATTTAATTGTTTGGAGTTAAAGCAACAATTGATTCCAAATCAATCTGAAATTAGTGTTTCAGATATTCCTGAATTATTTGAAGAAATTAAAAAACGTAAAAATGAAGGTAATTCAACAGTAAAAAAGAATAAAGATCTTGCTAGTGATAATAAAGAAACAGAAAAACGGCAAGTGACCAGGAAGAAAAATACTTTAATTCACAATACTAGCAATAAAGTTGGAAAGTATAGCCCTAAAATATTCATAGGTGGTGTAGCAATTGCTGGTATAGTGGCTGTGGCAAATCCAAAATCAAGAGAGTATATTTTTAAAAATATTAGTAAAATAAACTTAAAGAAGATAAAAGACAAATCCAAATTATTTTTAAAAAAATCATCTATGAAAGGTAAAACTAGAAATATTGCTAGTGTAGCGACAAATAACTTTGATATTTTAAAACCTGCAGGCAAGAAGATTGGTGATAAAATAGTTGAAACATCACCTAGTATTATTGCAAATACTGTAGGGATAGTAAATGCAGATAAAGTATCTTCTTTTAGGCCACTTTTAGATGCTTACAAGAATAAGCTTATTTCAAAGGAACAATTTTTTCAGATGTCAAAAGATAAATTAAACGATAAAGATGTGAGAAGATACCTAAGATTAATGGTTAACTTCTTCAAAGATGAAGCAGCAATAGAATTACTTAAATAGTTAGTTATAAAGCACTTATTTAGGTGCTTTTTTTATGCCCATTAGGAGGTGATTCAAATTCAAATACCAATACTATCAAGATTCTTTAAATCAAGAGCAGAGCCAAGTAATAGTTTCTTTGGAAGCACCTATAGCTTTTTCTTTGGTCCTACAACTAGTGGCAAAACTGTTAATGAAAGAACAGCTATGCAAACCACAGCAGTTTATGCCTGTGTAAGAATATTATCTGAAACCATAGCTTCGCTACCATTGCACACATACAAATCCATAGAAGATGGTAAGGAGAAGGCAAGAGATCATCCAATATATCATCTGCTTTCCGATGCACCAAACCCAGAGATGACTTCATTTGTGTTTAGAGAAACACTTATGGGTCATCTTTTGTTATGGGGAAATTCATATTCACAGATTATCCGTGATGGAAGGGGTAAGGTTTTAGCTATTTATCCTTTATTACCAGAAAAGGTGACAGTAAAGAGAAGTGAAAAGGGAGAAATCTACTATCTATACAACAAAGAAGGACAAGAATACGTCCTAACAAAAGATGAAGTTCTAAACATTCCAGGACTTGGATTTGATGGTCTTATAGGATATTCTCCGATTGCCATGGCTAAGAATGCAATTGGAATGGCAATAGCTACTGAGGAATATGGTGCTAAATTCTTCTCTAATGGAGCAAATCCTGGGGGAGTACTTGAACATCCGGGGGTAGTTAAAGATCCACAGAGAATTAGGGATAGTTGGAATTCAGTATATCAAGGTAGTTCTAATGCACATAAAGTTGCAGTGTTGGAGGAAGGGATGAAGTTTCAGCCCATAGGTATTCCTCCTGAGCAAGCACAGTTTCTTGAAACTAGAAAGTTTCAGACAGAAGAGATATGTAGAATATTTAGAGTTCCACCTCATTTAGTAGGTGATTTGGAAAGAGCAACATTCTCGAATATTGAACATCAATCCATTAGCTTTGTGGTCCATACACTTAGGCCTTGGCTTGTTAGGATAGAGCAATCAATTAATAAATCATTATTTAGTGAGTCTGAAAGAAAGGAATACTTTGTTAGCTTTGTAGTGGAAGGACTTCTTCGAGGAGATTATGAGTCAAGGATGAGGGGGTACTCCATAGGAATTCAAAATGGTTTTATGTCACCTAATGATGTAAGAAGTTTAGAGAACTTAAATCCAATAGCTGAAGAAGAGGGTGGTAACACATATATGGTCAATGGTAATATGCTAAAGCTTAAAGATGTTGGGGCATTTGTTAAGGAAGATACTGGAGGTGATGATAATAAAGAAATTTTGGAATTGGATTAAAAATGAAGAAGGAAGAACTTTATATTTTGATGGATATATTGCACAGGATAGCTGGTTTGATGATGATATAACTCCTAAGAAGTTTAAGGCTGAATTAACTGAATCAGAAGGAGATATTTCTGTATGGATTAACTCTCCAGGTGGAGATGTATTTGCTGCCAGCCAAATTTACAATATGCTGAAGGAATACAAAGGAAAAGTTACAGTTAAGATTGATGGTTTAGCTGCTTCAGCAGCATCAGTTATTGCCATGGCAGGGGATGAAATTCTAATGTCACCAGTTGCAATGCTTATGATTCATAATCCTTCAACTATTATCTGGGGTGAAGAATCAGACATGGTTAGAGCAAAAGAAATGCTATCAGAAGTAAAAGAAAGTATCATAAATGCCTACGAGGTAAAGACAGGACTAGAAAGAAATAAGATATCAAAGATGATGGATAATGAGACATGGATGAGTTCAAAAAAGGCAGTTGATTTGGGCTTCGCAGATAAGGTTCTCTATGGAAAAGATAAAGAAGATAGTTATGTTTCAGATGGATTTATGTTTGAAAAGCTAGCTATAGTAAATGCATTAATAGATAGGTTTCCAAAAAATGAGAAACCAATAGTTGATACTGGTTCTTCTTATGAAGAATTAAGAAAAAGATTAAACTTAATAAAATAAATGGAGGGATGTAAATGAATAAGATAATTGAATTAAGAGAAAAGAGAGCAAAGCTTTGGGATAGTACCAAGGCTTTTTTAGATTCAAAAAGAAATGAAAATGGGCTACTTTCAGCTGAAGATACAGCTACCTATGAAAAGATGGAAGCAGATGTGGTCAATTTAGGTAAGGAAATAGAAAGGCTTGAAAGACAAGCAGTACTTGATTTAGAACTTTCAAAACCTACATCAACTGCAATTAGAAATAATCCTAATCAAAATATGGATGAAGGAAAGACAGGTAGAGGATCTAAAGAATATAAAGATGCATTCTGGAATGTAATGAGGAATAAAAACAATTTTGAAATACAGAATTCACTTAAAATTGGGACAGATAGTGAAGGAGGATATTTGGTTCCGGATGAGTTCGAGAGGACATTAGTTGAAGGACTTCTTGAAGAAAACATCTTTAGACAACTTGCTAAGGTGATAACTACATCTTCAGGAGATAGAAAGATACCAGTAGTGGCATCAAAAGGTACTGCTTCATGGGTTGATGAAGAAGGTGCAATCCCAGAATCAGATGATGCATTTAGCCAAGTTTCAATAGGTGCATATAAATTAGCTACTATGATTAAGGTTTCTGAAGAACTTCTTAATGATAGTGTTTTTAATTTAGAAGCATATATTGCTAAGGAATTTGCTAGAAGAATTGGATCTAAAGAAGAGGAAGCCTTCTTTATAGGAGATGGAGTAGGAAAGCCTACTGGAATATTCAATAATCTAGGTGGGGGAGAAATAGGAGTTACAGCTTCTACTCAAACAGTTTTAAAACTTGATGAAATACTTGATTTATTCTACTCTTTAAAATCTCCTTATAGGAAGAAAGCAACCTTTGTAATGAATGATTCAACTGTTAAGGAAATTAGAAAATTAAAAGATGGCAATGGCCAATATTTATGGCAACCATCAGTAACAGCAGGAGAGGCTGACACTATTTTAAATAGGCCAGTTAAGACTTCTTCTTATGTTCCATTAGCAGTAGCTGGTGCAAAACCTATAGCCTTTGGAGACTTTTCATACTACTGGGTTGCAGATAGACAAGGTAGATCATTCCAAAGATTAAATGAATTATTTGCAGCAACAGGCCAAGTTGGATTTAAGGCTAGCCAAAGAGTAGATGGTAAGTTAATTCTTCCTGAAGCTATTAAAGTATTACAAATGAAAGCCTAGGTGATTAGATGAGTAATGTAAAGAATTATAAAGAACAAGGCGGAGATAGATGGATTATCAATGGAGTACTTGAAGTAACTGAAGAAGGAGTACTCCTTTTAAATGGGAAGCCGCTAATTAGAGCAGAAGTTCAAGGAGAAAGTACAGCTACTACAGTGGATGATTTAAAGAATGATTTTAATTCGTTAATCAATAAGCTAAAATACTCAGGACTTATGGAAATGGAGTAAAGTGAGGTGGTGAGTGTATGGTTGTTACTTTAGAGGAAGCAAAGTTATATCTAAGAGTAGATGGTGATGAGGAAGATATACTCATCACTAGTTTTATTTATACAGCAGAGGAAATCTGTGAAGATATATTAAGATATTCATTATCAGAATTTCAAGAAGTACCAAAAGTAGTAAAACAAGCGATTCTATACTGCATAGCCAATATGTATGAGAAGAGAGAAGGATCATTCTATTACTTGAAAAATGAAAGTGGCAGTATTTCAGAAACCATAGATGTAATGAAGCTAATACTTGGAAACCTTCGAAGAGAAAGCTGGTGAGCCTATGGAGATAAGTGCACTAAATAAGAGAATAACCTTCCAAGAATTAAAAACTAATATCAATGAAAATGGCTTTGAAATAGAAGAATGGATAGATTTTAAAACAGTGTGGGCTGGAGTTTCTAATATTCATGGCAGGGAATACTTTGAAGCTGCAGCTGTTCAGATGGAGAAGACAGTTAAATTTACTATAAGATATTTGGCTGATATTGATACATCTATGAGGATTCTATTTAAAGATAAAGCTTACAATATAATCTCTATAGATAATATCAAATACAGAAATAGGTTTATTGAAATCAAAGCCATGGAGGTGGGCTTAAGTGGCTGATGCAAGACTTGAAGGAGTGGAGAATTTACTAACTGAACTAGGGAAACTAGGGAAAGAAGGAGAAAAGGTTGAGAGAGTCACCTTAGTTAAGGCTGGGGAAAAAGTAAAGGATGCAATCGTAAGAGAAGCACCTAATAGAACTGGAAATCTAAAGAAAAACATAAAAATCACTAGAATAAAGAGACTTGATGGGGCAGCATTTGTAGAAGTATATCCGAGTAAGGATGCTTTCTATGCTGCCTTTTTAGAGTTTGGTACTACTAAAATGAAAGCGGATCCATTTATGAGTAGAGGTTATGAAAACTCTAAAGAAGAAGTAGAGGACTTAGTAGTTGAAGAAATAAAGAAGGGATTAGGCTTATGAGTATAAATTATAAAGTAACTGAAGCGTTAAAGAACATTGGGGTACCAGTATCCTTTCAAACTTCTAAGAATGAAAAGTATCCATATATAACCTTCTTCACTTATTTAGATAGAGGAACTCTTCACTCTGATGATAGTGAAAATATAACTGGATACTTTATTCAAATAGACATATGGAGTAAAACTGACTATACTCAGCTAGTAAAAGAAGTACACCAAAGTATGCTGTCAGCCAACTTTATTAAACAAAGGTACTATGATTTGTATGAAAAAGACACTAAAGTTTACCACAAGGTAATGAGATTTTTAAAGGAGGTAGAGAGATGAGTCAATATGGACTTAAAGATATACATTTTGCATTGCTTGAAACTGATGATAAATCAGGAGTTAGTTATGGACTAGTAGAAGAAATACTTGGTGCTATTAATGCTACGATAAATCCTAATGTTAACACTCAAGAACTCTACGCAGATGACCAATTATGGGAGTCTGTTTCAGCATTAGGAAAAATTGAAGTAGAAATAGAAACAGCAGATTTACCACTTCAAACAAGAGCGAAGGTGTTAGGAAACAAATATGAAAATGGTGTATTAATTGAAAGTAAGGATGATGTTCCTCCTTACCTAGCCCTTGGGTTTAAGTCTTTACGAAAGGGTGGAAAGTATAGATATGTGTGGCTTTTAAAAGGTGTCGCACAGCCTATGGGAGAAGACTTTACAACTAAAAAGGATAATGTAGAGCATAAAACTCCAGTTATAAGGTTTACATTTATGCCTAGAGTATTTGATGGGGAGTGGAAACATACCGCTGATGAAGACTCTTCAGAATTTATGGGTAGTGAAACATGGTTTGATAAGGTTCCAGATAGTACTGAAGAAATAGAGTAAGGAGGGGAAGAAGAGGATGGATATTAAACTTAAAATTGATGGGAAGGAAAAAAACTATGTAGCAGACTTTATATCTGCCAGAATGTTGAGAAGAACCCTTGAAATATCAAAGAAGGTAAACTTTAATGATATGACAGCTGAAGAACTAGACACCATGGTAGACTTTATAGTTGAATTATTTAAGAATCAGTTTACTCGGGATGATGTCTATGATGGACTTTCATCAAGTGAACTAATACCTACAATTACAAGATGTATTACAGAAGTTGTAGGTGAAGTAGCTGTGGTTACTGGGGTGGATGAAAAAAACTAGATAAGGGGAACTCCATGGACCCCCAAGAATTTATAGACAATATTTACCTAGCCCTACTTGAATCGGGCTGGACCATGAATGATATTGACTCCATGGATATAATTTACTATTTAAAGTTATTAGGAATTAAAGCTGAACGAGATAAAAAATATATAGATGATATTTTATAGCACCTGTGATAGGTGTATTTTTTATGCCCAAAAGGTGGTGATATATTGGCAAGGGAAATAGGTAGTTTAAATGTAAGAATTGGACTTGATGCTTCTGGCTTTCAAAATGGTATAGCAAGCTTAAATAGAGAAATGAGAGTCATTGATTCTCAGTTTAAGGCATCAACTGCAGCACTTGGAGAACATGGTAAAGGATTAGATGGTCTTAAGCTTAAATCAGATAGCCTTAGTAAGCAAACTGAAATCCAAAAGCAAAGAGTAGAGGCTTTAGAGGCAGCCCATAAAAAGTCAGTTGAATCTAAGGGAGAAGATGCAAAGGCCACCCAGGAATTAGAGATAAAATTAAATAAAGCTAAAGAACAACTTTCTCTCATGGAGCAAGACTTAAAGAAGGTAAATAAGGAAATAGAAACCCAATCTAGTTCTTGGTATAAGCTAGGCCAAAGTCTAGAACCAGTTGGGAAGAAAATGCAGGATATTGGAAAGGGCATGGAAAGTGTAGGTAAAGATTTAACTAAAACTCTTACCTTGCCAATTGTAGGAATTGGAACTGCTGCAAGTAAAGCTGCTATAGATTTTGAATCTGCCTTTGCAGGTGTTAAGAAAACTGTTGATGCTACAGATGAGGAGTTAAAAAAGATAGAAGTAGGCATTAGGGATATGGCTAAGGAGATCCCTGCCAGTGCCAGTGCAATAGCTGAAGTCTCAGAAGCTGCAGGTCAACTTGGGATTGAAGTACCAAATATATTAGGGTTTACTCGTGTAATGATTGATTTAGGAGAGGCTACAAACTTATCTTCTGACCAGGCAGCCACTTCTCTAGCAAGGCTTGCTAATATAACAGGTATGAGTCAGACAGATTTTGATAAGTTAGGCTCTACAATAGTTGCTCTAGGAAACAACCTAGCTACTACAGAGTCTGAAATTGTAGCTATGGGACTTAGACTTGCTGGAGCAGGTTCTCAGATTGGACTTACAGAGGCACAAATAATGAGTTTTTCGGGTGCTCTTTCTTCAGTAGGTATAGAAGCAGAAGCTGGAGGATCTGCCTTCAGTAAAGTTATGATTGATATGCAACTTGCAGTAGAGACTGGCTCAGAAAGACTAAACGAATTTGCAAATGTTGCAGGTATGAGTGCTAGTGAATTTAAACAGGCATTTCAAGAAGATGCAGGTAGTGCAATTATATCATTTATTGAAGGCTTAGGTAATGCCGAAGAACAAGGTATGTCAGCTATAGCAATACTTGATGAAATGGGAATTACAGAAGTAAGACTAAGAGATGCACTGCTAAGAGCCAGTGGAGCCAGTGATGTATTTACAACTTCACTTGAAATAGGAACTAAGGCTTGGGAAGAGAATACTGCTCTTACAGCAGAAGCTGAACAAAGGTATGAAACAACAGCAAGCCAAATCCAAATAGCTAAAAACCACCTATCAGATGCTGCCATAACCATTGGAGAGATACTAGTGCCTCATATAGTATCCCTATCTGAAAAGGTAAAGGAAGCTTCAGAATGGTTTTCAAACCTTAGTCCTACTACCCAAGAAACAATAGTAAAAATCGGACTTCTAGTTGCAGCCATAGGACCAGCAATCTTAATTATTGGAAAGATTATAACTACAATAGGTAGTGCCATAACTGCCTTTAGTACAATATCAACTACTGTTGCAGGGGCTGGTGGTGCAATTGCACTTTTAACAGGACCTATCGGAATTGCTATTGGTGCTATTACAGCCATTATTGCCATAGGAGTTACCCTTTATCAGAACTGGGATACCATCAAGGAAAAAGCAGGTGAATTGATGGCAGGAATAAAGGAAAAGTGGAATGGTATAAAAGAGAATACAGCTGAAGCTTGGGAGAATGTAAAGACAACAGTTTCTGATAAATGGGAGAATGTAAAAACTAATACTAGTGAGACTTTGTCCAATATTAAGAGCAGTGTTTCAGAAGGATGGAATAATGTCAAAATAAAGACATCTGAAACTTGGGAGAATATCAAAACTAACACATCTACTTCTTGGGGTTTTATTAAAGGAAAAATTGATGAACATGGTGGTGGAATAAAAGGTATTCTTGGAACTTACATGGATGGATATAAGTTAGCATGGGAAACTGGTTTAAATGCCATGGATATTGTAACAGGTGGAAAGTTTTCAGATATGGCAAATAAGGTAAAAGAATCTTTTGATAAAGTTAAAGGTTGGATAGATGGAGCAATTAATAAAATCAGAGATTGGAATAATCAGAGGGTCGAAAATAAACAAGCCACCTTTACCACAACTATAAAGCAAGTTTTTCAAACGATAGGTGAGAAGATATCTAATATAGGAAAAAATGCACAAGGAACAGATTATTGGAGAGGCGGCCTTACCTGGGTCGGTGAAAAAGGTCCAGAACTAATTGATCTTCCGCGGGGATCAAAGGTATTTAGTAACGAAAAGTCAATGGAAATGGCAAATGCTAAAGGGGAAGCAAATCCTACTTCTAATAATAAACTTACAATTCAAATTGAAAACTTTAACAATAATACTGATAAGGATATAGAACAACTTGCCTATGAATTAGAGTTCTACAGACAAAGAATAGCAATGGGAAGGGGTGGTGTCTAGTGCTTAGCTTTAAGTTTGGTGGAAAAGACAGCTATATTGATTATGGCATCGTCATAGAGAAAAGACCCATTATTCCTTCTCCCAAAAGACGAGTCAATTATATTGATATTCCAGGAAGAAGTTCAAGTATTAGATATGATGAAAATACCTATGAAGATATTACTATTTTGCTAGAATGTGCTCTTAAATCAAATGACAATATAGTAGGGAAAATAGATGAAATAAAGGCTTGGCTTTTTACTGCAGGAGAGAGTGATTTAATATTTAGTTTTCAGCCAGATAAAAAGTATATAGCCCAAGTAGTTAATGCTATTGATTTTACACAGATTTTTAAATACACATCAAAATTTCCTATTCTTTTTAATTGTAGGCCATTTAAGTATAATGTTCAAAACATATCTTTAACTGTACTTGAAAGTGGAACAAATATTATTAATCCAGGTACCATAGAGAGTCTACCTATTATAAAAATATATGGTAGTGGAGATATAAAACTTAAAATTAATAATGATGAAATAGAGCTAATAGACTTAAGTGGAGAAATTATAATTAACTCTGAAGTAGAAGATTGCTATGATTACGATTTAAATAATCTAAATTATAAGATGAATGGAAAGTTTCCAGTATTGGAAATAGGACAAAACTTAATCCAGTGGATAGGCAATGTAGAGCGATTAGAAATTATACCTAATTGGCGGTGGCTATAATGATATGTATTTATGACAAGAAAACAACTAAAGATAACTTCAATAACAATGGACTTGCAGTTCTGGATGAGTGTATAGTAGCAGAGGTTACAGAGGAATTGAATGGAGAGTATAGCTTATATATTGAATATCCTACAGACTCAAGAAAAGCAAATCATCTAGTTGAGCTTAATATAATAAAAGCAAATGAACAACTTTTTAGAATTTATAAAGTTGAAAGGCAGCAAGAGACTACAAGAAGAATTAAGGTATGGGCGAGGCATATTTTCTATGATCTTGCCTTTTATTTTATAGAATCAGTTAATTTAGTAAATGCAAATATGAAGGAAGCAATAGAAGGAACCATTCCACCTGAAGCACAGGCCGTTTTTGAATTTTCAGCACCAGAGAGAAACATTTATCCTATTAAATTGAGAAATATAAATGCACTAGAAGGTCTTTTTAGTTTGATAGAGACATATGGTGGAGAATTAATAAGAGATAATTTTACAATCGAAATCTTAGAAAAGCCTGGAGAAGATAAAGGGACTACTATTAGGTACGGTAAAAATATAAAAGGCCTAAAGGCAATTATAGATACAAGTGAATTTGCTACAAGAATATATCCAATTGGAGATAACAACTTAGTTCTTCAGGAAAGATATATAGAAGCAGAAGGTGAAGTAGCAAATATTCTTCCATATCCCATAACAAGAAAAATTGAATTTTCAGGGTGTAAGGATGTAGAGGAATTAAGGGAACTTGCTAAAAAATATATAAATAAAGTTTCTAATCCTTTTATCAATATTACTGTAGAGTTGTTAGAATTAAGCAAAACAAGGGAATATGGCAAATATGCTAAGCTATTTAATATGGAGTTAGGAGACATTGTAAAAGTAGAGCATGAAAGATTGGGAATCTATTCAGAACTTAGAGTAATAAAGAAGGTAACTGATCTCTTAAATCATATCAATACAAAGATAGAGTTAGGAAATCCTTTAAATACAATTATAAATAAATTAGATTTTAATAGCGTAGTAAAAAGTCTAGAAGATAGAATTGAAGGAGCACAAAATGCTGTAATTTTAAAGAAAAATACAGACGCTATGTCTATATCATCAATGTCATTTTATCAAGCCATAGCGGTTGCTATTTCAGCATTAGCTGATACCAATCTATCTTGTAGTCTAACAGTTAGTGGGGTTGCTAGTGATGATCTGGCTTTAAAAATGAGATTCGCATTAGATGGAGAATACTACGAGTTTCAACCAAGCCAAAATTTGGCTAAGGGAGATAATGTAATAAGTATAACTATACCAATTCCTCAAGTAACAGCGGGGCAACACGCTTTTGTAATAGAGATGCAAACCTCAAATGGAACATTTCATATTGATAAAAATAATCTTCAAGTATTTATTGAAGGTCGACACTTAGAAGGAGGATTAAATCCAAGCCTTCCAAGAGCAGAAGTAATGCAGGCAATCTTGTATATAATTTATTCAAACAAGATAAAGAGTTATAAGGACTCGATTGCAACTACAGAGGATATAACACATTTAGAGGATAGAGTTGCAATCCACTTTCAGGAAATCACCTATAGTGAAGCCATAAACAAAGGGCCTAAAACTATGAATACTAAGACTACAATTAGTATGAAAGTAGCTGGATTTAGCCATATTGCAGATAAAAGCTTCTACTTGAATTTGAATACAGATGATTGGGTGATGCATTTTAGTGAATTTAAAAATATAGGAAGTAATAATTGGATATTGGATCATTATATAACCCTTACTGAAAAAAACGATATAACTAAATCCTCAATGTATAGCTATCTAGGAGACGGAATTGTTTATGAGGTGAATTTTGGAAGTAGGGATCAATATAAGGATATTATTGAAATAAGTAGTGGTTTAAAGGAGATAGAAGCTTAAATAAAGGGGAAGTGAATCGATGGCTAAAATTCTTTATATTCATAGATATTCAAGTTTACAGACATACGATAATCATTGGGTACAACATCTTCAAAATATGGGTTATCATGTTGATACTCACTATGGGGCTGTAAGTAATGACATATGTGAAGCTTATAATCTAGTAATTATTGCAGCACCAGGATCTAATTATGAAGGTTTTACAGGTGTTAGAACAGATGTTAAAACCAATGTAATGTGTATGTGTAGATATACTATGAGAGAACATTTTGGTGCTGCTAGCAGTTCAAGTATTATCACTGGAAGAAAGACTAGAGTAGTAGCACAAAATCATGAAGCGGTAATAGGACTACCTACATCATGGTTTGATTTGTACTCATCTAATGATAGCTGCCATACTATATCAAGTTTAAGAAATGGAGCTACCGCTTTATTTGAATGGGATAGTAATTTTTCTATAGTTGAATTAAAGAAAACACTAGAAAATCAAGAATATAAAAGACTATTATATGGTCCTTATATTTATAACAAACACACTGTAGATGGAACATCTGTCTTTAATCAGATAGTAATTTATTTAGCAGGAAGACCTTATAATACAAAATATTTGGTACAGGACGGAGACGAGATAAAGGCTTGGGATAATGATTTGAACTCATATATAAAAGTTGGAGATATGCCCTTAAGTGAAGAATTATTTATAAACTTTGGGATGGAAAGATTACCAGCAAGTTTTATAGGAATATTAAATAGCAACCCCAAATTACATCTATATACTGATGATGAAAATGTAGTAGAAAGTCCTAGTGACTATAGGTTAGAACTAGATGAGAAAAAGCTTAGTTTACCTAAGATAGTCATTGAAAATGAAGGAAGATATCTTCAAGAGAGGATTGAGTCAATAACGATTGAAGGTATCATAAGTGGATCAGGAGATATTAAGTATGCCCTAAGTAAAGACAAAGAAAACTGGTATTCCTTTGATGTTAGTAATTTGGAGTGGAAATTATTAGATATTACAAGCGACACAGAGTTTTCTACAAATGGAATGGATAGGATAGATTTTTCTATTATTAGACCAGAACAATATGAAGAGATTTTTGAAATTGGTGATAAATTATATCTTGCATTTAGATTTCATAAAGAAAACGAAAATGATGAATGTAAGTTTAAATCAATAAAGATAAATTATATATCTTCTGTGGATACTAGTATTTTAACATTTAAGTGAAGGGGGGCAATTATGTCATTAAGAGAACTTATAAGTTACAATAAAGATTATTTAACTGGTGAAATATTTACAGAAAAGAAAATTAAAGAAGATACTGGTATAAAAGGAAAGGTTCTTACTGAGCTCTTTGATGCTACTACTAATGCAAAGATAAAAGAAGCTTATACGGAGAATGTAATTCCAGATATTATTTTTAAAGATATATTTTTAAGGTATTTTTCAGGTGATGTTTTAGGAATAGGAAGTACTGGCCACAGCAATACGACTGACTTATTTAGTAATATATACCTTACAGATTCTACAAAACCAGAGTCAGCTAACAGTGAAAGAGTGTCTGGTAATATTATAGGATACGCACATAGGGGAACTACTTATTCTGGGAACGAAACTCAAAGAGGAACAATAAACTTAGCAGAAACTAATATGGAAATTAGAAATGGAAAGGTTAGGGTAAATTTTGTATTTGATTTTCCAACTCATGCTGCTAATGGCACATTTGAGAGTATATTTTGGAGTGATAGCTTTAGCAATCTAGATACTGCATATATTGGGGCACCTGTATGTGGTAGAACAAAAACTTCAGGAACTGGATATTTATATATATCTAGTAGTACAGTTAATGAAGAACTTAGAGCTGCTTACTGGGGAATATCTTATCTTATGAGTGGTAGTAGTCCAGCAAAATTCACTGCATTTATAGATTATCATAAAGGATTTGTCTATTTTGATGGAAACAATAGTGCTGTAAATTCAAGCTATATTCAATTCCCAGAGAGTTTAAAGGGTCATCAACTTATCTTACCATTTGATCTCAATTTGTTAAGTGCTGGTTTTGTTGATTGGGCAAAAGCAATAACTCTTCTAAATGATTCAGGTGAGCCATTTAGTTCAAGTTTAATATCAGGAGCCACTCCTGTACTAGATGAAAATGGAGATATTGATTATATAGTAGGTTACTATAGATCTAGCAATAAACTAAGTATTTATAAATGGAGTAAAGTTGGAGTTTTTCAAAGCACATCTACTATTGATAATATGTCAACTGAGTTTAGAGATGAATATGGAACTAATTTTAACTATAGGGATATTGCATTAACTCCAGTTACTTGGGGAGGTCCAATAGAATTATATGGATACAATTCAAGGCTAGATCAACAAACAAATGAAACAATTTATTCTAATAGATTAATAAGACTTAACCTAGATGGTACAAAGCATAGTGAGCTAAATTTAAAGCCTAAAATTGGCAGCTCCACATGGTTTGCTTCAAGAGGAATGGATAGTGGGAATATAGAAAGGCGATGCTACTTATATTCCATTTCTGGCAGATCTAAGAATAGGTTGTATCTTTATTATACAGGTACCAATGGGGGGAGTAGTTTTTATCAGGTTGTTACTCCAGAAGGGAATCTATTGGAACCCTATAGATCTTCTGGTGTTTCCTCAGGACTACACAATATAAGAGGAACAGATAGATGGTTATATATGTATAGAAGTTCCTCAAATGGAAATTATTCATTTGGTATTCACTACGGAGCAACTTCAAAACCCTGTGGTGCTCATACAAAACTTGCAAATCCAGTGCAGAAGACAGATGCAAATACAATGAAGATACAATATATGTTTGAAATAGATTTAATTAATTATGCTGAAGATTATTATTAATAGGAGGGATTAAGTTGAAAGATATACTAAATTTTATAAAAGCAACCTTTACAGCTATCGGTGGATACTTAGGTTATGTACTAGGTGGACACGATAGCTTTTTATATGCCCTTATAGCGTTCGTAGTAATTGATTATTTCACAGGTGTTATGTTAGCAATTATTAACAGGAAGCTATCAAGTGCTATAGGCTTTAAAGGGATATTTAAAAAAGTAATGATATTCTTGATGGTGGCAATAGGACATACCATTGATGCCTACCTAATCAAAAATGGGGGAGCAATTAGAACAGCAGTGATCTTTTTCTATATATCTAATGAAGGGATAAGCATCCTAGAAAACTCAGCTAATATTGGTCTACCTATTCCAGGAAAGCTTAAAGATATTTTAGTGCAACTTAAGGAGGATAAGAAATATGACTAAATCAATTTATCTAAGCCCATCAACTCAGGAAAGAAATATAGGATATGAAAACTATGGATCTGAGGAAACAAGAATGAATCAAGTTGCCGATATAGTTGAAAAAGTCCTTATTGAACATGGAATTAAGGTCTTTAGGAATAGAAGGGATTGGGATTTAAAAGAGGTTGTTAAGGATAGTAATTTAAGAAAACCTGACCTCCACTTTGCAATTCATTCAAATGCTGGTGGAGGAAGAGGGGCAGAGATATTTGCATATTCCCCTCAAAGTGAAGGTGCGAATGCAGCTAAAATAATTTATGATGAGTTTGAAAAGATAACTCAAATTAAAGGCAGGGGCATTAAGTTTAATTCTAAGTTTTACGAACTAAACTCAACTAATGCACCTGCCATTTTAATTGAAGTAGCATTTCATGATAATTTAGAAGATGCTAATTGGATTATAAATAACATAGAGAAAATAGGAATATCTCTTGCTAAAGGAGTTTTAAGGTATTTTAATATCACCTACAAAGAAAAGAATGAGCCTAATTCAAAGGCTTTATATAGAGTAATGGCAGGCTCTTTTGCTAATAAAAGTAATGCAGAAAAGCAAGTTGAAAGGCTGAAGAAAGCTGGGTTTGATGCAGTAATAATGCCTTATAATGCTTGACTTCTATCAAGTAATAAGTGATATATAGACTACCAAATTGATAGAAAGGAGGGAGTCTAATGCGTGTAAGAGTTATACAGGCTAATATTGAAAAACCATTAAAGAAAAGAGTATGTGCCTATGCGAGAGTTTCTACTGAATCTGAACTCCAAGGTGAATCACTCGAAAACCAAGTCACTTATTATGAGAATCTAATAAAAAGCAATCCTGATTATGAGTTTGTGGGGATCTTTGCAGACAGAGGAATTACAGGAACAACAGATAATAGACCAGAGTTTCAAAGAATGATTGATAAAGCAAGAAATGGAGAAATTGATTTAATCATTACTAAGTCTATATCAAGATTTGCTAGGAATACTGCTGTAATGCTAGAAACAATAAGAGAACTTAAAAGTATTAATGTTGAAGTAAGATTTGAAAAAGAAAATATAAATACACTATCAGGGGATGGAGAGCTTATGCTAACCATCCTCTCTTCTTTTGCTGAAGAAGAAAGTAAGAATATTAGCCAAAATACAAAATGGGCATTTAGAAAGAAGTTTCAAAGAGGAGAACTTTTAATAAACACAAAGCTATTTCTTGGATATGACAAGGATGAATTTGGAGATTTAGTAGTTAATAGAGAAGAAGCAAAGATTGTTCAGAGAATATTTCAAGAATATCTATCTGGTAAGGGAGTCTTTACTATAGCAAGAGAGCTTAATGATGAAGGTGTACCGACAATCAAGTGTGGACAGTGGCAAGAATCAACAATCTTACAGATATTAAAAAATGAAAAATACAAAGGGGATGCACACCTACAAAAGTATTATACACCAGATCATATAATGCACAGGACATATAAAAATGAAGGGGAAGTAGATAGCTATTATATAGAAGGAAACCATCCTCCAATAATATCTAATAAAATATGGGAAAAAGTCCAAGAAGAAATTGCTAGAAGAGCAGAAGAAAAGGGAAACATTGAAGGGGATAGGGCTAAATATACTAACAGATATCCTCTATCAGGAATGCTTTTCTGCAGTAAATGTGGATTTACCTTAAGAAGAAGGACTTGGAATAGTAAACTTAGCTGTAAAAAGATAGTATGGCAGTGTAGCAACTATATTATGAATGGAAAGGCTACCTGCACAGGAACTAAAATTGATGATGAAATAATTAGTGCCCTCAATTTAGAGGAAGAAACAATAGTAGAGGAGGGTATAAAGGATGGCAAAAAACATTACATTTATACCAGCAAGAACAAGAAACACAAACCTAGTAGAGAACCTAGAGCCACAGAAAAAGAAAATGTCAGCATATTGCAGAGTATCGACAGACCAATTAGAACAACTATCCAGCTATGAAGCACAGGTTAGTTACTACACCAACTTCATAGAAAACCATCCTGATTACGAAATGGCTGGAATTTATGCTGATGAAGGTATTACAGGAACTAACACTAAGAAAAGGGATCAGTTTAATAAGATGATTAAAGATTGCAAGGCTGGCAAGATAGATATGATAATAACCAAATCAATTTCTAGGTTTGCAAGGAATACTCTAGATTGCCTAAATTATATAAGAGAGCTAAAGGAGTATGGAGTAGGGGTTATATTTGAAAAGGAAAATATCAATACTTTGGACGCAAAAGGGGAAGTTCTGATAACAATATTAGCTAGTCTTGCCCAGGATGAGAGTAGATCTATTAGTGAAAACTGTACTTGGGGAATTAGAAGACAGTTTGAACAAGGAAAGGTTAGAGTTAACCATAAGAAGTTCCTAGGGTATGATAAAGATGAAGAAGGGGAACTTATTATAAATAAGAAGGAAGCAAAGATAATAAAAAGGATTTATATGGACTATCTTAATGGCAAAGGTGCTAATAGGATAGCAAGAGAGTTAGAAGAAGAGGGAGTTCCAAACTGGAATGGGAAGTCTAAATGGTATGAAAGCAGCATCAGAAAAATGCTACAAAATGAGAAATACAAAGGAGATGCTCTACTTCAAAAGACCTATACAGTAGATTTTTTAACTAAAGAGAGGGCAGTGAATAATGGAGAAGTTCCAATGTACTATGTAGAGAAAAGCCATCCAGCCATTATTGATAAAGAAACATGGGAAGCAGTACAGCTTGAAATGAAAAGAAGAAAAGACTATATGGAAAGATATGGAGTTAAGCAACTTGATTTTGCAAAGGTAGAAGACAATCCATTTAGCGGAAGAATTATATGTGGAAACTGTGGAAGTGCCTTTGGCAGGAAAACATGGAACTCTACAGATGAGAAACTAAAGAAAAGAGTATGGCAGTGTAATAAGAAATATGAAAAGAAGGGTGAGGTAAGGTGCAAGAATAAGCATATAGATGAAGAAATTTTATATAAAGGCTTTGTTAGCAGCTTTAATGCATTAGTAGAAAATAAGGAACATTTTATAGAAAAGTGGGAAGCTGAAGATGGAGATGAGTTAAGACGATATAAGGCTAGGGAGTTTATAGAGATTATAGAGTATGGAAAACCAATCGAAGAATTTGATATAGATTTATATTTTAAGATGATTGAAAAAATGATAGTTCTTGGAGATGAGAAAATAGTTGTAAGTTTCTTGGATGGGACAGAGGTTGAGTGCATAATTGAATAGTAGAGATTAAGAATATGAGCCAGTTGGGATTTGAAGTTAAAATCTTGACTGGCTTTTTTATTATGATCTTATACTAGAACGCTATTGGAGAATATATACAGTAATATATGCAGAGTTGTAAGATTAGATTCTATTGTACTCATGTTTATATTGTGATAGAATAAACATATCAACATATATTGATATGTTTATTCTTATTAAGGATAAATTTTGCTTTATTGCAACAAACGATAATGATTCAAAAAATACTAGACAATTACTTGGGTTATGATAATAGTTTCAGTTGGGCTAGTTATGTATTCGAGTTTATTTAGGAGGTAAAGTATGCAAACTATTGATGAACAAATTGAAGTATATACAAAATTCTTTCATGGATTATCAAATCCTACGAGATATAGAATTATATTATCCTTATTAGATGGTCCTAAAAACGTTGGAGAATTGACAGAAGACATTGGGTGCTCCCAAAGTCTTATATCAATGCAATTGCAATGTTTAAGATGGTGTAACTATGTGAAAGCATTAAGGGATGGAAAGAATGTTTATTACTCTATTTCAGATGAAAGAGTGATAGCACTTGTTAAATTAGGGCAATCTATAGCTGATGGAAATACGGATAAAATATGTACTTGTGAAATATTAAAAAATGAAAAGTATACCGAAAACAAGGAGGCATAAAATGAGCGAAAATGCAAAAGACTTTGATTTAATTATTATTGGAGGTGGCTCTGCAGGGTTTGCCGCAGCAATTAAGGCTTCTCAGTTTAATAAAAGGGTTGCAGTTGTTGAAAGTGGAGTAATTGGAGGAACATGTTTAAATGTAGGATGTGTGCCTACCAAGAACTTGCTAAGAGCAGCAGAAATATACCATTTTGGAAAAGAGAACCCTTTTGCGGGCATCAATATGAAACAAGTAAGTTTAGATTTTAAAGAGATTATTATGCAAAAAGATAATCTGCTTGCAGAGTTAAGAAAAGAAAAATATATCGATATTTATGAAAATGACAAAAATATTACCTTACTTAAAGGTAAGGCTGAATTTATTAATCAAGATACCATCCAGATAAATGAAAAACAGTATAAGGCTTCCAAATATATAATTACAACTGGTTCTAGATCTTCTGTTGCTAAAATTGATGGCTTAGAAAGTGTAAAATATTTAACAAATATTGAAATTTTGGAGTTAGATAAATTACCTGAAAAATTAGTTATTATAGGTGGTGGCTGGATCGCTGTTGAGTTTGCTCAAATGTTTTCTATGTTTGGTTCAAAGGTTACAATTCTACAAAGAAGCGGAAGAATAGTTAAAAATGAAGAACCTGAAATTTCTGATGCCTTAGAAATAGCACTAAAAGATCAGGGAATAAATATTGTAACAGAACTTTCGTTTCAAAAAGTGTATGAAGAAAATAATACAAAATATGTAACTGTTATAAAAGATGGGAATGAACAGACTTTTGAAGGTGACCAATTATTGATAGCCACAGGGAGAACTCCAAACTCTGATAACCTGGGGCTGGAAAAGGCAGGAGTAATGGTAGATGAAAAAGGTTTTATAAAAGTTAATGAATATTTACAAACATCAAATCCTAATGTTTATGCAGCTGGTGATGTTATTGGAAACTATATGCTTGTTACAGTAGATGCCCATGAAGGTTCAGTAGCTGGTGAAAATGCTACTCAGAACAATATAAGAAAGCCTAACTATAAAGCAGTTCCTCATGCAATATTTACTAGTCCTCAAGTGGGAGCTGTAGGACTTAAGGAAGCTGAAGCTTTAGAGTTAGGATTTAAAGTTGATAGTAGGACTTTAGATATGGCATTAGTTCCAAAGGCAGCTGCAATTAGAAATACTCAAGGCTTTGTAAAGATGATTATTGACAAAGATACTAAGAAGATTCTGGGGGTTCATGCTATAGGTGAGTTAGCAGCAGATATTATCCAAGAGGCAACTTTAGCAATACAATTTGATCTCACAAACACTGATATATCAAATACTATACACGTATATCCTACTATGTCAGAAGCAATCAAACTTGTTGCGCAGTCTTTTGACAAGGATATGAGTAAACTTAGCTGTTGTGCTGAATAGATAAAGGGAGAGGACAATCAATGAAAATAAACGAAAAAC
This sequence comes from Bacillota bacterium, assembly GCA_023388495.1. Taxonomy (GTDB): domain Bacteria; phylum Bacillota; class Clostridia; order Tissierellales; family Tissierellaceae; genus Tissierella. Next base: position 7,923 of record JAEWGC010000031.1, on the reverse strand, counting down.
TTAGTTTGGAAAGTAAATCTTGTTGAGGTGGTAAAACAGAAACTGCCAGTGTGGCAGAAAAAAATAACTTATGCCCTGTATGTGGAGAAGAAGGTAAACTTGTAAAAAACATAACTGTTAAGCATATGGTAATTGATAAGGTTAAAGAACATGTTGGAGATAATGACTATTATTTATGTATGGACGAAACTTGCTCTGTTGTATATTATGGTCAAGAATCTGATAATAAATTTGATGAAAATGATGTGAAAGAACCTATTTGGTTTAAAATCGATACTAATCCTAAATACTCATGCTACTGCAGCAAAGTTACAGAAGATCAAATTATAGATGCAGTTGTTAATAAAGATGCAAAAAATATGAAGGATGTAATAGTATTAACTGGTGCAATGAAAAATGGTAAATGCGAAATTAACCATCCATTAGGAAAATGCTGTAGTCCAATTATACAAGAAGCAATAAAAAAAGGTTTAGAAATAAAAGAAAACTCTATATAAGCATAAGGCGCATTCTACATTATGTGTCCTAGATCATTTGGTTATATGTCAATAGTTTGGACAAAAATTTAAGTTTTTTGCAATCATTATTTAAGATATAAATACTTTATTCTTAAAACATGAGAAATATCAGTAAGTTAATAAACTTAGCAGGGGGTCTAAGGGGGGTACTAATACGCAAAACCCCTCCTTTCTGCGTATTAATATCATACTTTTGCCCCAACCCACGTTGAGAGTATAATTCTGATGGCGTATTGTGGTTCGAGGGGCAAAAAAAGAGGTTAACCACAACATGTAGTGGTTTGAGGACGATTTTGGAGCGAAAAATGAGCGAAAAAATACCGTTTTTTGACCCCTATTTTTGGGGTGATTTATAGATGACATAGGGTAATTTAAGTGATGACACCCTAAAATGTAAATTGATATAAGGATCTAGGACATTAAGATGAGAATCTTGATGTCTTTTTTTTAAGTATAAAAATGATTGTAATAGCTATCTCGGAAATATTAGTCTAACCGTATATAGTATATTATAATATAGATAACTATAAAAATTTACTAAAACAAATTTCCTCAGGCGAAGGGGGGAGAAAATTAGTGACTATTTATTTATCCATGCTTGAAATAAAGTAGGGATTAAAAAACGACATACATACATGGATTATAAATATGCCCTGATTCATTATGCTATAAAAGAATATGAAAAATCAGGATATGGCTGAGGAGGCAGTACATAATGCTTTTATATCTATCATACAGAAAAAAGAAAAATATTTAATTTTGGACTGTAGGGATTTCCGTTGCTCGACCGTTATTATAGTGAGGATCAAATTCATTGATATATGAAGAAAGCAAAAACCTTTTGCCAATAAATGAATAGGGGAATTAGAAATATTTCTTGAGTCAGTGAGGAACCTGTTGACGGGGTTATTTTCAGTCTTAATATGAATTTATTAGAAAGTATCTAATTCAATTGATGAAATAAGCAAGCAAGTTCTGATTAGGAAGTATATCCATTGACACTAAGTAAAAGTAAGTAAAAAAATGCAAATTTATAAAAAAAATTTTAGGAAAAAATATTAATTAAAACACGATATTAAAAGGTTTCGCTGCTATTCATGATATAATAAAAAAGTGAATATGGGTTCTCTCAATACACTGAGGGCAAACTTATTGCTATTGGATTATTGCTTTGTTAAATATTATCAGAAGTTGCATCTTGAAGTACAACATATGATTCCCAATTACAAATTAAAAGGAATGGCCTATGAAAAAAAAGAAAAGCGTAAATTGTAGAAACATAACAGCTCTTATGCTTATTTTTGTGTTACTAATGTGTACAGCTTGTGCAAAAAAACAAAATGAACCTAAAATACCAGTTGATGACATTCTCTCAGAAGAAGGTACGAAAAACACATCATCAGCACCGGACACCGTTCAACTAAATTTTTCCGCCCAGGATTTTTCTGATATACCTCTTAATTTATTGAATGATATTCAGATAGGAAGTATTGTTAACTCAACAAAAATTGATGATGTGGTCACATATGTTGAATATATCCCCAAAGAGTTCAATGAAGAAAATCCTGAAGGTTATATCTATTCATATATTGAGGTTTCTGGGATAAAATATGCCTTATCACGTTCTCTTGGCGAGACTTGGTATGATTTGACAAAAATAGTATTAGCTGAAACTGAAACAGTCTATATAACAAATGAGGTGCGTGGCGCGAGCTACGGAGTCACAATATTTTTTGTGATAAATGAAAAGACACCGTATATTATATTGGAGATCGACGGATTTGCTCAAATTAGTGATATAGATGAAAATTGCACAAGGGAAGTGGTCTCTACTGTAGGCACAGTACCCGATACTTCAATTTATTTTTTCGATTTTGATAAACAAACAGTTAGTATCTCGAATATTAACGAGCAATCAGGTGCCAAGTATTCAATGTATGATTCCATAACGAACACTTTCAGTTTAGCTATTGGGCAAAATCAAAATCTAGTGACTTATGTTTATGAAACAAATGAGCTGTTACAAGTTAAATAAACAGAAAGCAGAGAGCAAAGCTCTCTGCTTCCTGTTTGTTTAATAATTAGTTTGCCATTAGTTCGATTTTTACAGAGTTTGCACCTGATGGTTTGCCAATGGAAACCCACGCCCTATAGGATAATTCTATACCCCTATTTGCTGGAGCTGTATCGGTTACTTTGACAACGATACTTTTTGAAGTATTTGACAAATTTGTCACCTTAACAAATTTATTTCTATAGGTGGTGTTCCAACTATTAGTGGAGGTCATTGCCGCAGTTAAACCTTGAGGATGAAAAACTTCACCGTTTGCAGTCATTGCGCTAAGAATGTTCTGTGCAGGAAATCCTATTTCGGGGCATGGTGATGTCTTACCTGGTTGAGTACCCTGACATGGTAGACCATAATAATCGCATGTAGCACTAGTAGAAATTGTACTTGCAACTGTTCCACCTTGGTTTGCCGGCATAACAAGGTTTGTGCAAGTTGAGCTTCCCTTAGCATCATTGAAGTTCAAATTGACAAGAGAACGAATCTTATTCGCAATAAATAGCGCATCATACCAAGGCATTGTGTTATTTATCCCTATTTGGTAAAGCAAAGTTTGAGCGGATGTGCGAGGATCGATATTATTTGTTGCCTCATAAAGCTTCTCACCATAATAATTGGATGATGAGTTTGAGGATGTGTCATAAAAATAAGTTTTCTCTCCAATGTTCTTTCTCACCAGTGGGCATGAAACAATATATCGAGAGCCATCGTGTGAGGGTGTTATAAAGTCCAAATCACGGTTCGTATCAGAAAATAATACATTAAGACGATTTCTTAGCGTATTTGCACCTGATTGCGTTTCCATGTAGATACCAGATTTCCAGTTGATATCAACGCGATAAGCTTGAATAGTATTATCATAGACTGTTGTTGCAGTATTTGCCATAATCAATTACCTTCCTTTGTTTTTATTTTTTGACTAACTTGTAAAATGGTGCGCACACTTTAGAAGCTTCGTCTACAAAGTAAAGAGAGAGAGGCAATCAAAAAGTAAACATCTCTTTCAAAAAAATTGACCATACCTGCACCACTATAACTAGTAAGATTAAGTGGATAGCTGGTGGAGAACCTAATCTTGACAATAGTATCATAATTCAAGGCATAGGGTACTTCAAAGTCCATCTGAAAGATTTTTTCAATGAAGAAATCGTCGGAAATCCAGCACTCATAGAATCCATAATTCAGGACTTATATAAGTTAAGCGGTGAACAATTATATATATCTTATCCTGTATGAAGGATTTGAGAAAAAAACAATAAAAGCGCCGGGATAAAACTGATATCCCGGCGCTTTTATTTATACTGGACTTCTAAGTGCAAATTCAGTAATACCATATCAAAACAAACCCATACAAATTAGGAAAGGTTTGTAGGGGGTTTATCTTCACATACGTTATTTATATATAACGGTGTTTAGTGAGGCGTATGATTCCATGGGGTCAGGTGTTGATTGACAGCCCCATGGTAAAGCGTATCAATCGATATATAATTAATACCAAAATTAATATAGGGTTTTCTTTTGTTTATAGAAAGGCAGAATAAAATTGAAAACTTGTTATACCAAAAGATAATTCACACTATCGAGTTTCGATAAATAAAAAATGAAGCAGATATTATGGCCGAATTGCCCTAATACCCACATTTTAATTTATAGAAGGTGACGATGATGCCGAAAAATTAGATTTTTCTTGCTTATATGTTTATAAAAACAAGCATCCCATCTCTCTACCATTTGAAAGGTGGTGGGATGCATTATGACTATTGATATTATTGTAAGATCACAAGGTGGGGATGGTGATGCCACCCTATTGCTTATCGAAAAGTTCAATTCATTGCTGAAGAAGTACGCTTATAAGCTATCTTATGATGATGCTTATAATGATCTTCTTCTCAATTTTATCGAACTACTACATAACATGCAAATCGAAAATATTCATAACAAAAGTGAAGGAAGCGTGGTTGCCTACATATGCACTTCAGTTCACAGCAGTTATGTAAAAAGATTGATAGAAGTCAAACGGCTTCGCAACTTTCTACTTTATTCAGACTTAAACGATAATGAGCTATATTATGTTGAATCCATATCCGCAACTAATGATGTATATCAAGAATATGAATTATCGTTTATAAAAAATATATTAACAAAACAAGAACTGACCGTTATAAGCATGATTTATTTTACTGGTTATACAGTAACAGAGATTGCAAGTTTCTATGGTACTTCAAGACAAGCAGCTAATCAGATGAAAAATAGGGCACTAAAAAAATTGCGTAATGCTTTTTCGGACAAGCTTTAGGAGGAAAAGATTATGGACTTAGCGTTGGATAAGGCTAAAAAAATCTTTACGCTCTTGGGGGGAATTTTAGGATGGCTTTTTGGCAGATTTTAGAATTGTATCTTGAAAATATTAGATTAACCTTATATAGTGTATTATAATAAAAATAACTATAAAAATATACTAAAACAAATTTCCTCAGATGAAAGGTGGGAGAAAATTGCTGACTATTTATTTATCCATGCTTGATACAGAGCAGGAACGAAAAAAGATGACTGACCTATATGAGGATCATAAATATGCTCTACTTATGTATGCCAAGAAAATTACGGGCAACCAAAGTATGGCTGAGGATGCGGTACATAATGCTTTTATATCTATCATACAGAAAAAAGAAAAATATTTAAATTTGGACTGTATGGATTTCCGTCGCTCAGCCGTTATTATAGTGAGAAACAAATGCATTGATATATTAAGAAAGCAAAAACCTTTTGTCAATAAATTAATAGAGGAATTAGAAATATTTCTTCAGTCAGGCGAGGAACCAGTTGACGAGCAGGTTGTTTTTGAGTCTGAATATGAACTTATTAGAAAGTATCTAAATTCAATTGATGAAATAAGCAAGCAAGTGCTGATTATGAAGTATATCCTAGATATGTCATACAAAGAAATCGGAGAAGAACTTGGCATGACTTCAAAACATGTAGACACGCGAATTATGAGAGCCAAGGACAAAGTCCGTAAGCTTATGGAGAAGGATGTGAGGTATAATGAATAAAAATCAAGTAAGTGATACAGTTTTTGAAGCATTATTTCGACAGGCAGTCATTGATGATTTTAATGAAGAGATTGATTCTATTCCAACAAATGAACAACTTGCCGAGATATATTCATTTTCTATAGATTTTGAAATTCGGATGAAAAAACTATTTACAAGAGATCGTAGAAGAAGTTCTTTTAAAAATGCCATGCTTTACAGTAGGAAGGTAGCATCAATTCTTATTATAGTACTTGGCTTACTGTTTGGGACATTGCTTTTTAATAATGAAGTTCGTGCAGCAGTTGGAAAGGTTCTTGTTGAATGGTATGATAAATTTACTTCATTTACATTTAGAGATGATGAGGTTATTGGTGAGAAGAAAGATTGGACGTTAAATTACTTGCCTAAAGGATATGCACTGAAGAATTATGAAGTGCTAGGTCGTATTACAAATATAGAGTTTACAAATAACCAAGGCGATAAAATTAGATTTTCTTATCGCCTTGAAGAGGGTATTACAAATATATCTGTTGATAATGAAAATCATGAAATAAATAGCTATGTAATATTGGATAAGGAGGCATTCTCTATAACTGCCGTAAATGATAAGTTTGATAATGGAGTTATCTGGAATATGGAGGATCATACTTTTGATTTATGGGGTAAAGTACCTGTGGATGAATTGAAAAAAGTAGCAGAATCTATATCTGAAAATAAATAAAGACCTACTATAATAAAAAATAAAATTAAAAACTTTAAAAAATCTTGTAGGGAAAACATTCTTTCAAACGTTATATAAGTAAGAGCAGAAAAAGCTCTATAAAATGAGAGGATGTGATACCAATGAAAATTAAAAAGATGGCGACTTTTCTCTTAATTTGAATGCTATTTCTAAATCAAAGCATTCCAGCATGTGCAGAAATGTCACCAAATGTGTCTCAAGACATTGTTGGTGTAAAAGCGCCCATAACTCCACAGTGGGAAAACACTAATGATGTGAAACTTGATTTGTACTTTGTAAATGGTAAGGCAGAATGTGTCGGGATAATTAATGGAATCTCTGGTACTTCTAACATAACTGCAACATTCAAGTTGGAACGAAAGGGGTTACTTGGCTGGTCACTCGAAAACTCTTGGAGCAAAAAATCAAAAGGATAATCACTATCATTTTTTGAAACTGATGCTGTTGCAAAAGGCTATACCTATCGCTTTAGTGTAACTGCAAAGGTGACAGCAAATGGAGTAACGGAAACAGTAAATACTTCCGTAGAAGGAAAGTACTAATTATCAGAAGAAAATTATAAGGGGGTAAAAATGATGATTAGAATTAAACAAATAATAATTGTTGTTGTTATTTTCTCTATAATCATCGGGATATTGTCCTTATTTGGAGAAAACATTGTGTTCGCAGGCAGGAATGAAAATACAAAAAAAGGTTTAGTTATTAATGATATGCAAATAATCAAAAGAAAATTTGATTTATATTCAGCAAAAGAGACCCAATTAATCAAATTGACCGAAGTTAATACTGCGAAAAATTCAGTGGATTTTATACCTGGGGAATATGGTAAGTATAGTTATGGAATACAAGAATTACTCTTAGAACAAAATTCTAGTTCACAAAAAGAAAAAATAATTGAAGTTGTTGTTTATTCACAATTTGAACAATCTGTAAAGGACGTAGTTACTGCAATAGAAAAAGTATTGAAAGATGTTGAAATAACAGTAAGAAATTTTGATTCGTGTAGATTATTTGTAACTGCAGAGCAGCTTAATATTCTTAATCAGATTCCTGAAGTAAGAAGGATATGTTTAAAATCTGAAACAGAAGGAATGACAGATTACACTACAGAATATACTGATGATGAATACAAAGAGGATTCTGGGAACATCACACCTCAAGTTAACTCATCGTCAGAAATGCTAGGAGTAAAAAAAGCAAGACAAGACTTTATTAGATAATTTTTTGACAATACCAAATAACGAGGAAGATGGTTTTATGAAGAAAAAGAAACTCCGGGAGATATTCAAATGACAACAAAAGTGCTACAACTTAAACAATAACAAAATAGTAATGATTGACTATTTTTTCATACTAACTGATGATGACTACCCGTAATTGAGTATCTAACACTCATTACATTGACAAAATATTGAAAATAGTAGCCACATGACTGGAAAGGCAACCCTTTTTTAGACAAATTTATTCCGAACAAGAATAAACTTTTTAAATACTGATTATGCAGCTAATTCTAAGCTAGCCTTATTCCTATATTCTATTGGTGATGTATAGCCTAAGGAT
>JAEWGC010000010.1 GCA_023388495.1 Bacillota bacterium | reverse complement strand
CTATAACTCCTACAGATTGGATATTTGGTAATACTGCAAAGTATTGCCAGATTTCTTTATCTAAACCTGCTTTTTTGATTTCATCTCTGTAGATATAGTCTGCATCTCTTAGGATGTCTAGCTTTTCAATGGTTTTAGCTACTCATTAAATTGTTTGTAGGTTCCCTTATACAAGGAGTGACTATTTGATTTTTGACCACTTAGGTGGCTCCCTTAGCGGGATGTGACCATCATAGCATTCAAATCCTGTAAACTCAAGCATTCCTTGTACATTTTTATAAATATTTTTATGATTATGCCGGTAATTCTGACATAAAAAATAACCCTACTTGTTGTGTAAAGGGTTATTTTTATGTTGTGGTTTTTTTAGGTTTCTTTTTATTCTTGTGTTGCTTGTCCTCTTTTGGTTTATTAACTAACTTGTTACATTCTATTTTTAAATTTTCTTTATCTATTATTTTACTTTCTATTTCTTTATTCCATCTTACTTGCTCGGGGTTTAATGGTTTAGCTACATAACATAACCTACTGTATTTTTCATCTTCTTTTGATTTCATATATACTGCCATTAATTGATGGCTTTTGACTATTTCATCTCTTATATCTGCTTTCAATAAAGTATTAGGAGCAAAAAAGCCTGATAGTTCTCTTACAAAACCCATAGTGCAACGTATATTCCCTACTAATTTTTCTGTTTTTAAAGAACATCTTTTACCATTGAAATCACCTACGGTTTTGGAAAAAATATGTATTTTCATACCTTGCTCTATTACTTCACTCTTTAGTATTGTAGTACCATCATCAGCTAATTCAAAATCATTTATACTTATCCTTTTCTTTAAGCATTTATTATAAAAATCAGCAGCACCACTTTCAGACACCCTAACTCCTGTTAAGTGTCTAAAGTGTCTAGCTTCAAATATAATCTCAATATATTTATACTGATTAGATTGAGCCTTAAAAACAACTAGCATATTCTGATTTAATAGGTTTTCTTCATATAGTTTAGCTGCTTTGAATAAAGTAGGCAGTATATTTTGCTTTTTAGATAAACTTGCTAAACATTTCTCATTTGTTGTTGTATCCCTTTCTTCCATTCCTAATCCCCCAATTTAAAATTTAAAAGGGAAGTGATAACACCGCAGCGTTACCTACTTCCCTTTAGTGGCTGATTTTATCGTAGTCTGCCTACACACCAGCACATTCGTCTGGCACACATTTTGGGTTTTATCGTTGCCCACCAACACATCAGCACATTCGTCTGACACACATTTCAGATTATTGACCTGTCAGCCCAGGCACTATGGAATACCATAGTAGTGTAACATTAGTTACAAGCATAGTATATGTCTCTTACTAGAAAACTATGCTTATCTTTGTAATTACATTATATGCTATTTCATAATTCTTGTCAATTAATCCATCAACTATTCAGGTAATTTAATATGATTTTGTAAAGCCTTTTCTACCAACTCTGGCTGAACTGATAAATAATGTTGAGTTACTGCTACTGTACTATGTTGAAGTAATTGCCTTACCAATTCTATATTATAGTTATTATTGTTATATATAGATACTGCAAAAAACTTTCTAAAACTATGAGTGCTAATGTTTTCTAACCCTAGATGCTCCGTTACTATTTTAAGATGCTTTTGAATTTGTCTTACAGTGATACTGAATAATTTTTGATTGGTTTTTATATTGTTATCTAAGGCATAAGATTGTAGATATGTATAAATTTCATTAGGCACTGTAAATTCTCTAACCTTACCTGTTTTCTGCTCTTTAATATTTAATCTATATCTGTTAGCATCCTTAATAATATCTGATAGTTTCAAATTAACTATATCCCCTATTCTTAATCCTAAATTGGCTTGTACCACTAAGGCTGTTGCTATTCTTAGATTAGGTTTAATCTGTCTATCATCCTTTGTTTTAATGCCTTTCCTAATGGTTTGTATAATTAAAGAATATTCATATTCTGTCAATGCTCTTGTTTTTATGTTAGCCATATGAACTTCTCCCCTTTCTTTAATGAACTTGATATCCAAACTTCTTTTTTGTGGTTATCTATAGTTCCTATTTTTTATATCTTAAATTTTTAATCCTTATTTACTGCTATAGTTCTTTTTATGTGTATTAAACGAATAGATATTTTTCGTAGTATTTACTCCTTGTCAATTTCTTTTAAAGCTCTATATAGAGTTGATGAAGAAATTCCCGATAATTTTTCAATCTCTGAAGTTGTGAACTCACCAGTTTTATATAACCTAAGAGCATTCTGAATTTCTGCTGTCATCTTAGGTCTGCCTACTAATCCCTTTTCTTTAGCTTCTTTGTATCTTTCTTTTCTCTTCTTATCTAAATAGTATCGATTAATGCCTACAAATCCTTTTAACCCTGTATAATAGTCAATTCCATTTAAAAAACTTTCTTCTATACTCAATAAAATAATTTCTTTATCTTGTAACAATCTTAATATTTCTAATAAATCTTCTGCTTCTTCTGCTAAATCTACTACTGAACGAATTACAAGTCTGTCCCCATTTTCTAAGATACTTAATAGATTATCTAATTCTTCCTTACAATCTTCTTCATCTATATAAATTTCATTCTCATCTATTTCTAAGTCATTTATAAGTCTAAATAATTCAGTATTATCAATATAATCCTTAGTTGTATTCTCAATAAAATATGTATAGTGCATCTTTCATTTCCCCCTTTTCCAAAATCTCTAGAGATATTGAAGATACTAAAATCTCTAGTTATTATAATAATCCTATATCCTTTTCCCAAAACAGTTTCCCGAAACTAAAATCATAATCTAATTTTCATATTTCACATTCCATATGTACATACTTCATAAAAATAAAATATGAAGATAATTTTGGGAAAGTCTATCATAACCTCTATTTATATAATCCTAAAACTATAGGGATTTCAGGATTGCCAAAATCCCCATTTTACTTCTTATCGTTTTTCTACTTATAAACTCTTACTATTCTTATATCATCTATGTAAATCTCAACTTCTTCCCTTGATAACCCATCATAAACTAGTAAAATATCTTCTGCTGTTCTACCTATTATTTTTGTATCCTTATATGTAGCCGATATCAATGTCTTATCTTTTAGCTCTATAAGTAGAGTGTATCTTTTTAGTAGTAAACTAAGTATTCTTTTAGTAATCCTATTATTGTTAGTCATAAGTGCAAGGTCTGTACCTTCCTCATAACTAAATGTATTTTTTCCTGTTCCCCTAATTATTTGTTTTTGCATCTTACTCACCCTTTCTAAGGTAGTAGGGCAAAATGCCCTACTTAGAAATCTAATATCTTGTTAACTCCCCACTTATCTCCCCAATGCTTACCCCAATCTTTTTCATCTGTTTCTAATTCTCTCAAGATTTCTTCCTCTAATTCTTGATTTTCTAGGTCATCTTCATCAAAATCACTGTAATACCTTATGTACTCCTCATCATCTTCTGCAAACTTTTCTTCAATTAGTCGATTTACAAGCTTCTTTAAATGCTTGAATTCATCATTTTCATAGATAGCAAATATATTCTTATCTTTGTTAGTATCACTGTTAACTATTGAAGAAATAACTAATTGGGCTCCATCTACTCTTAAATCCTCTAAACTAATATTTACTGCACCAATTCTATGATTACATAAGTGCAGTAATAATGCTGCTACTGGTTGAGTTATTGGGATTTTTATTATTGCACTTGGTAGATTGTTGAATGACTGTGTTTCTTGATTTAACATTTCTTTCACTTCCTCTCTTTTTATAGTTATTTAATATAGTTCTTTCTGTAGCCTCTTAAACTTCATGTCTTCTTAAAGTTCTTTTTTAGTTGTTTTTATATTTCAACTGTACAAATATTAAAATGCATAAAACTTAATACCAATATTTCGTATGAATAAATAATCCCCAATGTTTCATTGGTTCTAATAAAACATTGGGGATATTGTTTCTGTTATCTAAGATTGCTCTTGTACATCTTCTACATCCTCTATGTAAACTTGATGTGGGTCTCGGTTATGATTTTTTTGATATTTACCTTTTTGTTCCTTTGCAAACTTTTTTAGTTCCTCATATTCTTTTGACACTTGTTCAGGTGTTTCTATATCCCCGAACTTCATAGAATTACCTATTGTTCCTTGCTGAAAATTATTATTTTGTCTCAACTTTTTCACCCCCTTTCAAAGAGCAATATCTTACTCTTTTATCTCATAATTGACTATATCCTCTAGTGTTTTCTACTTCACCACTTTTAGAAATGGGAGGGAAGACCTATTAAGGGTCTTGTCCCTTATCTATTTCACGGTTCTTATATTTAACACATAGGATTGTAAATATGAGGCTTCGCCTCATATTTACATATTATTTATATATACAAATGGCACTACGTGCCATTTGTATTAACCTATATTAGAGAACAACCTTGAAAACAAATAGATAGACCCAGAAAGAAAATCCCCAATTAAACCACCTAAAAAATATAACCTTTCCCCACCAAAAATATAAGGGTTCCCCACATTTTTAAATAACCTTTCCTCACAATTTACATATAACCCTCATTCCATGGTGGTTTTCTGCTATACTCTTTTTTCTTACTCTTTTCAACACCTTTACCACTATCCTCTTTATCTTCCTCATACTCAATAAAGGTGCAACCAGGAGCATATAATGTCATAGTCTTTTCTCTATATCCACTATCCCTTGATTTGATACACTTAATAGTAATATCTCTATAATCTAATTCTCTAGACTTATCCATAGTCATATCTATATCTTTATCTTTTATAAATTTTGGTTGAAGTATAAGTATCAAATCACTGTCAAACTCAAGATTGCCACTCTCTTTCAACCCTGACATTTCTATATCTGCATTCTTGCTATATGCACTTCTATTCAAGGTACTAATCAATATTAAAGGTACTTCATAATATGTACTCAATCCTTTAAATTCTTGTAACTGCTTGTCTACACTTTCCTTACCACTACTACCATGTCTAAACCCTGCTATCTGCTGTAAACTATCACAAATAAAAACAACATTTTTATAAATAGAAGAGTACACATGAAATATCCTCTGTATCTTATTTAACTGCTGCAATTCTGCACTACTATTACAAAACTTATCAAACTCTGGGTCATAGATTAAATCTCTTATATGTAAGTATTTTTGTGTTCTACCAACTTCTGTTATTACTTTTTTAGATTTATCATCTTCATTACCTAATATATCTTTATTTAAGATATCACTAATGGTATAGCAACCCTCACCAAATAGCCTATAGGATGTATGACTTATTGCTTTTGCTGTCAAATCTAACTCTCTCATATCATATGTAATATAAACAACTGCTACACCTTGCATAGCCATAGCTGCTGCTGATTGCATCAATATAGTAGTCTTTCCGATATTAGGTGAGGCCGCTACTGCACTGATGCCAGTGGGCCAGCCCCCACCTGTAACAAAATCTAAATCTTCAATACCTGTTGAAATCTTAGCTGGTCTTTCCTTAATTCTTTCTGCCAATCTCTCTAAATAACTTGAGCTACCAATCCCTAAACTCTCTATTGCTGATATATCATAATTGCAATCTTCTTGATATTCTACTTCGATTACCTGTTTCTCTTCTCTTAAATCTTCTTCTGTGGCTTCTGTCACTATGTTTTTTTCTTTGTTAAATTCTATCTGAGGTGTTGGTGGAGCAGGTAAATCCTGCTCACTATCGAACCCGATACCACCGCCAAATACTATCGGTCCCATATTTATATTACTCAAATCCACTTCTTTAGCCATCTCCTATATACCTCCCCTTTTATAAAATCCTTTTGCTTCTTTCTCTAATCTTTGCAATTCCCACAATGTTTCTTTTCTATCTCCTATTAAAGCCTCATTAATATCCTTATATCTACTCAACCAATCTTCATAATTGGGAACAAATAAATTTCTTTTTTTAAACTCTTCTATACTACCTTTGCCTGCCCTATCATTGTCAGTTAAACAAATCAGCATAATATCAGAATGCTTGTCTACATATTCAGTAAAAAACTTTGATAGATTATTGATACTATTAAGCCCAACTGCATGAAATCCTAGTTCTTCACAGCTCATTGCATCTATAGCACTCTCAGTTACAAAACATACTTCTTTAAATTGTCTACAATGGTCCAAAACTCTTGTATTAAATATCCCTATAGGTTTATTAGAGGGGTTCCACCACTTTCTAGCACATTCTCCTGTATTCATATCTTTATTTATAGTTGCCAATCTCCTTGTGTAACTGCCATCATCATTAAGAAATATCCAATAACATAAACCAATAGGTGAATTATCTATTGTAGGATACCAGGTCATTACCGACATTCTCTTTGCTGTTACCAATGAAATACCTCTTTCCTCTAATTTTTTCAAGGCTGGTATATCTTTTTCAATAGGATAATGAAAAGTCCAATGCCTAACTCTATTCATTTCCTTTGTGTAGGGTATATAGTTTGTATGCCTATCATTACTTCTCTCTATAAAAACATTTTCAATCTTACTACTATCTTCTACATAAGCCTCCACCGCTATCTTAAAAGCCTTTTTGAAAGCATCTGACCCTTTAAATCCATAAATCAATTTGAGAAAATCAAATAAATCAAATACCTTATTTCCTTTACTGCAACTAAAACAGTAAAAACCATGTTGTGTCGCAGACCATGACATACTTGGGTTACTGTCATTATGTAAAAAACACTTAAACAGCACTGGTTTCTCTGCCTTCTTTCCCTTCTTCTTATTACAAGTAGCCTCTATGGCCTCAGATATAGATATCATTTCTTTAAATAATTCCTTTTGTTCTTCATCTTCATATATATGATTATCTAATCTTGCGATTAAAATATCCTTATGCTCAATTAGATTTTGTTCAAATCTAACCTTTAGCATCTCAACTCTCTCACTAAAGCTAGCATCCATAAACTCTTTTTTACTTATCAGATTTTCACCACTTTTATAGTCAAATCCTAAAACCATAAGCATTAAAGCTGCTAAGTTGTTAATCCCCTTAATCTTTCTCATTTCCCTATGTTCCTCCCATTATGTTCAATCAAAATTTTCCCCTCTTTATTTACTGCTATTTTTTCTGGTTTAGTAATCATTAAATCTTCAAAGACCTTATATATCCTTGTCTTAGTCTTTAATAACTCAATCGCCTTGTTTAAATCTTCTCTCAAAATCTGATTTTTTCTACTTATAGTACTTGTACTATCTATTTTAAAAGAAAGGGTAGGGCACCTTGCTATTAAGGTATTAATAGCAAGGTGTGCAGTTTGTCCCTCTGCTAATGCTCCTCTTCTTTCAACTAATTTACAGATTTCAATAGTTATCTCTATTGCTGAACGATTTCTTTCTATAAGTATTTCTCTATTAATTAAACTTGTATAACTTGAACTATATGTACTATCTAACTTTCTAGTAAGATATTTCATTGCCTTAAATATTTCACTAAAATATCTTGATTGTATAATTGCTTTTCTACCTTTTATCTTTACTTCTGCTAATCTATCAATATCTAGGTCCTGCCAATAACAATTAATATTATTCAACTTTTCTAATTCTGCTTTTATATCAAATCCTTTACTCCCATGCGTTTGTCCTCTAAACTGCTTTAAGGTTGATAACTTTATTTCATATGTATCAGTATCTTTTCTGTCACAATAGTGGTATATATAACTGAATAAAGAGATAATGAAAATTGTATTGACTGCATCATCAGTAACTAAGTGGCAAAGACTTTCCTTGCTATATCTGTTTTTCTTTGTATTGAAACAATCTAGTAGCCCTAAGCAAGAAGGGATTACTAGATTGTCTTTCTCTCCACCCATTCTACCACTCACCCTTATAATAAGTTTCATAAGCTACTTTCAAGGTCATTATCCCTGTTTGTAAATCTACTAAAGCCTCGTCAAACCCCTGTAAACCATGCTCTTTTAATATTGCTAACTCTTTTGTTTCAAGCACTTTAGGTATAGTTATAGTGACTGTTTCAAGGTTATCTTCTGTAACCTCTTTTAAAATCTTTATATTCTCTAGCATCTCTTTTTCACCTCCTTTCAAGGTCGGTGTAGCTGTAAAATTTGCCTACAGCTACACAATTCTTATTAATCTTCATACCAATCATTATAATCTTCTACTGCATTAAGATAATTAATATCTATCCCTACTATTCCCTCAACATGATTTTCAATATAATCATCAATCCAAGGCTGTATAACTTCAACATATCTTTCATTGTATTCTTCATCACTTACTTCATCATTTTTATACATAAAGTATAGTTTTTCTGCCTCACTATCTCCTGCATAGCAATCTAAACCCTCAAAAGCCATCTCCTCAAGTCTACCTGTTTCAAAACTGTATACCTCAACTATAAATCCTTCTTCTATTCCCTCTACTATCTCTTGAAATAAACCTTGCCCTTTTACTTGCATATAAAGTTCATAATCTCTTAAATCGAATAATACTCTCATTGTTTCATAAGCTGAATATCTTCCACTATCTGCATACTCAATTTCAAGCTCCTTACAATACTCAACTATCTTTTCTTCACTCTCTTTTACTATCTTGTCAATCTCCTCTGGTGTATAAGGTTTTACTGCTAATTTTTCTATTTCTCTCATTTCTTCTTCCTCCAATATTTTTTATTTGTTTTTTTTAGATACAAATGCTTTTAATACTACTTGTCCCGTTAATAAATCTACTGTACCCTTATCAAATTCTCTAATACCATACTCTCTTAACCAATATAATTCCTTGGCTTCTAAAATTTTAGGTACTATTATTGTAATATATTCTGAGTCTTCTACCTTTTCTCTTTGAATTCTAAATATCTCTCCCAATTAACTCACCTCAATAGCCTTTTTTGAGGAAATTGTTCCATTGGATCCAATGGAACAATTCACCCTATTTCCTATCTTCTTACTAATTAAGTACTTGCCTACCACCAATTTCTTCAATTCTTTTAGCATGTCTTTCAAAGTAATTTTCTGGTGTTTCAGTTCTTCTCAAACAATCCCAACGCCATGTGATAAGAATAGGTTTATCAAAATGTTCACTCCCATAAACTCTTTCATAGAGTTCTAACTCCTTCAACTTTCCTGCTTTGATAAATAATTCTCTTTGAGTTGGTCCTTCTACATATAGCTTACTCAAGTCATCTGCTCTTTCTAGTGTAGATACTGCCTGCACAAGTTGTAGTGCTGTTTCTGATAACTTGCTTAAATCTACCTGCATTGGCACTCTCACTAAATCTACAATGCCCTCATATCCTAATGTTTTTCTTGCTGTTGCTGCTGTTACTACAAATGTAATAGTCTTTATCATTGTTTATCCCCCTATTATTTGGTTTTTTTATTTTTATATATATGAACTGCTTTTAAAAGCAGGAATTTTATTTTTCACTTATATTACTTTAAACTGTAGTCATTTTTGTCCTCAATTCGTTAACCTGTCCCTAAAATTCGTTTTATGTGTCTTCTTTTAATTTTCAAAGTTCAATCTATTTTATAAAAAGTACATGTGCTGTAACTTGTATGCCTATAATAATACATAAAAATAGAAAGATAAACGTCGGAACTGTCTGCATTGAAACTGTCTTCCTGCTTTGTTTTACAATAATTTATTGTTTTAGTTAGCATAATATTTAATTTATCTGTATATCTTTGTGTTTTTATGGTATATTTCGTCAAGTCAATCCGGCGAACAGTTAAAAATCACAAAAATTTTAATCAAAAATATTAAAAAAATATTTAATGTGCTATAATTAATCAATAAATTAATTAGTTGGGAGGATGTTATGGTTAAAAAATTATTTGATACTAATGAATTAAATTATCTATATGAAAATATAACTTTCTTGTTTGCTCCATTTGATAAATCTGAAAATAACAATAAACCTGAAGATTTATCATCAGGTCAAATATCAGAAATAAATTATATTTTAGAAAAATTAGATGACAATCATCTCTTTAAAAATAATTTCATTATTCAGCTATGTTTTTATGATTTAATGTATTTTAAAATCAAGAATATTAAAAAACATGTTGTTAGCAATATAGTTGATGAGGATAATAAAAGTAAAATCTCTTTTCTAGTAGAAGAATGGTTAAAAACTATTAATGTTAAAAGAAAACTGCTTCAAAAAGAAGTTATGAAAGATTACTATGGTACTTTTGGTGACAAATTGAGTAAGTTATTGAAAGATAAAAAATATACTATAACCGAATTTGCTGAACTATTAGGTCTAAGTCGTACATCAGTTAGTGATTATTGCAATAAGAAATCTTTTCCTGATAACTTTTATAAGCTATTGCAAATTTCTAATTTATTGGGATGCAATGTCCAATATCTAATTGACCCTGATACTGAACTACCAGAACCTATCTTACAAGCTATCTATAAAGATATTGGACTAACTGAAGCTTCTATAGAAAAGCTTAGAGATATAATGTATCTTCAAAATACAAAAGGCATTATGAGGGCATTAAATATACTAATTGAGTATATAGAAGTTGATTATGTTTGTGAATATGATGTACTTACTTCTATAGCTACATATTTTGGTGTATATCCATTTAATGAGCCTAAACACCTTATCAGTGAAAACCTAATAAACAAGTATCAAGAAGAATTTAATGAAATAGGTAGTGTTGAAGAGGCTCAATCTAAATTTAATAGCTTTATAAGAGATTTAAAGTATGATAGTGTTGATGTAAAATCATTTGAAAGACAACATATTTTATATTTATGTGATATTCAAGAAAAGCTACTTAGGATGAAAAGAGAATTAGACGCAATTGATGAGCCTGAAAAATTCATTACCAGTAATGTTTATACAGAATATTTAGAAGGATTAGAGAGAATGAAAATAGCTATACAAGAACAGGAAGAACGCAATAAATAAGAACTCATTAAAGAATAGTGGGGAAATCTTATATTCATTGTGTGGAAATCCTATATTACTAAAATTAATTTCCCTTATGGTTTAAGCCTTTATCTCTTTTCAAGGTTTGTTAATATAGGGTTAATACAAAGTAGCACTACGTGCTACTTTGTATATAATTTAACAAGAGCATAGCTCTTGTTAAATATCATAAAAGATTAACCTTGAAAGATATAAAATAAACCCATAAACAAATAATCCCCAACCTCTACCTAGCATCCCAATTCCTACTACAGTTTTTATAAAAGATTAGACATATTTTATAAAACTCTGAAAAGCATACTATTACTGAATAATAATATAGGATATAGTGATACTACCGATATCGTAAGATTAGATAATTCATTTCAAAAATCTAAAATCTTAATTTTTTTATCAATTTTTTATAAACAATTCTATATCATAGTGGTAGCCTATCTTTCCTCAATTTCATTTTTTCTGCTATTCCTAATACTCTAAAAACCCCTCAGCACAAGGAAATCACTAAATTATAAAAAGCAATTTTTCAACCTTATTAGAACTTAAGAAGTAAACACTATATCTTATATTAATAAAAATTCTTAACCTTAAATTAAATCAAAACATCTAAAAATAGATAAAAAAAATCCTCAATATTTCTATCAAGGACTATAATTTTCAATATGCTCTTTTTTCTCATTGGATCCATTGTCCATTTTGGGCATCTTGTTCATTTAAAAATCTTGTTTCACCTACTTTATAAAGAAAGAGACTATGACTATAATTTTATGTACTCCCTATTTATTTTATTTTTTACTGTCACTATTACAATCCAATTTATTTTTAACTGTAGTGTTTTGACTGACCTATGTCCATAATTTGAATCTTTTTGTTGATTGGTGACACATTTGTTATATACCTACGAAAACCACCTTTATAGGTGGTTCTCTTTGTTAGATATTTACGAGTTGTTTAACTCTTTTTAGAAATCTTCATTTTCCTTTTTCCTACCACCATCGACTTCTAAAGAAGATTATGGTATTCTATTATTACCTAGTTAATGGAAGAGATAATCTTTCAGTAAGGAGGTGGTAGGGATGATAGAAAATATCCTATTAATCGCAGAAATAGTGGATACTCTCATCTTTTTAGGTTGTGTAATTTACTTACACAATGACATAAAAGCTATCTTTTGCCATTAATAGCTCTACCTATACCCCACAAAGGCATAAACTTTGTGGGGATTTGTCTTTTAAAACTTAGTTACAATTATTATAAAATTATATTGTCCTTGTTTTTATATAACTGTAGTATTTTATATTTTTATGTTTGGTTTAACTATTTAAAATGCTAACATAGACTCTTTCTTAATTATTAGTTGGTCCTATCCAAACCCAATCACCATTTTTATACTGAGTCCATTGACCTACTATCTGACCTTCCTTAGGGTTTGTAATAGCAAGAGCCTTATCTAGTTCATAGTCTTGGATTTTCAACCAATCATTTCTGAAAAATCCAGTTCCTGTTCTTTGGTCGACTAGGTAGGTTTGTCCTTGATAACCCATTGCCTTAGTACCTAATGTACCATGTGCTACTGTAGAACCGTCTGGATATTTCATACCCTCATAAAGAGATACGTTTTGTCCATAGCCTAATACCCCTGTTTCTTCATGTACTTTTAATACTACTTCTGTGCCATCTTTTCTTACAAAGGTTGAACCTGCTTTTGGTAATGGTCTATTCGGGTCTGTTTGTTTTAATACTGTCCCTGTTGGTGCTGTTACTACCTTGTTTGTGTCTACTTTCTCTCTCTTACTTACTTCTAACATTCTTGTTACCATTGTTGCTGCTTCTGCTCTTGTTCCTGTCTTTGAACCACCAAAGGTTCCTTGTTTATCCATTCCTGAGATTAAACCCTTCATATAGGCTTGTTCTACATAGTATTGATACTCTGTCTTATTACTTACTTCTTGGTAGTCTGCCATTATATTAGCTACACCTGAAGTTGCTGCTTTATCTTCTTTTAAGATATTTTCTGTTATTCTTACCATTACCATTGCCATTTCATATCTATTAATTGGCTTGTCCCATTCACTTTCTGGCATTTCATTTCTTCTTAGGATAAACTTAGTCTGTGCATCTCTAAATACTCCTGAAGCCCAGTGTTCACCTTTATCTGCTACTGTAAACTTACCATTTTGTGCTGAAGATACTGCTATCTTAACAAACTCTGCTTTACTAATTGTTTGGTCTGGCTTAAATGTGCCATCTGGATAGCCTGCTATTGCACCTTTATTTACTAGATAACTGATATAATCCTTACCCCAATGCTTTTGGATGTCTGGTAAATTAACTGCTGCATCTTTATTAGATACTTTTACCTCTGATTGTTCTGATTTAATTCCTAATGATTGCTTTATTGCTATAATTGCAGCATCAGCTTTTACTGCACCTTCACCTTCTAATCCTTTTATAGATTTTTCAGCTAATTCCACTACTCTTACTACATCATTGGATGCAGATTTTCCTGATACTGTTACTGCTCTCTCTAATGTTGTTATTTGAGATGCTAACTCTTTAAGAATATCTTGGTCTATTGTACCCTTATGCTTCATTGTTTCTACTGCCCTAAGTGTCTCTTTAATATTGTAAATTGCACTATCTACGGATACTTCATCATTATTTTGTGTTACTGCTTGTACTGATACTGACAAACTCAAAATACTCATAATAACTAATAAAACTCTTAATACTTTTCTTATCATCGTCTTATCCCCCTTATGTATTACTCTATGGAAATGTTTTCCAAGACCATTATATCGTCACTAATGGCTAAAGTCCACTGATTAGGAACTTTAGTATTCCTAAACTATTATATACTTTTCAAATTCTCAATCCTTCATAGGCACCTGTTACAGTCCAACCATCCGCAGGTGTTCCACCACCTACTGTTGAACCACCACCATCATTATTTCCTGCAAATACTGTCACTGGCAATGCTGTCAAAATTAATGTTATAGATAGTATTAATGACATTATCCTTTTTAGTTTTTGCATGGTTTTTACCCCTTTCTTATTCTCTAAACTTTATTTTCTTTCATTGGTTTTCCTACTTTCTGTCTACATTTTTATGTCTATTTTTATCTTTTGGCTTGTCCCTATTTATTGCTATCTTATATCGACTTATTTTTTACTCAATATATTACTTTTACTGTTCCTAGCATCTGTCAATTGAAATATTCAGTCCATTGTCCTACTATCTGCCCGTCTTATGATTACCCCTGTATCTTATTATCGACTTAACCTTTCCTTTATGATATTATTGGAATAAAAAGGAAAGGATGTGATTAATATGGGTAATTTACTACCGCTCTTATATACTGCTTCCACTTTGTTTATAGCTGGTTGTATTACTTCAATAATTGCATTTATATTTAGGAAAAAAATATTTCCTAAAATACATTTATTCTTTATTGCTTTTGCTATTCTATCATTTATAGGAACAATTGTTACTTGGGTTATTACCTCATTAATTAAAATTACCATATAAAATCTTTCATTTGTTTATAGATGTAAAATTGGCTTATACCTATACAAATAAATACTGATAATATAAAAAGTAATCTGCCAAAAGGTAGTAAACTTAGATTACCTAAAAACCACCAACAAACTACTAAAGACATCGTGCCAAATCCTAATGTATAACTTACAACTAACACTTTTAAAATCTTTAAAATATTATTGAATACTTTCAATTTATTTATCCCCCCAATAAAAAGAGACTATGAGTAGATTGTTTTGATTTAGATTTAGACTTCCACCTACAACACCCACCATAGTCTCTTTTACCTTTTTTATTTATTTATTGGACCTGTCCAATACCATTCTCCACCTTCTGCATACCACCACTTACCATAAGTCTGACCATCTTTTGGATTTTGAATAGAAGGCTTTATCTGTCTAATTTCTAGCCAGTCGGACCAGAAATGTCCTTCACCATAATCGTCTACAAGGTAAGTCTCACCCGGATACCCCATTGCTTTTGTTCCTAAACTTCCATGCTTTAATAAGGTTCCATCCGGAAATCTTCTGTAAAGGTCTACTGCTACATTTTGGTTTTCACCAAGTACCCCACTAGGGCCTTTCTTTAATACTACTTCTCTACCATCTGCTGTTATGAAAGTATCCCCTTCTTTTGCATTTGGTCTTTCAGGGTCGTTCCATTTCAAAATCTGTGGCGAACCTACAACAGGTTTTGAAATATCTACTCCTACTCTCTTTGCTTTATCTATTATTCTTACTACCATTGTAGCTGCCTCTGCCCTTGTTCCGTTTGCATTTCCCTCAAATAAACCACCTATTTTACCTGCTATTAGTCCTTTCATATAGGCTTGTTCTACAAAGTTAGTAAAGGATTTTTCACCTTGGACTTCTTTATAATCTGGCATTATATTTGCTATTCCGTTTACATCTACTTCTTTTTCACCTAATATATTTTCTACTATTCTTGTCATTATCCTTGTCATTTCATATCTTGTTATAGGCTCATTCCACTTATATTGAGGTGCTTCCCCTCTCTTTACTACATCTAATCTCTCTGCATCCATAAAAACACCTGATGCCCAATGTGTTCCATCACCTTGTGATTGTGGTTTAGATACACTGTGTAAGGCTATCTTTAAAAACTCTGAATAACTGATTGTATTATCTGGTTTGAATGTCCCGTCAGGATATCCTGATATTCCACCTCTTTGAACTAAGTAGGTGATATTGTCTTTTGCCCAATGTTTAGAGACGTCTGTTAAATTAACTTCTTCAACTACTATAGTATTTTTTATTTTTTCTAGTTCTTCTATGTTCTCACTTATCTCTTTTTCTTTTTCGGCTTTTTCTTGTGTTTCTTGTCTTACTTTCTCTATCCTATCGTACATACTATCTGCTAATACTGATGGTGATAAACTTATTAAAAGAATTACTATTACTAAAACCTTTATAATCTTTCTTCCCATTTCCTTGCCCCCTTATATGTTGGTATAATTTCCCATACCATTATTATACATTACTTCCATCCGAAATCTAACCCTTCATGGATTTTAATAGGGATAAGTCTAATTTATCCCTATATCTCTTATTTTATCGTCAACTTCTTCCCCTTGGCTCTAAAATCCTCTAACGGATTATATTCATCTACAATATTAACTAAATCATGGATATCAAAGTTATAATATTTATTTAAGGT
>JAEWGC010000011.1 GCA_023388495.1 Bacillota bacterium | reverse complement strand
TTTTTATAATTCAAAGTTTCTCACACTGTTTAGTTGTCTAGGTTCATTGCAGTTTCGCATTGCAAATCTTTTTACTCACTATCGTTCGTATAGATTTGATGCTCATTGCGTTTGACCTACATCAATTCGCTACGCTCGTTGTGTTAGGTCATAACGTCGCCTCGTTGAGGTGACTTACTTAGTATAGCAAACTTTTTATTTGCTGTCAACTGTTTTTTAAAACTTTTTTCAAATCATTTTGTTGATTTATGAAGTTTCTTGTCGCAGCCGACTTTTACTATCATACTCTCTTTCCAGAGAGTTGTCAACAGTTTTTTAAACTTTTATTAAAAATTTTTAGACTTCATAATTTGTGTCTTCAGAAGTCTCTTTGCTGACAATATATAACTATACACTGTTTACCTAGATTTGTCAACGCATTTTTGAGTTTTTTTATTACAAATTAGGAAAATCACACTTTAATATTTCATAATTTTCAACTTCGTCTATATGAGCTTTAAGAAAAAACAACTCTAATTCTTCATTATAGGCTTTTGCCATTCTTAATTAACATTTTGTTAATATTACTTGAATCAATGGTAGCAACATTATTTATAGATATTTAATATTGTATTTTTTATTATATCTTTGCTAGAATAGTTGTAGATTTATAAGTATTTTTTGTTACAATAGAGTTAGAGTAATAATTTAAGAGAGGTGATTTAATGGATTTTAGACAATTAGAAACATTTGTTGAAGTTGCAAAGTTGAAAAGTTTTTCCAAAGCTGCCGAGAAACTTTTTATTACTCAACCTACTGTGACTAATCATATTCAAAATTTAGAGAAAGAACTTGATACCCTATTAATTAATAGATTTGGTAAGAAAATCACATTAACAGATGCAGGTAATTTATTATATAAGTACGCTATTAATATATTAAATTCTTGTGAGATGGCAAAATTTGATTTAGCTTCCTATCAAGGCAAAATACAAGGGCATCTACATATATATTCAAGTTCAGTTCCTAGAAAGTACCTACTTCCTACTATAATGAAAAATTTTTTAATCTCATATCCCGATGTTTCTTTTACTGTAGGAGATAAAGATTCTAAAAAAGTTATTAGAGGTATTTTAGATGGCGAAACCGACTTTGGAATTTTGGGCGCTAAATTTCCATCAAACAATATTAGATATATTGATTTGATGGAAGATAGGTTAGTTTTAATCACTCCTAATACTTCCAAATTCCCTGGCGATAATTTTTCTTATATAGATAAAGATATATTATTTAGGGAAAAAATTATATTAAGAGAAGAAGGATCAGGTACTAGAGCCTTAGTGGAAAATTTACTTGAAAAAACTAAACTTCCCACTAACAAACTAAATATAGCCGCATATGTTGAAGATACGGAAGCCATTAAGGAATTAGTTTCTCTTGGTATAGGTGTTAGTTTCTTATCTGAAAAGGCTGTTCAAAATGATATAGTCCTTGGAAGGTATAAAGTCTTCTATATTGAAGATTTGGATTTTACAAGAAAGTTTTATTTTGCATTTCATAAAAACAGACAATTATCTCCCCTTAGCGAGACCTTTAAGAACTATATATTAGAAATTGTAAAAGACCAGAAATTTTAATCTATCTGGTCTTTTACAATTTCTTTATATTATTTTTATACGCAAAGATTGCAGCCTGAACCCTATCATTCAAATCAAGTTTTCTAAATATATTGGATACATGATTCTTTACAGTTTTTTCGCTGATATATAGTCTATCAGCAATATCTTTATTATTTAATCCTTCAGCAATTAAAATAAGTACTTCGTATTCCCTTTTTGTTAGAGAATTAATTTTATCGATACCAATATTAAGATATTCATCACAATTTGAAGTTTTACTCACTAACTCTGCAACACTTGGTTGTATATATTTCTCACCCCTTGCTACATCACGAATCCCCTTAATTAAACTATCTGCATTTGAATCCTTTAGCATATATCCATTTGCACCTAATTTTAATGTCTTTAGGATATATTCCTTATCCTCATGTATAGTTAATATAATCACCTTTGACTTTATACCCATGTCTTTAAATTTTCTAAGAGTTTCTATTCCATTTAATTTAGGCATATTTATATCTAATAATACTATATCTGGATTTAAATTCATAGTCATATGAAAGGCTTCTTCACCATTACCTGCTTGACCAGTAACAACTATATCATCTTCCAATTCAAGTATCTGTTTTATACCTTCTCTTATTAACACATGATCATCAGCAATTATAACTTCAATTTTTTTATCCTTCATTGTTATCACTCCTCATTTAAGGGTATGAATAAGCTTATTCTTGTTCCTAAGTTAGGAGAAGAGTTTATATGAAGTTCTCCGTTTAGCAATTCAACCCTTTCTTTAATGTTCATTAACCCAAATCCACTTGATACAAAATTAGAATTCTGTTTATAATTTTCTGGGTCAAATCCTATACCATCATCCATAATAGATAAATTAATTTTAGCTAGAGACTTTTCAATTATTATTGAAGTAGTTTTCGCCTTTGAATGCTTTCTAATATTACTTAAAGATTCCTGTATAATTCTAAAAACAGCTATTTGCACTGCAGATTCTAAGTCCCCAAAGGGTCCAAAAGCCTTAAGGCTTACTTTTATTCCTGTATCCTCCTCAAAAATAGATATATATCTTTCTAATGTAGGAATAAGTCCAAGATCATCTAAGGACATAGGTCTTAGATCATATATTATCTTTCTAACATCTTTTAAAGTTCCTCTAATAACTCCCTTTAAATTATGAAGCTCATTTTTAGCCCTATCTTGATCAACATCTAATAACCTTTCACACAATTCAGCCTTCACTATAATATTAGCTAAGGACTGAGCAGGTCCATCATGCATATCTCTAGCCACTCTGCTTCTTTCATCTTCCTGTGCCTCTATAATTTTTATACTTAAGTAATGTTTTTTACTTAGCTCATCGACAGTAACTGCTATATTTCCCGCATTCCCCATTAAATACTCTGTGGCTACAGTTATTTGCTTATTAATATTCTCAGCCTTTTTATATACATCATAAGCATTTTTTAACCTAATCTCGATTTCCTTCCTTCTTTCGATTAGATTTTTCTCTTCTTCTCTTTTCAATAAAAGTTCTATTCTAATTCCATTGGCTAAATCATAGGCATCCTTTATATCATCTTCACTAAATAGGTGAAAATTCTTACTCTTGCTAGATAAGTTATTACGGCTTCTCCTATCAAGATCTTCCAGCCTTTCTATTTGAGTAAATATATCTTTAATTTTAAGTTGTAGGGATTTAAGTTCATCTTCTAACCTCTTACACTCAAGTCTAGAATGATTAACAATCTCAAATATCTCATCCTTTGTTCCTTTAATGGAATCAATAGTTGCTTCCAATATCTCATTTAATCTTTTGATGCTAACCTGTTTCGGTTCCATACTATCTTAAACCTCAAGATTTTGTATTTCTTCTATTTCATCATTAGATAAGACTTTTTTAAGGTCTATTAAAATTAATAGCCTCTTTTCATCTAACTTTCCTACTCCTGTTATATATTTTTTATCAACACCACTAATAAATGAGGGTGCAGGGTCTATTTCATCATCACTTACCCTAACTGTTTGAGATGCCTCATCTACAATGAACCCAACTTCTTTTTCATCTAGACTAATAACTATAATTCTCGTGTCCTTTGTTACCTCAGCTTGTCCAAGAGATAATCTATTCTTTAAATTTATAATTGGTATAACATTTCCTCTGTAATTTATAACTCCTTCGATAAATGATGGTGTATTCGGTAAAGAAATTGATTCTTCATAAGGTCCAATTTCTTTTACATTCATTATATCAATACCAAATTCGCCTTTTCCTAATTTAAAAACTACATATTGATTTTCAGCCATTATTATATTCCCCCTTTTATTTTTACAAATATGATTTGCAACAATTAATTATCTCACTAATATATGTAAAATCTTACTTATGCAAATCTTCATAAATTTTTTTCTCTAATATCATTCCATACCTACTATTTTTTCTCTTTGCATCCTTTAGGTATTCTTCAAGTTCTACATTAGCGTTTAATTCTTTTTCAAAGATAATTATTTCTAGCGATTTTCTAATCCTATTAATTACAAAGCTTTCATCATTATCCCAACCATTATTTATGGAATCTACTATTATCATACTTAAGGCTTGGATAACCTTATTATTATCATATCCCTTTTTTATCAATGAGTCTATATCAATATTAAAGCTCTGGTAATATTTTGCATTTTCTCTAGCTTCCTTCAAAATAAACCTAGTGTATCCAATTAAACAGTCTACTCCCATACACCTTCCACACTTTTCTTCCCCTAAGCAGATACTGTCTAAAGTCTCTTTAAGGGCCCTAGTCTGATTATATAAGGCTGAAGCCGCCTCTTTCATAGGAGAAGTAATGTTCTTTCTTCTATTACTAAATAATTTTTTAATTAAAACAGACTCAATAACTAAGATTAATAATAAGTATATAATAATATTTTGAATATTTATATAGTCTTTTGGAATTGTATTTAGTAGCTTTAAGCTTCCAAAGAATATAAATACTATGGATGAAACAACCTTTATAGCAAGCTCAGGTATTTTTTCTCCTATTTTACTACCTACAAATATACCTAGTCCAGATGTGGCAACCATACCTAAGGTGGTTCCCATTAATATAAAAAGAGGGTAGCTCCCTTCTGTTGATAAGGTCATAGCTGTTAACTGAGTCTTATCACCTAATTCTCCAATAAAGAAAGCCAATGCCACTGTTACTATAGGTCCAAAAGCCTTCTTATTTTCAGATTCTTCCATTTCTTCTTCTTTTAATGCCATTATACCAAAAATAACAAACATTATCCCTGCAATAATCTGAATTAAATTCATAGGTACTACTTTAGAAATAAATCTTCCTAATATAATTGCGATTCCATGATTTAATACTACTCCAAATACAACCCCTAGGATTACTTCTTTCACCCTATATTGAGTAGCAAATGTCATAGCTATTATTTGGGTTTTATCTCCCATTTCAGCTGCAAAAATTAATAAAAATGCCCTAATTAACTCTTTTATCATTTAATTTCATTCCTCCCATAAGGAAAAGACTTTTAGCTTATAGTTATAATTCTACTTTGCTAAAAGTCTTAGTTATTTAGTTAAACCTCTAACTTAGATAATGATTCTATTTTCTGTATATACAATTTCTCCATTTTTAACTACTGTGTCAACATGATTTATACCAAAATGATATAGAATATATTCTAAATTTGGTGAATCAAAAATTACTATATCGCCTTTTTTACCTAACTCAATACTCCCAATTTCCTCCTCTAAACCTAAAGCAGCAGCTCCGTTAATAGTTACAGCAGTGATTACTTCCTCAGTAGTTAATTTCATAATTAATGATGCAAAGCTCATTACCAATTGCAAATTTTCCGTCGGGCAGCTTCCAGGATTATAATCAGTAGATAGCGATATTGGCACACCAGCTTCAACCATTTTTCTAGCAGGAGCAAATTTACCTGTTTGCAAGTTAAAACTAGTACCTGGAAGTAGATTTGCTATAATTCCTTTCTTAGCCATTTCTTCAATTCCTTTATCACTAGCAGCTATTAAATGATCCGCTGTAATACAGCCTATTTCAGCTGCTAACTCTGCTCCACCTAGAGGTTCGATTTCATCAGCATGAAGTTTAGGCTCCATTCCATATTCTCTAGCAGCTAACAAAATCTTTCTAGATTGTTCTATTGTGAACACACCTTCTTCACAAAATACATCACAGAACTTTGCTAATTTTCTCTTAGCTACTTCAGGTATCATATCATTAATGATAATATCTACAAATTCATCTGAATTTTCCTTATAATCTTTAGGAATAGCATGAGCTCCCATAAAGGTTGAAACAATATCAACAGGATGATCTTCACTTAATTTCTTAGCCACTTCTAATTGCTTTAGCTCAGTATCAAAATCATCTATTCCATATCCACTCTTGGCTTCCACTGTAGTTACTCCAAATTTAAGCATTATATCTAAGCTTTTCTTAGCTTGATTATAGAGTTCCTCATAGGTAGCCTCCTTAGTTGCCCTTACAGTAGAATGAATTCCCCCGCCAGCTGCTAATATGTCTAAATAAGGTACTCCTTTTAATTTCATAGCTAACTCATTTTCCCGTGAGCCTCCATGGACTAAATGAGTATGAGAATCTATTAATCCCGGAGTTACAGTTTTTCCACTGCCATCTAATATTAGAGTATCTTCATCTACAATAATATCTGCTGGTAGCCCACCTTCTCCTACGTATATTATTTTATCATGGTTTAGAGCAACAATACCATTTTTTATTATTCCTATATCTTTCAAAGATTCCCTAGTTCTAGGTTTATTCTCTCCTCTTAGAGTTATTAAGTTACCAATATTTTTTATAACCAGTGTAGCTTTCATTCTATCACCTTATTCCATCATTCTTTTTTCTAGGATTTGGCTATGGTTAAAATTCTCTACCCTTAAATAGTAGTCTGCTACATCTATCATGGCAGCCATAGGAACTAAACCTATTATTTCACTACCTATAACATTTACTCCATATCTTCTAGCTTCTCTCTCTATAGTATCAAATACTCTAAACAATGGTGTTTTAGTATAGTCTACCATATTCATTGTTACTTGTACAATATTTCTTTCTTTGATTTCTATTCCTAGGGCCTTACAATATTTAAATCCTCCACCACTTGACCTTATAGCCTTTGCAATATTTTTAGCTACATTAAGATCGTTTGTTCCTAAGTTTACATTAAAGGCTACCAAAGGCATTCTAGCTCCAATTGCTGTTACTCCAGCCTTTTCATTTAATTCTTTAGGGCCAAAGTCTGGTGTCCATTCATCTTCATTTAATTTAGTTGCCATTCCTTCATATTGGCCTCTTCTTACATCAGCTAGATTTTCTCGGCTTGGAGATGCTGCTGATTTTTCATATAGGTATACTGATATATTAAGCTCTTCCCCTATTCTTTTACCTAGCATTTTTGATAATTCAACACATTCTTCCATTGTCACATCAGATATTGGAATTAGCGGTATAACATCTGTTGCCCCCATTCTTGGGTGTTCTCCACTGTGGTTTCTCATATCGATTAGTTCTGATGCCACCTTACATGCATTGAAGGCTGCTTCTATTACCTTAGCCGGCTCACCAATAAATGTAACCACTGTACGATTGTGATCCTTATCCATGGAATAGTCTAATAGCTTTACCTCTTCAACTATTCTAATTTCTTCAACTATTTTTTCTATAATCCCTTTATCTCTTCCCTCACTAAAATTAGGTACACATTGAATAATTCTAGCCATTTATATCCCCCCACAATTATTTATTTAAGTTCTTTTCAACTAGTTTTTTAATCATTTCATTATCTGCTACATATGGAATTGTAATATGGTCAGTATCTTTAAATTTATTGTTATATTCAATACAAGTCGATATTGAATTTTCATTTCTAGCCCAAGCACGTCTCGCCACTCCACCCATTACATCCCAAGGCATCGCAGTTTTAAGGATATTATCTACTCTTTCTGAGCCGTCTAATACCATTCCAAATCCACCGTTAATTGATTTACCAATACCAACACCACCACCGTTGTGTAATGCGATAAGACTCATGCCTCTAGCTGCATTACCTGCAAAGCATTGTGTAGCCATATCTGCCATAATATTACTACCATCTTTAATATTAGCAGTCTCTCTAAATGGTGAGTCTGTACCGCCTGTATCATGATGATCTCTACCTAACATTATAGGTCCTACTTCACCATTTCTTACCATTTCATTGAATTTCAATGCTATTTCAGTTCTACCTAATGCATCTTGATATAAGATTCTAGCCTGAGTACCAACTACAAGACCATTAGCTTCAGCATCTCTTATCCATATATAGTTATCTCTGTCCTGACCACGTCTCATAGGATCTATACATTCCATAGCAGCTTTATCGGTCTTTATCAAATCCTCATGTTTACCACTTAAACAAACCCATCTAAAAGGTCCATAACCATAATCAAATAACATTGGTCCCATTATATCCTCTACATAGGATGGGAATATAAACCCTTCTGATTCATCTATGCCATTTTTAGAAATCTCTTTAGCACCTGCATCATAAACGGCTTTCATGAAGCTATTTCCATAATCAAAGAAATAAGTTCCTCTTTCTACTAATTTCTTAATTAACTCAAAATGATGTATTAAAGATTCATTTACTAATTTAATAAACCTTGGTTTATCTTTTTCTATCATTTCTGTTCTTTCTTCAAAGGTTAATCCTTGTGGGCAATAACCTCCATCATAAGGTGCATGACATGATGTTTGATCTGATAGTAGTTCTATCTTAACATTATTATCTACTGCATACTCTAGTAAGTCTACAATATTACCATGATATGCAATTGCTACAGCTTCTTTTTTATCCATGGCATTCTGAGCATATTCAAAGAGTTCTTTTAAATCATCAAAAGATTTATCTATCCATCCTTGATCTAATCTAGTCTTTATTCTTGAGAAGTCAACTTCAGCTATAATTCCCACACCATTAGCTATTTTAGTCGCTTTACCTTGTGCCCCACTCATACCACCCAAACCTGAGCTTACAAACATATGGCCTCTTAAATCTCCATCATCTTTTACTCCTAATTTCATTCTTCCTGCATTTAATATAGAATTATATGTTCCATGAACTATTCCTTGAGGTCCTATATACATCCAACCTCCTGCTGTCATTTGTCCATAGTTAGCAACCCCCATAGCCTGTGCCTTTATCCAATGCTCTTGATCATCAAAAGCACCTATCATAAGGGCATTTGTAATAATAACTCTAGGACTTGTAGCAGATGATTTAAATAGTCCAACTGGATGACCTGACGCAACTACTAAGGTTTGCTCATTTGTTAATTCCTCTAAATATCCTTTAATTAATCTATATTGCATCCAATTCTGACATACTTGACCTGTTTCACCATAGGTAACTAATTCATAAGGATATAAAGCTACATCAAAATCAAGGTTATTGTCAATCATTACTTGAAAAGCCTTTCCTTCAATGCATCTTCCTTTATATTCATCAATTGGTTTACCCTTAATATTGCCTTCTGGCCTATATCTATATCCGTAGATTCGCCCGTGAGTAAGCAACTCATTTAAAAATTCTGGTGCTAATACCTCATGTAACTCTTCTGGTATATATCTTAGGGCATTTTTTAATGCAATTTCTATTTCTCTTTGAGTTAAATTCAGCTCTCTCTTTGGTGCCCTTCTTATTCCAGATTCAAATTTAGGTACCGGTGGTAATTCATTTCCTAATTTAATTGTCATCGCATTAGAAATTTGCAGATTCATATCCATTAAATCTCCTCCCTATAATAATTCTCCCATTTCTTTTTCAACAGCATTTACTATTTCTTCAGATTTGATTATGTCCTCACATGTATTAATATCTATAGACATAACCCTATCATCTTCCATAAATTTAATATTCTCTCTTACTATATTATAAGCTATATTAGTCCCTTTTCCTAATCCTTTATTACCTCTTAGATCTATTGCCTGACATGCAGCCAATAATTCCATAGCAATAACCTTTCTTACATTTCCCATTATTTCTCTAGCTTTCCTTGCAGCAATAGTTCCCATAGATACATGATCTTCCTGATTAGCAGATGAAGGTATAGAATCTACACTGGCTGGATGTGCTAACACCTTGTTCTCTGACACTAAAGATGCAGCAGAATACTGAACTATCATAAATCCTGAGTTAAGTCCACCTTTATTAACTAAAAATGCTGGTAAACCATTGCTAAGGGAAGGATTTACTAATCTTTCAAGTCTTCTCTCTGATAAATTAGCTAATTCAGATAATCCTATACCTAGAAAGTCAAAACTTAAAGCCATTGGTTGACCATGAAAATTTCCACCTGAAATAACATCTTCTTCTTCAGTAAATATTAGAGGATTGTCTGTTGCAGAGTTCATTTCTATCTCAATTTTTTCTTTTACATATTTAAAGCAATCCTTGCTACCTCCATGTATTTGAGGTATACATCTCAATGAATATGCGTCCTGTACTCTTATTTCTCCTTGTCTCGTTGTCATTGAACTACTTTCTAATAGATTTAATAGGTTTTTACTAGTGTTTATTTGCCCCTCATGAGTTCTTACATTATGAACTCTAGGATCAAATGCATCAACTATACCATTTAAAGCCTCTACTGTTAAAGAAGCTGCAATATCAGCTGTCTTACTAAGCATTATAGTGTCATATATAGTTAATGCTCCTATTGATGTCATAACTTGGGTTCCATTAATCAAAGCCAATCCTTCCTTAGAAGTTAGTTCAATCGTTGGTATATTTGCTTGTTCCATTGCTTCTCTACCAGACATTCTTTTACCTTTGTAAATGGCTTCTCCTTCTCCTATCATTACTAATACCATATGAGATAATGGTGCTAAATCCCCACTAGCTCCTAAAGAGCCTTTTTCTGGTATAATTGGATGAACACCTTTATTTAACATTTCAACCAAAGTATTTAAAGTAGACAATCTTATGCCAGAAAACCCCTTAGACAATGCATTTGCCCTAAGTAGCATTATACCCCTAACAATTTCTTCGTCTAATGGATTACCTACTCCACAGGAATGACTTATAATAAGATTTCTTTGCAATATTTTAGTTTCTTCTCCAGTAATAACCACATCACTAAACTTCCCAAATCCTGTGGTTATTCCATATACAACCTTGTTCTCATCTACAAATTTATCCACCAAGGCTCTAGCTCTTTCTACTTTAGAAATTGCATCTTCAGATAATTCTACCTCTGCACCGAACCTTGATACCTTTATAAACTCTTCCAAGGTTAGATTGTTACCATTAATAAATATTTTTTTCATAATACCACCCTTCCTTTTAAATTCACTAGTATATTTCACTGCTTGATTAAAGTGCATAAAAAGACCACAGAATTATCTGTGGTCTTTAAATTTAATAAATTTTTTTAAAATAAATGTTTTCTTAGACATAATCTCCCCTACTTTTAAATATTGGAAGTTTCTCTAGAATATTAATTAACTAATTATATCATAGTTTAAGGCAAAATGGTAAACATTTTTATTTAAATTATAGCTGCAAATATGTTACCAAAATTTTTAGATAGATTGAAATTATTGAAATCAAATTCCTTATTCTTTAAGGAAGTAGAAATATATAAAATTCCCCGTACCTCCTCATTTTTTACCAATGGTAATACTATAATTGATTGCCAGTTTGGTAATCCAGATAAGGCATCAACATTATCAATATTATCCCAATCTATTAAAAACTCGCCTTTCTTAGTATTTATTACCCTGTTGATTATCTTATGATTTAGTGGAGATTTCTCTACCCAACTTTCATCGAATCTAGCTCGAGTAAAATACCTTTCTATAGATTGATCATTTTTTACAAGTATCATTGTCGCCAATTCTGCATCAATAGTTTCTAATAATCTCCCTAAAAATACAAATATTTTTTCCTCAATATCACAGTTCTCTCTAATTAACTCTATTACATCCATCAGAGCTAATATATTTCTATTATCCTCATCTATATTGCCTGTTATAATTCCTGCAAGTTTATCAACCCTATTTAATGTATTATCCATTTGGGCATTCCATAAAACAACCTTATTTCTTCCTGTATCCTTAGCATTATATAAGGCTTGGTCTGCCTTTTCAACTAAGTCATCTTTAAATTGTCCATGCTGTGGATAAAGAGATATACCTATACTTACAGTAATATTATGGTCAATTCCTTGAATTTTTAGGTTTTCTATATTCTTCCTTATTTTCTCTGCAATATTTAGAGCATCTTCTTCTGTTGTGTTTTTTAGAAGTATGATAAATTCTTCTCCACCATATCGTGCAACAATATCAGTTGACCTAATGATGGATTTAAGAGTACGACCTATGGCAGCTAAAACCTCGTCACCTTTTCTATGGCCATAGCTATCATTTACATTTTTAAACTTATCAATATCTAACATCAAAATAGAAAAGCTCCCATTATTTAGCTTTGTATTACCTACAAACTGGTCAAACTTAGATTCATAATATTTTCTAGTAGACGTGCTAGTAAGCTTATCTGTAGTTGCCATTGATCTAAGCTTATTGTTTTCTAAGTTAATAAAAATCAAGTAAGCAAGATTTCTAATCATACCAAGCCTTTCAATATCAAATCTATTAAAGACCTTGTCAGTCTCTAAATATATATATCCCTGATTGCTTCCTTCCTCAAAAGAGTATTTTCTTCTATCAATTTTCTTTTTTGCTTCTTCAGATATAATTATTGGTACGCATATTATCCCTTTAATGTCATTTGATAAAAACTCTCTATATCTTTGGTTATATGCCATCCTGAAATTGCTATTGATTAGAATTCCTCTCTTAGATCTATCTGCTAGATTTAAGATACCTTCATTGATTTTATAATCATTTTTCTTATCTAATGACGAAACTATGTCATATTCCTTAGCTTTCTCATTATAACTTAGTATAAATCCTCTTCTAGCAAAGGTTTCTTTTCCTAAATAGCTTAGTATTAAATCAAGATTATACTCATAGTCATCACTCAGCCTAGAAATCAATTCCTCAGTATTGATAATATTTAAGGCCTCCCCGTAATATTCTAGCTGAGTAAGCTTAGCAAACTCTTCACTACCTAAAATATCAATCATCAGAGTAATGTCAAAGTATTCATATATGTTCTCTTCTTTTAAATCTTTTAAGCTAATAAAATCCAACTGATATTTATATTCTTCTTTAACAGAAAGGTTGGTTTTCTCCTTTATTAGATCTCCTTTTCTACTTTCAATATAACTAAGCTTTAACTCTTTATCAGGGACCTTTAGAGATAATCTATAAATAATATCTAAAGTATCTACAAAATATTTAATAGCTTGTTTATATTTTTCTTTAGAATATAATTTAAACCCAATTGCCATATTTAAGAATAGTCTTATAGAAAATACATTGTCATTTATAAGATTTTCTTCTATTGAAATCAAGTTTTCAATTGCTTCATCTGTAGAATCAATATAGTATAATATAATATCTCTTATTTTTTCTAAGAAATCGTCATTTGCTAAGGTTGTTAATCCAGAATCTTCCTCAAGCAATTCTAATCCATAGTCCACATCCCCATGTAAAACACTAATTATAGAGAAGTATAGCAGTGTTTTCCGTCTTTCTTGAATAAGCTTTGTTTGCCTATATAAATTACGGATATTTTCTATTTCATCTTTATTAAAATAACCCTTATGGAAGAATTTAAAGTAAAGTATTCTACACCGAGACTTCAGATACTCTCTAGTGTTAAATTCCTTACATAGTTCTCCTGCAACCTGAGACTCCTTTATAGCTTTTTCCCATTGTCCCATATGCCCATAAAATTCTCCAAGAAAATTATGATATTGAACATTGACTTCCAAATCCGTAATTTGCTTATTCTCAAATATTTCTTGTAAATATACATAACATTCATAAGCACTACTATATTCAGAAATTGCAAGATATATGCTACCCATATT
Organism: Bacillota bacterium; assembly: GCA_023388495.1. Taxonomy (GTDB): domain Bacteria; phylum Bacillota; class Clostridia; order Tissierellales; family Tissierellaceae; genus Tissierella. The sequence continues at coordinate 184,754 of JAEWGC010000011.1, read as the reverse complement.
AATATTAGCTACTAGAATCCCATGTAAATCTTGTAATTCCATGGCACCTTTTTTTACTTCTTCCATATATTCAAGTGCCTTATCAAATTCATAGTTTCTCATATATAGCTCAGCTATATTGTTTAGAAAAATTATTTCTACCTCTTGGATACCAAACTTAGTTGCAATTCCTAAGCCCCTTTTATAGGTTTCCATTGCCTTTTTATTATCAGAATAATGATCTGCATATATAGTTCCTATATTATTAATTGGTCTAGTTGCTTCAATCAAACTATCAGTTTCTTGATGATATATAATACTTTTTTCATAATATTTTATAGCCTCTTCCAGATTACCGCTAAGGAGTTTAGTTAAACCTAAACGATTACAAAGTGTTCCCATATATTTATTAGTTTGAAGAGAATTAGACAAATTAATCGCTTCATATAATAGTTCATCTGATTTTTTAAGTTCCCCATTTCTTATAGATAACCTAGCCCTAGATGATAAAGCAATAATACGTCCTTCTGCCATATTATTTTCATTTGAAATCTTCTCTATATCTTCAATATATTTGAGCTCTAAATCGTTCTGTCCTTTTCTATGATAAATATCTATGAAAATAGATTTTGCTTTAATTATATGATTAAGATCATTTGACCTTTCTGCCTCATCTTGATAATCCTCTAAATACATATTCCCTTTATCATTTTCACTTTTTAGACTATATATGTCTACTAACCTCTCTAGAATTTTCAATTTGACCATATTGTTAGTACCTTTTGCTATATTATATGCCTTTTCAAGTAACAATCTTGCATGGGTACTATATCTGTTTTCTAGTTTTTCAAAACTCCCTAAAATTATATTTAAAGCTCTATCAAAATCCCTAGATTTAATAAGATGATATGTTAATTCTTCTAATACTAAATCTAAATCTTCTCCATAAAATTCCTGAATAATTTGGGCTGCTTTTTTATGTAATTCCTTCTTCTCATTTTCAGGTATTTCATGGTACACTAATTTCTTTAACTCGCTACCGTTTATACTATAGCTATATCCCCAGTCTGCTAACTTTTCATCTATAAGTTTTAAACTTATAAGCTCATTTAACTCTTTTTCAAGCTCACTTGTTTTTATATCTAGCATATTGAGTAATATCTTTTTATGCAATACATCATTAAATATAGCCATAACCTTAAATATATTAAGATAGTTTTTCTTAATAATGTTTAACTGCTTTTTAAATGCATCATCAAAATCATGTGGGAAATATAAGTCCTCATAACTATCTCCTTTTCTATACCACATGCCATTGGAGTTCACATATAATTCCCCTATACTAAATAGATGCTTAATAATATATTCAAGATATCTTGGATTACCTTGACTTTCTCTGTATAACACAGACGATAAATTATAAGGTATATAGGACATCCCAAGTATATTTTGAACCATTTTGCCGTTTTCTTCTAAACTAAGTTTATGGAGACCTATATCTATTACATATCCATCATTTTTCCATTCATTTGTTTTTTCTTCAACGAAGGTATATTCTTCTTCATAGCTTTCTTCAAATGAAAAAACAAAAAATATATTATTACCTCTAACATTTTTAATTAAGTAATCTAAAAGCATTAGAAAGTTACTATTACATTTCTGTACATCATCAATAACAAAATATATTATTTTTTCTTTAGAAAGCTCCGTAAAATAATTAGCAATTCTATTATATAGTCTATACCTTTCTGTTTTTTGATCTAAATCTGCTTCTATACTTTCGTCAATATTTAATCTTAATTCTGGAAGTATACGTGCCAGTTCATTTCTATATTTCTCCACAAGCTCAGGAGGCGTATCCTTCATTGATTGCTTTAATATATTTGACATATCCAGCAAATCATTATTTTCATTTTCATGAATCCCAATAAAATACACATCTCGACCTCTTAGTTTCAGTCTATGTGATATTTCATTTAGAAATCTTGATTTACCAACACCAAAGTCACCCTCTACAATTAAACCCTTATATTGATTAATTCCATTTACTATATTATCATCTATTAACATAGCCTTGGCTATTTCTTTTTCTCTACCTACGATTTTATTATTAAAAAATAAGCAATTTCTACTTTCCACTAAATCATAGACATAGTTTAAGCTAAAAATATGATTTATTTCATCTGCAACTTCTAATAAATTCACATTTCTTGTAAGAAAGTCTCTTTTGGTAAGTTGTATAATAATATTATTCAAGCTACTTTTTTGACTTCTATCTAACATAATCTCTTCACTGTATACAAATGAATCTATGTCATCAACCAGGAAATCATCTAGTAGTAAATATTTAATCAATACACCTAGGGAATAATAATCAATTTTTTTATCATCCTCATCTCTGTTGATTAAAGCTTCTGGTGATATAAAATACCTCGTTAAATCATCATAATGAGAATTGTATATTTTTTCAACAATAGTAGCCAAATCTGTAAGCTTCACATCATTATCTTTTGTTACATGTATTTCCAAAGGATTCAACAACTTGTAAGTAAAACCTTTAAAATGTAAGAAGTTAATTGCAATAATAGTATCCAGAATAATTTTAAGCTTTTCTCTAAATCCTAATTTTTCCCTTACATCATTTAATCTAGGGCTATCAGTATATTCAGATATAGAATAATATAACAACATGTTTACTTTTTTAGTATCTATAGTTTTAACTAAGTTAAACCTTTGGCTATTTAATATATATTGATGGTTAACATTAGATAAATAAATAAAATTGTCAGTAAAATAATTAATTAATTCTTTCTGAATATCTGGATGATAGAGTTTCATCAATTGAACTTTATCATCTTCCCATAGATCGGAAACCTTATATGTTTCAAAATAAGCTGAATCCTCTAGAATTCTTTCAATTTTATACCTATTGTCGACAATCCTCATACTATCCCCTCTTTTTGTGTCTGATCTTATGATTCATCCTTCATAGCCTCATATAAGGCTTTTAATCCCTTGTTTAATTTCTCCTTGTCCTCATCAGTAAAATCACTTAACTTTCCAGCTAAAAAATCAATACGCTTATTTAGAACTTTCTCTAAAATATCATAACCGTTAGGGAGAACCTCTATCCTCACAACCCTCTTATCTTTTTCATCTTTTCGTCTAACAACTAATTCTGCTTTTTCCATACGATCAATAAGATCTGTTATAGTGCTACACGCAAGGGCCATCTTTTGACTTAATTCCCCAATTGTCATATTCCCTTGATTCATTAGAATTTGTAGAGCTGAGAACTGTGGTACAGTAATATTAAAATCTGATAATATTTCTCTACCTTTTCTTCTTATAATGTAATCTACTTTCCTTAGATGTTTCTCTATATTAGCTACGTTTTCACAGCTTACATTTTCATTCATTTAAACCCTCCTATTCTTTTTTGAAAGTCCTTAGTTATTTTATACTATAATTCTAAAGGCTTTTGGTACGATTTCAAAAGTTGCCGGAAGTTTACCACCATATTCGCCGTCTATATCAATAGATACTTTCTCTTTAGTATCTAATTTTACATTCTTTGACTTAAAATACAAAACATTCGGATGATTGATATGCTCACCGCTAAATATATTAATAAAAATACTTGCCAAATCTTGCACACCTGACTTCTTTATAATCACCACATCTAATAGTCCATCCATAACATCTGCCTTTGGTGCTAATTTCTTAAAACCTCCTATAGAAGAACTATTTGATACTAAAAATAATAATACTTCTTCGTTTCGGGAATACTCTTCACTTTCTATGCTTAATTTTATGGGCTCAAAATTTTGAAGGGTTATTTCTTTTAGCCCTTCTAGATAATAAGCCATTCTACCTAGTACCATTTTCGTTTCTGGTAAAACTTGATATCCTACATTTGATAAAATTCCACCTGCGGCTACATTTACAAAGTACTCATCGTTAACCTTACCTAAATCTACATCTATAGTATTCTCATTTTTAATCATATCATAAAAATCCATAATGTTTTTAGGGATTTTCATATAATTTGCAAAATCATTAACAGTCCCAGAAGATAAAATAGCAACTGGTACTTTTCTCTCACTATTAGCAATACCCTTAGCCACTTCATTAACCGTGCCATCTCCACCACTAGCAACTATAATATCCCAGTCTTCATTACATGCCTTCATAGTCTCAATCATAGCATCATCTTTTTTTTCAGTAATAAATTTACTAAGTAGATATCCATCGTCTAGTAATAGCTTACACAGGCGGTCTACTCTTCTTTCCATAGATTGTCTTCCAGAAGATGGATTGTAAATTATCTTTACTTTCTTCACCAAAATCAACCTCTCATATATATAATAATTTATATTAAATCAATAGTTCGCTTAATTATATACCATTATATCCTATTATATCAATAATATAGTAATTGTAAAAGAATTTTCAATTTTCAATTTTCGCTTATAATTTTATATGAAAGCTAGAAAAAGATAAGAATCCAAGTTATGGATTCTTATCTTTTTCTTAAGGCATTTTTTACCCCTTCTATTATCTCAATAATAAGTTTGATATAGTTGTCTATATTTTTTATATTATTTTGAAATACAAATGCTGTATCAGATATACCCTCCGTTACAATATCAAAGGTTTCAGACACCTTATGAGTTGTACTATCGATGGAATCAGTAATAGAATCTACTTTCCCAGATATATTATTTATATTATGGACTAAATTATTTATTTCTGGAGTCAAAGATTTTATAGCAATATCTGTATCCTCAGTAATTGAATTTATGTTCTCGCTAATCAAAGGAAGTTGTTTCAATGTTTGATCAATATTTTTCTCATTTAATTCTATAATTGTATTTACTTTACTTATTAGTTTACCTATGTTTTTTAATGCTATTATCAGATACATCAATGAACAAATCCCTAATAAATAAAGTATTAGTCTAAATAAGTCCTGCACTGTAAGGGCGGCATTCATTATCTATGCCCCCTTAATAAGATTTATTATCTTCTTTATCATCTTCTTTATCATCTTCTTTATCATCTCTTAGCTCTTCTATTTCCTCTTTTAATTCTTCTACTTCTTCTTCAACATCTTCAACTACTTCTTTTGCCTTTTCCTTTATTCCCTCATATACATTCTTAATTTCAGATTTAACTTTTTTCTGTAATTCCTTTGTTGCTTCCATTTGCTCATTCACTGTTGTCTTAACGTTTTCAGCTACTTCCTTTGACTTTTCAGCTATGTCTTCTCTAGTTTCTTTTCCAGACTTTGGTGCAAATAATACTCCTGCCACTGCTCCAATTGCAGTACCAATAGCTGTGCCTACTGCAACATTTTTAGCAGCCTCAACTCTCTTTTCTCTTTCAGCCTTTCTTTTTTTTTCGTCGATAAATTTATTTATCATAAAAATCTCCCCTTTATAATAATTTCTGTTGCTCTCATACTTTTCATTTACCCTACAAATGGAATTTATAATCATTAGTAGAAAAAATATTTCTATATTCCATTTTATTCTAAAACTTATCTTTTAATATTTTTTGTAATTCAGCTGCCTGATAACCACATTCCTCTGCAAACTTTTTAAAGATATCTGCTACTTCACTATCATTTACCTTTTTTGAATGCACCTCATAATCTCTTACCATTTCTTGCGAATCTAATATCATTTTCTTAACAATTTCTTTTGTAGTTAGTTCCAAAACAACCCCTCCTAAGCTCAAATTATAATTCATTATATATAATTAATTGTCTCACAATCCTCTATGTTTTATACTTTTTATAATAAATATTTTATTTAATACTTCAAATTATCTAAATTTACTTTATAATAGATACTATAGAATTTATTTTGAGCATCGAAATGTTTTATTTAAAATATTTATTAAAAGGAGAAAGCAAAATATATGAGAGCCTTTATTACTTTAAAAAACTTTTTTTCAAAGCATAAGTGGAATTATATAAATGGAATAATTTGGCTTCTAGTCATAGACTCCGTCCAGCTCGTAGTTCCTCAAATTTTTAGAAGTCTAACAAATGATTTTCAAAACAATCTCTTGAATTTTCAAGGAATTCTAAAATATGTATTTTTAATAATTTTAACTGGTGTAATTATAGCAGTGGGTAGATTTTTTTGGAGGATTTATATTTTAGGTACTTCTCGAGAGCTTGAATATTATTTAAGAAAGAAAATCTTTAATCATCTCCTAACACTTTCGCCGAACTATTTCAACACTCATAAAACAGGTGATTTAATGGCCCATGCAACAAATGATGTAAATGCAGTACGAATGGCCATTGGTCAAGGTACAATAATGATTGTAGATTCAGGATTTATGATAATTTTATCTCTTATTATGATGGTGAAAACAACTAATATAAAACTAACTTCAATAGCTTTATTTACTCTACCATTTATAATTATTGTCGTAAGCAGATTTGGTAAAATCATACACAAACGTTTTAGAATAGTTCAAGAGGCCTTCTCTAATCTTACAGATATTACTCAAGAAAGCTTCTCTGGTATTAGAGTTGTTAAATCCTTTGTTCAAGAAGAGCTTGAATTAGACAAGTTTTCTAAAGTTAATCAGGATAACTTAAAGAAGAATTTAGATTTAGTCAAAATTTCTGGTACGTTTCATCCATTTATTCAATTTATATCATCAATCAGCTTTTTATTAGTAATCCTCTATGGAGGAAAAGAAGTAATATTAAACAGAATTTCTTTAGGTGACTTTATTGCCTTTAATTCATATCTTGGGTTGTTAGTCTGGCCTATGATGGCTTTGGGATGGGTTATAAATGTCTTACAAAGAGGTGCTGCATCTATGGATAGACTTAACTCCATATTAGATGAAAAGCCAGATATTGTTGATGCAGAAAATGCTATTGAATTAGAAAAAATCCAAGGAAAGATTGAATTTAAAAATGTTAATTTTAAATACCCCGGAACTGAAAATTATGCTCTTAAAGCTATTAACTTTACTGTAGAACAAGGTAAATCACTGGCTATAATAGGCAGAACAGGTAGCGGTAAATCAACTATTATAAGTTTACTCTTGAGACTTTATGATATTGAGGAAGGAAATATTTTATTAGACGAAATAGATATAAAGGATTTATCATTAAAATCTATTAGAGAAAATATAGGCTATGTCCCTCAGGATAACTTCCTATTTTCAACTACTATCGAAGAAAATATTGGTTTTGCATTTGATACACCAGTCTCCTTCGACAAAGTGATAAAAGCCTCTAAACTGGCTGAAGTACATGACAATATTATAGAATTTCCAAACAAATTTAGAACAGTTTTAGGGGAAAGAGGAGTTACCCTTTCTGGAGGTCAAAAACAAAGAACTTCTATTGCAAGAGCTATGATAAAGGAACCTTCAATACTTGTTTTAGATGACAGTTTATCAGCAGTAGATACTGAAACAGAAGAAAAAATACTATCAAATTTAAAGACAGTTATGGATTCTAGAACAAGCATTATTATAAGTCATAGAATATCTACTGTAAAAAATTGTGACGAAATTATTTTCTTGGACGATGGTAAAATTGTTGAAAGAGGAACTCACGATTCTCTCATTTCTCTTGGAGGATTATATAGGGATTTATATGAGAAACAATTACTAGAAGAAAAAATAGTTAATAATTAAGGGGTGAAGAAATGAGCAAAAAATATGAAGATGATGAAATAATGGGTAAAGCCTATGATGCAAGGCTAATGAAGCGCCTTTTGCGATATGCAAAACCTTACTCCCTATATCTTTTCATAGCTATTGTTATGATGGTAGCTGTTACTGGCTTAGAACTTCTAAGGCCTTATCTTCTTAAGATTACTATAGATGATTATATTACTGGATATCAAAAGCCAATGTATGAGATGGCAATTGACTCTCCCTATGATGGAGTTATTTTAAATGGAAAAAAATATATAAGAGTACAATCAGTGGATAAAGATTTAGATATACAGGAATCTTCCCATCCTGTAGTTGATATTATACTGAAAAACGGAGAGTACTATCTTGGAGAGATTGATAATGAAGGAATAGAAGGTAGAATTAAGTTGGATAATGAATCCTATAGCCTTTTTAGAGAAAATGATATAAAAGGCATAAATAAAGTATCCATCATATTTTTAATAGCTATAGTGTTATCCTTTGCTTTTAACTACCTTCAAGTTATTATACTTAACTATACTTCACAAAAAATAATATTTAATATAAGACAAGAGATATTTTCCCATATACAAAATCTTTCAATTTCTTATTTTGATAAGAACCCAATTGGAAGACTAGTGACTAGAGTAACAAATGATACTGAAACTTTAAATGAGATGTACACTTCAGTTTTAGTAAATCTATTTAAGGATATATTTATTCTTATTGGTATTGTTTTTGTAATGATTAAAATGGATTTAACTCTAGCCTTAGTCTCATTTGCATTAGTACCTATTATCTTAATAGCTTCAGTTATATTTAGGAAGAAAATCAGAGAGGTTTATAGATTAAGTAGAGCACAATTATCTAAAATCAACTCTACATTAAATGAAAATATAACTGGAATGAGAGTAATACAGATCTTTAAAAAAGAAAATAAAATCTCTACTCAATTTGATGATATTAACACGGATTATTTGAAAACATCAAAGAAAGAAATTACTCTATTTGCTATATTTAGACCTTCTATTGAAGTAATCCGTTCCTTAGGAATAGCTACCATTATATATTATGGCGGTGGTCAGGTTGTTTCAAATGTTATTGAATTTGGAGTATTATATGCCTTTATCGATTACCTGCAAAGATTCTTTGAACCCATACTTGATTTAACTGAAAAGTATAATATACTTCAATCTGCTATGGCTTCCAGCGAAAGAATTTTTACTATACTTGATGATAATACTGTAATCGAAAATCCTGCTCAACCAGTTAAATTAGATAATATGAAAGGTAAAATTGAATTTAAAAATGTATGGTTTGCATATGAGGCTGATAATTGGGTTTTAAAAGATGTTAGTTTTACAATAAATCCTGGAGATACAGTTGCTTTTGTTGGAGCAACTGGAGCAGGAAAATCATCTATTATGAATCTAATAACTAGATTTTATGATATACAACGTGGTGAAATATTAATAGATGGGATCAATATTAAGAATTACGATAAATTTCAACTTCGCAAAAATATTGGAGTAGTGCTTCAGGACGTATTTATTTTTACCGGAACCATAGAAGATAATATTAGATTAAATAACCTTCAAATCTCCGATGAAAAAATAATTGAAGTGGCAAAATATGTAAATGCTGATCATTTCATAAATAAACTACCACTTAAATATAAAGAGCCTGTAATGGAAAGGGGTTCAACATTATCCTCTGGAGAAAGACAGCTTCTTGCCTTTGCAAGAACCTTAGCCTATAATCCAAAGATATTGATATTAGATGAGGCTACCTCAAGCATTGATACGGAAACAGAGCTACTTATTCAGGATGCTTTGGAGAAATTGATCCATGGTAGAACTACCATTGCTGTTGCCCATAGGCTATCAACTATACAGCATGCAGATAAAATTATCGTACTAAGCAAAGGTGTAATTAAAGAGTTTGGTACTCATCAGGAGCTATTAGCCAAAGAGGGCATGTATTATGATTTATATAAACTTCAATATAAAGAAGACTTTATTTCACAACGCTTTACTATTTAGTAAATCTTTAGTAAAATATCTTAGACAATAAATAATTAGGAGTGTTATATAAATGTATGATTTTCATCTTCATAGTGAATATTCCATTGATTCAAAAACATCTATGGAAGATATGGTATTAGCAGCAATTAACAAAAATATGAAAAGTATATGTTTTACTGATCATGTTGATTTTGATTCTACGGCAGAGAGAATTGATTTTGTTTTTAGAACTGTAGATTATTTTAAAAACGTTAGACAAGTAAAGTATAAATATATGAAGGATATCGAAATACTTGCAGGGGTGGAAATCGGAATTCAACCTCATCTTCTTGAAAGATATGATGTGTTTATTAAATCCAACGATTTTGATTTTGTGCTGATGTCTGTACATTCTGTAAATAAATTGGATATACATGCAGATAACTTTACAAGAGGAATTGAACCTATCAAAGCCTTGGAAGAATATTATAACAATATGTATTACTGCATAAAAAACTTTAACAACTTTGATGCTTTAGGTCATTTAGATTATATAGATAGATATTTTGAAGACTTTTCTTCTATTCCAAGATATGAGGATTATTGTTATATTATAGAGTCTATCCTAAAACTCTTGATAGAAAAAGGTAAAGGTATTGAAATAAACACTGCTGGAACAAGGTATGGATTAAATTACTTTCATCCTAAAAATCAAATATTAAAATTATATAAGGAATTAGGCGGGGAGATTATAACCATAGGTTCAGATTCCCATAGTCCTGAAAATATTGGATATGAATATAAAACTGTAGAAAGAATGTTAAGGGATCTAGGCTTTAAATATATCCATATATTTAAAGAAAGAAAAAAGTTTCCTATTAATATAGTATAATACAATAAAAAAATCCTCTTAAAGCTATGCTTTAAGAGGATTTTTCCCACAATGCCGTCAACTCAGCTAATTCATACCCGCCTTGAAAAAGGGGGGTTTCCTGTTAACAACTTCTAACTTCCTCTCAAAGAAGGCTTGTTATCCGCTGTTAAACGCAGACTCCCATGTCTGTTATGTCGGTTGAATTATCAAAGCCAACGCACACCGTAGAATTTCTTATATTCTTATTATACACTTTTCACTCTAATTTTTCAAGTAAACCAAGGATTTTCTTATCTATTATACTTCATAAAGTATGTTGTTAATTTCTTCCTCATGTAATACTTCCTTTACCACAAGATTATCCGCTAATGATTGTAGTTTGTCTATATTAGTAGTTAATAAATTAATAGTATCTAAATACAGATTATCTAATATATCCTTAGCTCTATTTAATAAAACCTTATCATCAAGATTTTTGCTAGATAATACATTATAGTTTAATAGTCCAACTACTTCATCCATACCCAATACTCCAATCATGGACAATGTCATATCTGTAGCTTTTTCTAAGTCTGAAGAAGCACCAGTTGTTACTTCATCTTTTCCATATATTATTTCCTCTGCAGCCCTCCCACCAAGGGAAATCATTATATTTGATAGTATATCCTTCTTAGTTTGATACATTTTATCTGGAGGAATATTCAGGCTAAATCCTCCCATACCTTTTGTACTAGGTATTATACTCACTTTAGTAACTCTGTTATCCTTGGCTATTAATTTAGCTACTAAAGCATGTCCTGCTTCGTGATAAGCTGTTATTTCTCTATCCTTATGATCTATAGCTGATCTATCTTTCTTCTCATCTCCTACTAATACTGAATAATATGCCTTATTTATATGATCCATAGTAATCTCATTTGATTTTTCTTTTACGGCAATAATAGCGGATTCATTCATTAAGTTCTCAAGCTTAGCTCCACTGAAATAAATTGTTTCTAATGCAACTTTTTTAAGGTCTACATTCTTAGAGACAGGTTTGTTTCTACTATGAAGTTTTAGTATTTCATACCTACCATTTACATCTGGAAGGGAAACTTCCACCTGTCTATCAAATCTTCCTGGACGAAGGAGAGCCTCATCTAGTATATCTATCCTATTTGTTGCTGCTACTACTATAATTCCTTCATTCTCCTTAAAACCTGACATTTCCGTCAAAAGTGCATTTAATGTTCTGTCTCCCTCTTCACTACCTGAAGGATTATCGCCAGATTTTCTCTTTTTACCAAGAGAATCTATCTCATCTATAAATATAACAGACTTTCCTGCTTCTTTAGCTTTTTTAAATAACTCTCTTATACGGCTGGCTCCAAGCCCTGCATATACTTGTACAAAATCTGAACCTGATACAGCATAAAATGGAACCCCTGCTTCTCCAGCCATAGCCTTTGCTAAAAGCGTCTTTCCCGTACCTGGAGCACCATATAGAAGAACTCCTCTAGGTAACCTTGCACCAAATTTATTATATACCTCTGGATTTCTTATAAAATCTACCATATCCATTAAAGATTCTTTAGCTTCCTCATTACCAGCTACATCATCAAAGGTAATTCTCCTAGAGGAAGATTCCGTATCCACCTTTGACATGTTGGACATTTCCTTTTCTGCTTGTTTGGACATGTTTTTATTTAAATAAAATATCATAAAACCCATCACAGAAACTAATAAAATCATGGGCACAGCTTGATTTAGATTCTCATCCTTTTCCACTACCTTAACATCATATAATAATAATTCTTCCTTGAAATTATCTGTTCTTGGATTATCAGTAATTGCAAATTTACCATTTTTAAGTTTTATCTTTATCTTTCCGTTATTTGATAATTGTACTTCTTCTACTAATCTCTTCTCTAGATGATTTAAAAATAAGTTATAAGGCATTTCTTCTACCTTATTTTTATCTTTTATATAAAGAAATCCAGTAGATAACACAACAATAGAAATAGCTATAGATAAAATAATCTTCATCTTCTTATTTATCTCCATAACAACACTCCTTTTGGTTTACATAATCTATAATAGATTATAACACCATATTGTCTCTATGTCTATTTCCTTGATTTGTTAATTACTCCACAAGAAACAAGGAATCTTCCCTATAGGTCGATCCCTTATTTTTTCTTATTTGTCCTTATTTAACATTTCTAATACTTTATCTAATTTATCATTTTGTTCCTCACTTAGCATAGGTCTGATGGCTTCTAGTTTTTCTAATATTGTAGCAAATTGCTCTTCGCTCATTTGATCTTCCATTTCAGATTTTACTCTTATAATTTCTACAAATATGTCGTCCTCTGATTTATCCAAATACTTATCTGCAAGGTTTCCAATAATTAAAACATCTTCTTCAGTAGGATTATAATTTTCAATATTATCCATAATCTTTTTAATCTTTCTATTCTTCATTATTCTACCTCCCTTTCTTATATCATAATTTATGAAAGATAAAATGAATATATTACTAAATCATGGTGCAACTATTAATTTGATATTGCATATAATGAATAATATAGTTAAAGTAGGGGGGGCTAATATTGGATAATAAGCTGTTAGCATTTATACTTTTCTTATTATTAAGAAAAAATCAAGATAATGAATTAGGTGGTTTGAGTTCCTTAGGAAACTTTATAAGCGGTATAGAAATTGAGCCTAGATATACTTTAGAAAAAATTAAAATATTAAAAAAAGTTGGTGTATATTTTCCCGAGGATTACATACCTTTGATAAATAAATCAATACTATTCACTGAGCGTCTGATAAAGGTAAATGAATTAGTTGATTTTATGCAAAATGATGAATACCAATATATCAATGAATCCATACCAGTTGACAATAATAAAGATAGATTAAATAAAATAGTAAACACAATACAAAAAGAAGTTCCAAGTCCTGAAGTGACTAGCCTTGGAACTGTAATGGATTTAATTATTAATATGGATAATTATAAAAAGATGTTTTCAATATTGTCATCAGTAATGAATAATCAAGATGGTTTAAAAGATCCTACCCAATTGATAAGCATGGTTGCACCTATATTAGGTGGAGACAATCAAAAAAATAGTGATAAACTAAAAGAAATGAATAAAATGATGGAGATAATGAAGATTCTAAACACTCCAAAACAAGAAAGTCCTAAGGAAAACAAAAAAATAGAAATAATAGAAAAACCATCTAAAGAATAAGTATCTTACTTATTCTTTAGATGGTTTATTAATTCTACCATATCCTTAGGCAAAGGAGCTATAAATTCTATATCTTTCTTTGTTCTAGGATGTTTTACTTTTAAATAGTAAGAATGAAGGGCCTGCCTCTTTATGTAAGGACTTTCTTCATTATATAAAGTATCTCCAATTATCGGATGCCCTATATGATTTAGATGAACCCTGATCTGATGAGATCTTCCCGTAAATATCTGTACATCAAGGATAGTTGCATCCTTATATCTATCTATAACAGTATATTTAGTTAATGACTCCTGTCCCTCTTCTGTAACAACCTTTCTAATGCTTTTCTCTTCTTCTCTACCAATGGGCAAATCAATATAATCTTCATCCTTTTCTACAATACCAGCTACTATTGCCTGATATTTCTTTTCTACTTTGTTGGATTCAAACTGTAAGGCCATTTGTTGATGAGCAAAAGGATTTTTTGCTACCATTAAAATTCCAGTAGTATCCATATCTAATCTATTAACAAATCTAATTTTCTTTTTTATACCCTTTTCTTTAAAATAGTATGATATGCCATTAGATAAAGTATTTTCTTGGTGTGATTTTGTTGGATGTACAACTATATTTGGCTGCTTATTTAAGATTAAAAGGTCAAAATCCTCATAGACAATATCTATATCCATTTTTTCTGGGTTAATATGCTCCTCTTCATCTTCCATATAAATAGATACTATATCTCCAGATTTAAGAGTTAAACCTTTTCTCTTAAACTTTCCATTTACATAAACTTGCTTTCCCTTATATAGTCTTCTAAATAATCTACCTGAAATATCATTATCACAAAGGAATTCCTCTAAATCCAATCCATCTCTATTTGCTTTAAAAATAACAATGTTTTCATTTTCTTCAAATAAATTCATATTTTCCTCCAAATTTCCTTATCTTTATTATATAATATTGGTAAACTAATTATATCAGATTTTGCTTAAATTTAAAGACTAAAACCCTTTAGGAGGTCAATTTGTGAATACTACAAATAGTAAAATAATAAATATTATTTCTAATTATAATTTTGAATCAAAGAAAACATCACAAATCTTATCAGAAAAACTTAAAGATAAAGGTTTCTATATACCAGAGAGGTATAGTGATAATGCTGAGCTTAATATCTGTATAGGTGGAGATGGTTCCTTTTTAAGAGCAGTACATCGTAATAAGTTTCCCAGCATTCCATTTGTAGGAATAAATACTGGCCACCTAGGTTTTTTTCAGGAAATTCATCCTGAAAATATAGATGATTTTATTGAAAAATACATAAATAAAGATTATCTTGTGGAAGAGATTTCACTAGTTAATGCCAAAATATGTACTAAAAATAAATGTTTTTTTCTCACTGGTGTTAACGAAATAGTCATTAAGGGGATTAAATCTAAGGTAGTTCATCTTGAAATATTTATAGATGACAATCATTTAGAGAAGTTTAGTGGTGATGGACTTATTATTTCAACGCCTGTAGGTAGTACTGCCTATAATTTTTCTAGTGGCGGAAGTATAATATATCCATCACTAAAGACACTACAGCTTACTCCCTTATCTCCTATTAGCTCTAAGGCTTACAGGTCATTACCTAATAGCGCAGTGATACCAGGAGATATAGTTATCTCTATTAGACCTGAACTTAGATATGAGAATTCTATTTTAGTTATAAATGATGGTGTAGAATTTAAATATAATAATATTACTAATATCGATTTGAAGATTTCCGATAAGACTATTAAGAAATTGAATTTTGATAAAAATATGTATTGGAGCAATCTTAAAAGTAAATTTTTATAATAAATTACCCTATTATAGTAGCTATAATAGGGTAATTTTACCTAATCCTTATTATCTAATAATTCAACTATTCTCTTCATATCCCTTTTCATATCTTTAATGTCTTTTGTTACAGAAAGGACCTTCATAGCCATATATATACCTAAGGCTATAATAGCTATTAAAATTAATCCACTAATATAGCTCATTATTAATGAACCCAAACTAGGCAAAGCCCTTATCTCCAACATTATTTTCACCCCTTTGAACTAAAACTATATCAACTTATCCATCTCTTCTACTAGCTTGCTAAATAACTTCATTGCATTATTTACTGGTTCTTCTGTAGTCATATCCACTCCTGCTGCCTTTAATACGTTTAATGGATAGTCTGAGCTTCCACTCTTTAGGAAGTTTATATATCTATCTACTGCAGGTGTTCCTTCTTCTAGAATCTTTTCAGATAGTGCCACTGCTGCTGAGTAGCCTGTTGCATATTGGAATACATAGTAGTTGTAATAGAAATGAGGTATTCTTGCCCATTCCATTGCTATTTCATCATCTACTACTACATTTGGTCCGTAATATAATTCATTGATTTTCTTATAGGTTTCACATAAATAGTCTGCAGTTAAGGCTCCACCATTTTCTAGATATTCATTTATTGTCTTTTCAAATTCTGCAAACATGGTTTGTCTAAATACTGTGGTTCTAAAACTTTCTAGATAATGATTTAATAAATATAATTTTTCATTTTTATCTTTAACATTTTTTAGCATATAATCCATAAGTAAAGCTTCATTTGCAGTGGATGCAACTTCAGCTACAAATATAGAATAATCTCCATAAACATAAGGTTGGGTCTTCCTTGTGAAATAGCTATGGATTGAATGTCCTAGTTCATGAGCTACTGTGAATACATTGTCTAATGTATCATGATAGTTTAATAATATAAACGGCTTAGAATCATAGGAGCCACTTGAATATGCACCAGATCTCTTTCCTCTGTTTTCATATATATCTATCCATCTGGAGTTAAATCCTTCTTCAACCACCTGCATATATTCTTTGCCAAGTGGAACCAAAGCCTTTTTAACTAATTCTACTCCCTCTTCATATGGTATCTTAAAATCTACATCTTTAACTATTGGAGTATATAAATCATACATATGAAGTTCTTCTACTCCTAAGGCTCTCTTTCTAATTTCCATATATTTATACATACTATCTAAATTGTTATGAATAGAGTTAATTAGATTGTCATATACGGATAAGGATATATTGTTTTGGTCCAAGGATGCTTCTCTACTTGATTTATAATTTCTTACTGTAGCATTAAATATATTCTTTTTCAAGTCACCATTTAATGAAGCTGCAAAAGTATTTTTAAATCCTTTATAAGTTCCATATAAAGCTTCAAAAGCTCTCTTTCTTACATCTCTATCCTTTGATTCCATAAGAGGAATAAAATTTCCGTGGGTAACTTCTACTTCTCTTCCATCTTCACCTATTATCGTAGGGAATTTTAAATCTGCATTATTTAACATAGAGAATATCTTCTGTGGTGAATTAGCTACTTCTCCCATTTGTGCCAATATAGATTCTTCTCTAGCTGATAATACATGGTCCTTTTGTCTCATGATATTGTCAATATGTTTTTTGTACAGCTTTAATTCTGGCTTCTCTTCATAGTATTTTTCTAATGTGGCTAAATCTAATGTTAATATTTCTGGTACTACATAGGAAGTTTTTTCCCCTACCTCTACATATAATCCTAATCCCTTGTCTGACAAAGCTTGAGAATTTCCTTCCCTAGTATCCTCATCTAATTTCATATGTGCATAAGAATATAGATGCTCTGTTATCCTATATAACTCTCCCATGTCATTTAGGGTATTGTAAAGATTTTCACTACTAGAAACTACTTTACCCCTATAGGATTCAAAGCTTTTAGCCATTTCTTTAGCATCGTTGTATGCTCTTTCCCATGCACCAAAATCAACAAACATAGATTCTAAATCCCATTTTTTCTCCTGCGGAATATCTTTTCTCTCAAGTATTTCATTTTTACCTGCCATTTTTCTACCTCCCCTTATTCATTGATATTATTTATTACATAAAGCATAATATCCCTCGCTATAGGCGCTGCAGATTTACCTCCAGTTGACCCCTCTTCTTCTAATATTACTGCAACTGCTACCTTCGGCTCATCTGCTGGTGCAAAGCCAATAAACCATGCATGAGATTTTCCTGAAGGATTTTCAGCTGTTCCAGTTTTCCCTGCCACCTTTACATTTCTTATTCTTGCATTTGTTCCTGTACCAGACTTTATTACCTCTACCATCATATCCTTAACTTCATTTGCTGTAATAGGATCTGTACCTTGAGATAAAATTTCAGTAGTATTTCTTTTTAGTACTTTATCATTTTTAGATATGATCTCCTTAACAAGAATAGGTTCAACTATCTTTCCCCCATTTGCAATACCAGAGGCCACCAAAGCCATATTAAGTGGTGTAACCAATACCTTCCCCTGACCTATTGCTGCAGCAGCAATATCTGTTTTACCTAAATTCTCCTTAAATGGAAATTGAGAATTTTTAACTGGCAGATCAAAAGGTATATTGTTATTTATCATAAATTTTTCTGCAACATTTCCTATTTTTTCTTTTCCTATTTGGATTGACTTTTCCGTAAAATAAGTGTTACATGATTTAACCAATGCTTGTTTTAAATCAATATTTCCATGGGCTTTTCCCTGATAGTCTTTGAAATTATACCCATTAATATTTGTACTACCCACACAATCATATGATTTATCTAATACTGTTGTATCTAAAGCAGCTATAGTGGTTATAACCTTAAATGTTGATCCTGGAGCATATAAACCTTGAGTAGCTCTATTGATAAGAGGGCTGTCTGGGTTTTCTGTTATCTCCTTCCAATCTTCCTTTAAATTTGAAACATCGAAATCTGGAAGACTAACCATTGCATATATTTCTCCAGTAATAGGGTTCATTGCAACAATCGATCCTTTCTTTCCCTTTAACAATGATCTAGCTTTGACTTGAAGTTCATGGTCTATAGTCAGCTTAATGGAATTTCCTTCAGTTGTCGGTGCTACAATATTCTTTATTTCATTTATTGCAGCATTTTCATTTATATTTAGTAAAGTATTATTATATTGAAGCTCTAGACCAGCTTTACCATATTCTCTATAGCTATAACCTATTACATGGCTATATAATCTACCATATGAATAATATCTTCTATATACATCATCTTTTTTCTCACTATATGCTAAGGTTTTGCCATTTCTATCTAATATGGCCCCCCTTAATATTGATTCTTCGTTAATCCATAGTCTCTTATTATAGCTATTGTTTTTTATTGCCTCCGCCCTAAAAACTTGAAAATAGCTAATATATACTATTAAAGATATGAATAATAAGCAAAAACCTACTAAAACAACTATTATTCTTTTATTCTCCTTGTCCATCATTAACCTCCTTGATTTCTATTTCTTCGGAGCATACTTGTAGAATTCCAAGGGCTATAAAACTTGATAAGATGGAACTACCTCCGTAACTAACAAATGGTAAAGTTAATCCCGTTAAAGGTATCATCTTGAGAACACCGCCTAAGATAATAAATGATTGAATTCCAAATAATATACTAATTCCTAAAGCAAGAATTTTATAGAATTGATTTTCCTGAGATATTGCAATCTTAAAACCCCTATATACTAAAATCATAAACAACATTATTATACCTATACCTGTGAAAATACCCATTTCCTCACAAATAGCAGAAAAGATAAAGTCTGTATATACTACTGGAATAAAGTCTGGATGTCCTAGTCCTAACCCCCTACCAAAAAATCCTCCTTCAGCAATGGCAAATAAAGATTGGGTTATTTGATATCCCTGTCTTTCTATATACTTCCAGGGATTTAACCATGCTTGAAATCTTATTTTAACATGATCAAATAATGTATATCCCAGCATACCTCCCATGGCAAAAAGTCCAATATTATAAAAGATTAACTTTCTATCTTCTTCATAAATAAACTGTATTGCTATAAATATGGCATAGAAAACCAATGCTGTACCTAAATCTCTTTGTAGAAATAACAGAATAATAAATGAATATATAACTCCCATCACATAATAGGATGAGTATTTCTTTTCCTTCCATTTTGATATATTAGAATAATAGGCTGCTAATATAAAAATAAGTAATAGTTTAGTAATTTCAGCTGGCTGAAAAGCAATACTTCCTAACTTTACCCAGTTTATAGCCCCTTTTTTTCTACTTCCAAATATAAACGTCATCAAAAAAAGAATATAAGATCCTCCAGTATAAAGATATATCCAATTCTTCCAGCCCCTAATATATTTTAAAACAAAATAGGTTGAAAAGAAAATAAATATACCTGCCGACAGCCATATTAACTGTTTAATACCTAGCTGTTCATCAATTCTATATATCATAATAATTCCTATGGATATTAGCATAGTTACTATTAAAAAAATATAATTGTCACCTGACGAAACTTTAGTCAATATATAATTTGACAAATATATTATTAATACTAATCCTATACCAGTACCTAGGGTTAACCTATCAATCATTTGTCCTTGATATACAAATAATAAAAATAAAGCTAGGATTTCAAATATAAATAATAAATTTCTTGGGGACTTACCCCTAATTGCCTTTTTAAACATAATATTCTCCTATCATCTATTTACAAATAAGAATTCTATCTGTCCAATCCTAATAATATCTCCATCATTTAATTTTACTACATCAAATATCTTGTCCCCATTTAAATATGTGCCATTGGCACTATTTAAATCTTCTAGATAATAATCACCCTCATCCCTCACTATCTGAAAATGTCTTTTGGAAACAAATGGATCCTTTACTACAATACTATTATCTCCATGTCTTCCTAATGTAATAGAGTCATCAATAGAGTAATACTCCTTTATCTTAAAAGGTAGAGAATCTTTTCTATTAATAAGTTTTAGATATATCCTATCATCAGCAGCTATTCCTTCCATACCTCTTATGTCTAAATAAATAAGTCTAATTATACTAAAGATGAATAAATATATAATTACAATAAATATATACTTAAATAATATAGCTAATATATTATACATAACTATCCCTCCAAACTTCTCCTTATTTACTTATGTTATCACAAACTTAGTCCATTGTGAATTATTTTAAACCTATACTTTTTAAATATCTAATAATTTTCTAATAATTTTATAACTACTATTTAAACAAAGGTAAAAATCTGATAAGATATTGTAAAAGCAATATAAATGGGGGTGTTAATTTGAATAAATTACAACGTTCTAAAACTAATAGGGTTTTAGCTGGTATTTGTGGTGGTATAGGAGAATATTTTAATATTGATCCTACTGTAGTGCGTATTGCCTTAGTCTTGCTTGGATTACCATATTCTGGAACCATAGTTATAGTCTATCTAATATGTATGTTTGTTATACCTGAAGATGATGGAATATTTTATAGTGATGATTATAATAATCATAACGCAAAAATTCGCAATAATACTCCTTTATTTTTAGGTCTAGGACTAATTATATGGGGTGGTTTTCTTTTAACTAAATTATTGTTTCCTTGGTTTACCTTAAGGTTATCTAGACTATGGAAATTCTGGCCAGTTTTATTAATATTATTGGGTATATATATATTAGTTAATCAAAAAGATAAATAAAAAAGTCTTGGTACGCCAAGACTTTTTACTACTACATATGTTTATGAAATATTATTTTTAAAAAAAGGAGTTATTATGAAAATCACTAGTATTGAACCACAGAAAAATAAAAATAGGGTTAATGTTTATGTAGATAATGTTTTTTCCATAGGTATAGATGAAGAGTTGAGATTTAAATATAAACTAGAAGTTGGCATGGAAGTAGATGATACATTTATTGAAGATATTCTCATGGCTGAGGAAAAAAGTAAGGCTCTAAACTATACCCTTAACCTATTATCATATAGACAAAGGTCAGAGAAGGAAATATACAATTCTCTTAAACGTAAAGGTTTTGAAGAATCTTATATTGAAAATGCAATGGATTATTGTAGGGAAAATGGTTATTTAAATGATAAAACTTTTGCTGAATCTTTTATTAGGGATAAGATAAACTTAAATAAACTTGGTCCTCAAAGAATAAAATATGAGTTAATGTTAAAGGGAATATCAAAAGATATAATAGATGAATCTCTCATTGTTGATAGTGACGATCAGTATGATGCAGCAATGGAATTAGCTCTAAAGAAACTAAATTCTTACAAAAATGATGATAAAAATAGTATTTATAGAAAACTTACAGGATTTCTTGGCCGAAAGGGGTATTCCTATGATATTATATCTAAAGTTCTTAAAGAAATTTTAAAAGACTAGGTGATTACTTTGTGTTATGTATATATACTACAGTGTAAGGATAATACTCTTTATACAGGCTGGACCATAAATTTAGATAAAAGAATCCATCTTCATAATTTAGGCAAGGCTTCAAAATATACTAGGGCTAGACTACCTGTACAGTTAGTATATTTTGAAGAATTTAGTAATAAAATAGATGCACAAAAAAGAGAATATGCAATAAAACAGCTTTCTAGACATCAAAAAATTAAACTTATTGAAAATCATAGCTAAACTAATGGAATCTAATAATAAACTTTGAGGTGATATAATGGTTCACTTTTTTGATAGAGTAGCAGAAAACCCTATAATTGCAGCAGTTCAAGATTTAGACAAATTAGACGATGCTCTAGCTTCTCCTTGTGAAATAATATTTCTTCTAACAGGAAATATATTTAATTTAAAAGAAATATCTCATCGAATAAGGTCAAAGAATAAAGGTCTATATATACATATAGAGTCTATAGATGGTTTTTCTAAAGATACTTGGGGCTTAGAGTATATAATTAAAAATATATCACCTGATGGAATAATAACAGAAAAAAATAATCTAGTGAGACTAAGTAAAGATATGGGGGTATTCACTATTCAAAGATTATTTATACCCGATTCTTATGCTTTAGAAAATGCCATATCATCTATTAGAAAAACACGACCAAATGCAATTGAGATACTGCCAGGTATAATGCCAAAAATAATAGAAAAGGTTATTAAAGAAACAAAATTATCCGTAATCGCCAGTGGTTTGATTACGGATAAACATGATTTAAATTCTAGCCTAGATTCCGGAGCTATAGCTATATCTACATCTTCCAAGGATGTTTGGTATATTTAATTTATACTCTTCCTTTTATAAATATTCCAATTATAAGTCCAGTTGATAGTCCAATAAACCCTGAAATCATGGTAGTTGTTACTATTAATAGTCTATTAACCCCTTCTAAGGTTGAAGAATCCCTTCCTAGGTAAAATAGGTTATATGTTCCAATTAATATCATGATAAGTCCTGGAATATATTTTATAACTCTATTTTGCCTAAAAATAAGATAAGCTATAACAGTAATAACTATTGCCCCAAGTGCAAATGCTACTAATATCTTTGCAAATTCTAAATGAACTATTAGCTCTCCCATAACACTTCCCTCATTCCTGTATTAGTATTTCACTGTTTTTGTTTCATTCTTTAGGAACTCTTCTTCCCACAACATGGTATACCTGCCTGTAGCCCATTCTGCCATAACAATAGTTTCTGAATTTTCAATTTTGATCCTTCCTAATTCCTTTTGAGATATTTCATGATTATTAATTGAATATACTAATAAGTTATTTCTAGTTATAATAATTATTATATCTTCATTAGGTGAAGCATAAGCATCTATTGCTTCAGGTACTTTAGATTTTATAACATTCCAGGGTATAGTTAATTCATCATAATTTACTAATTCCTTTGGAGGAATTGTCTTTATATTATAATCTCTATAGAGTTCTTCATCATTACTTTCATAATTTATTCGCCCCTTCATAATCCAATATCCATTTCGCCTTGCTAGACCAAAGCTTTCTTCATCTAACAATATATTGGAGTTAGTTTTAATTATACTTTGAGCACTTTCCTTAAATATTCTTAATCCCTCTTCACCAATTATATCGGAAACCTTAATAGCCTTTTCTTCCTCTAAATAGTCAATTGGATAAACTTGTAATCTTCTTTTATTGTTAGATAAGTCTATTGCTTCAGTAGAGACATAGTCATTACCTATATATAAAATATTTTTAAGTATTGATGGATATAGAATTTTCGCTCTAGGCTCTATAGAAGACGCTATAAAAAACGAAGCCGAATCTTCAATTAATTCTTCCTTAAATTTACCCTTCTGAATTGCTTTAATCTTATCATTTTTGGAGTCATTTATTTCTTCTCTAGTTACATCTACTAACCAAAACCCCTTTTTCCTTGGTACTAATAGCCCCTCCATTTCATATATTGATGCTATGGTACGATTATTAGTCCTAATCCAAAGTGTTTTATATTTCCAACTATCTACTTCATTTATTTCATCATATACATGGGATTTGATTCCTAGAAGAATTCCAGAACGTAATGTATCTACTTCCTCAATATTTGAAATTCTCATGATATTTTCTTCAATATTTATATATCTGTCAATTTCTTCCTTACTTATCTTATCAACGTTCTTTTTAAAAAAATAAAATCTATCCTCAACAAAAGCAATCATCTCATCATCACTATATTTAATAAATTCGTAAAAGTATTGGTTATTGCTAAGTATGGTTATTATTTGAGCTTTGTCTGGAGATAAATGCAACTCTTCTGGAGCTATTTTATATTTATATAATAAATAATCATCAAGTTGCACATTCTTTAATTTGTAAGTAGGTTCCATAACATAATCCTCTCCAACTACTGTAGCAGATTTGTGAAATAAAGCTTCTTTACCAACTAGGGACTCTAACTCTCCAACACTTCCCTTTTTATAAGGACTATCAATAACTTTTTCTATGGTCCACTTACCCTGTATTGGTGGCAAATTATTTTCTGGAGCCTTTATCCTGTCCTTAGTTTCAAATTTATTAATACTACATGAAGTTAAGAAAGTCATAAGGATTATAAAACATATAGTTATTAACACCTTTTTCATTTGCTAACCTCCCTTAATGGTAATTTTACTGTCACCTTAGTTCCTTCATTGATATTAGAGGATATCTCCATTGTACCATTATGAAGTTTAACAATCTCATCACAAATAGATAATCCAATGCCACTATGGGATTTACTGTTTTTTCCTTTGTAAAATTTCTCCTTTACTTTTGGTAATTCTTCTTCAGATATACCAACTCCAGTATCTTTTACTTCTAATACTAAAATATCATTCTCTTTGTGAGCATTTAAAATGACTTTCCCTTGTTCCGAGGTAAATTTAAATGCATTATCCAAAAGGTTAATAAGTACTTGCTTTATTCTATTTTCATCTCCTAGCATAACTCCAAGATTTTGATCTATATTTATAATAAATTCAATCCTATTATTTATAGCTCTAGGGGTTAATTGCTTTCCAATCATTTCAATAGTATCTTTTATTTCAAATTCATAGTTTTCCAGTTTTATCCTTCCAGAAACAAATCTAGAAAAATCCAGAAGCTCTTCTACCATAATACTAAGCCTATCACTTTCTTTTTCTATAATTTCAAGACCATCAGATATGATTTCATTTCCACCGAAATCTTCAGACTTTAGAGTAATTGCCCATCCTTTTATGGATGTAAGCGGAGTGCGGAGCTCATGGGATACAGATGATATAAAATCATTTTTAATTTGTTCCTTCTTAATTAATTCCTCTGCCATATAGTTTAGTGTATCTGATAACTTTCCTATTTCATCCTGTAATTTAATATTGCTACGTACTCTTAATTGACCGTCAGCCATCTTCTCTGCCACTTCCGTCACTTCTTTAAGAGGTCTTACTATGGAATTAGCGAGAAAAACACTTACCATACCCGATATAAAAATAACTATAACTCCCATACCTAGTAATAATAGGGAGATAGATCTTACCATTCCATTGGTCTCCTTAAGAGAAGTAATAAATCTAATAATTCCTATAATCCTATCTTGATCTTTTATTGGATAAGATACTGACATCACAGTACTATCATAATAGTCTACAGTTCCCACCCAAACTCCTTTTTCTCCATTTACAGATTTTTTTATATCCGGAAAGAGGTCTAGATCATTATTTGTAGCCCCTAAGGAATCCATCAAAAGCTCCCCATTTGGGCTTAATATTTGAACCTCCGCCGTTGTATGTTGCCAAAATACATCTATATCATCTATTATTGTATCTTCTATCATATCAGAAGAAAAATATCTTAAATAATAATCAATAGAAAATTCTATCTGATTACTGAGTAAATCCTCTATATTTTTATAATAATAATCTTTAACACCGTTTATTAGTACAACCTCTAAGATAACTACAGTTATAATAATAATAAGCATAAAGTTTTTAACAAGTCGAGTTTTTATGCTCCTTTTCATCTATCCTTCCACCTATATCCTACTCCCCAAACAGTTTCTATAAAGTCTGGATTACTAGAATCATTTTCTATCTTAGACCTGAGTCTTCTAATATTTACATCTACAATTTTTGAATCACCTACAAAATCATAGCCCCATACTAAGTTCAAAATTTCATCTCTCTTAAAGGCCTTTCCAGGATTCTCTATAAAAAGTTTAGCTATTGAATATTCTGTAGGGGTAAGTTCTATTTCAGAGTTTTCTTTATAAAATTTACGAGAATAGGTATCTATTTTAAAAGGATCTGATTTGATTATGGTAGTTTTCTTTATATCATCTGATGTTTCTATTCTTCTCGCTAAAGATTTTACTCTTAAGATTAACTCTGTAGGATTAAAAGGTTTAGTCATATAATCATCTGTTCCATACTCTAAGCCCATGATTTTATCTACGTCTTGAGACTTAGCAGTCAACATTATTATCCCTAAATTTGGAAAACCCTCTCTTAAAATCTTGCACACTTCAAATCCATCCATACCTGGTAGCATAAGGTCTAAAACCACCATATCAATCTTTTCTTTTTTAGCAATTTCTATTCCTTCTTCTCCACTGCCAGCCTCTAGTACATTAAAACCTTCTCTTTCAAGATTTATCCTTATAAACTTCCTTATGGAAGATTCGTCCTCTACTATAAGAATTGTTCTATTCATAAAAACCACGTCCTTAATCTTAATCTAAAGTTCTAAACTCATATCCTTCACTTATAAGATAATCAATAATTTCAGGTAAAGCTTCAACTGTTGATTTTTTAGAATCTGAGTCATGCATTAATATAATAACTTCTTTTCTACCCTTTACTGTAGCCTTCAATCTATTTATTAATTTTTCCTTAGATAAATTTATTCCCTCTGCATCACCATTTAATGCATTCCAGTCATAATTTTTATATCCTAGATCAGCTGCTGCCTCTACAAATTTTTTCTTATATTTTTCATAGGATCCACCTGGCAATCTTAATAGTTTTGTTTCAAACTCTTCTCCTAAAATATTTTTAAGAGCGATTTCTGTAGATTTTATTTCACTTAAAAAGTTTTCAATATTTTTATATATATGACCATATTTATGACTATAGGAATGATGCCCTATGGAATGCCCTTCCTCATAGGTCCTCTTTAAAATATCTGGATTAGAATCTACCATTTTACCTAAAATAAAAAATGTAGCCTTGATATCATAATGAGATAATATATCTAATATTGCTGGTGTGTTTGTTTTTGATGGACCATCATCAAAAGTTAAATAGGCTATTTTCTTCCCTTCTGTTTTTTTATCTCCTATTTTTTTTGTTTTTTCTTCTCTAGCTTTTTCTTCTTTTATTCTCTTTTCTTCTTCAATCCTTTTTTCCTCTGCTATTCTCTTTTCTTCTTCAATTCTTTTTAATTCTTCTTCAGCCCTAACTCTTTCTTCTTCAATTCTTTTGATCTCTTCATCTAAAACTATATTAACGGGACTATTGGATCCCATAATATTTAAAGTTTTTGAAACGCTAGTAGCCACAGCTACATTATTTGAATCATAAAAAAGCTTTACTGATGTACCTCCAATTAAAAAAAATACAATAGCAAGTAAAATGATATACCTTTTCTTTAAAACAAAGGATTTGCTGTCTGCTTTCATTGTTTTCACCCCTTTATTACTTGTCTCATTCTACCATATGTTTAATTTTAGCATATTATAAATATTAATTCTATTGGTTACAAATAAATTAATATTTAGTTACAAAGGCTTTACAGTATCTATTCTTATGTATATATATTTCCAGAAATCAAGTATTCAAACTAAAATAGGCTGATTTCAGCCTATTTATCATAATGGATAAAAACTTTGATTTCTTCTAAATAATTCAGAAATTAACAATATAGTTATTAAGTCCCTAATAATTCTGCTTCTTCCATAGAATATACCCTGTTCTGCTCTGACCCTCCCCCTATATCTTCTTTCATATGGATCTTCATGTATTTCTGGGCATTCGCGCACCATCTTTATATATACATCGTCTACTATCTTATCCATTTGTTCTTTTGTCATTTCCTCCATAGAACAATTTTCGTCTAAATGCTGATTTACTGCATCTATAACCTTTGGATAAATTCTGTAATATAATTCAGGATAATCATAATACATAAAAGCACCTCCCCTTTATATTCCTCTAATATAATATGTTAAGGGAGGTGCTTTTGATACTATTCTTCTATTAAATCCTTAAATTGTGATTTATATAATTTAGAATATATTCCATCCTTTTCTAGTAAGACTTCATGGTTTCCTCTTTCTGCAATTCCATCCGAGGTTAATACCAAAATTTCGTCAGCATTTTTTATTGTTGATAGTCTATGTGCAATTACTAAAGTAGTTCTTCCCTTAGACAAATCTTCCAAGGATTTTTGTATCATTATTTCAGTTTCATTATCAAGGGCTGATGTAGCTTCATCTAACACCAATATTGGTGGGTTTTTTAGAAATAATCTTGCGATTGAAATTCTTTGTTTCTGACCACCAGATAATTTAACACCCTTTTCACCTATAAAAGTGTCATATCCATCAGGTAAAGAAATAATAAAATCATGTATACTTGCCTTTTTAGCCGCCTCTATAACTTCTTCTTCACTGGCTTCTGGATTTCCATATATTATATTATCACGAATAGTACCAGTGAATAAAAATACATCCTGTTGTACTAACCCTATTTTCTTTCTTAAGCTCTTAATCTTAATATCTCTAATATCTATGTTGTCTAGTAAAATCTCTCCATCTTCAATTTCATAGAATCTTGGAATAAGATGACATAGAGTAGTCTTTCCCGCACCTGAAGGACCAACTAGTGCTATGGTTTTCCCCGCATCTATAGAAAGATTTAAATTTGATAGAACTGTATTCTTACCATTGTTATAACTAAAGGATACATTATTAAATCTAATCTCTCCTTTTACATCTTCTAATTCCAAAGCCTTTTCTTTATCTGTAATATCTGGCTTTATATCCATGATCTCAATAAATCTTTCAAAGCCTGTCATTCCATCCTGAAGTTGTTGCGAGAACTCTGATAATCTTCTAATTGGTTGCATAAAGAAATTCACATAAAGTGTAAAGGAAAATAAATCTCCAAAGTTAATTATATTCTTATATACAAAATAACCTCCTAGACTTATTACTAATAGATTAAGTATACTAGTAATGACTCCAATCCCCGCTGAAAACTCAGCCATAACCTTATAAGATTCTTTTCTAGCATCACTAAAACTAAGATTTCCTTCATTAAACTTTTCAATCTCATATTCTTCATTAGTAAATGACTTTGCGACTCTAATTCCTGAAATGCTGTTTTCAAGCTGGGCATTTACATTTGCAATCTTTTTCCTTACCTCTCTAAAAGAGTTTGACATTCTATTCCTTTTAGATATAACAAACCATATTACAATAGGAATAAATGTAAATAAAACTACAGTCAATCTCCATTCGATTCTAATCAATACAACAAATGAACCTACTAGCATTACTAAAGATATAAATAGATCCTCTGGACCATGATGTGCAAGTTCTGTTATATCTCTTAAATCATTGACTATTCTAGACATAATATGCCCTGTCTTATTATTATCATAATAGCTAAATGGCAAGGTCTGTAGATGTGTAAATATATCGCTTCGCATATCATGCTCAATTCTAACTCCTAAAATATGCCCCCAGTATAGTACAATATAATTGCTTATATATCTAAGGACAAATAATAGAGTCATAATAATTGTCCATCTTATAAGAAGATCCATTCTTCCCTCTGGTATGATCTCATTTATCATCTTCCTTGTGAAAACTGGAAAAACAAGGTCTGATATAGATATAAGCAATGCAAAAAACATATCTATAAAGAATAGTTTTTTATGTGGTTTGTAATAAGATATAAATCTCTTAATCAAGTAATTCACTCCCCCTTAATTTTCGCAAATATATATTTCGAGTCACGAATATTATATAATAGTTTTGCTTTTTTTTCAATTGTATTATATTATATATTAATTAACAATTATGATTTGGAGGTTAATATGAACAATATTTTAATGTTTTTAGCTACATTTTTAATCCAGATAATTATAGCTGTGGAAATGGGTGTAATTGGTCCCTTGGCTCCTTTTCTTGCGGACTACTTTTCTATTAATGAGGCTATGGTAATGTTTTTTAATTTAGGGTATTCATTAGTTGGATTCCTTGTCCCATATCTAGGTGTTTTTGCTGATAAATATGGTAAGAAAAAAAGCTTAACTATATCCTTAATACTATTTATTATTGGTTCCATAATAGGAGGACTTGCTAAATCACCATATCTATTTGCCTTTGCAAGGATATTTATTGGTTTTTCTTATTTCTCAATAAGTGGTACAAACCTATCTTACATATCAGAGTTTATATCCTATGAGAATCGTGGCAAGGCTTCTGGACTCTTAAGAGCAGCCTTCGGTATAGCCATACTTTTTAGTCCAATATATGCTACTTATTTAGTTAGTAAGTATAATAATCTAACAGTAATATATATTCCTTTAGCTGTTTTAGGCATCTTTGCTTTAATTCTCTTTAAGAACTTACCTGAAACCAAGAAATCTCCTGAGGTTAAGGTAGATAAGAATGAGTTTTTATCCTTGCTTAAAAACCCTACGGCTAAAAAGATATTAATCACAGTATTTTTATTACTAACTAGCCCATCACTTTTATTAAATTATTTAAGTATTTATCTTTCAAATCACTTTAATCTTTCTCAGGTAAATATAGGTTTTGCATATACTATTATAGCTATCGGAACTATTTCTGGTATTCTTTTTTCAGGAATTTTCTCAGACAAGCTAGGCAAATATAGGTTATCTAAGGGATTGTTTATTATGACCATATTCTCCTTGGCACCTATACCTTTTCTTAATTCCTTAACTCTAGTATTAGGATTTGTAACCTTATTTTCCTTCGGATTAGATGGTGGATGGACTTCCTATCAGGCCTTAGCCTCTGAAGTTGTACCAGAAAAAAGGGGAACCTTTATGAGCTTATTTTACACTATGAATGCCATTACCATAACATTCTATAGTATAATAGGTCCTCTTATCTATACTATAGGTGGATTTAAACTTATGCTATGTATCGCAACGATTTCAGCAACTATAGCAGTTCTTATCATTTCTAAACTTCAGATAGAAGAATGATTTTATTGGACATTTAATCTACGGCTAATTATATTTAAATTTAGATAGTGAATCATATAAATTAATGTAATAACTCCTGTATCATTTAATATAAAGCCAATTAAGGAAGTAGTGAGAATTATCATTGCTTCTTTTTTTAACTCTTTATTATCAATTATATCTTTTTTAAGCTTCTTAAGTATAATGCCTTGAAAAATTAACACTATGGAAAATGGCGGTAGTACTGTTAATTTAAAAAGCTCAGTAGCCTTGAATGACACAAGGGAAATCAATTCACTTAATCCATTTTCTTTTAATCTATAAAAAAATCCCAAAGCATGCGTATTTTCTCCACTAAAATTATCAAACATTATATTTAAGCCAAATATAAAGACCCCTATTAAAAGAAATAATAACAAGCCTTTAACTATTCTTTTATTAGAGAAAAACAAACTATAAACCATAATTCCAAATAATACAACAGATGTTATAAATCCACCTGTATTTGCACCAAAATAAGTGGATAATGTTACCATATTAATTGTAAAAATAAATAATCCTATGATTTTTCTTAAGCTATTATTTTCTCTACATTTAATTATATCAAAGAAACATAATATAGAAGTGGCTAACAAGACACCCATTATTCCATTATTTAACCCATAATATCTAGCTCCATATATAAGATTATTAAATCCTATATATGAATTGTAAATCATTTTTGAATAAAGACAAGTTCCCACGACTATTAGACCATATGTTAATATGCTAATGAAATTTATTATATCCCATTTTCTTTTTATAATAAAATCTGTAACTAAATAGGATATCAATAAATTAACTACTAAATAAACAAAAATATTCTTATGGAATTCGAATATACCCAATAGCAGGGAGATACAGATGTTTACTGCTACAAAAGCATAAATACTATATACCCATCTGTCGATTTTATTGAACTTTAACATCCATATTCCAAGTAATACTTGTGCAGAGTAGGTCATTCCATGGAATAAATATGCAATAATTAATAGATTTATATTTTTCTTATATATATCTTTAAATTCATCTATAGGGTCCTCTAATTCTATGATTTTAAAGGGCTTCCCTATATCTGTTTTCTTTGTATAACCATATGTATCTTTTATTTGAGCCGAAATATCTTCTAAGGCTACAAATCCTTCTCTCTTCGTAGATGGGCTATTAAGTATTCCATTATTATCCTTATGAATATAAACAACGGGAGCAAGATATTTATTTAATAGATATTTATCTTCCATTGCTACAGCTTTGGGTAAAACGATTATTTTGTTGTCTTTATAATGCTCTAAATATCTATTTAAAATTTCTATCCTACTAGAATCCTGTTGAAAATCATATTCTAAAACTAGAACCTTAGATTTATCTAGGAAGTTATTTGTGTTCTCTATTAGCCAATTATAATCATATGATACCAAATCTTGACTATAATCAACTTTTCCCTCTTTATTTCCTATTAAAAGACTACCTTTTCCCTGCCCAATATATGAAACCTTTTCCCTGATTAGTATATCACCTAGATAGTCAATTTTAATATCCTTTTTCCCTACCTCTTTTAAGCTTAGTTTTCTTCCTGTGTTTATGGATAGATATAACCCCTCTTCCGTATATGGTGACCTGGTTTTTAAATTTACAAATCCTAAACTATATTTGTCTAAAGATAGCTCTTCTATAGTTTTTATTGATAATTCATCAACTACTACTATAATGGAGTTTATATCTTCTCCAAATACAACTCTAGGTAGCAATAATATAAAAATCAAAACTATTAATCTTAGTATTTTCTTAGTCATAATAAATCACCTTAATATATAATTGAACTTATGATTCTAAACATTCCAAGGAGTACTGCAAATACAGATGTTAAAATCTTATATCTATATATTCTATCTTTGATAATATCTTTCTTTTTACTAATAACTCTTTCTCCATTTACATTGTTTATATCATAATTTCCCTCTATATAAATAAACATACCTATTGATATAAATCCTATCCCAATTATCAAAATATTACCCCCTATGATTTAACCAGAATAATATATCATCTACTACCTGATTTTTTTCCTTTTCATTTAAAATTTCATGATATAGATTATCATATATTTTTATTTCTTTATCCTTAGAGGATATATTGTTATATAGGTAGTATGCAACTTCTTTAGGCACTATTTTATCTGCCCCTCCATGAACAATGAAACATGGATAGGTATATTTTTTAATATTTTTATTAATATACCTTCTTCCCTTTACTAAAAATTGTACATAAAAGTTTAATGTTGCATCTTTTAATACTAATGAGTCTTCTGTATACTCTGTTATAACCTTCTCATCCCTACATATATCTCTAGTAACAGGATTTTTAATTCTTATGTTTTTCCCAAATATATTTAAAAATTCATATAAATAGGATCTATAGCCTTTAGCTCTTGGCAAAGTATTGACAGCAGCACCTGAGAATATTTGTCCCTCAAGTTTATCAGGATACCTTAACCCGTATAAACATGTGATAAATCCCCCCATACTATGTCCAAGAATAAAAATAGGTAAATTCTCATTTTCTCTTTTAATTAGTTCTACTATATCATCACAATCTAATATAAAGTCCTCATAGGAATCTATATGACCTTTTACTGATTTTGTCTTACCATGACCTCTTAAATCATAGCGATATACATTGTATCCTTCATGATTGAGCCTTTGTGTTATATAGTTATATCTTCCAAGATGTTCTGCAAACCCATGATTAATTAGAACTATACCTCTCGGCGATTCTATAATATCTTTTCTATAAAAAATTTCTATACCATCTCGGACTTTTAAATAACCTTCCATAGAAACACCTCTTTTTATATTATCTATTAATCTTCTTTATTAGTTCTTTAGTTTCGTTATTTAATGCTTTTATATCTATAGAATTAATCTCCCTATCTTCCAATTCATATGTTTCCTTAAGCTTTAGGATTCTATAAGTTTTCATGTCTATATCTTCTTCACTTAATTCCCCTGTTTCTACTGCATTTTTTATCTTGTCAAATACCTTTCTCGGATTATCTTTTCCGTGACATACTAAGGCTATATCTCCACCAGACTTTAGAAATGATAATACACCATCTTCTAAATGATAATTTTCTACTATTGCACCCATAGTCATATCATCAGATATTACCACACCATCATAGCCTAAATCATCTCTTAGAATCTCTTGAATTATGACAGAAGACATTGTTGCAGGATATGCTCCATCTATCTCTGGATATAGTATATGGGCAACCATTACAATATCTACTCCTTTTTCAATAGCTTCTCTAAATGGAATTAATTCAAATGATTTTAATTCTTCTATGGTTTTATTTACTTTTGGTAAATTCACATGGGAATCAACACTTGTGTCTCCATGACCTGGAAAATGTTTTACTGCTGGAATTACTCCTACATCCTTTATTCCATTCATTACCTCTATTCCATTGCTTACAACCTGTTCCAGTGTAGTACCAAAGGCTCTCTTCCCTATTACTGGGTTTTTAGGATTAGAGTTTATATCTAATACAGGTGCAAAGTCTATATTAAAACCTAAGGACTTAACTCTTTCACCTAAAATATTGCCTAATCTATAAGAAATATCTTTATCATTTTTATCTCCAATTGTCATGGCTTCAGGAAGTCTTACAAATGATTTAGGTAATCTACTAACCTTGCCACCTTCCTCATCTATAGATAGGAATAAAGGAATATTATTAGAGTTCGCTTTTTTTATATCATTTAAAAGTTTTAATGTCTGATTTTCATCTACAATATTTCTTGCAAATAATATAAAACCTCCAATTTTAAATTCTTCAATAAAACCTAGAACTTCTTCATTGAAATTCACTCCATCAAAACCAATAATCATTAATTGACCTATTTTATCGTCTAAAGACATTGATTTAATTTTGTCTTCTATGGAATCTACTTGTGTTTCATCATCCTCACCAATATCATTAGAATCATTTATATCTGGTTTTTCCGAATCATAATTATCTTTCTTGCAGCCAACTGTAAATATAACAAATGCTATTAATATAAGTCCTATTACCCTATACCTCATGTAATCACCCTTTTCATATGTTAATTTAATTCTATTATAGTTTGACCTTATTTACAATAAGTATAAATAATAATAGAGGGATAATATCCCTCCACTTAATTTTCCTCATATAATCTCTTATAAATAATATTGTGCCTGAGACTGCCATAATTCATAGTATTTGCTACTCTTTTCTTGTACAAGTGTATCATGTGTACCATGTTCTATAATTTTACCCCTATCAAATACTATTATACGGTCAGCAAAACGACAGGATGAAAGTCTGTGTGAAATAAAAATTGCCGTTTTATCACCTATTATTTGATTAAGTTGTTGATATATCTCAGCCTCTGCTATGGGGTCTAGTGATGCTGTTGGCTCATCTAATATTAGAAAAGGAGCATCGTCATATAATGCTCTTGCAATTGCTATCTTCTGAGCTTCTCCGCCAGAAACCTCTACTCCTTTTTCAGATATATTCTTATACAAATAAGTGTCTAAACCATCGAGAAAATTACCTTTATTTATAT
Organism: Bacillota bacterium; assembly: GCA_023388495.1. Taxonomy (GTDB): domain Bacteria; phylum Bacillota; class Clostridia; order Tissierellales; family Tissierellaceae; genus Tissierella. The sequence continues at coordinate 148,815 of JAEWGC010000011.1, read as the reverse complement.
CAAGTCCTGCTTCTTCTAATACCTGATAAGCTCGCTCTCTATTATAATCTAATGAAACTCCTATATTCTCACCAAGAGGCAGTGAAAATAGCTTGAAATCTTGAAATACTACTGAGTAAATAGACATATATTCCTTATAATCATATTTTCTAATATCAATACCATTTAGTAATATTTCTCCTTCTGTTGGATCATATAATCTACATAATAGTTTAATTAATGTGGTTTTACCTGAACCATTGGCTCCTACTATTGCTAAACGCTCACCAATATTAAACTTCACAGATACATTATTCAATGCCCATTCATTTGTTTCTGGATATTTAAAAGAAACATTTCTTACTTCAATTTCATATTTTCGATCAGATCTTTTCTCAACAGTGAGACTACCTTGATACATTTCATTGGGAATATCTAAGAATTCATAGGTCGTATCTAAAAACTCAGCATTGTTTCTCATTAATCCTAGACTTTCAACTAAAAGTGATATTCCATTTGTTAAAGCTAATAATGCACCTACATATTGAGTAACCTCACCTACACCAAAAGCTCCCGCCCAAGCCTTTATCCCAACATACAAGAAAATAATTCCCATCAATATACTTGCTATAGCCTGTGAACCTGATTTTAATAATCCCATAGGTCCTTTGGCAAACTTGGCTAATTCTCCATCTAAACCAAAGGCTTTATCCTCTTTGAATTTTTCTAAAGCAATTATGTCCTGACGATACATTCTCATATCAGTGGCACGCTCTAACTCGTAGAACATTCTAAAACCAAAGAAACTAAAGAATCGATTACCCATCTTTGCCCCTTCTGAAGCCTTTGCCCAGTATTTATCTCCATTATTTTGTAATAGTGGAGATAATATGGTTAATCCAACAACTATAGTTATAAAAAATATACTAAACCACCAGGTATTTAATAGCTGAAATCCATTTTTTATTTCTGGTACAGGAGTTAAAAACAATTGTAGTGAAAGTGCTAAAGCTCCTACTATAATAAAAATAGCCTGCATTCCTTTTTTCATAATAGTTATACTATGACGCATACCCCAGCTACTCCAATTATCATTCTGCCTAATTTGAGAACGTAAATGTTGTGTACTGGCAGCATCAATATACTTAAAGTCCATTCCCAGAAACTTATCATAATACAATCGTTCCAAATGCTGAGATACAAGGGATTCTTCTGCTTGCTGCCAGCGGGAAATAATAGAGGCAATTAGGTTAATAAGAAAAGTTATCATAATTAATGATATAGCCCAAAACCTTATCTTTCCTATATCACGATTACCAGCTAACTCATTTACCAGCCGAGCTGTTAAATATATGGGGACCAATGGCTTTAATGCTTCCATCAAGGTCGATATGAATCCTACGATTAATAAATTTGGAGATATACACCACCACAGTTTAAATGAACGAAGATTTCTCCTCCAGATTGATTTTTTATCCTTCATTGGTCATAGCTCCTTCTTTCCTATAATAACGGCTTTGGACATTAAATAAATTTGAATATAATCCATCTTTTTTCATCAGCTCATCATGGGTTCCTTCTTCAAGAATTTTACCATCTCCAACAAATATAATACGATCACAAAATCTGGTAGATGCTAAGCGGTGTGAAATAAATAGGGATGTACGCCCTTCTGTCATCTCATTATAGTGGAGATATATCTCATTTTCAGCTATAGGGTCCAATGCGGCAGTAGGTTCGTCTAATATCAAAATTGGTGCATCCTTATATAAGGCACGTGCCAGCATCAGTCTCTGTAATTCACCACCAGATAATTCTATAGCATCCTCATATACATCCTTGATTAGTTTTGTATGTCCTTCCTTAGTTAAACGCCTCACTCTCTCAGATAGTCCAGCCTGATTAATAGCTAAATTTGCAAGATTTAAATCAATATTTTCTTCTTTAGTTTGGGCAATATTTTCATATACAGAACCGGCTATAAGTGAAAATTGTTGAAACACTGCGCCAAAATGTCTATATATATGACGACGATTAAAATCCTTTATTGGATTTCCATTAATCAGGACATCACCTTCTGTTGGATCATATAGACCAGTTATTAGCTTCACTAATGTAGTCTTTCCAGCTCCATTGAGCCCTACAATTGCTAATTTTTCTCCAGGATGAATAGTTAGATTTATATCTTTTAGCGTATCTTCTTTTGCACCAGGATATCTGAAGGAAACATGCCTTAGCTCAATTGAATATTCTCCTTTATGATTAGGCTCAATTCCTAGACCATCTTCAAACTTAAATGGCTCTGGAAAATCTAAAAACTCCCTAATAGCAGATATCTCTAAGCTCTCTCTATATAGTTTTGTAATGTTTTTCAGTAAGCTGCCAATCAATTGTGTCAATCCATTTATTGTATTAAATAATAGCATAAAAGTAGCGACACTTAAATCTCCGTCTATTGTTAGAGTAATTAAATATGTATAGGCTATCCCATTACGTAATAGTGTTAGAATCAAATCAATTAAATCAGCACCAAAATAGATTCTTTGAGATTTAAATTTAAAATTTCTATATAGTTTAAAGGCTTTTTCATGTACTTCATCCAGCCAAGGCTTCATATTAAACATTCGTATATCTTTTGCATCTATATGATTACTAGAGCGTCCCATTAAATAATTTATTTCTTTAGAAATATTTGCAATCTCATCTCTATTACGATATCCCCATTCATTGATACCTTTACTAAAAAGAAAACTTGCAATCGTAGTTCCTATTGTTAATAAGATAATCCATGAATCAACTCTTGACATCAAAGTCAGATATACAACACTGCCTAAAAGCCCTCCTAAAATGAGAGAAATGGTCTCCCAAATAGCTTCACCAGGCTCATCGTTTGAAGAAAGAGCTATTGCTGTACGGTCTGATAGTTTTTGAAAATCTGAGTTAAAAATATTAGGATAGGATGTAGTTCCTTGTTTTTTTGAAACCTTTGAAATCAAATTCACTCGAGTTTCTACACGTCCAAATAGAGTATTCTCTCGTATGTAGGCAAGAAGTGCATTAATTATTAGTAATATTATTGTAAATTGGAAAACCAGAAACAATAAATCATATAATGACTTCTGCTCTTCTATAGCTTGAAGAATGGCTGGTGTAAACAATAACTGTATGAGTTGTAGACCAACAGTTAGTATAGCCATAAAAATTGCAAGCCAAATTACACTAGGTGCAGCTTCCTTAGCTTGCTTTAACATAAAAGCTATATTGCTAAAGACTCCATGTTTAGGTGGTTCTTTTACATATTTCATATACCTATTCTCCTTTATCTATTATTACTATTCAGTAACTAAAGTATATCAAAAATGTAAATTCAAAAATATTTAGGGGATAAAATGTATGGATGGGGGGACGAAAGAATTTATATTAATTAGGTTATTATTGAGGTAACAAAACTTCAGTGGTAAATGCCCCTTCTTCGCTGTTTCGTTTTAAATATCCACCATTTCGTTCAACTACTTCATCTATACGTATTAGACCTAAACCATGGTCAGCACCTTTAGTAGAAGTAAATATCCCAGATAGTTTCTTTTTCTTTACAGGCTCAGCAGCATTGGTAATGGTTAAATACAGTTGGGTATTTTTCATATCCATGTATATTCTTATAAAACGTTCACTTGGGGGTATTTTTAGATTTGATTCTATAGCATTATCTAGTAAATTACCTATAATTATACTAAGGTCTGTTTCCGATGTGCTTAGTGCTATGGGTATATGAGCATCAGCAATTACTTTTATATCATTTGACTTAGCAAGGGAAATCTTGCTATTTAATATAGCATCTGTCATCTTATTCCCTGTTTTAACACGAGGTTCAATTTCTATTAAGCTAACTTCTAATTGATTTAGATATTCTTTTACAGCTTCAAGATCTCCTTCAATTGCTAGTCCTTTTAATATCTGTAAATGATTTTTAAAGTCATGTCTCCACCCGCGCATATCTTTATACATGTTTTCTACTTCATTATAATGAATTCTCATCAATTCTTTCTGATATACTTCTATTTGCTTTCTTTGCTTCCCCTGAAAAAAACTCATTGACTTCCTCCTAGAAATAATTAATGATGGCCTGATTAATTGCTTCGTAGCGTCCACGAGACAAAGGGATAATATCTCCATTTTTAAGTTCTATTTCCGCCTTGCTTGTCCTTTTTATATGCATTAAATTAACTAGAAAAGAACGTCCTGCTCTGAAAAACCGTTCATCTAGTTCATCTTCTAAATCCCTTAAGGTCTGCTTTCTAATATACTTACCTTCCAAGGTATAAATAGTTATATAATTACGATTTACTTCAGCATAAAGGATGTTATGTAAAGGTAATTGAATCATCTCCCCAGATGATTCTATGTATATAATCTTATCACTAACTGAAACTCTCTCCCTTGCCTTATCTAAGACTTCAAATAATTTTTCTTCATTTACTGGCTTTAAAAGATAATTCAAAGCTTCCACATCATATCCTTGAGCAATATAATCCATATAGCCTGTTATAAATACAATCTGAATTGATTTATTTTTACCTCGAATAATCTGGGCTAAATCAACTCCATTCATACCTGACATTTCAATATCTAAAAGTAAAATATCAAAACGCTTATCATCTTCATATGCAAACAGAAAAGATTCTGAAGCAGAAAATACATGAACTTTTATATGTATATTATTCTTTTTAGCCCACCTTCTAACCATCCCTTCCAATAAATTACAAATAATGGATTCATCATCACATATGGCGATTTGATAATTCATCTTATTCCCCTTTCTTTCTAAAGAAAGGGAGGGATAATCTCCCTCCATTTCTTTAGAATATACTTAATTTTAATTCCTTAGATAAATCTCTCATAATTCCATATCCAACAATAGAGTTACCATATTCGTCTAATGCTGGACTAAATATACCTATACCCGCTTTGTGAGGTATTGTTCCTAGTATCCCCCCACCTACTCCACTCTTAGATGGTATACCTACTGTTGCTGCATATTCTCCACTAAAATTATACATACCACAGGTAGCCATAATAGCTGTTACTATTGAAGCTATCCTAGTATCACATATTTTATTATTTTGGCTACATCTATCGGCTACAAATAATCCTATTCTAGCAATATCAACTGTAGTTACTTCTATAGAGCATTGTTTAAAATATACATCTAATATTTCTTCTACATCACCTTCAATAAAGCCTCTGGATCTCATTAAGTAAGCCATGGCCCTATTTTTATGTCCGGTGTCCTTTTCAGATAAGTATACTTCATCATTATATGTTATATTTGGATTTTGTGTAACTACTCTAATAAAATCTAAAAGTCTATTAAACTTCTCCTCTCCATTTCCTTTAATCAAGGATGTAGTTACAATAGCTCCTGAATTTATCATGGGATTAGAAGGTTTAACTGTATGAGGTAGGTCTAGTTTAAACAATGTATTAAATGGTTCCTCAGTAGGTTCATAGTCTATTTTTTTAAATACTTGCTCTTCACCATTATCCATTATAGCCAACATCAAACTCATAACCTTTGATATGCTCTGAATCGTAAATTTTACCTCATAATCTCCTGCCTTATATATATTTCCATCTATATCCATAATACAAATCCCTATATTATTAGGATTTGCATTGGCAAGTGCTGGTATATAATCTGCTACCTTTCCTTTAGCTATTAAGGCCTTATTATCTTCAATGATTTTAGAAAGTAACGCTTCCATTTTGTCCCCCTTAATGAATATAAAATTAATTAGTGAATATCAAAATAAGTTTTCCCTATAAATTCTCTTAAAATAGAGTTTTGTGGTATTATACTTTCATCTTCAATATCTCTAAAATATTCTAAAAATCTAATTAGTTTCTTTGCTTCTCCATAATAAATATTGGTACTATCTATTTCTTCTAAAAGTGGTTTTATGTGCTTTTTAAGAACTGCTAACTCATATACTAATGTAGAGTCAAACATGATATCCGCCTCTTCCTGAAATGGGAAGATATATCTTTCTTCTCCTCTTCTTACTCCAGACCACATTTCCAAAGTTCGTGTAGCATCATTCCCTCTATATTTAATATCTCTAACAATTCTTCTAATAAGTCTAGCATCAGTAGTTGGAATACGATTATGTGAATCTATATTAAGTTGAGTTAATGCCGATATATAAATCTTATATTTATTTTTCTCTGGAATATAGTTTGTCATCTTAGGATTTAAACTGTGTATTCCTTCAACAATTATAGGATGATCTTTATCTACCTTTACTGCTTTTCCAGATTTCTCACTTTTACCAGTAATAAAATTAAATTTAGGCAATTCAACTTCTTCACCTTCAATTAATCTTACTAAATCTTCATTTAATCTTTCTAAGTCTATTGCATCTATTGTTTCAAAATCATAACTACCATCCTCATTTAATGGAGTCTTTTCCCTATCAACAAAATAATCATCTACAGATATGGATATTGGTCTTTTTCCATTGACCTTAAGCTGCACTTCTAGTCTTTTAGAAAATGTAGTTTTCCCTGAAGACGAAGGCCCTGCTATTAAAATCAGATGGATATCATCATCTTCACAAATTTTATCTGCAATATTAGCAATTTTCTTTTCATGAAGTGCTTCGGATACCCTGATTACCTCAGCTATACTTCCATCTAGTATTTTTTCATTTAGTGAACCTATATATGCTAAATCTAGTATATCTCCCCAATTATTTGCTTCTTTAAAAATCTTAGACAATTTTTTTAGTTCTTTAAATTCAGGTATCCCATAATTGGATTTCATACTTGGAAACATAATTAGAACACCAGGATAATAGTATCTAAGGTTAAAAACATCCACATATCCTGTAGTTGGAGCTAAGAATCCATGGTAGGTATCTATATGACCGCCAATATTATATATATCTATTTCGTCTCTATCTAAAGTATTAAAAAGCCTTATCTTATCATAATATTTATATTTCTTAAAAAGTTCAATAGCCTTATCTTTTGGAACCTTTTTTCTTACTATGAGAAAATCATTTTGGATTATTTCTCTCATTTTTTTCTGTATTTCTTCTAGCTCTTTAAATGTTATAGAATATCCCTTTTCAAATGTTGCATAAAGACCTTCACCTAAGAAATGTTCTATTCTAATAGTTCTTTCCGGCATTAGTTCTTTGCAAGCCATTATAAAAACTGCAGAAATGGTCCTAGTATATATTCTATATCCATCTATATCTGTGATATCTAAAAACTTTACATTAATATCTTCTTCAATAATTTTACCTAGATTGAAAACTTCATTATTTATCTTAGCTCCTAAATATTTCCTATATTCATCTCCAAAAACTTTTATTGCTAAATCCTTTAGTTCTTTACCTTTCTCTAACTCTATTTCTCCAATTCCTTCTACACAAATCTTGACCTTGTCAGTCATTCTAACACCCCCTAAAACTCAAATAAATCTTTTTCTATATCTTTTTCCTTTCCAGCTACTTCACTAACAAAACTCTTATCATTTAAGTACTGGAACTCGCCTTGTAACCCATGGAATTCTATTCTATACCCATGGAGCCATTGATTATCTAGTGAATACTTTTCATTAAATCTTTTATTTATTTCTCTGTTTCCATATTTTCTATCTCCAATCACTGGGTAGCCAAGAGAAGATAGATGTCCTCTTATTTGGTGGGTCCTCCCTGTAATTAATTCAATTTCAAGCAAAGAATATCCGTTATTATTTTTCAAAGGCTTAATAACGGTTGTGATCTTTTTTGATCCTTCTGAATCATCCTCATGGACTGTTACTCTATTTTTATCTTCATCCTTTGATAAATAACCTTCTGCAGTAAACTCTTTCTTTATATTCCCTTTGACTATAGTCTTATAAAACCTTCTTATATTTCCAGCCTTTATAGCCTCATTTATTGCCTTTAATGATTGATAATTTTTAGCCCCAATTATTATACCAGAAGTATTTCTATCTAATCTATTACATATAGATGGTGTAAAGGTTTTTTCAATTCTAGGCACAAAATCTCCTTTTTGAATTAAATAGGAAATCATACTATCTACTATATTTTCTTCAAATTCTCCCGACGCACCATGGGATAATATACCTACTGGTTTATTTATCAATATAATATTGTCATCTTCATATATGATATTAGGTATAAGTTTTGATTTAACTTCTTCTTTTTGGGCTATAAATTTATCGATAGTTTCATCTGATAAATAAAGCTGTACTTTATCACCTTCATATATAGTAGTCTCTGGCTGAGCCTTAGCATCATTTACCTTTATATTCTTTTTCCTAAGCATTTTATATATAAAACCTTGGGGTGCTTCAGCTAAGTATTTCTTTAAAAATCTATCTAATCTTTGGTCACTTTCATTTTTGTCTATTATAATTTCTCTCAAAGTTTTCTCACCTTTTCTAAATTCTTATGTTATAATTATATTATACACTATTCTGGAATTAAAACCTAAATTTTTACAAAAGTTCTTTAGCGAGGTGAAATTATGAAAAACTTTTTTGAAACAATAAAGGACATGCTATATGATTCCATAGACTACATAATTATGATAGGAATAATAGGTATTGTAGTATTTGTTATAGGTTGGAGACTTGACCTTCTATTCGCAAAGGATGCATTAGATGTACCACCAAAGAATGATGTAATTCTTGAAGACAATAAGGATAATGAGCCTGATTCTCCAATAGATATTGAAGAACCTAATGACCAAGCTGCAAATGATAAATCTGAGGACGATATTAAAGATGATGAGTCATCAGAAACTCCTCCCGAAGATTCTAATAATAGTGTAAATGAACCTAGTGATAAAATAGTTAAAATAACAATACCTGCTGGTTCATTACCATCTAAAATCGGCAGTATTTTAGAATCAAATGGGCTTATATCTAGTAGAACTGATTTTGTTCAAAAAGCGCAAGAATTAAAACTTGATACTAAATTAAAATCTGGAGATTATGAAATTAAAGCTAATAGTACTTTAGAAGAGATAATTAAATTGCTTTCAAAATAAACTAGAAAGTCTTCCATGTTGAAGACTTTCTAGTTTATTTAATATGTTTCATTTATATATTCATCTATTAAAGACACTTTTTTCTCGTCTATAAATACCCCTTCTTTTTTAAGTACATCTAATAGCCAAAGGGCTTTAGAATGAAATATTGCTTCCTTATAATCAAGGAGTACAATTTCATAAAGCTTGTCATTTAGGAGTTTCGAATTGACATTAATAAAATATGCTTCTACTCCTTTAAATTCTAAGTACTTGAGCAAACTAAGGGCCGCCTTATCTTTTTCATGATAATAATTGTTTCCCTTGTTTAAATAATAGTTATAGTATTTTTGATGCTTTTTAGTATTTTTTACTTCTTTTGCTAACATATTAAAATACTTAGCTAAAACATTATAATATTGATAATTATACATTCCCATCTCATAGCTATCTATCCTTAAAAAAGGTTTTAAATTCATTCTCATTACTAGCTCATAATTATATTCTAAAAATTGCCTTTTAGTTATATTTCCTTTTTCAAACTCAACTATTATAGAGGACCTATTATCAAAAAACGTTTCAAAATTGCCCCTTTTTCTAATATAAAAATCCAAACTACACACCCTATCTAATTTTAATTTTAATTACATTATATCATACTTACGTGATTTTTTAATAAATTTATCTCAACTTCTGTCAATTCCCTATATTCACCTGGTTTCAATGTTATATCTAATTCCAAAGGTCCCATAGAAACTCTTTTTAGAAATAAAACTTTCATTCCTATACTTTCAAACATCCTTTTTACTTGATGAAACTTTCCCTCTTGTATAGTTAAATAAACCTTGGATATAATATTACCATTTATTATCTCTAAATCTGCTGGTAAAGTTTTATACCCATCATCTAAGGTAACTCCTTCTTTAAAGGCTTCAATATATTTATCCTCTACATATCCATCTACTTCAGCATAATATTTTTTATTTACTCCCTTTTTAGGAGATAATAATTCATGGGCTAACTTTCCATCGTTACTTATTAGGAGTAATCCTTCAGTATCTTTATCTAATCGACCTACAGGGAAAGGCTTATAAATTAAATGTTCTTTATCTAGTAAGTCTATTACCGTTTTAGTTCTAGGATCATCAGTAGACGAAACTAATCCCTGAGGCTTGTTCATCATAAGATATATGTATTCTCTATATAAAACTTCCTCTTCACCAAAAAAAATCTCATCTTCATAGGGACTTACTTTGAATTCATTATCTAAAATAACAAGATTATTTACTCTTACTCTGCCATCTTTTATAAACTTTTTTACATCTTTTCTGCTACCATATCCCATATTAGCAAGTATTTTATCAAGTCTTTCTTTTTTTGACATTATATCACCCTTCTTATCTAATATAAATATTCTACCCTATTTCCCATTTTATTTAAACTCTAATAAAGAATAAATTTTGATAAATTACCTAAACTAATGTTGTAGAAAATATTTATTGAAAGGAGATTTCTTATGCACAATCATGAAGTTATTGACGGAGTAAAATGTGTAGTAAATACTTGTCACTATTATAAAGATGGAGATCAGTGTACAGCAGGAAAAATTGAAATTCGTCCAAGAAATGCAACATCATCAAATGAAACGGACTGTGTTACATTCCAACCAGATAATAGCATGAGATAATTAAAAGGGATACTTAAAAAGGCAGGATATAAAAATCCTGCCTTTTGTTTTATACTGCATACTCTACTTCTAGTTCTATACAATATTCTTTTAGATGTTCTGGTATTTGTTCCATAGTATAATCAACATTTATAAAAATTTCTGTTTGGAATTTCTCAGATATTACCTTTAAGTCCTTTACCAATTTTTCTAAACTATCAATATCAAGTCTAATTACTTTATATATACTATCTACATAGACTTTTTCTACATCATAGTCCATGCCAATTAGGCCACACAAAAAGCCATAGAAAGATTCAACATTCAATATATTGAACTCCATGGCATTAATTAGTCTTACATTATAATTTAAAGTAAATATATGGTCGTCATCCACATCAATAAAAGCAATATTACCATTGCCTTCCCTCATATCTTTGTTAGCGTTGTCAATTAACCACTTTGTTTTGCCTGAACCTTTTTCACCTAAAATTAATTTAACCATGACTAACCACCTCTACCTTTCTTTTATTTATTATAATGAATAGGAAAGTTCTACTTTATTATTTTGTTCACTTTGAACTTTCCGTCTATGAATTTCAAGAAAAGCTACCTCTAATGATTGAATAGAAGTTTTTCTTATAATATATATTCGACATAATTTAAGAAAACCCTCTTTTATTTTACAAAATTATTGGAATTTTTTAATTCCTTTTCCATTCAAGTAATTAAACTTAGCGCCTTGCATAGTATTCCTAGATTCCATAATAGATACTATTTCATCTCTGATTTTCCACCAAGATTCATTCCAATTAACAAATAACAAATTTTCCTCTGGAGCCCTACCTATAACTCTTTGTACTACAATAGCAGGATCAAGATGCTCTAAAAACAAGATTACTCTTTCTATATATTCTTCCTTAGATACTAAAGATATTTCTCCTCTCTTATATAAATCCCCTAAAGATGTTCCATCTACTATATATAAAGCATGAAGTTTTATTTCCTCTATACCTAATGCTGATAATATCTTTGCATTTTCTACTACATCAATATTATTATCCCATGGAAGATTTAAAATAATATGAGTACAGTTTCTAATATTATATTTCTTAATTCTTATACTAGCATCTATATATTCTCCTAAGGTATGACCCCTATTGATTTTCTTTAAAGTAAGATAGTTTACTGTCTGAAGTCCTAGCTCAATTGTTATATCAATATTATATTCATCTTTTATCTTAGACAGATAGTCTAGATATTTATCATTAATACAATCAGGCCTAGTTGATATAGATATTCCAACTATGTCATCTATCAAAGCTTCTTCTATACACTCTTTAAAATTGTTAAATGGCAAATAAGTATTTGTAAAATTTTGAAAATATGCTATAAATTTTCTCGCCTTATATTTACCACCTATATAATCTTTGTTTCTTTTAAGCTGTTCTCTTATAGATATTGAAGAAGACAAATTCTCAAAGGATCCACCTTCCTCACCACAAAATATACACCCACCACTACCTACTGCCCCATCTCTATTTGGGCATGTTAGAGGTAGGCTTACTGGTAATTTATATACCTTTTCTCCAAATTTATCACTTAAATATTTGGAGTAGGTATTATATACTGTAATTTGATTCAAGCTTTTCCTCCTTTATATATCTAATACCCTTTTTAATACAAAAGCAACACCAGATTCATTATTATCTTTTTCTGTAATTATTTTAGCTACAGATTTTATTAAAGGGCTACCATTTTTCATCCCTATACCAAGACCTGAATTTTTTATCATTTCTAAATCATTATTATCATCACCAATTGCAATTATTTCTTCAGGCCTAATATTCAATTCACTAGCATATTCCATTAAACTAAGCCACTTACTGCCAAGTGGATTCATTATTTCTAACATTGATTCTGCTAGTTTTATATTTTCCATTAAATGAATATTATACAAATTTGGATACTTATTCTTTATATCTTCATAAAATGGATAAAGTAAATCCTTAGAATCTCCATAGACAATCGCTAATATTTTATCATCTTTTATTTTTAAATAGTTATCTACCTTTTTAAATCTATTATCATTACCTATATAATCATAGTGATCTTTATCAAATTCAATTATTATGTCTATGCCTTCATCATAGCCATCTATGTGAACTATTGGATGAAGATCTCTTTTCTTTCCTTCTTCAATAATAACCTTAAAATCTTCTAAATTAAGATACTTGGATATTATAACCTTATCATTCTCCGAATTCCTAACAATATTCCCATTATTTGCTAGAATGGTCATATGGCTATCTATTTCCTTAGTCAATTCCTTTGCAGACCAATATCTTCTCCCTGTAGCAATGACTATTTCATATCCTTTTCTAATTAGTTCATTTATTGTACCTAGGTTTTCCCTTGATATCTTCTTATTATCATCTAGCAATGTCCCATCTAAATCTATTGCTATTAGTTTATACATATCAACCTCCAAAATTGTATAAAAGCACTTTGCCAAAAGGCAAAGCGCTCCTATAAATTATTCTTTATCATCCTCTAATTCATCATAATTTTCATACTCTACAAAGTCGTCCTCTTCCATGAATAGAGCCTCGAAAGCCTCTGATACAGTTTGAAATTCTTCTTCATTTTCAATTGGTAATAAATCAAACTCTTCATCTTCAAGTTCGATATATCTATAAAGTAGCACTTCTTCTTCTCCTAGTGGTAAAAGTGCAATGTATTCAACATCTTCAACTTCAAATATACCTAAAACGCTGCACTCTAATTCGGTATCATCATCTAATGTAAGATAGATTATATCGTTATCCATATCTTCAAATTCAAAATCATCATGTTCATGGTCGTGATCGTCGCAGTTAACTCCGCATCCGCATCCTCCGCAGTGTTCGTCATTGTATTCAAAAGTTTCATCTTTTTTATTATCCATTTTCATTCTCCTTTGCAATTATATTTAATTAAGTATATGCTTATAATACCCTATTTAACTATAGAAGTATATATATTTTTTATAAAATTATTGAATTTTTTCCAATACCTTCAATAATAGACTATATGTTCTTTCTGTGGAAGAAATACTTAGTTTTTCTCCTGGTGCATGTACCCCATACATATCTGGACCAAAGGATACCATATCCATTTCGCCAAACTTTTCCTTAAATAATCCACACTCAAGTCCAGCATGAATAGCTGTTATATTGATATCTTTTCCATAGGTTTCCTTATATGCTGTCTTAAACACATCTCTTATATAAGAATCCTTATTATATTCCCAAGCTGGATAGGCGGAAGAGCTTTCCCATTTTACTCCAATAGTTTCAGCTAATAATCTTATCTGATTTGAAATATGAGTCTTTAATGTGCCCACTGATGACCTCATAGCTGATTCAATAGTTATTTCATTTTCTAAAGTTTTTAAAACTCCTACGTTGTTAGAACTTTCTACTAATCCCTCTATATCCATACTCATTGTTTGAACTCCATTTGGTAAAAGCATCAAAGAAGTAATTATTTTTCTCTTAGTCTCCTTAGAGAATATCTTATTTTTAGCTTCAGCTATTTTCTTGAATTCCAACCTAACATCTTTATCAGAAGAACTTAATTCAAATTTTAAATCTTTATCTATATTGGAAATTATAAGTTTTGCTTCCTCAATATGATCCTTTGGAATGGCAATAATAGCCTTTCCATATCTAGGAATAGCATTAGATTTAGAGCCACCTTCTATATAGGATAAATCAATATCTATGTTTCTATCTATTGTATTTAATATCCTTCCTATTAGCTTATTGGCATTTCCTCTCTCCTTATTAATCTCCATTCCTGAGTGTCCACCTTTTAACCCAGTAATAACTAACTCATATAATTCCTTCTCTTGTGATAATTCCTTCCACTCTATTGGAATAGTTATTAAATTTCTTTCTCCACCTGCACAGCTTACAAGAATAGTTCCTTCCTCTTCTGAGTCAATATTTATTAAAATTCTACCTTTTATATTATCTGGATTTAATGCTGCTGCTCCACTCATACCCGATTCTTCATTAGATGTAACAAGTACCTCTAGTGGTGGATGAGGTATATCCTTTGATTCTAGTATAGCTAAAGCCATGGCTACTGCAATACCATTATCAGCACCAAGTGTAGTTTCTTTTGCAATAATAAAATCTCCCTCTACCTCAAGTTTAATTGGGTCCTTTGAAAAATCATGATTTGAGTCCTCAGTTTTTTCTCCAACCATATCCATATGCCCTTGTAGTACTACAATAGGACTATTTTCATAACCTTTAGTTCCTGGCTTCCTTATAATTATATTCAATGCTTCATCTTGAATAACTTCTAACCCTAAGTCCTTACCTACCTTAGCCAAGTAATCACTAATTCTTTTCTCATTATATGATAAACGAGGTATTTTAGATATTTCTTCAAAATAGTACATTACTCGCTCAGGTTTAAGACCTTCTAAAACTTTCATACCCATCATCCTCTCTATTTATATATTAACTTTTATATTATATCTTAATCCATTAGATGTTATAATTTTTACCATCATCTATAATTTTTAAACTTTAATAACTTATTTTTAAGAAAACCTATATATTCTCCCACCTAATGTTTTGAGTTAATATCTCAACAAGCTTGATAAAATATTCCTCTTCTAATTTTGTAAATCTATTTTTCTCTGGACTATCTAAGTCTAATACTCCATAAACATTACCATCTTTTATTATTGGAATAACTAATTCTGAATTAGATGCAGAATCACATGCAATATGACCTGGAAACAGATGAACATCTGGTACTAACTGAACCTCTTTAGTCTCTACTGCTGTTCCACAAACCCCTTTACCTATAGCAATTCTATTACAGGCTGGCAAGCCTTGAAACGGCCCAAGAACTAATTCACCATCTCTCAATATATAAAACCCTGCCCAGTTTAATCTATCCACACAGGTCATTATTATACCCGTTACATTACATATGTTAGCTAAATCATTTTTCTCTGAGCTAATCTGACCTCTCATAAGCATTAGCATATATTTTAATCTTTCCTCTTGACTCATGTCTTTAATACCATCTAATTTAAACATATATTTCACCCCTCGAAACATTACTTTACCTTATATTATCAAATTTATTAAGTTTTAACAATATAAATAATACTACAAAAACCTAGAGAATGGCTTATCTACCATTCTCTAGGTTTTTGTATCAGCCTAAGTATTTTTTAACATCTATTATTCTTTGATTTGTTGATCCTCTAAATTGTAAAGTCATGGATTTATGAGACAAATCAAATTTACCATCAATTAATATATCTGTTTGCAACAACAAGTCTCTAAATTTTCTATTACGAAGTATCTCTTCAAAGGTATATCCTGTATAGGTGACTACACTTAAGCCTAATTCCTGAACTTTCTTAGCTAGTATGCTACATTCTATTGCTTGTTCAAAGGGCTCTCCACCGCTAAGTGTAATTCCATCTAGCAATGGATTTTCTTTTATCATATTTATTATCTTATCTATATCTATTAGTTCCCCTCCATCAAAGGAGTGTGTTTCAGGATTATGGCAGCCAACACAATTATGATTACATCCTTGGGTAAATACTACTAACCTAATCCCTGGACCATCTATAATAGATTCTTCTTCTATTCCAGCTATCCTTATTTGCTTCATAATACTACTCCTTAATCTTAGAACAAGAAAAATGTTTGACCCTGTCCCTTTCTTCAGCTTTCTTTGCATCATTAAATCTATCTAGGGTACCTACTAGATATCCTGTTATACGACGAATTCTTTCGAATTTAATATCTCCTTCTTCTCTCCCGCATTTAGGACATATATCTCCTATTATTCCAGTATAACCACATACTGGATCTCTATCTACAGGGTGATTGATAGATCCATATCCTATTCCTGCCTCTTTCATAGCTCTAACTACCTTTTCAAAGGCTTCCAAATTATATGATGGATCCCCATCTAATTCTACATAAGTTATATGTCCAGCATTTGTTAATTCATGATATGGTGCTTCCATATTTATCTTGTCTATTGCCCTAACCTTATAGTACACTGGAATATGAAAACTATTTGTATAATATTCTCTATCGGTTACTCCTTCTATTTCTCCAAATATTTCCCTATCCATTTTAACAAATCTACCTGCTGTACCTTCAGCTGGAGTTCCTATTAAGGTAAAGTTCATCTTATACTGCTTACTTATATCATCCATCCTATCCCTCATATGTTTAACTATTGCAAGACCAAGTGCCTGTGATTCCTTACTTTCACCATGATGACTTCCTACTAATGCCTTTAAACATTCTGCTAATCCTATAAAACCTATGGATAATGTACCATGTTTCAATACTTCTCTTATTTGATCATCTCTTGATAGCTTGTCAGCATCAATCCAAACTCCTTGACCCATAAGGAATGGAAAATTACTTACCTTTTTACCTGCTTGTATCTCAAATCTTTCTATTAATTGCTCTATAACTAAATCAATAGTTTTATCTAATTCTTTGTAAAATTGATTTACATTACCTTTATTTTGAATACCTAATCTAGGTAGATTTACTGTAGTAAAGCTTAGATTACCTCTACCATTTACTATTTCCCTAGATGGATCATATACATTTCCAATTACCCTAGTCCTACATCCCATATAGGCCACTTCTGTTTCTGGTTGCCCCTCTTTATAATATTTAAGATTAAAAGGTGCATCTATAAATGAAAAGTTAGGAAATAATCTTTTAGCACTTACTCTACAAGCTAATTTAAATAAATCATAGTTTGTATCTTCCTTGTTATAATTTATTCCTTCTTTAACTTTGAAAATTTGTATTGGGAATATTGGTGTTTCTCCATCTCCTAAGCCTTCTTCAGTAGTAAGTAACAAGTTCTTAATTACCATTCTGCCCTCTACAGATGTATCTGTCCCATAATTAATAGAGCTAAATGGAATTTGAGCCCCTGCTCTTGAATGCATTGTATTTAAGTTGTGGATCAAAGCCTCCATAGCCTGAAATGTTCTTTTATCTGTATCTTTATAACTATTTTTCTCAGCAAATCTTTGTATCTTCTCAACGATTTCATCATCGTTTAATAATTCTTTTAAGTATTCTCTTTCTTTTTTCTTATATTCCTCGTTATTATTTAGAGTTGGAACTAAACTATATTCCTCTTCTAAAATTTTAAATACATTTTCTAAATTATCATCCAAATCTATATCTTCAACTAATAACTCAATGGCCTTTCTTAAATTTTGCCTATATTGTTTGACATAGGTTTTTTTAACTCCTGGCGCCATTCCATAATCAAAGTTAGGTATAGATTGTCCTCCATGCTGATCATTTTGATTTGATTGTATAGCGATGCAAGCCAATGCTGCATAGGACTGTATATCATTTGGCTCTCTTAAAAAACCATGACCAGTGCAAAAACCATTTTGAAATAGTTTAACAATATCTATCTGACAACAAGTCGTAGTTAATGTAAGGAAATCTAAATCATGTATATGAATATCACCAGCCTTGTGAGCCTTTGAATGATTAGGATTTAAAACAAATAAATCATAAAATTGCTTTGCAGATTCAGAGCCATATTTGAGCATGGTCCCCATGGGAGTATCCCCATCTATATTTGCATTTTCTCTCTTTATGTCTACATCCTTGGCTTCCTTAAATGTTAGATCTTCAAAGACTTTCATAAGCCTAGTATTCATTTCCCTTACTTTATTTCGTTCTGCTCTATATAATATGTATTCTTTAGCAGTTTTAGCATGTCCAGATTCAATCAAGATCTTTTCGACAATATCTTGAATATCTTCTACACCAGGTATTGTTCCTCTAAATCTTTCATCTACTGCAGTTATTACTTTTTCAGCTAAAGTCATAGATGTATTATAATCATGGCCACCAGCAGCTTGAGCTGCCTTAAAAATTGCATTAGAAATCTTTTCAATGTTAAAAGGAACCTCTCTACCATCCCTTTTCCTTATTTTAGTAATCAATCTAAAGCCCCCTTATCTTTCACAAACTCTATATATTGTTATACTATTTTAACAAACCTCTATATGTTGTGTCAATCTACTATGCATTAATTATTTTTTTAACTTTCATCTATTAATTAAAACGAGTTCTGAAACCACATTTTTTACACATTTCTTCAACAACTACTCTTTTAGAAAATCCATCATAAATTTCTTTTGCTCGACTTCCAGATAGGATTTCATTTAATTTCGTGTTATAAATGTTACCTAAAAATATTTTTCCTTCTCCATCTAAACAGCAAGGTATTACAGTACCATCAGCTAGGATTCCTATCTGGTCTCTTAATCCATAACAATACCCTCTACTTCCAAATTCTTCATTATTTAAGTCTGGCCAAATAAATTCTGAATCCTGATTTAAATATATTCTATCAGCTATTTTTAAACCTTTATTAGGGTTTATTGTATCTTCAATCTTATAGGATAATTCAAACTCTTTTTCAATTCTATTTAAAATTTCTCTATTTCTCTCTATTTCCTGATTAACAAGATTATCTCTAGTCAAATTCCAAAGCCTTAGTGCTATTATTATGGAACTATCTACCTTAGCTGATTCAATAAAATCAAATACATTATCTAAATATTTTTCTTTAGTATCTCTATTGTTATTTCCGTCAAAGCTATGCAAGGAAATATTAATTTGCCTAAGAGCAGGTTTGCCAATTAGTTTTTCTTTCACCTTAGAAAGTAAAGTACCGTTAGTTGTTATATTCACCTTAAATCCCTTATTATAGGATATATCTAATAATTCTCCTATTTTAGGATGTAGTAAAGGCTCCCCTTTCACATGAAAATAAATATAATCAGTAAACTCCTTTATTTCATCTAATATATAGGAAAATTCGGAGGTACTAATGAACTTTTGCTCTCTGTTAGTTTTAGGGCAAAACTCACACTGAAGATTACATATATTAGTTATCTCTATATATACCTTCTTAAATCTTTTCATCTTCTCAACTCCATATACATTAAAAGAATCCCCTAAGGGATTCAACTTTATTTACTCAAATCTATATGACAATATCCACCAGGATTTTTCTTTAAATAATCTTGATGATATTCTTCAGCATTATAAAAAGATTTAAGTTCCATAATCTCTGTTACAATTGGTTTATCATATTTTAATTTTTGTTCTTCTAACGTCTTATTTATAATATCTAAATCTTTAGCATCAACATAATAGATTCCAGTTCTATATTGGTTACCAATATCTGGTCCCTGTCTATTTAAAATAGTTGGGTCTATTATTCGCCAAAACCTATTTAACAATTCTTCTAATGAAATAATATTCTCATCATATTTTACATATGTTGTTTCTGAATGTCCAGTAGTTCCTGTACATAATTCTTGATAGGTTGGATTTTCTGTAATACCATTTGCATAACCAACTTTAGTTTCTATTACTCCGTTTATTCTAGACATATATTCTTCTACGCCCCAAAAGCATCCGCCTGCTAAATATATTTCCCTCATGACTTACCTCCTATTATAATTTTATAATAATATTCCCTTATGACAAATAGTATTATACTACTAATTTAATAAAAAATACAGGGTAAACCCCTGTATAGTCTTTTAAAAAGGAGCAAATCCTTGATTCGCCCACCAGTCTGCCTTATGTTTGTTATACTGCTCAGTAAATTGTTCTAGATGTACCTTTTCCCATTTAATCAATAAGTCAAAGAGTTTTCTTGCTTCATCAAAACTAGTTTTTAACTTAGCATCTTCGTAAAACTCTATTGACGCTTTCTCCATCTGAATTCCTATACCAAAAACAGACATAGCTAGTGAGTTATATTCTTTATCAACTTTTTTCCAATTATAAACATTTGGAGAAGGAGGTGTCGCTTCTAGAGCTAATCTTATATCATCATCCTTATTATCTTTAATTTTATTAAATAATGCCTTTAAATATTCAACATGTTTTAATTCTTCATTAGCTAGTTCCAAAAACGCTTCTTCGCTTTCATTTGTTCCTGCCTGATTTGCTGCCATTCTGTAAAACTCGTAACCTTCAACTTCATTTAAAATAGCTTGTTTAATTATATCTAATTCATCTTTGTACATGTAACTCATCTCCCTTCTTTATTCTTTTTATACTTACCCATTTTTTAATCTATATCACTTATTACCTATTAACAAAATAAAATCTACACCCTCAACTGTTATATTATTATTTTCATCTACTCTACCATTAACCTCATTGAATATAAATTTCAAACTCATATTAACTTCAATTCCTATAAGGCCTATCTCATAAGTCATATCCTTATAATCCAACATATTTTTATCGTTATTCGAAAGTTTCGCCTCTTGCTTTTCATATATATCCTTTATAAAAGGCATTATATCTTGTTCTAAAAAAACCTTATCATCCTTTGCTATAATCACTATATTTTCAAGTTTGTTATATTGTAAAGTAAATTCTCCCACTTTTCTCTTATTTTCATCCCATGAGTTCATGTGTATATAATAATCAAAGCCTTTAATATCAATAGCATCTTTTGCATTATGAGTTCCATAATAAAAATATCTATTTTGCTCAAATGGATAAGGATAATAGGGTTCATACTTAAATCCCATTACAGTATCCATTTTATTTAAATCAAAATCCCTAGGTAATACTTTTATGTCCTTCAATTCATGGTTTCCACTAAAATAACTAATTATATTGCTTATTTCTCTTTTGTCTTCAAATGGAATCTCACTATTTCTAATTATTTCACCATTACTTAACATATTGTTTCTAGCTAATAGACTCTCAAGTCTTTTGTTTTGACTATATTTTGAGATAGAAAAGCTACTTAGTGGTCCATATACGGAATTTAACATAATTAAAGATAAACTAATAGGTATAATAATATTTCTCAAAGGTTTTTGAAATGAAAAATATAGCATTATTCCAAGCACCCATAGTCCTAGAACTACTACATAATATCTATTTTCAGTTATACCGTATTGATTTATCCTTTGATAAATTGACATAAACATCATAAAGAGTATAGGAAGTATTATCTTAGGAAATAAGAATTCAAATGACTTCGCTACTTTATTTTCTTCCAATATAGGAGTTATTAAAAATATTACTCCCACTGATAATGTTGAATACCATAGCACTAAATGGGATACTAGTCCCCTGGGCCACTCTTTTGTGAGAAGTATCTTTCCAAAATAAACATAGAGAATAGCAGTATATATAGTTATTAAAGGAATAACTATATATATTAGGAGTATCTTTAGGGCTTTGGTATATTCTACTTCTTTATATTCTCTATTAATAGATGGCAATTTAGATAAAAATAAAGCTACTGCAAATATTAAAGATACCATTAAAAACATATAATAATATATCTTTCCCTGAATATTGACATCAAAAAGCTGATCTATTGTAAAGAATATTGCTGCTATACCAAAGTATAAAACAAAAGAATATACAAATGTTAAAGCGAAGTTGGACCATATATCCATTAAATGATATTCATAATTGTTTTTTCTTCCCATCCTTGGTATATATAAAAATGACAATATTAAAAATAACATAGTTGCAAAATACCTTGATGCAGTTACTAATCCATAAATAGTTTTCAAGAATAAAAGATAGTATACCACTAAAAACCCAATTCCAATGGCATATAGAAGAGTTGATTTTAGTTTATCCTTGCTAAAAAATCTCTCTATTAACAACCCAATACATAGAGACAAAGGAATTCCCAATCCTACTATTAAATTTATTTTTACTAATGTATCACGACTATTTCCAGTTAACTGACTCTCATTAGCATAAATCAAAAGAATAGCTAAAAGTGTAGAGATAGCTACAGTGACAGGAAATCTTTTAACACTTTTCCCTATACTTGTTAAAGTTGATTTTACCCTACTAAAAAACTTCATAATTTCAGCTCCTTTCTGAGGCTATAATATATATTTACCCAATATAGAAAAAAGTATTTGAAAAATCAAATACTTTTAGAAGTCATGGGTTAGTATTACATCTAATATATCTTCTTTGTTTTCTATCCACTCTTCAAAGGAATTTATATTTTTAAAAAGTTTTTCGATATTATTGTTTAATGTTTTGATGCTACAATCACTTAAAAAATCTACATCAACCTCTTTTGAGAATGTATTGGCTATAGTCTCCATTACACAACCAACTATTTCTTCTTTTTTAGCTTCTTCAATACTTTTATTTTCTAATATGAGCATTAGATTTTCATGGAATCTGTATCTGATAAATATCATAAAACCTTCAAAATCCTCTGCATTATTGCCTTCCTCTATTTCAAATATTATTCTAAAAAATAAATTCCATCTAAAATCCTTATTTATTATTTCAAGAATACTATTACCAATTTTCCTTGTAAAATCATCATTGAAAAAAATTTCTCTTTCAAAATTTATATATCTATTAAAGGATATATCGTTTTTACCAATTTCATTTAATCTATTTAATATTCTTAAGAAATTAGCACTATAATTCTTTGACTCTTCATGTCCACCTTTCATAAATATATAGTTTACAATTACATCTGTAGATTTCTTGAAATCTACAACAAATCCTATTTCTTGTCTTATTTTAACTATATATATATCATGAATAATCTTTGATAATAAGGCTTGCAACTGTACCTTCTTTGTCAAAGAGTTACTTGCATCCATTCCATTTAAATGGTTATATACAAGCATTAATTGTCTATCAATCATAGATAAATTATCTTTTATTGAGGACATGATATCTCTAAAGAAATCTTCCGTCAACATATAATTAAAATTCTTATATAATATTCTGTGATCAATTTCTCCCCAGAAAACATTAACTAAGGATTTTATTTGTAATTCAAAGTTAATGCAAGTACCATCCTTACAATATTTACCATCAATTTTATATATTTCAAATCCATTTTTTTGTTTTTGAGGCTGTTTTTCATCTAATTGTAGCATTATGTTAGAATTGAGAGAATTAGTATAAAATCCATTTTCACACTTTATTTCAAACAGCTTAACTATATCTTTATAAATTTTATCCTCATCTTCGATAAACCTACATTCAATCCTAAAACCTATTAGATCAGACAAATTATTTATTAGATTTTCTGGTGTTTTATATTTCAAATAAAAATTATGTCTTAGTATCTTTTCTCTTAAACTCTCGTGAGACTTAATTCTGTAATTGACATTTAAAAAATGATCCTTTATAAAAAAACTATCTGTAAAAAATTTTTCCAATGAATTGGCTACATTTTCTATGCTTTCCTTTCTTTCCTCTATAAGCATTAAAGTTTCATCTATAAAGTCAAATAACTCAAGTTTCATATTTGTCCTCCTAAGGGTTTTCTATATATAATATATATGCTATTTAATTATATCATAAAACTAAAAAGATTAATTCATAAAAAAGAGAAATCCAATGGATTTCTCTAATCAAATTTATCAAAATATATCAATTCTTCAGGTACATCTTTATTCATCAAGGCTTCAACCATAGAATTAATCATACCTTGATTACCACAAAGATATGCTTCTTTGTTATCTGGATCAGTTAAATATTTGTCTATAGCATTATTAACTCTACCCTTTTCTCCAGTCCAATTATGTTCTTCAGTTGTCCTTGATAAAGTAGGTACAAATTTAAAATCATAAAGGGTTTCTTCTAATTCTTTAAAGTAATCAAGTAAAAACAAATCATCTGGAGTCTTAGCTCCAAAGTAGAAGGTAGCTTTTCTATTAATATTATTTTCCTTCATATGCTTAAGTATAGATAATATAGGTGCGATACCTGTACCAGCGGCAACCAGAATAATCTCTCTATCATTATCTTCCTGGAAATAGAAATGTCCATAAGGCCCATTAAGTTGTACTGTATCTCCTACCTTCAAATGTTTGTGTACATAAGTAGTACACTTTCCTCCTGGTATATATCCAATAAACAACTCAACATGATTTTTATCTGATGGCGAAGAGGCTATTGAATAAGCCCTATAAACTTCCTCATCATTTCCTTCATAAATAGGCGCCTTAAGTTGAATATATTGTCCAGGTTTGAAATTTAGCTCTTCTCCATCAGGCAATTTGAGCCTTAACCTCTTTATTACAGAGGTCATATCTTCCATTTCTTCTACTGTTGCAGAATATTCTTTTACGTTAAATAATTCTTCTGGTACCTCAATTTTAATATTTTGCTTTACTTTGCATTGACATGAAAGTCTAACATTACCTTTTAATTCTTCATCTGTTAAAAAGGGAGTCTCTGTTGGTAATACAGGTCCTCCTCCATCAATAACCTTTACCTTACAATATCCACAAGTTCCTTTTCCTCCACAGGCAGATGGAATAAAAATCTTTTCATCAATTAAAGTAGATAAAAGAGAAGAACCTCCATCAACTGTGTATTCCTTATCATCATTGATAACTAATTGCACTTCACCATAGTTGCCTATAGTTCTATCAGCAAGAGTAAGCAAAAATGCAAATATAGCTGAAATACCAGTAAGCGCAGCTGTAGTTATAATTATCTCATTCATATTTTTGCCCTCCTTATTGAATTTGAACTATTCCAGAAAAACCTATAAAGGCTAATGCCATCAAACCTGTGATAATTAAGGTTATACCTGGCCCTTCCAATCCTTTAGGGACAGAAGCTCTTTTTAATTTCTGACGAATACCTGCTAATGCAACTATAGCTAAAGTCCATCCAATTCCAGATCCAATACTAAAACCTATAGATTGAAGGAAATTATAGTTACGGATTATCATAAATAATGAAACTCCCAAAATAGCACAGTTAACAGTGATGAGTGGTAAAAATATGCCTAGTGCATAATACAAGTTTGGAAGGTATCTTTCCACAATCATCTCTAAAAGTTGCACAAATGCAGCTATACTAATAATAAAAACAATAAATCTCAAATATTCTAAATGCAATGGTACTAGAACATAATGATATAAAAGATAGTTTATTATGGTAGTACAAGCTAAAACAAAGGTGACAGCTTGACCTAGCCCAAGTGATGTAGGTATTTCTCTTGAAACTGCTATATATGAACACATACCTAAAAAGTTACTAAATATCATATTATTTGTAAATATAGCTGCAAAGAATATAATGAAAGGATTAAGTTCTATCATTGATTAACCACCTGACCTTTCTCTTTTTCTCCGTCTTTCTCTTTTTCTTGAATCCCCTTAGCTATCCAGATAATAACTGCTAAGATAAAAAATGCAGCCGGTGGCATTATCATAATTGTCCAAGGTGTCCACCATTCTCCTAATACCTGAATACCAAAAATCGTACCAAATCCCATTAATTCCCTAACAAATGCTATAACTAATAAAACTAAAGTATATCCTAGACCAGAAGCTACTCCATCTAAAAATGAAGGTATTGGAGGATTATTTTGTGCATAAGCCTCTGCCCTACCCATTATTATACAGTTAGTAATAATTAGTCCTACATAAGGTCCTAGAGCCTTGCTCATTTCAGGCATATATGCTTTCAAGAAAATGTCAACTATAATTACATATGCCGCTATTATAAGTACCTGCACCATCATTCTTATATGTTTTGGAGTAAAGGATCTAATTAAAGATACTGTAAAAGAGGATAATGCAGTAACAAAAATTAATCCCACTCCCATAATCAATGAGTTTAACATGAGATTAGTTACAGCTAGAGCCGAACATATACCTATTATCTGAACTAATACTGGATTGTCTTCCCATAAACCCATCTTGAATATTTTTTTAGGGCTATATCCTGCCATTATTTATTCCCCTCTCTTTAATAAATTTATCTAAATCCTCATTTATTAAATTACTTACGGATTTTGATGTTAAAGTTGCACCAGCTATAGCATCTACATTTCCACCAGCCGCTGGTCTATATATAATATAATTTCCATTTTGTACAGTCGTTACATCTAATCCTCTGAATTGCTCTTTATACCATTCTTCAGATATCCTGCCACCTAATCCTGGTGTTTCACTATGAGAGATAAACTCTAAGCCAAGCATTGTGGAATAATCTGCGGAGAGTCCAACGTACCCCTCTATACTTCCCCAAAGACCAGATCCATTTACTGGTACTGCATATCCTAAAATTTCTTGATTATCACCATAATAAACATACATCGGTTCATCCTCTGACCCAATATTACCTATATTCTCTATAAAAGCTTGATTAATATCATTAGGATCATCAGATAATGGTTCTATATCAAAAATATAAAGAAGCTTTTTACTCAATTCTACTTCTTGATTAAATGCAATTCTATCTGCAGTACTATAGTTTAGGAAGGCTAGTATAAAAGTAAAAAAAGCAGTAATGATGATCATAAAAACTATTGGAAAACTAAAGGATTTTTTCATATTGCCACCTCTTCCTTCTTAGCTTTAGACTCCTTTTTATGTCTCTTATAAGCATTAACGCCTTCATCTATTATTGGCGCAAATGTATTGGCTATAAGTATTGCAAACATCATACCACCTGCAAATAAGGCATACCCCCTAATAATTACTGTAACTACACCTATGAGAATACCATATATCCATTTTCCCTCTTTTGTTTTCGGTGCAGAAATAGGGTCTGTTGCCATAAACACCGCACCAAATAATAAACCACCAGCAAGTATTCCGAATATAGGATTAGGTACTTGACTATTGCCAAGAACATATAGGATCCCGCTTAGTCCAGTAAAACCTATTAAAACTCCAGTCATTATCTCCCAAGATGCAACTTTCTTATAAATTAAGTAAATACCTGCTAAAAGGATTAATATAGCAGATGTCTCTCCTATGGAGCCTGATACATTACCTATAAGTAAATCAACCAAGGAAGTCATTTTTCCAGTATCTCTAAATAATAGCATTGGCGTTGCCTGTGACACTGCTTCTATACCTTCTGTTACATAAGTACCTAATCCAGCTGGAAAACCAGTAGCTACCTTTGACCACTCTATAGTTAGCGGAGTAGGGAAACATACATATATAAAAGCCCTAGCAACTAACGCTGGATTGAAAACATTCTTACCAAATCCTCCAAATACCTCTTTAGCAAACAGTATACCAAATATAATTCCTGTTACTGCTATCCAATAGGGTGTAGTGGGCGGTAATGTTAAAGTATATAAAATACAGCTAACAAATACTGCCTCTGACACCTTCCTATTATATTTCTTTTCAAAAATCCATTCTGTAGCTCCTCCAGCTATTGTGACGATTCCTAGAAGTATTAATGTCCTCCATCCAAAGAAATATATCGATGCACATATTATTGGAATTAGGGAAATAATAACTGTTCGCATCATCTTTTGTTTGATAAAATACTTAGAATAATTTTTCCAGTTCAAAATAACACCTCCATGTTTTAATAAGTTGTTGTATACATATGATATATTCCCAGAATTTTTTAAAAATAACATTTCTTTCCGAAGTAATGGAATATATAAGTAAAATATCGAAAAAAGGAGAGGCTTGTTAGCCTCTCCTTTTCATCTACATATTATTTACTACATCATATTTTTCTTTTAATTGATTTGTTTTATTTAAGTAAGCTTCTTGCTGCTTCATTCCAAGTAATTGCTGAGTTATTTGGCCTTTTACTTCATCAAAGGCGCTTAAAGCTTCTTTGTTTTTAGACACTAACTTAATTATATGGTAGCCAAATTGAGTTTTCACTGGCTCTGATATAGTATCTACTTCCATGTTGAATGCAGCTTCTTCAAATTCTGGAACCATTTGTCCTTTAGTAAATTCACCTAAATTACCTCCCTGTGCCTTAGAAGGGCAAGATGAATATTTGTCAGCAGCCTCTTCAAAAGAAATCTCATCATTGATTTCCCTAATGATATCCTTTGCCTTTTCTTCACTATCAACTAAAATATGGCTGGCAACTACGGATTCAGGTTTCTGAAAGTTTTCCTTGTTTTGATTGTAAAACTCTAGAATTTCACCTTCAGTAACTGTAACTTTAGATATAATATTATTTAATGCATATTGTTTAAGTAATCCTTCTTTTAATCTGTCTAGTTCTTTAACGAAAGCTTCTTCTTTATCTAATCCACCCTCTAAAGCATCTAGATACATCACTTCCTGATTTACTAACTCATCTACTACTCTTTTTATACCTTCTGGTGATTGAAACTGCATAGCCATTTGAGGCCCCAAATCATTAAGAAACTTGAGTACAGTATCTTCTGTTATTTCTTTACCATTTACTACTGCTAGAACTTTTTTTTCCGCCATATGTATTCTCCTTTTATTTGAATTTTAAAGCGTAATCTTTACTAAAGGTATCATAAAGTTTTTTTGTTGTCAACAACAGAAAACCTCTTAAAGATATATCTTTAAGAGGTTGTAAGCATCCATTAACTAGATAATTGTGATGTTTTCAGCTTGTAAGCCTTTAGCGCCTTCTACAACGTTGAATTCAACTTCTTGACCTTCTTCTAAAGTTTTGAATCCTTCTTTGTTGATTTGTGAGAAGTGAGCGAATACATCGTTTCCTTCTTCAGTAGTAATAAATCCAAATCCTTTTTCTGCGTTAAACCATTTTACTGTACCTTTCATTGCATATACCTCCGAAATTTTATTTCTTTAATTCTTTTGTAAAAATACCAACAATAAAATTTCTTTACTATATGCAGATAATACTCTGAACCTGTAGAAATTATTGTGTATTGATTATTTACTTCCGAATTAAAGCTACACCCTAATATTAACACACTATAAGATAGATTGCAACTAGATTTTATATCTTTTTAATGAATCTAAGGCCAAATTTACCTTAATTTTTTATTTATTCCAAAACTTTATTATGATTTTCTTAATTAGAAAGATAACTTATTTCTCGTATATATTCTTCATCCATTATAGGCGAAGATAATATATAATCTGCAGATGATCTATTAGTTGCTATAGGAATATCATATAATACAGCGATTCTAAGTAATGCCTTTATATCTGGATCATGAGGTTGTGATTCCAATGGATCCCAGAAAAAAATCACCATATCAATTTTCCCTTCTACAATGCGAGCGCCTATTTGTTGGTCTCCGCCTAACGGCCCAGACTTAAAGGCTTTTACTGGCAATCCTGTACCTTCTGATATTTTTCTTGAAGTTGTTCCTGTACCACATAGAAAATGCTTAGCTAGAGTTTCTTTATTTTCCTTTACCCAATTTATTAAATCATCCTTTTTATTGTCATGGGCTATGAGAGCTATGCTTTTTTGTTTTTCCATTTTTAATTTCATCATTAGTACCCCCTCGTATTTCAAAGTATTTATATTATTTTTTTAATTTTAATATATAGTATACCTATTTTATCATTAAATTGGGTAAAATTATATAGGATAATACCATTGCTTTGTTTAAAACATAACAAATCTTTATTTTATTTTTCTTTAATGTTATCATAATCATGTATACAGAATTTTCATAGTTATTTAAATTAAATAAAATTCAATGAATAAAGGAGCGTTTTAAATGAACTCAATGATTCAAAAGTATGTAACACAAGAATTTATGACAGAAGCAGAAGGCAAATACATTGAAGAGGCCATTGCTAGAAAAGAGTCAGTTATTGTATCTGGCCATAGATCTGCAGGTATCAGACCACTAATGGCTACTTTAATGGCAGTAGCAAAGGGTAACTTTAAATCAATTCAAGTTAAGGGATTTGAAGACTTAAACAGTGATGTTGAATATTTCCTTATTCCAGGACTAGATAATTTAGACTTTGAAAAATTAATTGGTGAGGCTATGGCAAAGCCAAATACATCTTTTGTAACCTTAAAAGAGCCTGAGCATCCTTATTCAATTTTAAAACTATTAAGAGATGTTTATAAAGAAACTGGTGATACTTCTAAGGTATATCATATGTTAGAATGTTCTAAAATTGATAATGTCCCAAAATTAACTAAAGTTACAAGAATGAGCTTAGACGAAAAAGGAAAAATAGTAAAAGTAGACTTTGAAGGATAAAAACAAGTTAGGTGTAATACCTAACTTATTTTTATCCATCTGGTAATACCCATTGAATGAATGTCTCCACTTTCCCTATCTAAAATATTATGAAAGTACTTATATAAATTATCTTCTTTATTAAATTCACTACTACCAGATAATATTGTATTACCATAAATAGTTTCTTTTTTATATAAAATTTCAAATTCACTTAAGATATAGTTTTCATAAATGTCTTCAGGAATAGTCTCCAACATCCATGAAAGATATTTTGTGTTATTTACATGGTTATTATGATCAATATCTGACCGCCTTACATAAAAATCCATATATTCTTCTACATTCATTTCTTTTTTGAAATCATAAAAATCTTCAAAGGTTTTTTCTTCTATAGGATTTACGACTTGGATAAACTCCACCGGTATTCTAATAGGCCTCTTTTTTTCCATATTTAAAAATATCCAAACAGTAGAAGCTCTTCCTATCTCAATATAATTTTCATCATATATAATAAATTCCCTAGTGGCATAGAACCTATCTATACTAGAAGTCCAAGTTTCAATTGTTATTTTTTCTTTTACATTTGGATATCTGAGAATCCTCACCTTCCATCTGTTTAATACCCAACCATAGTTCAATTCTTGTAGCCTATCAACGCTAAAACCAATACTATCTGTATGAGAACCTGATGTTTCTCCTAAATATGTAAGCATTGCCATAGGCGTAGCCCTTCTATATTTATCTGTATCATAATAT
Source organism: Bacillota bacterium (assembly GCA_023388495.1). Taxonomy (GTDB): domain Bacteria; phylum Bacillota; class Clostridia; order Tissierellales; family Tissierellaceae; genus Tissierella. Next base: position 117,338 of record JAEWGC010000011.1, on the reverse strand, counting down.
GGTATCTCAAATGTTTTCCTATATTTAGGCATTAGCCCATCAACTCCTTTTGATACAACAAAATTCAAATTGTATTTCTAATATTACATTATACAATATTTCTGTGGAATTGAATATAATATTATTTAAATGATTTATAATAGACAATGGTACTCAATGTCTTGAGTACCATTATCTATTATCTTCTACCATATCTAGTATGATCATTTCCTAAGTAATTTATATTTGCATAAATCCTCACCATATTACTATCTTCTTCATGTTTAATTTGAATATCTGTAGGCCTTCCATCGTCTCCTCTTCTATCAAAATGATGGCTTATAATCTCAGAAGCTATTTTCTCATTATATTCCCCATTATATACCTTATTATAATCATCTGCTGTCATTTCTAATATAGACTTGTGAACTCCACCTTTGACAATTCTTTTTTCGATAATGTTGTTAAATAACATATCCATAACCTCCACAATAATTATTTAGTAGTTAATTTAAAACTCCTTTATAGTATCTTTTCTATAAAGGAGTTTTTTATGTCATTTTTTATACAAAATTCATATAATTATCTAAATTTATCCCCTAAACATCTTGTTAATTTTAATTACCTAAAATCTTATCTAAAAAGCCTAAAGAACTTAATAATACTATAAATATAGCAATAGGTACTACATATCTGATTAATATAGTCCAGAATTTTTCAAGTTTAAAGCTTACTCCTGGGCTCTTCTTTACTTCTGCAATAGCTTCATCTACACCCCAAATATATCCGATAAATATGGCCATAAGTAGTCCACCTACGGGCATTAATATATTAGATGTAAAGAAGTCTAATGTATCAAATACTCCCATATTAAATAATGGGATATGGAAATCTGCCATAGGTCCCATAGATAAAGAAGCAAATATTCCAATTATAAACATCAGAAATGCAAATATGGCTACAGCCTTATTTCTTGACCACTTACGCTGATCAATTCCATAGGATACAGCTACCTCAAGTAAGGAAATAGCAGATGTCAGAGCTGCAAAGAATACTAAAACAAAGAAAATAATACCAAATATTGCTCCCATAGGCATAGCCTCAAATACTGCTGGTAAAGTTATAAACATAAGTCCTGCACCTTGGCTTGGTTCAAATCCAAAAGCAAATACTGCTGGAAGAACAGCAAATCCTGCTAATAGTGCCACTGCAGTATCAAGTCCAGGTATTATTAAGGCATTTTTCTCTAAATTTTCATCACCTTTTAAATAACTACCATAGGTAATTAAAGCACCCATACCTAAAGATAAGGAAAAGAATACTTGACCTAATGCATCAACCAAAACTCTTGCATTAAACTTACTAAAATCAGGCTTTAGATAATAAGAAAGTCCTGCTGAAGCTCCATTAAGTGTTATAGACCTTATGGCTACTATGATAAGCATAAGGAATAATGCAGGCATCATTATTTTACTTGCCTTTTCAATTCCACCAGATATTCCTTTAAATACTATAGCTACTGTTAATATCATAAATACTCCATGATAGATTAGAGGTTCTACTGATGCTTTTATAAACCCATTAAAATATGTGGCTTTATCTGCCCCTATACTACCAGTTATTGTTGCAACAACATATTTAATAACCCAACCACCTACTACACTATAATAAGATAAAATTAAAAATGCCGTTAAAATTCCAATAAAACCTAAAAACCCCCAATTTTTATTTAGTTTCTTATATGCTCCATAAGGATCAAGTTGTGTTTTTCTACCAATAATCATTTCTCCCAACATCATGGTAAATCCAACTAAAACTACAATTGCTAAATAAACTATGACAAATACAGCCCCACCATTTTTTCCTGCTAGATATGGAAACTTCCATAGATTACCTAACCCTACGGCTGAACCTGCTGCAGCCATAATAAATCCAAAGCTTGATCCCCAAGAACCCCTTTCTTCTTGCTTTTTAACTTTGTTATCCATAATATCCCTCCTTCAATATTTTCTACATTATATTTATAAGTTTAGATGATTATACTACATTCACTTGCGAAAGTAAATGAATATTTAGACTATTCTGTGAGTTTATTTTTTATCAAAGCTTGTTTAATAAAATAAACCGCAAACAATTTAATTGTCTACGGTTTATTTTCACTGGTTTTCTATATATGATTTAACTCATATATATCAGAAAACTCTATATTTATTTTATCCACATTTATTTCTTTAGCTGTATACTCCATAAGATTTAAATCATTTTCTTCTACTATGGATATTGGTAGAGTAATAATAAATTCGCTACCTTTACCTATTTCACTATCTAATGAAATAGTTCCCCCATGCATTTCTACCATTGACTTTACAATAGATAATCCTATTCCACTACCTTCCTTTTTCCTTCTTAGGGTTGAATCTACTTGTTTAAATCTATCAAATATCGTTTCTATCATTTCTCTTGGTATTCCCTCTCCGTTATCCTTTACGGATATAATAACAGACTCTTCTTCCTTTTTAAGACTTACCTTGACATTTCCCCCTAGCTCTACAAACTTAATAGCATTTGAAAGTAGATTCAACATAATCCTTTCTAGCTTATCGGCATCACATGCAGTTATCAATTCTTCTACTTCTGTATCAAATACTAGAGATATACCCATGCTATTACTATATTCTACTATTGATAATGTAATATCTTCTATTAGAGAAACAATGTTATAATTCTTTAAATTCATTTCCATATATCCAGCATCAATTTTAGTAATATCTATAAAATTATTAGCTAATTTAATTAATCTATAACAATTTTGTTTTACCATATCGACATATTTACTTACTAAAACATTATCCGAATAACCTTTATCTTCCTTATCCACATATGGCAATAATTGAATTACTCCTAATATAATATTTAGAGGAGTTCTAAATTCATGTGATACTGTAGCAAAAAAATTATTTTTTACCTCATCAAATTCCTTTGCCTTCTCTAATAGAATCTGCTTAATTTGTATTTCTTTTTGTAGCTCTAATATTTCATTTCTTCTGGTAATATCTCTAAAGCTAATTACTTTTCCCATCCTTATACTTTTATTGATAAGTGGTACTGTAAATGCTTCTATAGTTCGTCCATCTTTAATATATAATTCACAGCTACGACTTACCTGATGATCCCAGGATTTATTTATAAATTCGTCAAATTCTTCTATATTATTTAGTTGATTTCTCGCAAGTTCAAGAGGCTTAGTGTAATCCTCATGAAACAATATTTCATGAGATATATTCCACATCTTTATAAGTAAATTGTTATAATGTATAATTCTTCCACAATTGTCTACAACCAATATTCCATCCATAGATGATTCTAGTACTGAATCTAGTATTTCTCTTTTCTTTAGATTTTCAACTTCTAAACCTTTTCTTATATCAACTTCTGATTTAAGATGATATATTAATTTTTGTAATTCTCTATTCTTATTATCTAAAGTATTGTTTAATTCAAGTAATCCAAAATAAGGCTCTTGCAAGCTGGACTGAATTAAGGCTATATAAACAAAATAATAAGAAACAATCTTAAAAATATGTCCAAATATATTTGATAAACTATATACATCAATATAAAAAACTAAAAATATTTCAGATACAGCTGTGGCTATTAAAGAGGATACTATAAATAAATCATTTTTATTTAACCTCTTATGTTTTTTCTTGATGAAAAATAAAATATTAAAGAATAATATCCCACATACAATATATTCACTTGTTATTTTAAAGGAAGTTAATCCAAAATCCTCTATATAGCAATCAGGAAAAATATTTAAGTTAAATATGAAAACTAATACTAGTATTGAAATACAAATATATATAAAAAATATTATCTTTATATTATATTTCTTTTTGGGTAATAGAAAACAAGCTGAAAAGGATAAACTCTCAAGATATCTAGCAACAATCCACAACTGAGTTGGAATATTAGCTGTATCATCTCCGAAAACACTCATTCCCTTATATGTCATCATATGTATTAAATCAAAAAAGGCGATAAAACCATAGGCAATACCTAAAAATATTATTCTATTATCTTTATTGATTTTATATGTATTTATAGATATGGTCACCATCATAAAGGCCACTATAGCACTATATAATTCTGCTATAACATGATAAGCTAAATAGTTTGTAACCCCTAGATATACAAGTCCAAGAAATATCATAATAACTAAAGGTAGTTTCTTAAACATCTTGTCATATTCAATATCTAATATTTTATATTTCACATTTTCCATTTTTCGTGTATTCCCCCCAATATATTTTTAAAAACACAACATCTCATATTATACACAATATATGTGTAGCATTTTGTCACAACCTGGCATTCAAATAAAAAAATTTTCAAACTCTTTTAAAAACGAAAAAACAGCCCTAAAGTGAGATAATTGCTGTATTATCACTTGAGGGCTTATTAAAATTATATTTATTTTTCTTTTAGGGTTTCGATTATATTCTCCAATATTGGACTAAAAATCTCATCCACGGCGTCTTTTGAATTTTCATAGCTATTATTTGAAATATTACTTATTTCTTTAACCATAGGTATTTCGCCTAAGAGCTTAAGATCCATCTCTTCTAAAAACTTATCTATATTTTCTGCATCATACATCCTTATCTTTTCATCACAATTAGGACATAGAACATAACTCATATTTTGTACCACACCTAGTACGTCTATCTCCATCTTTCTTGCCATATTCACAGCCTTAGCCACTATCATGGAAACCATATCCTGAGGAACTGATACCATTACCAATCCATTAATAGGTATTGAATCCATTACAGTCAAAGCTACATCTCCTGTTCCAGGTGGCATATCAATAATGAGATAATCTAGCTCACCCCACAATACATCTGTCCAAAACTGTTTAACCGTTGTTGAAACTATTGGTCCTCTCCATATCACAGGCTGATTCTCATCCTCCATTAATAAATTAAAGGACATGACCTTAATTCCGTCTTTAGTTTCCGCTGGGTAAAGAAACTTGCCATTAGAATTTACTTCTGCATCTCTAATATCAAGTAATCTCGGAATACTTGGTCCTGTAATATCAGCATCAAGTACTCCAACCTTATAGCCTTTCTGTCTCAATTCCTTAGCTATTAAAACAGAAATAGTAGATTTTCCTACTCCACCCTTTCCACTCATTACTCCAATTACTTTACTTATATTGTTATATGGGTTATTTTCTATTGTACATCCTTCCGCAGATTTTGAGCATGATTGCTTTGATGGACAGTTATTACAATTTGACATAGCAATCTCCTTTCCTCATTAGTTTATTTATTATGCTCTAACAGTACTTTCTTAATCCACCGACTTGAGAGATTCTACCATCTCCACATTTCTAAGTTTATAATACATTGCAAAGTTTACAAGAATTGCAAAACCTAAAGTTAAAACAATGGAAAAAATATAAGACTTCAATTCTAGTTTAAGACCAAACATTATATTCTCCATTTCAACTGTTGTCATTATAAATCTATGCAAAAACACTCCCATGACGAGTCCTGCCAATGCTCCGATAATAGTCAATATGGTATTTTCCCTATAAATATATACTGATACCTCATTATCATAAAATCCTAAAACCTTTATAGTTGCAATCTCTCTTATTCTCTCAGATATATTCACATTAGTTAAATTATATAAAACTACAAAGGCTAAGGCTCCAGCAGAAATAATCATCACTAAAACTACATAGTTTAGACTTTTAATAGTATTTTCAAAATTTTCTTTGATAGAAGTATTAAAGCCTACACTAGAAACTCCATCCTTTTTTATTAATTCTTTTGATAATGTGTCTTCAAATTCTTTAGAGGTATCATCTATAATTCCTATGGCCTCGTTAAATTTTATTGGCCTTTGGAAAATTTCTTCATAATATTTTGGAGACAAATATACATAGTTAAAGGTATAGTTTTCTGTAATTCCAGTTATCTTTACTATAGCCTTATCATTCTCATTATTAGTTAAAGTTATCTCATCTCCTATATCTACCTTTAAGCTCTTCTGTATCTGATCAGTGATTACTACTCCCTTCTCCTCTATATTAATTTCCTTTTCATCTTTTCGTCTTTGTAGATGAATAAAATTATTTATATTATTTATATCTCTTGGAACAATTATTGATATATCTTTTTCCTTATTTTCTGATATAACAGTTCCACTTTCCCTAGAAATTAATTCATAGCTTTTTATCTTATTATTTTCTTCTAAGTGTTTTTCTCCTTCAGGCTCTAGTCCTACAGTCATATCATAGGTAAAGAGTACTCCAAATTGTCTATCAACTACCGATTTGATAGAGTCTCTTATTCCAAAAGCCGTAAGCATTAAAGCAGTACAACCAGCTATTCCAAATACAGTCATGAAAAATCTTCTTTTATATCTAAATATATTTCTAATGGTTACTTTATAACTAAAGTTAAATCTATTCCAGATGAAAGGTATTTTTTCTATGAGTATTCTTTTACCTAACTTTGGTGCTCTAGGTCTCATTAATGATGCAGGATTTTCCTTTAATTCATTATTGCAAGCAATAAATGCAGTTGTTGTTGTTAAGCCTATGGCTCCTAAGGATATAACAGTAGCTAGAATTATATTAAACCTAAGTATTACAGGTGGCAATATATACATAATTCCATAAGCATTAAATATAATTGTTGGAAATAGGGTATATCCTATTCCAATCCCAATTATACATCCTAATACTGTTGCTGCTAAGGCATAGAAAATGTATTTAAAGGCTATATTCCATCTTCCATAACCTAAAGCCTTTAGGGTTCCTATATTAGTCCTTTGCTCATCTACCATCCTTGTCATAGTAGTTAAACATACTAGTGCCGCAACTAAGGCAAAGAAAACTGGAAAGACCTGAGATATGGCATCAATCCTATCAGCAGCACCACCATAGTCTACATAGGAATAATGAGATTTTCTATCTAATACATACCATTTACCCTTTTCAATTTCTTTTAAAACCTCTTCACCATCTTGTATTTTTTTCCATGCTTCTTCTAATTCTTTATCTGCCTTTTCTTTTGATTTATTATATTCTTCTTCTCCCTTTGATAAATCTATCTTTGCATTTTCCAATTTCTCTCTAGCCTTTTTAATCTCTAAAAGGCCTTCCTTTTCTCCTTTTATTAGATTCATCTTTTCATTCTCTATCCTATTCCTTGAAGAATCTAATAACTCTCTATTTTTATTAAGTTCTTCCTGGGCTTTTATAAGCTTTTCTCTATTTATAACTAATTCCTTTTTCCCATTTTCTACTGCCTCTTTTGTTGCGCCTAAGGCTCCTTGTGCAGTTTGTAAATCAATAGTTAATTTTTCCTTTTGTTCTTTTGGCAATAAAGGGTTTTCCAAGGCAGCATTAATTTCTACAATCTGTCCCTCTAGTAGAATTATACCTTCCTCTCCTTTTTTTATTTCTTCTTCAGCCTTTATAAAGCCTTTTTCCGCTAATGCTTTATTATCATTAAAAGTCTTAAGCCCCTTTTCATACTCCTCTTCTCCCTTTAATAATTCCTTTTCTGCCTCCGCAATTTTTTCTTTTCCCTCTTTTATAGATAAAATAAATTTTCTTTCATTATCTTTAAGTTCTTTTTCGCCATTATTTATCTCTTTTTTACCATCTTCTATTTCTTTTAGGCCTTCTGCTAATTTCTCTTCAGCATTGGCTTTCTCATCAAAGTATTCTCTTTTACCTTTTTCCAATTCTTCCTGTGCTTCTGTTAAAATTTCTTTATATCTAATCTCTTCTCTATTCTTTGCTAAATCCTTTATTTCATCAGTAACTGGATTAATTACATCAAAATATTCATCATTATATGAATTTAACTCCCTTGCACCTTCTACCGTAAGAAATATATCTGTATATACATCAAGCTTAAAGTTTTCTTGAGGAATCATAATAAAATCCCTTATTTGTCCATTACCAATATTACTACTACCTTTTTCAAAGGATAAATAATATGGAGTTTGAACGGCACCTACTACTGTAAATTCAGTTTTTTTTAGGCTATCAGATAGAGGTTCCTCTTTCCCAGAAAAAAGTTTAATCTTGGAACCTATCGGTACCCTTAAAAAGTTTTCTTTTCCTGCTTCAATTACACACTCATCAAGTTTCTCTGGCAACCTCCCATTTACTATTTTTACCCCATTTATCTGTTTTTCAGATGAGAAACCATGAACTCTAAGTACTACTTCTTTTTCTTTATACTCTGCCAATGCATCAATTGTATAGGTTCCAAAGCTTTCTTTTACACCTTTGACCTTATCTATTTCTTTTAAATCATCTTTAGTTAAGCCAAGAGTAGATACAACTCTTATATCCATTAGATTATAATCGTCATAATACTTATCTGCTGTATATTCCATATCTTCTGGAGCTATTTTTACTCCAGAGAAAAATGCTACTCCCAGGGCAATAATGGCCACAATAGATATAAATCTACCTAAGGATTTCTTAATATCTCTTAAAATATCTTTTGTCAATGCTGTTTTTTTCACTACCACTCAATCCTTTCTACTGAAATAGGATTGCTATTTATGGTTTGACTTTCTATCTTACCATTTTTAACTCTAATAACCTTATCCCCCATAGGAGCTATAGCTAAGTTATGGGTGATTACAACTACTGTCATTCCCATTTGACGGCAAGTATCTTGTAGGAGCTTTAATATAGATTTTCCTGTGTTATAATCTAAAGCTCCTGTAGGCTCATCACATAAAAGCAGTTTAGGGTTTTTAGCTAAAGCACGAGCTATGGCTACTCTCTGTTGTTCTCCTCCCGATAATTGGGCCGGAAAATTTTTCTTTCTGTCCTTAAGCCCTACTGCCTCCAATACTTCATTGGTATCTAAAGGATTATTGCATATTTGGGTTGCAAGCTCTACATTCTCTATAGCAGTTAGGTTCTGAATTAGATTATAAAACTGAAACACAAAACCTATATCATGTCTTCTATAGGTTATAAGTTCCCTATTTGAAAATGAACTAATTTTTCTTTTATCAACTATCACTTTCCCAGAGGTTGCCGTATCCATACCTCCTAATATATTTAATATAGTGCTTTTCCCTGCCCCACTGGCCCCTGCTATAACTACAAACTCTCCCTTATCAATCGAAAAATCTGCTCCTGATAAAGCCTCTATTTCTACTTCTCCCATTTTATATATCTTCTTTACATTTTCAAATTCAATATACTTTTCCATCTTGTTTACCCCTCAATCAATGTAGTTTTTACCAAAAATTATATATCAAATAATAAAGTTTTTCTAATATACAGTTTACCATATTTTATTATTAATTGTTATTATCTTACCCATAATTTTAGAAGAAAAAAGTAATTGAATTTAATCAATCACTTTTCAATGGATTTCTTTATTATTCTTGAGTATTAATATAGATAAAAACTGCATCTCTTAAAAATTCTGCCAATCCAGGTTGTTCTTTATCATAGTATGCTCTAAACCTTTCATCATCAACATACATCTGAGCAAGATTAGCATGTGCTTCCTTTGTATAAGAATCCCAAAAGTAACTTAACTTTGCTGTAGTCTATCAACTTCCTTTTGACCATAAATTCGATATCCTGATGAGTTAATTCTTGCTGGCTTAAGAATTCCTATCTCATCGTAATATCTAAGTGTTCTACTACTAATCCCTGCTAAACTAGCCAGCCTTTGCACCGTATATTCCATTTCTTTCACCTCCCCATAAATTTGCTATATACCCTTACGTAACGTCAAGGTCAATAGTTGTTCTGAGTTTTGTAATATAAAATCTTAATAAAGTTAATAATATAATCTAAATATAATGGAAAGGAATATGAATTATGGATATTAATCAATCTTTGATATGCCCCAAATGTAAAGGAGTTTATTTTGAAATAAAAAGGGAAGCAACTTATTTATACTCATATAAGTTAGATACGCCACTTACAGGTGAATGGAGTAATAAAGATGAGGCGTTACCATTTTTATTTGATAATAGAGAGCTACTAAATAGCAATGAATATATTGAATGTACAACTTGCAGAAAAATATTTCCCTATAAATTAGACCATGAGAATAATAAGATTCATTTTACAATTGTACAGAAGGCAATACGCTCTGATATTGTAAAGGAACCTGAATTTTTCGGATAATTATCTTTTTTTAGAAAAATTGTTAATTAAGTTAATCTCTCATTACTTTTCTCACCCTAATCCTCTGAAATTTATTGAATAAGTCTTTAATTTCTAAGGTATATATACAAATAGATTTAACAGTAAAAAAATAAAAGGAAGATTATATGGTAAAAAGTAATATAAATCTTAAACAAAAAATAATTGGGAAAGTTGCAGAATTTATGGTAGATAATGTAACAACTCGCCCTACTATAGCAGAATTAAAAAACTCTTTAAAGAATTCAAGAGTAGCTTTCATAACTACTGCTGGAGTTCATCTGAAAAAAGATAAACCCTTTGATACTAATGGTGACCATACATTTAGAATAATTCCTGGCAATGTTGATACTAATGATTTAACTATAACTCACGATCATTATGATAAAGAGGAAGCCTTAAAAGATATTAACTGTGTATTTCCCTTAGAAATTCTTAGAAATTTAGGGAAAGCAGGTTATATTAAAGATTTAGCCCCACGTAATTTTGGACTTATGGGCTATATTCCTAAGGTTGATCTTCTAATAAATGAATCCGCCCCTAAAATAGCAGATATGTTAGTAGAAGATGAGGTTGATATAGCATTGTTATCACCTGGTTGATATATATGTCATCAATCTGTAGGATTGATTCAAAGGGAAATTGAATCTCGAGGTATTAGGACAGCATCTATTATGCATTTACCTAAGGTTGGAAAAAAGGTTAGACCTCCTAGAATGATGTATATAAGATTTCCCCTTGGTAGAACTTTTGGGAAAGCCTTTGAGATTGAGTTACAGACAAAAATTCTAAAAGACTTACTTGATTTTTCTATAAATGGAAAGCCTGAGGAGTTAGTTAAGCTAGATTATAAATGGAAATAAAAATAAAGCAAAAAGTTTTGCTTCATGAAACTTTTTGCTTTTTTATTTATCTAATATTTCAATTCCTACTAATTTCATTAAATATTTTGCATTAGTTGTAGTTGATTTACCTGGTCTAATTTTATAATCGAAATATATTTTATTATCTTTATAATATTCGGAGAAATGATAGTTTTTTACTCTATTATATTTATCAAGTAAACATAGTTCTAAATCATGAGTAGTTATTGCTCCAATTGCCCCTAATTTATCAAGATTTGCAAGAACATTTTTAGCACCAAGTATTCTGTCCGCTGAGTTTGTTCCTCTAAAAATTTCATCAATTAGAAATACCATATTTTTATTTTTATTTGCATAATTGATGATATCTTTGATTCTAAGGAGTTCTGCATAAAAAGTTGATATCCCATTTTTTAAATCATCTGTTACCCTCATAGAAGTAAATATCTCCAATAAAGAACACGACATTTTACTAGCATATACAGGTCCACCACTATAGGCTAATACTAAATTAATACCTATTGTCCTCAAAAATGTTGTTTTACCTGACATATTTGATCCAGTAATAATGAAAATATTATCTTCCAGTTCTATATCATTGGTTATCCTCTCTTTATTATTTATAAGAGGATGCCCCAAGTCTTTTGCACTTATTTTCAATTTTGAATCATCAATAGTTGGAAACGAAATCCCTTCATTTATTTGCACCAAAACACCTAAGCTCATTAGAGACTCTATTTCTCCTATTGCTTCAATCCATTTTTTCACCTCTATACCATATTTGCTTTTCCAGTCTTCCAATAAAAAAACACATTCATAGTCCCATAAAAACAATCCATTAAACACTAAGTATAATAACGCATTATTAAATTTAAGGTTAATCTTTTCGCTAATCTTATTTAACTCTTTTATTGCCAATATAGATGAATGATTTTCATTAAATAATACTTCTTTTATATCGTTTAATTTTTTAGATTCAAATTTTTCTTTTTCCAATAATTTTAATATATCTAAATAGGTTCCTAAGTCATACCTAAAAGTTCCTACTGGTCTTAAAATTTCATTGTTTTTTGAAAATCCAAACATCCATAGTAAAGTTTGAAATAAAATCAATGTTGGGACTAAAATATATAGTTTTTTAATCTTAAATATAATAACTGCTACAGATAAAGGTATAACGATTATCGGAAGGTAATGAATTAATCCTTTTATTTTCAATGATTTTATTGATCTTTCCTTGCTTTCAGCATAATTAATTAACTTTTCAGGGTCTTGTAGCTTTTCTCTATGTCTGCTAGATAAATACTCAAATTCTTGGCAAAAGTCTAATTTACTACCTAGTTCTTTTATTGCTTGTTGTCTTAAATATATTTCACTTTTATCATACTGAGGTTCCAATAAGGTCTTCGCTAATATTCTCCTGCCATTCCATGTATTAGCTATATTTACAAACTGAAATAAAGACTTTTTTCCTACTATATCCAAGTCAAGAGAATATTTGTGCTCCTTATTTATAAACTCTTCTCCTATATCATCAAAGCCAATCCACTTTCCATCGATTCTAGCTAAATATTTATTATTTATCTTTAAAATTTCTTTTGAAAAATTTAATTTATCTTTAACTACATTGTGATATATTACCAAGGAAATAAACAATATAGATAAGATAAATTCAATAATTACATAAATCGTTTTATAATTAATTTTAAAGATTACATACATAATAGATATAATCCCTAAAAATATTATAAATCTAGCAGTACTGATTAAATTAGATAGGCTGCTATATTTTCTAATATTTGCATTTTGTTTTTCTATTCTCATGATAAACTTATCATTAATCATATAAACCACCTTCTTGTTCTTAGTTATCTTCTAAATTTATCTACAGCTAATTAACAAATTTTAAAAGCATTGCAATGATTATTCATAACCTCACTAAACCAACATATAGCCACTTCAAACCAATTTTATAATCTATCATATAAGCTATAGTCTACCATAGATAACTTAAAATAAACACTGCAATTAGTAGTAAATACGACCTTGTTCTTAGTGCTATAAATGAAAGACCTCCTATTAATATACACTATTATAAAACTATAAAACACAGCTATAGAATTGGTAAGAACTATTCCTACAATGGTACCTACAATTTAAGTATACATCATAATGAAAACATATAATAAGCACGATTTTAGGAAATAAATTATATTGACAAGCCCTCATATAAGATATACTATATATGAATCATATATAATATATCTTATATGATTATTTAACACTAATGAACATAAGAGGAGGATTATAAATGGATGCTTTAGAGTTTAAAAATCAATTGATGGACTTAATGAGAGATGTCTCCGTAAACATGGGCAATACTTTTCTTCCTATAATTAATAAATACGATTTAACTATTATACAAACTCAAATCCTTAGAGAAATAAATGATAATAAGGATCATAGCATTGGCAGTTTAGCAAAAATCATGAATATACAAAGCGGAAATACTTCTTCCATGTGTAAACAATTAGAAAAAAAAGGGTATTTACAAAGGCACAGAGATAAATCAGATGAAAGAGTAGTAAAAATAGAACTTACTAATAAAGGTTTATCTACTATTGATGAAATTGATAATATTTTAAAAGAAAAGTTTTCTCCTATATTTTCAAGTGAAAATCCTGATGATCTTCAAGCTATTATATCTGGTTTACAAAATTTAAAAGATTTGTTAATAAGAATGAATCAAGTATAAAAAATCTTAATTAGAAAGGTTGGAATATTTATGAATACAAAAAAAAATCCTAAAAAACCTTTGATTTACTATTATACAATTGCCATGATAGTATTGATGCTTTTAAATACTTTTGTATTTCCATCATTATTAAAGCAACAAATAACTGAGGTTGATTATGGAACATTTTTAAAACAAATTGAATCTGGTAATGTTAAAGAGGTTGAAGTTCAAGAAAATCAAATTGCCTTTATTGCCTTAGATAAAGATGAAAAAGAAGGTTTATTTATAACAGGTAAAATGGATGACCCTGATTTAGTAAATCGCTTATATGAGCTTTATAATCATAAAGAAATTAAATTCTCAGAGATAATTCCAAAGGAAAGGTCACCTCTTGCGAATTTCTTATTAACATGGATTATTCCAATACTATTTTTTATAGGAATTGGACAGCTGTTTTCTCGTAATTTACAAGGAAAATTTGGCGGTAATTCTATGACCTTTGGTAAAAGTAATGCTAAAGTATATGTAAATGCCCAAACTGGAAAAACCTTTGCTGATGTTGCAGGTCAAAACGAGGCAAAAGAAGCACTTACAGAAATTGTTGATTTTCTTCACAATCCCGATAAATACAAGGAAATCGGCGCTCAACTCCCAAAGGGAGCTTTACTTGTAGGCCCTCCTGGAACTGGTAAAACCTTACTTGCTCAAGCTGTTGCTGGAGAAGCTAATGTTCCTTTCTTTTCCATATCCGGTTCTGAATTTGTTGAAATGTTTGTAGGAATGGGGGCTGCACGTGTACGTGATTTATTTAAACAAGCACAAGAAAAAGCTCCTTGCATAGTATTTATTGATGAAATTGATGCCATTGGTAAAAAACGTGATAATTCTGGTATGGGTGGCAATGATGAACGCGAACAAACCCTTAATCAATTGCTTACTGAAATGGATGGATTTGATGGTAGTAAAGGTGTTGTCATTCTTGCAGCAACCAATAGACCAGAAACTTTAGATAAAGCACTTCTAAGACCTGGAAGATTTGATAGACGTATTCCAGTAGAACTTCCAGATTTAAAGGGTCGTGAAGATATTCTTAAAGTTCACGCTAAAAAAATTAAAGTAGAAAACAATATTGACTACAATGCTATTGCCCGAGCTACTTCTGGAGCGTCAGGTGCAGATCTTGCAAATATTGCAAATGAAGCAGCACTTCGTGCTGTTAAATGTAAACGTACTAAGGTAAATCAATCTGACTTTGAGGAATCAGTCGAAACAGTTATAGCAGGATATCAGCGAAAAGGTGCTGTAATATCTACTAAAGAAAAACTAATAGTTTCTTATCACGAAATAGGACATGCATTGGTCGCAGCAAAACAAAAGAATTCTGCTCCTGTTCATAAGATTACTATCATTCCAAGGACTTCTGGTGCATTAGGATATACTATGCAAGTAGAAGAAGGAGAACGCTTTCTAATGTCTAAGGAAGAAATATTTAATAAAATAGTAACTTTAACTGGTGGTCGTGCAGCTGAAGAAATTATCTTCAACTCAGTTACTACTGGTGCATCTAACGATATTGAACAAGCTACTAAAATAGCAAGAGCAATGGTTACTCGATACGGTATGAGCGATACTTTTGACATGATGGCACTAGAAACAGTATCAAATCAATACTTGGGTGGTGATGCTTCTCTAGCTTGTTCGGCTGAAATGTCATCTAAAATAGATGAAGAAGTTCTTCAAATTATTAAAATGGCACATCAAAAAGCAAAAGATATTCTTACTGAAAATATTGGTAAGCTTCATGAACTCTCTGAGTTTTTATTAGAAAATGAAACTATCACAGGCCAAGAGTTTATGAAGGTATTAGAGGCTCCTGAAAAACAATACAATAATTAACTAGTAAATAAAAAGCTACATTTATACAAAATCATTTTGCATAAATGTAGCTTTTAATCAAATAAAGAAAGCTGTTCTAATTCTGATGTCATAAGATTAGATGCTGTTATACCGATTAATCTAATTTTATTATTTATTTCAACTTCCCCTAAAAGTTCTAAAGATATATCTAATATCTGTGGAAAATCGTTAATATATTCATTTAAAGTTTTACTTCTAGTTTGAACTGTAAAATTTTCGTCTTTGATTTTTAAAATAATTGTCCGTCCATGTAAGCCTTTACTCTTTAAATCATATGATAGTTCTTGTGAAAATTTTTTTATATATTTTATAAGTGTCTCCATATTATCTGTAGATTCATCAAAGGTACGTTCTACGCCTAAGGACTTTCTCTCTCTTGTAGTATTTACCTTTCTATAATCTATGCCACGGATTCTATTATATATTTCCATACCAGCCTTTCCAAACATCTCTACAAGAAACTCCTCTGAAAGTCTCAATAAATCTTCAATAATAAAAACACCTATATCGTTTAATTTCTTAGCTGATTTGGGACCTATACCATGTACTTTTCTAACAGGTAACGGCAACAGTATATCTGGAATCATATTTTCGGTTATTATTTTAATACCGTTTGGCTTATTCCAGTCTGATGCAAGTTTGGCTAAAAATTTATTATAGGAAATTCCTATAGACATGGTTAAACCTGTGCTTCTCATTACCTTTTCCTTGATTTTCATGACTAAATCCAAAGGTTCCATATTTAATGTAGAAATGTCTAAATATGCCTCATCTATGGATACTTGCTCTATTAAGTCAGTAAACTCATATAAAATATTGAATACTTCCCTCGAAACCTCTTGATATCTTTTCATTCTCGGAGGGACAAAACATCCCCTAGGACATTTTTTCTTAGCCATAAATATAGGCATTGCAGAGTGAATCCCATATTTTCTAGCTTCATAGTTTGCTGTAGTTACAATACCGTGATTGCTTAAGCCACCTACTATAACAGGTAATCCCTTGATCCTAGGATTGTCCTGTTCCTCCACTGATGCATAGAAGGCATCCATATCTACATGAATAATATTTAATTCCATATTTTCATCACTTCTTTGACTCAATTGTAATATTTGAAAACTGCACAGGATTAAATGCTCTTAAGGGTGCAACACTATTTCCTAGTCCACTATCAATATATAATACCAAGTTATCTATTTTAAAAATACCTTTATCATATTTAGGAAAGAAGCTCTGTCCCGGTGCTACAATAGCCCCTATAAATGGAAGTCTAAATTGTCCCCCATGTGTATGTCCCGATATTACTAGATCCACCTTGCTACTTCTAAGATTCTCAATATTATTTGGAGAATGTAATAATAAAATATTATAATGATCTAAGTCTAAATCATTTGTGGCTTCTTGGTAATTTGTAGCTTCCTCATATCCTCTAGACCCTGGAGTGAAGTTAAGTCCCGTAATATTTATTTTTTCGCCACTTACCATGATTTCCTTAGAATTGTTCTCCAATATAATTATCTCTAGTTTTTCCATTTCGGTCTTAAAATCATTATATAAACTATTCCTCATCTCATGATTACCTTCTACAAAATAAATATCTTTACCTAGTTTTGATATAGCCCTAAGCATATTCATTGCAGTATCCAATTCCCTATCTTTATAGTCTATTATATCACCAGTTAGTGCTATAAAGTCGGGGTTAAACTTTTCTATTTCCTTTGTCATCTTATTTATATCAATTAAATTGTTAGAATGAAAATCAGATATTTGGGTTATTTTAAAACTATTTTTCACTTTGTTAGAATCTATTTTTATATCCCTCACTCTAAACTTACTTACTTGATTATAGTTATAAAGATATAAAAGTACTAACCCTGCTATAATAATAAGTAAAAATTTCAGTAGTTTCATCTTTTCCTCCTATTGCTAAATTAATGTGTCTATTAATATATTGATTATACCACAAATAGTTAGCCTGACAATGCCCAAGAAAAATGCTTAATTTTTCTTTAATTTGTCCAATAAGTTTAGCAATTTTCTTCTATCTATCATAATATATAGTGAATATATTTTTATAAGAAAGGTGACTATTATGAATAATAATTATCAAGTAGAACAGGTATGTCCTCCAGGGAGTTTTCAATATACAATAGTAGCTGGTGATACTTTATTCATACTTGCTCAAAGATTCAATGTAACTGTACAGGCAATTATTAATATCAATCCTGGAATTGATCCAAATAGATTGCAAATAGGTCAAGTAATATGTATTCCGGGAGCCACACCTCCATGTCCTAATGGGTTTCTTTATACTGTTGTTGCAGGCGATACTTTAATTGGCATTGCTCAGAGATTTAATGTTAGCTTGCAGGCAATCATAAATGCTAACCCAGGAATCAATCCAAACTTTATACAAATAGGTCAGGTAATATGTATCCCAAGAGTGACACCACCAACGCCTCCATGCCCTAATGGATTCCTCTATACAGTAGTAGCAGGAGATACTTTATTTATACTTGCCCAGCGATTCAATGTAACTGTTCAAGCCATTATAAATGCCAACCCAGGAATCAATCCAAACTTCTTGCAGATTGGTCAAGTAATATGTATTCCAAGAAGATGTGTTCTAGTTTGTTTTTAAACGATTTTAAAATAGAAAGCCCAAAGATACGGGCTTTCTATTTTTATAATTATGATTAAACTGGATAAATTACCCCACAAGCTATTCTCTTCCCAGAATTACCAGCTGGTTGTGATCTATAGTCATCTGGGTTTTGATGAATTATTACAGATCTATTAATAATATCTTCAGGTTTAAATTTATCTGTAAAGAAGCTCATTCTTGCATATCCATTATTTGAAAATAAAACTGGAAAGTCTCCTGCATGATTACCATGGGGCTGATTAGTCGGATTATAGTGTCCTCCTGCAGATTCAAATGGATTCTCTGGGTTAGTAACCTCGCATATTCCATTTTCATGTATATGGAATCCTAAAGGTCCTATAGGTTGATTATTTCCTTCTGCAGGCTTATATAAAGGCAACCCCCATACTTCTACACTTACCTCTGTACCTCCTTCTACATCATCGAAAAATACTACACCATGTATATTTGGATATAAATTGCCACCCCTTATTCTTGCATATGCCTTGGTTCTATTCTCATAACACATTACTTATTCCTCCCTTCAAATATATAATATGAAGGGAGTTTACAATAGGTGCTATGGCACAATTCCCCATTCACCATTCTTAAGGATCGGCACAGCAGTATCATCTTTCTTATAACCTGTAATAGAAAGTTTAGGGCCAACAACTAATATTGTTTTAGCATAGGAACTACCTAGTGCAAAGTGACAGGATACATTGTCATCAAATATTCATTCCATCCTTAAAATTTGCCTCCCTATAATAAATATATCTCTCTAGTATATCTCTGTTGTTGTAGAAAAAATTATATAAATCCTCTATCCTTTCAACTGTACTAGGTGAAACATAGTGCTCTATTAATTCTGTTTGTAATAGAGTATTCTCATCACACCCTATAAAATATAAAAACTCTTCTATAATGTTATGCCTATTTAACAAAAATTCACCTTCTATTTTACCTTCTTCAGTTAAAGTTACAATACCATATTTTTCATAATTAACTAGCCCTAGCTCCCACAATTTCTTTACCATCTTTGACGCTGAAGAATCTCTTACATTTAAAAGACTCGCAAGTACACTTATTCGAATATAAGGCTCTTCTAAGCTATTTCTATATATCATTTCTAGATAATCTTCTAGAGATGGAGTAAGCGAGTCTTTATTGGTTCTTTTAAGCTCATATCCACGAACTGTACGAAAGTTACTGTTCAATAATATCACCCCAAAATTTTTGATAATAATTTATACTCTACTACTATATATACGAGTAACACTTCAAAAGTATTTAACATATTTTAGTGTAGGGAAAGTTTTTTTCCCAAGACTAAAGTTTGATAATTAGGAGGTTAAATATATGGATAATGTTTATATTCCACTCAACTCATTATTAATTGGCGAGAAATGTAAAGTTAAAAAATTGACATCTGATGGATTAACAAGAAGAAGAATGCTAGACTTAGGATTAATTGATAATACAATAATAGAATCTCTACATCAAAGTCCTTCCGGCGATCCAGTTGCTTATCTCATTAGAGGTGCTGTTATTGCTCTTCGTTCTGAAGTGGCCTCCATGATATTAGTAGAAAAGTTTTAGCTAAGGAGGTGAAGATATGGGTTTAACTAAAACATCTACGGGACTAGAAATTCTCGAGCAGGAGCTTAAAATCGAAAAAACTACACCTGATGATAAAATTATTGCACTAGCTGGTAATCCTAATGTAGGAAAATCTACGGTTTTTAACAGTTTAACTGGATTAAATCAACATACTGGAAACTGGCCAGGTAAAACAGTTACAAATGCCCACGGGAATTACTCTCACAAAGATAATAATTTTATTTTAGTAGACATTCCAGGTACCTATTCTTTGATGGCAAATTCTGTTGAAGAAGAAGTTGCTAGGGATTTTATATGCTTTGGAAATCCAGATACAACAGTCATTGTAGTAGATGCCACCTGCCTAGAGAGAAACTTGAATCTAGTTTTGCAAACTCTTGAAGTTACTTCTAAGGTAGTTGTTTGTGTCAATCTAATGGATGAGGCGAAACGAAAAAATATAAAGATAAATTTAGATGAACTATCTAAAGAACTTGGCATACCTGTAATAGGAACTAGTGCCATAAAAGGCAAAGGGTTGGAGGAGCTAATGGATTCTGTTTATAAAGTAGCTTTTAATAAAATTTCCTTAAATCCAATAAGTATTCAATATGAAGAATCTATTGAACAAGCTATATCAGAAGTTGAAATATTATTAAGTCCCATAATCGGAGATAAACTAAATGCTAGGTGGGTTGCATTAAAACTTATAGATGGAGATAGAACTTTATTAGAATCTATAGATAAGTACTGTGGAGTTAACTTAATTGAAGAAACTGAACTTATGAAAAGAGTTGATAAAGTTAGAGATTGTCTAAATACAAAAGAGATTGATCATACTACATTTCGTGATAAGATTGTTAGTCATTTAGTGAATATGGCAGAAAATATTAGTAGTAGGGTTGTATCCTTTGAGAAGGAAAACTATAATGATTTTGATAGAAAGGTAGATAAATATCTTACATCTAAGAAATTTGGCATTCCTATTATGATTTGTCTTTTAGCCGTCATTTTTTGGATTACAATTGCTGGTGCCAATTATCCTTCCGATTTACTAGCCAAGGGATTGTTTTGGATTCAAGATAAATTAACAGTTTTTTTTATTTGGTTAGGTACTCCTCCTTGGATCCACGAATTATTGGTTATGGGCATTTATAGAACTCTTGCGTGGGTAGTATCTGTTATGCTTCCACCAATGGCAATATTTTTCCCGCTATTTACATTGCTAGAAGATTTGGGATATCTACCAAGGGTTGCATTTAATTTAGATAACTTCTTCAAAAAATCCTGTGCTTGTGGAAAACAGGCTCTTACAATGTGTATGGGTTTTGGATGTAATGCAGCTGGGATAATCGGCTGTAGAATAATTGATTCACCAAGAGAACGTCTGATAGCTATTATTACCAATAACTTTGTACCCTGTAATGGAAGATTTCCTATATTAATAGCTATTATTTCAATGTTCTTTGTAGGGATGATAGAGGGTCCTTTTCAATCTATAATATTATCTCTCATCCTTACTGGAGTTATAGTTTTAGGTATTGTAATGACCTTAGTAGTGTCTAAAATATTATCTAAAACTATGCTAAAGGGTATCCCTTCAAACTTTACTCTAGAATTGCCTCCCTATAGAAAACCACAGGTGGGAAAAATTATTGTCAGATCTATATTAGACAGAACTTTATTTGTACTTGGCCGTGCGGTTGTGGTTGCAATTCCAGCTGGTTTGATAATCTGGATAATGGCAAATATCTATATTGGTGACATAAGTATTTTAACCTATTTTGCTAATTTCCTTGATCCATTTGCAAAATCAATTGGTTTAGACGGTTATATTTTAATGGCCTTTATTCTAGGCTTTCCTGCAAATGAAATAGTCATTCCTATAATAATTATGAGCTATATGGCTACAGGAAGCTTAATTGAATTAGATAGTCTAGTACAGTTAAAAGATCTTCTTGTTGCTAATGGATGGACTTGGCTAACTGCCACTTGTGTAATGCTATTTTCACTAATGCATTGGCCATGTGCTACAACTTGTCTTACTATAAGAAAAGAAACTGAGAGCTTAAAATGGACTGCTATTTCCTTTTTAGTACCTACTATTACTGGAATTGCTATTTGTTTTTTAGTAGCAAATACAGTCAGATTACTAGGATTAATATAGAAATCAATTATGAAGCATTTTAGCCGATTATGATATTAGTACATAATCGGCTAATTTTTTACCCTACAATATTAAATTATATGTATTATCTTCATCAAATATTATGATGTAACCTATTCCTATACTTAAGTGGTGTAGTTCCAATAAGTCGTTTAAAAACCATATTATAATAGTTTTGATTATTATACCCAAGAGAAAGTGCAATCTCCAATATAGATAGATTTGTATGATGTAACAACCTCTTACTCTTTTCTACTCTAACTTCATTAACATACTGTGAATATGTTTTTCCAGTTTCTTTTTTAAATAAATTACAAAAGTAGCATTTATTTAAGCCTAGAAATTCAGATACTAAATTTAAACTTAAAGGCTCCATATAATTATTCTTAGTAAAATCCATAGCCCTTCTTACATGAAAGCTATAAATCTTATTATTGCAAACACTATTTATGTTCAAGATAAATCCCTTCCTTCTATTTAAATCATCTAAATATAGTTATAAAAAAGTAAATATATTTAAGATTTATAAATTATAACTGATATAATGGTGTTTGTTGATAATGATTATCATTTGCATTTACTAGCTATTATATCAAATTCTATTAATATATGTCAATTGATAGAGCTATTCAAGGAGGTATTATGAAAAAAAGATATTTATTTTTAATATTAATTATTTTATCCATAACTTCTATATTCATTGGAGTTAAGGATCTATCCCCTTTAGATATTTTATATTTGAGGGCTGATAAAATTCAGATACTATTTTTAAGCAGGCTCCCGCGACTCATAAGCATTATTATTGCAGGGATTGGCATGAGTATAGGTGGTCTTATAATGCAGCAGATAACTCAAAACAAATTTGTATCTCCAACTACAGCTGGTACTATTGATTCTGCTAGACTTGGGATCTTAGTTTCCCTTATTTTGTTTTCTACAGCCAGTACTCTTACTAAAATGATGGTGGCTTTTGTTTTTGCTCTAGTTGGAAGTTTTTTATTTATGATTATATTGAAAAAAATCAAATACAAGAATGCTATCCTTATACCTCTTCTAGGAATAATGTTTGGCAGTATTATTGATTCCATAACAACCTTTTTTGCATATAGATATGATTTAATACAAAATATATCTTCTTGGTTGCAAGGTAATTTTTCTATGATTGTAAAGGGAAGGTATGAACTTTTATATATTAGCATCCCCCTTTTAATATTTGCATTCTTATATGCAAATAAATTTACCTTAGCTGGTATGGGACAAGATTTTTCAACTAACCTAGGTTTAAACTATAATCGAATTGTTAGCTTAGGAATTGCTATCGTAGCATTGATAACTTCAATAGTAGTAATTACTGTAGGAAAGATACCATTCTTGGGACTTATAATACCTAATATAATCACTATGTACCAAGGTGATAATTTAAAAAAGAGTATTCTTCCCACAGCTTTATTTGGGGCATCATTTCTTCTTTTTTGTGACATATTAGGCCGTCTAATAATATACCCTTATGAAATTTCCATAGGACTTACTGCTGGTATATTAGGTAGTTTGATTTTTATATATTTGCTTACTAGGAGGAGTACATAATGAATTCTAAAAAGAAATTATACATTCTTACTTTTTTACTTTTAATCTTAGTTACTATGTTTGTCTTTTTAGGGTTAAATAGTAGAAACTGGGAATATGCACTCTCAAGGCGTATACCGAAAATAATCGCAATAGTAATTACTGGTAGTTCAATAGCATTTTCTTCTCTAATGTTTCAAACCATAACAAATAACAGGATATTAACACCTAGTATATTGGGATTAGACTCTTTATATATGTTTATTCAAACCTTTACTGTGTTTATTCTAGGCTCTAATAAGGTGGCTAAACTAGGCCAAAATTTTAACTTTATGGTATCTGTCGGTCTTATGGTTATATTTTCTATTATATTATTTAGATTGCTATTTAGGAAAGAAGGCAGCAATATATTCTTCCTTCTTCTTCTTGGATTAGTATTCGGAACATTTTTTCAAAGTTTATCTTCCTTTATGCAGGTTTTAATAGACCCTAGTGAATTTATGATTGTGCAAAACAAAATGTTTGCTAGTTTCAACAATACAAATACTAATATCCTATGGATAGCTTTAGTAATGATCCTTGGTTCAATGGCCTATACTTGTAAATACTTAAACGCTTTAGATGTACTATCTTTAGGAAGAGACAACGCTATTAATTTGGGAATAGAATATGATAATGTTGTAAAAAAGATGCTCATCATTATCTCCATATTAGTTTCTGTATCTACTGCTTTAGTTGGACCTATAACATTTTTAGGACTACTTGTAGTCAATATTACTCGGGAGATTTTAAAGACATATCAACATAAGTACTTAATCATGGGCTCCATATTAATTAGTTCTATTGCCCTTGTTGGAGGACAGTTGCTTGCAGAAAGAATATCTAATTTCAGTACCCCTATATCAGTTATCATCAATTTTATTGGTGGAGTTTATTTTATATTTTTGTTATTAAAGGAGAGTAGAATATGATAGAAATAAAAAATGTTGTTAAACAATATGGAAGCAAAAATGTTGTAGATAATGTTAGTTTATCAATTCAAAAAGGCAAAATAACTTCTTTTATTGGGCCAAACGGTGCTGGAAAAAGTACATTATTATCTATAGCAAGTCGAATCATTGATAAAAATCAAGGTGAAGTCTTTATTGATGGTAAAGAAATTAGCCAATGGGATAATAAAGAGCTTGCTAAGAAGATATCTATATTAAAGCAAACAAATCATATCAACATAAGACTGACTATCAGAGAACTTGTAAGCTTTGGTCGTTTCCCCTATTGCGAGGGAAAATTAACTTCTGAAGATTGGCAATATGTAGATGATGCTTTAAATTATATGGCACTTTCTAATATTCAACATAAATATTTAGATGAGCTTAGTGGCGGTCAGCGTCAAAGGGCTTATATCGCCATGGTCATAGCTCAAAATACAGAGTATATCTTACTAGATGAACCTCTCAACAACCTAGATATGAAACATTCTGTAGACATTATGAAAATATTAAGGCAATTAGTTGATGAGCTTGGTAAGACTGTTATAATAGTCATCCATGATATTAATTTTGCATCCTGCTATTCTGATTACATAGTGGCTTTAAATGATGGGATAGTTGCCAAGAAAGGGGTGGTTAATGAAATTATAAACAAGGAAGTATTAGAAGGAATATATAATATGGAGTTCAATATCCAAAATATACAAAACAATAGAATTTGTGTTTATTACTAAAAAATAATTATGAGGTGAATAATATGAAAAGAACAAAAAGTTTATTGATTTTATTATTAGTACTTACAGCAGCTTTAACTCTTACAGCTTGCAATCCTAAAAAGGAAACAAATGTAGTAAATACCGAGATGATAGTTGATGAAACTCCTACAGAAAACGTAAAAGATTCTACTATTACTATCACCCACTCCTTGGGAGAAACTACATTAAACAAAAATCCTAAAAATATAATTGTTTTTGATTTTGCAACATTAGATTCCTTAGATAAAATAGGTGTGGAAATCATGGGATTGCCTAAGTCCAATATACCTACTTTTTTAGAAAAATTTAATGATGAAAAGTACGAAGATGTTGGAACACTGTTTGAGCCTAATTTCGAGAAAATATTTGAGCTTCAGCCGGATGTAATATTTGTTTCTGGTAGACAAGCGGAGGTGTATGATGAATTGGCAAAAATAGCTCCTACTGTATATATGGAAGTAGATAATTCTAATTATATGGAATCAGTTAGTGAAAATGTAAAACTTTTAGGTAAAATATTTAGTAAAGAGGATTTAGTTGAAAAGGAACTTTCAGATATTAAATCAGCTATTGAAAACTTAAACCAGTCAGTAGTATCTAGTGGCAAAAATGCTTTAGTTGTTTTAGCAAATGATGGTACAATTAATGCCCATGGAGAAGGCTCTCGATTTGGTATTATACATGGAGACTTCGGTTTTATACCAGTAGATGAAAATATAGAATCAGGCAAACATGGTCAAAGTATTACATTTGAATATATATTAGAAAAAAATCCTGACTATATTTTTATTGTAGATAGAGCAGCTACTACTGGCGGCAGTACATCTGCAGAACAAATCTTTGACAACGATATAGTTAAACAAACTGAAGCTTACAAAAATGATAGAATAGTATATCTTAGCTCACAAATTTGGTATGTAGCATCCGGTGGATTAACTGGAACAATGACAATGATAGAAGATGTTCAATCTGCAATTCAATAGATTTAAAAAATGGTTATTTGGTAATCCAAATAACCATTTTTTAAATTAAAAGCAACTGAATAATTTATACTATATAGGTAAAAAATAGATGTATTAAAATATTATATACTCGGAGGAAAAACATGATCATAAATAGCCAAAAATATTTCCAAAACCCACCTCTATCCTATTGGTTAGCATCTACACAAATTGAAAATTATCCTACTCTAGATAAAGAGATAAGTGTTGATGTAGCAATAGTTGGCGGTGGATTAGCTGGTATTCAATGTGCATATCAATTAGAAAAGGAAGGACTAAACATTGCAATCCTTGAATCAAATCGTATAGGCCATGGCACCACTGGACATACCACTGCAAAAATAACATCCCAACATCACCTTGTTTATGACAAAATTATAAACCAGATGGGGGTAGAACTAGCACAACAATATGCTACTGCAAACGAAAATGCTATTCATGAAATAAAAAAAATCGCTAGAGAAAATAATATAGATTGCGAATATATTTCTCAGTCAGCTTTTATATATACACAGCAAGATGAATACATGCAAAAAATTCAAGACGAAGTTAAAGCAGCATCAAGTTTAGGTATTGAAGCTTATTTTGTAGAGGATATCCCTTTTCCAATACCTATAAAGGGAGCAGTCCGATTTAACAATCAAGCTCAATTTCATCCTCTTAAGTACCTATTCTCTTTAGCTAAGATTATTAATGATAAAGGAGTTCAAATATATGAGCAAACTCCAATAGTAGATATTGAGGAAAATGGTAGTTATATACTTGTAACTGCTGATGGAAAAAAGATTACTGCTGAGAAAGTAATTATTGCTTCCCATTACCCATTTTACAATAAACACGGAATGTACTTTGCTAGAATTTATGCTTCTAGGGCCTATGCCTTAGGTGTCAGGGCAAAAGAAAAATACCCAGGTGGTATGTATCTAAGTGCAGAGGAACCTGCCCGTTCTCTTAGATTCCAAAATACACCAGAGGGTGAACTTATCTTAGTTGTTGGAGATGAACATAAAACAGGTCAAGGTGAAAATATGCATGAACATTATAAAGCACTGATTGATTTTGCAGACGATGTATTTACTATTGAAGATGTTCCCTTTAGATGGTCTACCCAAGATTGTATGACTTTAGATAGTATTCCTTACATAGGAAATTTTACTGAAAATACGCCTAATCTATATGTAGCTACTGGTTTTCAAAAATGGGGAATGACAAATAGTACTGTGTCTTCACTCATTATTAGGGATTTAATTGTCAAAGGTGAAAGCCCATGGCAAGATGTCTATAATCCATCTAGAAAAACTATTGCTGCATCTACAAAAAATTTTATTGTACAAAATGCTGATGTTGCAAAACATTTAGTGAAGGGAAAACTTTCATCATTAGATAAGGACCTTGATATTCTAAATGAAGAGGGAAAGGTATTAGAGATAGATGGTAATAGAGTTGGTGCATATAGAGATGCCAGTGGTCAGCTTTATTTAGTAAATACAACTTGTACCCATATGGGGTGTGAGCTGAATTGGAACTCTGCGGAAAGGTCTTGGGATTGCCCTTGTCATGGATCGAGATTTTCATATGAAGGAAAGGTCCTAGAAGGTCCAGCAGTAAAACCTCTCAGAGTTGGTCACGATGTAAATACCATCGGGAAATTATTTAAGGAAGATTTTTAGATAAAAATAAAGCTCAGATTAGTCTGAGCTTTTTCTATATGGCAATTTTATTACTCCATTTTCCACATCTATCACCAAAGCAACCAATATTACTATTGTTTTCATTTATCCTAACTACCTCACATCTATTTGCACATCCATTACATTCAAAGCTGGTAGACATAAACTTATTTTCTGCAAGATTAAGACCTTTAAAATTTGTTTTTCCTTTTTTCTCTGCAGCTTCCCTACCTATTATAGCAGCACCTATTGACCCCATAACATTATAATGCTCTGGAACATATATCTCAAAACCCAAAGCATTTTCAAATGCTGCTTTTATACCTCTGTTGGCTGCAACTCCCCCTTGAAAAAACACCTTAGGCATTATCTCTTTACCCTTCCCTATATTATTAAGGTAGTTTCTAACTAAGGCCTCGCAAAGTCCTCTTATAATATCGGATTTATCATATCCTAATTGCTGTTTATGTATCATATCTGACTCAGCAAAAACTGCACATCTTCCAGCAATTCTCAAAGCTGTATTAGATTTAAGAGCATAATCTCCAAACTCCTCTATTGGTATATCAAGTCTTTCTGCTTGCCTATCAATAAATGAACCTGTACCTGCTGCACATACGGTATTCATGCCAAAATCAGATACTACCCCATTCCTTAAAATAATAATCTTTGAATCCTGCCCTCCAATTTCAATTATTGTCCTTACATCCTTATCTATTTCAAGAGCTGCAACAGCATGAGTTGTTATTTCATTTTTTACTGCATCAGCTCCTATTAATGTTGAAGCTATATGTCTACCACTTCCTGTGGTTCCAGCTCCTCCAATTTTAATGCCAGGATACTTATCCTTTAGAATCTTTAAACCATCTTGAACAGCCTTTATTGGACTGCCCTTAGTTCTTAAATAAATTTTTTCTATTACCTCCATCTTATTATCTAAAAGTACAAGATTTGTACTTACTGAACCTACATCAACTCCAAGATAATACATCGTTTTTTCTCCTTTCAAGTAAATCTACAAAAGCCTCAATTCTAGTAACAAAACCAGCCTCTCCAGTCATTTCATCAACTACAAGAGACATTATAGGAAAATCTTTGTCTCTTGATATAGTAGGCAAGATTGCCTTAGAAACTATTTCTGGCATACATCCCATGGGAAATATCTGTATGGCACCATGGAATCCCTCTTCCCAGGCTAATACTGCCTCACCAATACATTCCCTTCCATGCCCTCCTATTCCAAGGTTTAAATATTCCTTGGCC
Source organism: Bacillota bacterium (assembly GCA_023388495.1). Lineage (GTDB taxonomy): Bacteria > Bacillota > Clostridia > Tissierellales > Tissierellaceae > Tissierella. Next base: position 87,966 of record JAEWGC010000011.1, on the reverse strand, counting down.
CCTCTCTTTATATCTAAGGAATTCAATCCCGTGGAAACCAATGCCATATCTTTAACCCACCAACTTGGTGTCAATCTTCTTGAGGTTGATACTCCATAATCCATAAGCTTATCCTCAATATATAAGTTTGAAAAAGGCTCTATTATAGTATAGATTTCACCTATTATAGCAATCTTAATAGGATTTTTATTTTTATCAATTTCTATATTATTGATCTTATTTTTATAATCCTCTAGTAGCTTAATCATTTCTCTTGGATTATTACAATTTAGTGCATCCCGCCTACAACTATTTAAAATCTTCTTACATTGACCATCTACTTTTTCATATCCTGCAAGATAATGAGCCCTCGCCTCTATTTCATCAACTAGGTTCATCACCTTTACGGCATCTAATAAAATCTTTATTTGCTTATATTTCCTTTTATCACTCTTCACTGATATCTTGTTAATCCTATTATATAACTCCTTAATCCCTATATCCCTTGGAGCATCTATTACTATAAAGTCTAGGTCATGACCAAGCTTATTTAATAAGTTTATTTGTAACTCACAATATTCCCCAAATCTACATGGTCCGCAACTTCCTGGGAGTATTACTGTATCTGCTCCATCTTCAATAGCCTGTATGTAATTTCCTATCATAATTTTAAAGGGTAAACACATTTCCTCAGGTGAATGTAAGGATCCAATTTCTAGAGCCTCCTTATTACTAATAGGTGGCATTACATAATCTACTCCAAGCCCATCAAATAATGTCTTTGCAGCTAAATACACATTTCCTAAATGTGGAGCTGTTATCTTCATATTAATTACTCCTTTCCAGCATATCAACAAAGGCTTCTATCCTTGTATCAAGCCCTGCCTCACCAGTATGTTCATCTATCTTTAATATCATAAAAGGAAAATCTTCTATTTTATCTTTTATAAGTTCAACTACTACAGAATCTATCCCACATGCAAAAGATGATATATATATCACTCCATCTATGATCTTTTCCCTAGATGCATGAACCGTAAATCCATAGGAATTTCTGGCAAATGTCCAAAAAGGTCTTTTATATAAATCCTTGATTTCCTTATCTATACATTCACTATCAACATACTCTTCTGTTATAACACCTATTCCCAAGTCGTTAAGCTTTTTAACTACATTCATATTGATAAAGCTATCATAGATGTTGTATGGATGACCCACCAAAGCAACTCGTAGCTTGTAGTTTTCATCTTTTATTCCCTGTTTATAATTTTGTTGTTCATCTAGGGCTTTATTAAATGCATTTCTTATTCTAGTATTATCCTTTGTTATTTTACTACCTGCTTCTTTAGCCCACTTGTATAGCTTTTTCTTTGATACGGCATAAATAGGCTCTGTAATAGCTGTATAAATATCTGGTATACTATTCATTACCATTTCAGGAAGACCACAAAATTTTGGACATATGTATTCTCTCTTTCTAATCTGCATTATTCTAGGAATTACAATGATATCACTCTTGTCTCTTAGATAAGAAACATGTCCATGAAAAACCTTCACTGGCAAACACGCTTCATCAACGGAATATTTAATACCTTCATCTAATATTTCTTTATTAGTATCAGGAGAAGTGATTATTTCAGCCCCTAACTCAGAAAAAAATGTTTGTAAAAATGGATAATACTTATAATATAATAACCCCTTTGGAATTCCTACTATCATATTTACCTCCTATAAGTTAGCATTACATCCGTATATTATTGGCATAATTTTAAAAAGTATTCAAATATGTACATAAAAAAACCTATAGAACTAATTTTTACAAATTAGTCTATAGGTTATATATTACTATCCTTCAAGGTAGGCCCTTTTCACCCTTTCATCTGTCACCATTTTCTTAGCATTGCCTTCCATTTCTATTTCTCCATTTCTGATTATATAAGCTCTGTCTGCAGCATTCAGTGCCATATTTGCATTTTGTTCCACTAGTAAAATAGTTGTACCATCCTTGTTTATATCTCGGATAATGGAAAATATCTCCTTTACTATAATAGGTGCAAGACCCATAGAAGGTTCATCTAGTAAGAGAAGCTTTGGTTTTGACATCAAAGCACGGCCAATTGCAAGCATCTGCTGTTCTCCACCCGATAATGTCCCAGCCATTTGATCTTTTCTTTCAAGGAGTCTTGGAAATAAAGAGAAAATCTTATCAAAATCCTTCTTTATATTTTCCTTATCATTTCTTGTATATGCACCCATCTCCAAGTTTTCCATTACACTCATTTTAGAGAAAACCCTTCGTCCTTCTGGAACATGAGATATCCCCAGTTTAACAATATTTGGTGCATTTAGAGAGTGGATCTTTTCTCCATTTAATTTTATTTCTCCACTTCTAGGCTTTTCCATTCCAGATATTGCTTTTAGAGTAGTACTTTTTCCAGCTCCATTTGCACCAATTAAGGTAACTATTTCTCCTTCTTCTATTTTGATGTTTATATTTTTTAGTGCATAAATTGCTCCATAATATACATTTACGTTTAAAAGTTCTAACATTCTGCTGCCTCCTCACCCAGATAAGCCTTTATTACTCTTTCATTTTTTTGTATCTCTACTGGGTTACCACTGGCAACTAAATGTCCATAATCAAATACAAATATTCTCTCACAGATATTCATAACTAAAGACATATCATGTTCTATAAGTATTATAGTAAGATCAAAGGTTTCTCTTATCCATTTAACTAGAAATTTTAGTTCCTCGGTCTCTTTAGGATTCATCCCAGCAGCAGGTTCATCTAATAAAAGTAGTTTTGGTTTTGCTGCCAGAGCCCTTGCAATTTCTAGTCTTCTTTGATCTCCATAGGGGAGATTTTTTGCAAACTCATCCTTTTTATCTAATAAATTAAACTTACTTAGAAGCTCTATTGCTTCATCATAAGTATTTTTTTCTATCTTATGATATGAAGGCAGCTTAAATAAAGCTGAAGCCACACCATATTTTAAACCATTATGAAATCCAATAAGTACATTATCAAGTACTGTCATATTTTGAAAAAGACGTATATTCTGAAAGGTTCTAGCAATTCCATAATGAGTAATCTTATGAGGTTTTAAATCTTTAGTTGATACTTTTTTCTCTAAATCATAAACTATTTCCCCTGAAGTTGGAGTATATATTCCTGTTAATAGATTAAAAAATGTTGTTTTCCCCGCACCATTTGGTCCAATTAAGCCAATAATTTCTCCTTTTTCTACATCTAGGCTAACATCTGTAACTGCTTTTATACCACCAAAAGTCTTTGATAGATTATTTACCTTCAACACTGACATTAGTTTTCACCCCATTCTTCCATATCTTAAACTCATTTTTACCTAAAAGTCCCGTTGGTCTATAAACCATTATTATAAATAAAATCATCGAATAAATTACCATTCTAAGTTCAGGTATACCTTGAAGGAATAGTGAAATTATTGATAGTAAAGCTGCTCCAATAATTGATCCTTCAATACTGCCCATTCCGCCAAATACAACAATTACTAATATATCAATTGATTTCATAAAACCAAAGGAATCAGGTTTTATAAAGTAAAAGTAATTAGCATAAAGTGAACCTGCAATACCTGCAAAGAAAGCACCTATAGCAAAGGCTAATACCTTATAAAAAGTAGTATTAACTCCCATGGCCTCAGCTGCTATCTCATCTTCTCTTATGGCTATACAAGCTCTACCATGATAAGAATTAATAAAGTGTTTAACTAAAAGTATTGTAGATACCGTCATTACAAAAATCCAAGTCCAATTTGTATATTGAGGAATATCATTAAAACCAATTGCTCCACCTATATAATCAATATTTAAGGCTAATATCCTTATGATTTCACCAAATCCAAGGGTGGCTATGGCTAGATAATCACCCTTTAGTCTCAAAGTAGGTATTCCAATAAGAATACCTGAAATTGCCGCCATAATTCCAGATGCTAATATTGCTAATATATAAGGTTGACCTAATTTAGCAGTGAGTACTGCTGAGGTATATGCTCCTATTGACATAAAAGCCGCATGTCCTAGTGAAAATTGACCTGTAAATCCAGTGATTAGATTTAATCCAACAGCTAATATAATATTAATTCCAACAAGAAAAATATTCAATTGTAGATAAGAATCTATAATCCCTAAATCCATCAAAATCTTTACTGAAAAATAAATTATAATTAATAGACTAAAACTTATAATATTCTTTTTATTTGTTTTTTTCATTTGTCTTCCTCCTATACCTTTTCCTTTATAGTCTTACCTAACAATCCATTAGGTTTAAGTAACAAGACTATAATAAGTATTGAAAAGGCAACAGCATCTTTGAATACTGATCCTCCGTAGGCAGAAACAAGTGTCTCTGTCATACCAAGAAAAAAACCTCCAAATACTGCTCCTGGAATAATTCCTATTCCACCTAATACTGCTGCTACAAATGCCTTTAATCCGGGAACTGTTCCCATTAATGGATTTATAGTATTATAATAGACTCCTACAAGGACTCCAGCTGCCCCTGCTAATGCAGAACCAATAGCAAATGTAGCTGATATGGTCTTATTTACATCTACTCCCATAAGCTCAGCAGCATCTTTATCAAGAGAAACTGCTCTCATGGCCCTACCTATTTTAGTTCTATATACTATATATTGAAGTCCAACCATCAATCCAATAGTGATTAAAATGATATAAATATTTTTAATATCTACTATAACATTTCCGTTAAATAAAGTTAGTATTTTACTTTGTAACACTGCTGGAAATGTTCTTGTATCTGGTTTTACAAAATAAATCATAGTATATTCTAAAAACAAGGATACAGATATAGCAGTAATAAGTGCTGCAATTCTTGTAGAATTTCTTATAGGCTTATATGCTACTTTTTCAATTAGAATACCAAGAATACTGCAAACTAACATTGAAATTAGCAATGAAGGAAAAAAACCTAATCCTAGAAAGGTTGTTAAGGCGAATCCCACATATGCACCTATCATATAAATGTCGCCATGGGCAAAATTGATTAAATTTATTATCCCATATACCATGGTATAACCTAATGCTATTAGAGCATATATGCTTCCAAGTGATATTCCATTTATTAATTGCTGTAATAATTGTTCCATTTTTAACTTCCTTTCTATAAATAAATCTATATGAACAATGTCTTTGAAGAACTAATTATCTCAAAGACATTGTTCAATTTATATTATTTTGGATCCAATTTCTTTAAGAATGTTGGAACTCCGTCTTTCATTTCTATTATTGTTACAGATTTTACTGGGTTGTGATTTTCATCTATGGAAACAGTACCTGTTACTCCTTTGAAATCTTTAGTTGCTGCTAAAGCATCTTTTATTTTTTCTGGATTTGCTTCTCCAGCTCTCTCTAATGCATCCTTGAAGAAATATCCCAAATCATATCCTAAAGCATTAAAAGCGTCTGGATCCTTACCATATTTAGCTTTGAAGTTTTCTTTGAATTTAACTACTTCTTCAGCTTCATCCATTGAAGAATAGTGGCTTGAGTAATAAACATGGTTTAAAACATCTTTCCCTGCAATTTCAGTAAGTTTTGGTGATTCATATCCATCAGCACCTAGTATTGGTACATTTAATCCTAATTCCCTTGCTTGTCTAACTATTAGACCAACTTCTTCATAATAACCAGGAATAAATAATACTTCTGGATTTAATCCCTTAAGATTTGTTAACACTGCTCTAAAATCTGTATCTTTAGCTTGATAAGCTTCTTCCGCTAATATTTTTCCACCTTGAGATGTAAAGGTTTCTTTAAAAGCCTTTGAAAGTCCCTTAGCATAATCAGATGTACTATCAGCTAATATTGCTGCATTTTTAAATTCTAAGTCCTTTAAAGCAAATTCTGCCATCATAACTCCTTGGAAAGAGTCACTAAAACAAGTTTTAAATACATATTCTCTTACATTCCCATTGCTATCAACTGTAACATCATCTGCTGTGGCTGAAGCTGATACTAGAGGAATCTTGTTTTGTGTTGCTGCTGGTATAGCAGCCTTTGTATTTCCAGATGTAGCTGGTCCAAGTAATGCTACAACCTTATCTCTAGTAGCTAATCTTGTAGAAACATTTGCCGACTCTGTATCTTCTGATTTATTGTCAACCTTAATAGGTTCTATTTGCTTTCCAAGTACTCCACCATTTTTATTTATTTCTTCAATAGCTAACAATACTCCATCACTTAGGTTTTGACCATAGGTAGCAACATCACCTGATAACTCATAGTTTACTCCGACTTTTATTGTATCTCCACTCCCTTGATTTCCTGCTGGTTTAGATGTACATCCTGCAAGAAGACTTAATATAAGAACTAATGATAATACTCCTAATAATTTTTTATTCATTTAAAAACCCTCCCAATTGTAATCTTTATTCTAAAAAAGCCTCCACATGTATTTATATACATGCAGAGGCTATTTAAAGCGTTACCACTCTACTTTATAACTATCTCACGACAGTTAACTCACTAGGTTCCATTATTAAACCCTGATCTTTTAACGGGATCTACCGATACAACTTACTTAATTCAGCTATATAACTCCGAAGTGATCGCTCCCTATTATATCAATACCGGTTCTCATCTACTCCAGCTCTCTGTAATTGACTTTTTTAATAGTTTGCTCTTCATCTTTGTCTTATTATTAAAATTTTTATAGATTGCAATCTTTTTTTATTTAAAAAATAATATAACACGATAGAGCGATAGTGTCAACATCTTTTTGAAAAATATTTTTTAAAAAATTTTAATTTACTGAATTTTCAAGATTTCTTCCAAGTTGCAAACCTTTATTTTTCAATGCCTTAATGCCTTAAAAAATAAACCTTTTCACATAAACTGGAACATAAATTAATTTTCCATTTATTCTTGTACTTTCCATTACGGAAATTTTATCTACATTCATTTCCATATTGTCAATTTCAACCTTATTTACCACGTTTCCAAAATCTTCCTCTAGCCTTATTTCTCTTCCAAGAGTAATATGTGGAGTAAATTTTCTTTCCTCCTTGGGATATCCTTCTTTAGCTAATTCCTCCTCTAATTTGGAATATAGTTCACTGAGTGTTTCGTTAGATTCAAGTCCTACCCAAACTATCTTCTTATTCCCCCTAGGAAATTGACCAAGTTCCTTAAATCTTATTTGAAAGCTTTCTTGTCTATCTCCTATGCTGTCCACAACTTTCTTTAGTTTATTTAGTTCACTATCTTTTATTTCACCTATAAATTTGAGGGTTAAGTGGAAGTTTTCCTCATTAGTAAAATTTCCAGAGGTACTGTATTCTTTAACTATATTTTGTATATCATATAAATGTCTTTTTATTTCATTTGAAAACTCTATTGCTAAAAAAACACGCATAAATTTTTCCTCCTTATTTAAATGTATCTATCTTAATTTATTATCTATATAATATTATATTTTTATAATTAATTTTTATAGGACTCTATTATATTGGATATTCTACAAATTATATTGTTTATTGACAAGTGGTGATATATAATTATGATTGTCATGTAATAAAACAACTGATTTAAGGAGGCAGAATCTGCATTGAATAATAACATATTAGGGATATTTTTATCTTTTATATTTGTTTTTTCTTTAATTTTTATTTCTTCAATATTAGGGAAAAAAAATCTTTTATCTAATGAGGAGACAAGGAAATTCATACATATTGGTGTTTCAAATTGGTGGATAATTGCTATGATTTACTTTGATAGTAAGTTATATGCCATTATTGTACCTACAATTTTTATAATTCTTAACTATCTATCCTATAGATTAAATATAGTTAAATCCATGGAAAGAGACGGAAGCAAGAATGATTTGGGAACAGTTTATTTTCCTATATCTTTATTGATTTTGGTGCTTATGACTTTTAGTAGCTTTAGTCATCCATATATAGGAGCTATTGGGATCCTTGTAATGGGTTATGGTGATGGACTAGCAGCAATAATTGGTAAAAAATATGGAAAAATCAAATTTCATGTATTCGGAAATGAAAAAAGTTTTGCTGGAAGTTTAACCATGTTTCTTGCCTCTTTTATAGTTACAGCTATTATTTTAGCAATATATTCACCTGATAATCTATTTTTTATTTCTTTTTATATTGCTATTTTTTCTACACTAATAGAAGCTATATCTCCTTTTGGATTAGATAACCTAACAGTTCCTATACTTACTTCTATTTTTTATCAATTATGTTTTGCTAAGGTGATTTAATATGGATATATTGATTGGATTTATCACAAGTTTATTAATCTCATATGGTGCATACAAAAAAAATTCTTTAAGCACTAGCGGATTTATTTTTGCAACAATACTAGGTACTTTAATTTATTTTTTTGGTGGCATCTTTTTCTGGATATTGATGATTGGGTTCTTTATCTCTTCCAGCTTATTAACTAAGTTTAAGGATAAGGATAAGGAACTATTAGAAGAAATCAATGCAAAAACTGGTGCAAGAGATTATATACAGGTTATGGCTAATGGAAGTCTAGCCCTTTTTTATTCTTTTCTTTATTATATAACTAAAAACCCTATTTATATAATACCTTATACTGTATGCTTTGCTGCTGTAAACGCTGATACCTGGTCCTCTGAAATAGGTGTTCTAAGTAAGAAATCTCCTATTTCAATTCTTACCTTTAGGAAGGTTTCAAAGGGTCAATCAGGAGCTGTTAGTTTGTTAGGAACCTTAGCTGGATTATTGGGTTCATTATTTATTGGTGTGCTTTTTATAATAGGTTATGTTTTCTTTTTTAGATGGGAAATAAAAATATTATACTATTCCATAATCATAGTAGTTTCAGGCTTTGCTGGTTCAATCATTGATAGCTTTTTAGGCGCAACTATACAAGCAAAATATAAATGTACGATTTGTAAAAAAGTAACAGAAAATAGATTTCACCACGAAAAACAAACTATTCATATAAAAGGATTTAAATTTATGAATAATGATGCGGTAAACTTCTTAAGTTCATTTATTGCAACTATCTTAGCATATATGTTACTAAAATAATTGAGCTACAATAAAACATACTAAAAAATATAGGAGGCTATAATGAGAGAATTAACAAGTGTTGAGGAAAAAATCTTAGATAAGGCCCTATACCTTATTGGTAAAAATGGTTCTTTTAATGTACCAATTAGAGCTATAGCTAAAGAAGCTAATGTAAATGTAAGTGCAATAAATTATTATTTTCACACTAAGGAAGAAATGCTACGCCATGTAAAGAAATTCTATATAGATAATACTATTGTAGCTTACTCTATATTAGACAATGATAAATATAATGATGAAGAAAAAATTATTCTATCTGCAAATGAAATAATGGAGTATACATTAAAATATCCTGGAGTTCTTAATATTTTGAAGGAAGCCATTGATAAAAAAGATATTAATGAAACAGATGCTAAAATAGTTGAATTAACCAATTCTATGAATAAGAAATTAGATAAAACCCTAGGAAATGTTTTAAATCAAAATTGCCCCATGTTTCAACATAATAAAATGATTTTTCTTTCCTCAATACTCTATCCTACTATTAACTTTGATATTAAAAATTTCGATCAAAAGATTTTAAATAATAAAGAGAAAAGACTAAAATACATTACTCATCTACTGAAAAAATTAAAGTCAAATTAAAATAATTAATTTAACAATGCTATATCTTTAAAGATATAGCATTGTTACTACTTAACAGTAGGTTTCTTTGCCACCAATTCTATCTCTACTTCTGCCCCAAGGGGTAAGCCTAAAACGGCTATACATGTCCTAGCAGGATATGGTTCAGAAAAATGTGTTTTATACACTTCATTCATTTCTGAAAAATTGGTCATATCTGTTAAGTATACATTTACCTTTACAACATCATCTGAAGTAAGTCCAGCCTCCTCCAGTACCCTAAATAAATTGACGAAGCATTGTTTAGTTTGTTCAGCAATACTACCTTTAACCGTTGGTGCTGGATCTCTATTCATTGCAGTTTGCCCTGATAAAAAAACTAATTCTCCCGCATCTACTGCATGTGAATATGGCCCTGATGCTGATACTCCCATGGCATTATAAACTATCCTTGTCATTATTTTCCTCCTTTACTATAGCCTCATTATCACATTATATCTTAACTTAAATTTTAAAGAAAGTATATTACTATAATAATATTGTTTTAAAAAAACACTCTATAATTTATCTGTTAAAATTTTATGGATAAAGAAACTAAATTATTTATAGCTTAATTTCATAATTTAAATTGATTATTAAATCCTACTATGATATTATTTTCATGTATTCAAAATTAAATAACTAATTAGTCACTGGGAGTGCTGGAAAGGCCAGCTGAGAAAAAGACCCTATTAAGTCTTTGATCCCTTAACCTGATCTGGATAATGCCAGCGTAGGGAAGTGTAAATACTTAGCATTTATTTATATGCTTAATTGAGCACAAGTCCTACATTTGGATTTGTGCTTTTTTATTTTTCCCATAAGGAGGTGATGATCATGAATTTGCGAAAGTTAACTCTCTCTTCTTTGTTAATAGGAATTGGCGTTGTAAGTGCCAATATAATTTATATTCCTTTAGGAATATCAAAGATATTTCCTGTTCAACATGGAATTAATTTACTAATGGCAGTATTATTTGGACCCTGGTATGGAGTGGCCGTTGCTTTTCTTATTTCATTGATAAGAAATATATTAGGCACTGGATCATTACTTGCATTTCCCGGTAGTATGATTGGTGCATTTTTAGCCGGTATATTGTATAAAAAAACCAATAAATCAATTTATGCAATTACAGGTGAAGTGTTTGGAACTGGTATAATTGGCGCAATAGTCTCTTATCCAATATCAAAGTATTTTTTAGGAAAAGAAGTTACATTGTTTTTCTTTGTAGTTCCATTTTTTCTGAGCTCTTTAGCTGGTGCCATTATTGGATATTCTTTGCTAAAGGTAATTATAAAAACAAATATTTTAAGTACTTACATTACTAATACGAGGTGAGATAAAATGAAAAAATTATTAACAATAGCAGGCTCAGATAGTTGCGGAGGCGCTGGCATACAAGCTGATCTAAAAACTTTTTCTGCTCATGGAGTTTATGGAATGAGCATTATCACAGCTGTTACAGCACAAAACACCCAAGGAGTTTTTGCTGTGCAAGATATTTCAGCAGATATTATTCAAAAGCAAATAGAAGTAATCTTTGATGATATATCAGTAGATGCAATAAAAATTGGTATGGTTTCTAAAACTGAAACAATAAAGATAATATCTGAAACCCTTAGTAAATACCACATAAATAATTTAGTAGTTGACCCTGTGATGGTATCTAAAAGCGGATTTCATCTTTTACAATCTGATGCTAAAGAAGCTTTGATAAATTACTTACTTCCTATGGCAACTGTAGTTACACCTAATATACCCGAAGCAGAAGTTATCACTGGATTAGAGATAAAAAAAGTTGATGATATGGAAAAAGCTGCAAAGGTAATCTATAAAATGGGTCCAAAATATATATTAGTTAAAGGTGGACATCTTGAAGATGATGCTTTAGATGTGCTCTATGATGGAGAAAAATTCTATTATTATAGCTCTCCTAGGATCAATACCAAAAATACTCATGGCACAGGCTGTACATTATCCTCTGCCATTGCATCCAATCTTGGTAAAGGTTTTTCTGTTATGGAATCAATAGACAAGGCAAAGAACTATATCACTCTTGCTATTCAATATTCTTTTCCTATTGGAAAAGGAGTGGGACCTGTCCACCATTTTTACGAACTATATGAAAAATTTAACTAGGAGAAAATCATGGAATCTTATAATGAAATATATGGAATTTTAGAAAAAATTAAAGAAAAAAAGCCCCTCATTCATCACATAACTAATTATGTTACAGCCAATGATTGTGCAAATATTGTATTAGCTATGGGTGGGAGCCCTATAATGGCAGACGATCCTAATGAAGTAGTAGAAATGGTATCTATCGCCTCTGCATTAGTATTAAATACTGGTACATTAAATGGAAGAACTATAGACTCCTTTATTATAGCAGGAAAAAGAGCCAATGCATTAAATATTCCAGTAGTATTGGATCCTGTAGGTGTAGGTGCTACTAATCTAAGGAATAGCACTGTAGAAAAAATTGTAAGAGAAGTTAGTTTATCAGTTATAAGAGGCAATATGTCTGAAATAAAGAACATTTACGGTATAAATAGTTTAACTAAAGGTGTAGACTCCATAGATAATACTCTAGATGGCGGACAAGAAATAGCCACTAGTTTAGCTAAAAAATTAAATTGTGTAGTTGCAATAACAGGTGCAGTAGATATTATCTCTAATGGAAAAAAGACTTTTTTTATTAAGAATGGTCATGAAATATTGTCTAATATAACAGGAACAGGATGCATGAGTTCATCTTTAATAGGACTGTGTTGTGGAGCTGGAGAAAATACTTTATACGGAGCTATTGCTGGAATAATGATTATGGGTATTTCTGGAGAAAATGCAAAAAATCGTTTAAAAGAATCAGAAGGTTTAGGGAGTTTTAAAGTTTACTTGATGGATGCAGTAAGTAAATTTTCAAAAGATGATATTAAAGAAAGGGGAAAACTTTATGAAATCCTATAAAGATATTAAATACGAGCTTTATTTAGTAACAGACAGAGATCTTTTAAATGGCCAGGACTTTCTAAAATCCTTGGAGCAAGGAATTTTAGGAGGAGTATCTGTTGTTCAGCTTAGAGAAAAAAGTGCTAGTTCCTTAGAATTTTACAACCTTGCTGTTGAGGTTAAAAAATTAACCGACAGATACGACATTCCTTTAATTATAAACGATAGAGTTGATATTGCCTTAGCAGTAGACGCTGATGGTGTTCATATTGGACAAAGTGATTTACCAGCTAATATTGTACGAAAGATTATAGGTCAAAGTAAGATCTTGGGTGTTTCTACTGCCAATTTAGATGAGGCAAAAAAAGCAATAGAAGATGGCGCAGACTATATTGGAGTAGGGGCCCTATTCCCTACTATTACCAAGACAAATACCCGTAAAGTTGATTTAGATCAACTTAAACACATAAAAGCTAATATAAATATTCCAATCGTGGGAATAGGTGGTATCAATGAAAGTAATATAAAATCTGTAATAGAAACTGGTATAGATGGAGTTGCCTTAGTTTCTGCTATATTGTCAAAGGATAATATAAAAGAAGCAGCTGAGAAATTATATAATGAAATCTATATGCTCAAAAATCATAGGAGGTAAAAATCATGCTTTCATTTTCTTTAGTCATGTTTTTGTTGTTTTTTACAGTTATAGCTTTTACTATAATGGGAGTTCTATATAGTAAAGGAAAAATCGAAACTATGGATGACTTTCTAACAGTAAGAGATAGCACAGGTCCCCATATATTAACTGCAACATTTCTAGCTTCCTTTCTTGGAGTATTTATTCTTTTTACACCTCCTGAAGCTGGAGCTATTGGAGGAATAACTACAATTATAGGTTATGCAATAGGAGTAGCAAGTCTTTATTTAGCATTTTCTGTACTTAGTCCTAAAATTAGAGCTTACCTACCTGAGGGCAGCACACTTAATGATTATGCTTTAAAAAGATATGGATCAAATATGTATTCTCTAACTCTTTTATTATCAATATTCTATATGCTTGTTCATATAGTAGCAGAGCTTACAGCTATTGCACAAGTAGCATATCAACTAGCTGGGATTCCTCTTATTTATACTGCATTTTTAGTTGGAATCGGAACTATGATATATACTACTTATGGTGGACTTAAAGCCTCTATGTTTACAGATTTAATTCAAATGATATTAATTGTTATTTTGCTTATCATAGTGACTATTGGAATTCTATATTATAGCGGTGGACTAGGAGAAGTATTGGAACAAATTGCTATTAATAAGCCAGATTTATTAGATTTTAAAAATCTTGGTGGAATTGAATACGGATTAACTTTATGCATTGGAGTTTTCGCTGCAAACCTTTTTCATCAAGGATATTGGCAAAGAATATATTCTGGAAAAAATAATACTGTAGTTAAAAAATCTTTAATTACATGTATTTTAATAGTTCTTCCTATTATGATTATAACTGGATTTATAGGAATAGCATCCTCTGGACTTGGGATTGACGATAATCCCTCAGTTGCTTTATTTTCATTAGTCTATTCATTGTTTCCAAAAGAATTGATAGTGGCTGTTTTCATCTTGGCTTTAGTATTAGTCATGAGTACAGTGGATACTCTTTTAAATGCAATGGTTGCAACTCTCTCTAGTATAAGATTATTAAAAAACACTAAGCGAGCAAATTCACTTACACATGCTAGAATAATTACAGTCTTTTTAATTTTAACTGCAACTCTTATATCATCAAAAGGATACAGTGTTTTATACCTTTTCCTCGTGGCAGATTTAGTATGTGCTGGAGTGTTTGTTCCATTATTTTTTGGACTTTTCAACCCTTATTTGAAGGAGAATATTGCTATATTAGCAGCTATACTAGGTGTTGCTTCTGGTATACCTTCATTTATAGCTAATAAATTATTATTTGCGTTTATATTTCCAGTTATAGTTTCATCTACTATTTGTATTTTAGGAAGTATAAAAAATAATCAACATAATTTCAAAAAAACACTTGACAACTAAATTTATCATGCATACAATCTTCACTAAATATATATTCGGCTATGGTGAGGGCCATAAATCGAGTTATGAAACATGGTTCAATACAAAAGACTGTAGAATCAAGATCACTTTCTTCAGGAATAATGTATGAATGTGTAATGAATCGTACTCCATTTGTTCTAGCAGGAAGCCTCAGAGACGACGGTCCATTGCCAGATACAATCACCGATATGATTGAAGCTCAAGAAGCCTACAACAAATACTTGCAATCTTCAGATATTGTATTAGTCCTTGGGTCTATGCTACATGGAATTGCAAGCGGAAATATACTCCCTGCAAAAATTAAGATGATATGTGTAGATATTAATTCTGCTGTAGTTACAAAACTATGTTATAGAGGAAGTAGCCAAACTATAGGCATAGTTACTGATGTGGGACTTTTCTTGAATTTACTGGTTTATAAAATCGAAAGTTTGAAAAATAATTTAGGCACTAGATTAGCTACCTAGTGCCTAGATTATTTATAAGCTCTATTCAAAGAGCGGAAGATATTCTAAGAAAATAATATCCTCTCTATTTGCTGCTTCTCCTTCTGCTAGTATGGCTGCTTTAGCAGAAATAATACCCCCTGCTAACTCTACAAGTCTTTCTAGTGCTTGGATTGACTCTCCAGTACTTATAACATCGTCAATAATAGCTACTCTCTTTCCTCTTATACATTCCACATCTTTTTCTTCTAAGCATAATAGCTGTTTTTTTTGCGTCGTTATAGATACAACTTCATCAATAATTGGTGAACTCATATAAGGCTTCACACTTTTTCTAGCTACAATATAATTTTTCATATTTAATAATCTTGATATCTCAAATACTAAAGGAATTCCCTTTGCCTCTGCCGTAACAAGCACATCAATTTCAGGCAGTCTTTTAACGATCTCTGGAGCTGCTGCACAAACCAGTTCAGTATCTCCTAATATTACAAAGCTTGCAATACTAAGACTATCATTAATTTGTATAATAGGCAGCTCACGTGTCACTCCTGCCACTTCAATAGAATATGTTTTTTTCATTAATTATTCCCCCTTGTATTACATTCCTAATATACTTGCAAATGCTTTAAAAATAATACCTGCTAACATACCTAAAAATGGATCTGTAATTGCAGTTACAGTCATAGTTATTCCACCAACAATTGCACCACCTGGTACTCCTGTTACGTTTAATGCTGCCATAGCATTAACCGGTACCGTTACAATAGCTCCCAATACAAACAAGAATCCTGCTATTGACTCACTAGGTATATATTTTGCCATTTTAGGCAATAGCCCTGCAAATAGGATAATGGCCATTAAACTCATCATTAAAACTCCAGACATTATCGGATGTGGTGCACCACCTGTTGCAGAAATAATAGACTCAACTGGTCCACCTCCAAACATTGCAGATGCAAGGTCCGCCAAACTACTAACAATAGATAAATGATCAATATTTACATCAATATTTGCAATACTTCCGGTAATCTCTCCAAAAGCAATATTGGCACCTATATTTAAACATATCATAGCTAAGGCGCCACGAATAACGTCAATGTTTACAATTGGCTTTTGAAAAACTATTTTTTCTCTCTCAGTAATATTAATATCAGATTTTTGCTTTAAAGTCATTGCAACAATACTTGTACCAATTACAGAAATAGAAATGGTATATACTAGATCTTTAGTAAACATGTAGGTAATAAAACTAATTGCAATAGAACCGTAGCCTACAATCTTGTTTTTTCTTGCCATATCAACAGCTACACGTGTCAGCATAATACCTACCCCTGCCATCATCCCACTGGTAATAGCAGGTCCTATAAAGGCTACAATCTTTTCAAGAAGCCCAAAGGCACCAATGATAGTCATACCTACTCCGCCTAAAATAACCATAGATATTCTTTCTCTCATGTTTTTGCCCATTGTTCCTGCCAGAGTAATAGTTTCAGCCTGAAATGAAACTGGAGCTACTACACCTAAGGCTAAACACCCTACTGCCCCAACAATAAATGCAAAAGCCGTAGGCACAGATGCAAATCCAAATGATAACGCTAAAAGTCCTTGAGGTAATCCATTAAGAATAACACTCAATGCTGCCAGTAAATCCTTTAATAAATCCATTTATGTCTCCCCTTTACATCGCTCTCAATCAATGGAATGCATACATATAACAAAAGACTGGAATCTTTTCCTATAGGAAAGAACTCCAGCCTTTAAAAAACGAAAACAAAGGTTAGAATTGGTATTCCACCCTTGTAGTTTTATCTGTTATCCTGACCCATAGTAGGATATTTTACGGTTATCCTGTAGAAACTCCCGAACCATATTATCGAGATTATATGAGAGCAAATATTTTATTTTAACATAATGAATATAGCAGAAATTCCGACATTTTGCAACATTTTTCTTTCTTAATCCAAAATTTAACAAAGATTGCTTTTATAGGTTGATGGGTATTATTATAATAGTATAGTCATAAAAGGAGGTATTTTATTGAAAGCATTAGTTACTTTTAAGTATAAAGAGGATGAAATAAAAAGTTTAAAGGATTTAGGTTATGAAATAATATTTAGAGATGAGAGAAATATTGAGTTTTCCAATGAAATAAAAGATGTTGACTTAATGGTGTGTTTCGATCCATTTAATAAAATAGATATAGGCCTATTTCCAAATTTAAAATGGATTCAACTATTAAGCGCTGGTATAAATCATGTTCCAATAGAAAAAGTTTTAGCACAAAATATCATTCTTACAAATAATAGAGGCGGATATAGCATACCAATAGCTGAATGGATAGTACTTAAGATATTGGAAATGATTAAAAATAGCAAAGAATTCTACGATAAGCAAAATGAAAAAGTTTGGAAAATGGATACCTCACTCCTAGAGCTTTATGGAAAAACCATAGGATTTATAGGCACTGGTTCTATAGCTGAGGA
Organism: Bacillota bacterium; assembly: GCA_023388495.1. Classification (GTDB taxonomy): domain Bacteria; phylum Bacillota; class Clostridia; order Tissierellales; family Tissierellaceae; genus Tissierella. The sequence goes on along the minus strand of JAEWGC010000011.1, from coordinate 70,305 downwards.
AGCTGCTAAAAGGCTAGAGGCCTTTGGTGTTAAAATACTTGGAATCAATTCTAGCGGAAGAAGTGTAAACCATTTTCATGAATGTTTTAGTATAGATAAGATAAATGATGTAGTCCCACAATGTGACTTCTTAGTAGTAGCTACACCTTATACTGATAAAACTCATCACCTTATAAATGAAGGTGCATTTAATAGTATGAAAGATGGGACTTACCTAGTAAATATTGCTCGTGGAAGTATAATAGATGAAAACTCACTAATCCATAACCTAAAATCAGGTAAAGTAAAAAAGGCTGCCCTTGATGTTTTTGAAGTAGAGCCCCTACCTGAGGATAGTCCTCTATGGGAAATGGATAATGTGATTGTATCCCCTCATAACTCCTGGGCTTCAGAAGTGTATGCTAGACGAAGATACGAAATAGCCTACAAGAATATGAAGAGATATATAAATAATGAAGACTTAATAAATATAGTTGATTTGAAAATAGGATATTAATTATAAAAGCTCTATCTTAGATTAATAAGATGGAGCTTTTATAACCTTTAGATTAACCCATTAAATGAGTTTCTAATATTTGTTCTTCTTTTAATCCTTGTAGACCTAAATAGTGAGTTAAATTATTTAATAAATACTCTAACTTAACTGGCCCTACTAACTCTGAACCCGTTACTGGTACACCATATTTTTGTGCCTCAAGTTTTACTAATTCAAAGGCTCTATAAAGTGGAGTATTTGCACAATCAAACATATTCATTGATACAACTACTCCTTGTCTTTCTGGGAACTTGATTCCTACAGCTCTTATTGTTGAAAATCCTCCGCTTGGTCCCCTTACTGCCTTTGCTATTTGTTTAGCTATACTTAAGTCCTCAGTTCCTAAGAAAACATTGTATGCTGTCAAACCTTCTTTGTCCGCAGATACAATAGTAGCACCGTATTGTGGACTCAATTTGCCATCTACTGATAAATCAGGACGTCTATCTTCATAGTCTGGGTGATTAGGATCCTCTAATAAAGCCTTTAATCCTTCATATTGTCCTTGTCTAATATATGATATACTCTTTTTATCTTCTGTTCTAGCATTTTCCCCAGAGAAGAAAATGGGTACTTGGTGTTTTTCAAATAATTCTTTTCCTATTTCTTCTGCTAATTCCTTACATTCTTCTACTGTTGTATTCATTAATGGAAATAGAGGGATTGTATCTTGTCCACCAATTCTTGGATGAGTACCTTTTTGCTCTCTCATATCGATTAACTCATATGACTTTGCTGCCATTTCTAATAGAGCTTCTTTAAGAGGAACTGGCTCTCCGATAATTGTTAAAACTGTTCTGTTAAAATCATATTCTGGTTCACAGGTAACAAGCTTTACCCCTTCCCTATTTTTAATAGTACTGGAGATTGCATCAATTACATCTTGCCTTCTACCATCACTAAAGTTAGGTACTGCAAGTATATATTTTTTTTCCATCCTCATCTCTCCTTATTAAAATAGTATATAAAATTTTTTTGGCTATTAAGCCATTCCTTCTATATACTATAATTAATAAGCAATTAATATGCCAAAAATAAGTCTTAACCTATTCATGATAAAATGCCATTTTATCTATTATTGATTCTATATCTATGATATTAACATTGTTTTAAAAGAGATTTTTTTCCTTTCCAACTTTAACACTTTATCTGAAACCTCTATCTTAAGCCATAAACTATCTAAGATTTTCCAAAGATTTTTTTCCTTTTATTCAGGAATTATTTCCTCTCTGAAAATTAAGCTCAACTTCTAGTTTTTTAGCTTTTTTTCTTAAGGTGCTAAGCTCCAACCCAGTCTTTTCACTAAGTTCATGAATATCTCTAACTCTATAAATATAATCCTCTAGTAATGTTCTTTCATAATCATATACATTTTCTTTAAATAGTTTATTCTCATCAATTTCCATGGATCTTATCCTACCAATGTCTCCACATAATACATCTTCCTCACCAATGATCTCAAACTCTGATGTTACAACTAGCCTTTCAACTTCGTTTTGCAATTCCCTCACGTTGCCTGGCCAATCATAATTAATTAATAACTTCATAGCCTTTGAAGAAATCACTTTATCATAATTATAATATTCATTAAGTTCTTTGAGAAAAAAATTAACTAAGGGTACAATATCCTCTTTTCTTTCTCTAAGAGGTGGAATGGTTATAGGTATAACCTTTAGCCTATAATATAAATCCCTACGAAATGTGCCTTCTTCCACCATAGTATATAAATCTTTATTTGTAGCAGCTATAATTCTAGTATCTATGGATATATTCTTTGTTCCCCCTACCTTTTGGAATACCTTATCTTGAATTACGCTAAGAAGCTTCACCTGTAAGTTTAATGGCAACTCTCCTATTTCATCTAAAAATAAGGTTCCTCCATTTGCTAGTTGAATTAGTCCTACCTTACCTTCTTTTCTTGCACCTGTAAATGCCCCTTCCTCATATCCAAACAGCTCCGATTCTATTAAACTTTCTGGTAAAGATGAGCAATCTACTTTTACAAAGGGACCATTCTTCCTATTGCTGTTCTCATGTATGTATTTACTAAAGACTCCCTTACCTACACCTGATTCCCCTTCAATCAGTACAGTAGAATCCACCTTTGCAATCCTCAGTGCCAAAAGCTTTATACTCTCAATTTTCTTACTTTTTGATATAATAGAATCCTTTTCTACTTCCATAGCATTAAGTATATCTAATTCATTTTGTATTCTCATATTTATACTTTTTAACTCATTAAATTGAATTTTTAAATTCTGGAAACTAGTCATATCCATAACACTTACTACTACATATGTAAGCTTTTCATTTTCATAAATAGGTACACCTGTTGAGAAAATATGTCTACCGTTTACTTTCTGTGTCTTGGCAACTTTTCTTTCCTTTTCGATTACCTCTAAAGCAACTGACTCAGAATAAACTCCATCGTGAACGAGTTTTTTCATATTTTTTCCAACAATCCAACTTTCTGATATTCCTTCAATTTCTTCACATGCTCTATTGTATAGAATAGTTATTCCACTGCCATCTACTACATGAACACCTATATCTAAAGAATCAAATATATTTTTAAGGCTCTCTAAATTTAAGAACATACTAATTTTATCTTTATCAAAATCATTATCCCTTATATCCCCCATATTAGCACCCCCATTTTATGAAATCTCACTATATATAGGTGTTTCAGTTTCACAGCTCGTACTTTACTAGTATTATACCATATTTATAGTGATGTGTTTAATTAGGTTTTTCATATAATATAGATAAAAAAGCAGTACTAATTTTATATAATAATTAGCACTGCTTTTAATATTTCCTAAAGTTTATTCAAAAGTTCCTTTAACTACAGGCTTACCACTTCTTACCATTATATTTCCCCTAGCTATAACTGTATCAATTTCTAAATCTTCTTCACTAAGTAGAACTATATCAGCATCGTACCCTATTTCTATATATCCCTTATTCTTAAGCTTTAAAATTTCTGCCGGATTAGATGTGGCCACTTTTATAGACTTCTCCAACTCTAATTTTTCATTAAAATAAAGTTCTCTTATAGATTCAATTATTGATGATGATTTTCCAACCTTTAGCTCTTTCAGTCTACCCATTTCATCAAATACTGGAAGACTTCCCTGTCCATCTGATGATATTGTTATCTGGTTTAAATCAACACCATTTTCAAGAAGGGTTTTTACAGCTTTGCTACACAAAACTTCACCCTCCTCTATAAATTGTGGAGTAGTACTTGTAGTCAAATCAATATATCCACCTCTTTTACCAAACTCAATAGCATCTTTTATTATCCATTCATTTCTATTCATATGGGTAGGAAGAAACTGAGTTATAGGTATACTTGAATTATTTAACAATTCATATATTATATCAAGAGGATTTTTATTATCTCCAAGATGTAAATTTATTATCCCTGCTTTTCCCGAAAGCATACCACCGATCCTTACATCTGATACTATCCTTGTTAATTCATCTACAGTAGGAAAAGATGATCTATGATCTGATACAGCTATCTCACCTATTCCTATTATTTTTTCTATCAATATTAAATCATCTGTTATACTTCCAGTTACAGTTCTTACAGGTATCTGATATGATCCAGTATATGAAAATGCTGTTATACCTTCTTCATTTAGTGCATATGTTTTTGCTAAGAGATTAGACATAGTCCTTGATGTACCGTCTGTTCCAAGAACTCCCACTACAGTTGTAACACCAGCCATTGTAATATCTGTCAGCATAATCTCAGGTGTTCTTGTTCTATATCCTCCCTCTCCTCCACCTCCACATATATGGACATGACTATCTATTAACCCAGGAATCACATAACAACCCTTTGCATCTATAACTTCATATTCAATTCCTGATAAGTTTATTTCATCATCTATTACTTCTATTTTATTTCCAGCAATTAATATATCTTTTTTCCCTACATAATTAGGTTTTAGTACTATACCATCTTTAATTATTTTTATCATAAATATCCTCCAAACTCGGCTACATATATATTATACTTCTTGTATATACGTAAAAATACAGTCATCTATATATAAATATGATCCTGGCAATATCATTAATATGGTTCCATCTTCATTAGCTACAATTTCTTTATTATTTAATCTTCCAATTGTCTGTCCTTTTTTGATTTTGTCACCTTTATTAACTTGTGGTAACCACAATCCATTGTCTTCTGCTATTACATCCTTTATAGTTCCATAAACTGTAGGAGGATTACTTATATATTCTCCATGTATTACTCCTTCATTTCTTAAAAGATTTATTAAGGCTTCATAGCATTCTTCTGCTGCATCAAAATTTATAGCTCCTGGGGAATGTCCACTTGGCAATTCAATTATAATTGCTTTTTGCCCCCTTTTATTACATGATTCAGTAAATAATTGGCCAGCCGTCCCCTCTGATTCCACGAGCCTAGGCATATTTAATTTCATACATAACTCTTTTACTTCTGGAAATTGGCTATGGGTAGCTAAAATATAAGTCATACCATATTGACCACAACAATGAAGATCTATAATTATGTCCATTTCTTCTGATTCTTGCCAAATATTTTGTGCAGCTTCAAATGTTGGACTCCCATTAATATTGCCTGGAAATATCCTATTCATATCTATACCATCATAAAAAGCTCTCCTTGTTAATTGTCGTGTTGCAGCAGGATTACATTTCGGCATTATTTTAATGCTCCCCTTAATTGGTTCATTATCATTAAAATATTCAATTAGCCTTTCTGCCACATAAATTCCAGTTACTTCATCTCCATGTATTCCAGCTGTAAACATGATTTTGGGCGAACCCTTGCCATATTCATATATTTCTTGGGAAAATGCAGGAATATCAAAAACTACTCTGCTTCTTTTGGGCATCTATCTTCCCCCTTAGGTCTTATTTTAATTTTTCTGTAAATATTCCTTACCCTTTTTTGTAAGGATAGTTCCATGTTTTCCTCTCTTTTTACTGACATATCCTTTCTCTTCCAGCCTTTCAAGTCTAGTTCTTATTTGATTTTCAGTAATACTATGACCAATCTCATTTAATTTCTGCGTTATTTTTTCTCTCCCTATTACAATATGATTATCTTGAAGCATCTTGATAGTTTTTAAGATTAAACACATCTCCTCACTCAAAGAGTTACACTCAATATCATCATATTTATTTATAAAATCATAATTTATATCCTCTTCAAAAAATCTTCTGTCAGGAAGATCAGATAATGTCAAAAGATTGCTTGTTCTGACTGCTAACATATATTTTATAGTGCTTTCAAGTTCTCTAACATTACCAAGCCATTTATATTTTTCAAATTCATTCAATACACTTTGACAAACTTCTATATTTGCTGTGGTTTCACTTTTTATGAAATAACTAACAAGCTCCTCTATATCACTTAAGCGGGCCCTCAAAGGAGGTATATTTATATAGCCTATTTTCAATCTATAATATAAATCTGACCTAAATTGTTTCTCTAAAGCCATTTTCTTTAGATCTTTGTTAGTGGCTGCAATTATCCTTACATCTACTCCCTTTATAACAGTGCCGCCTAAGGGCATAATTTCCTTTTCCTGTAATACCCTCAAAAGTTTTGTTTGAACCTTTGGAGAAACATCTCCTATTTCATCTAGAAATATAGTTCCACCATCAGCTAATTCAAATAATCCTATTTTTCCACCTTTTTTAGCACCAGTAAAAGCCCCTTCTTCATATCCAAAGAGTTCAGATTCTATTAGTTCATCTGGCAAGGCGCTAAAATTTATGGCAAGGAAAGGCCCATGCTTCCTTTTTGAATTATTGTGTATAGCAGATGCAAAAAGCTCTTTACCTGTGCCACTTTCTCCTTCTATGAGAACTGTTAGTTCAGATTTTGATAGCTTCAAAGCAGTGTTTTTTATATCTTTTATTAGATTACTGCTTCCTATTATGTCTTCAAAGTTGTATTTTGCAAAATGACCTTTAAGCAAAAGATCTTGGTTGAATTTTTTCTTTATGCTGTCTTTTTCATCTCTATTTGTTGTAACTACAATATTAGTACTATTTGGTATCTTAAACTTTGAAGTTTTTACATGCATTCCCATAATATTTAGTACTTTATTTTCATATACATCTCCACTAAGAAAATAGGGTAACATTTCTCTATCAAGAATACTTTTTATATTTCTATTTACAATGTCTCTTTTCTCTATTGAAAATACTCTTTTCATTTCTTCATTGGCATATTTTATATATCCATTCTCATCAAAAACTAGTATTCCATTAACAAGACTATCTACAATATTATTGAGATAACCATTTAATGTATTAATGTTATTGTTGATAGTAGAAATATACTTAGATACATTTATTATTTTTTGCATATATCTTTCAGTAAAAAATCTTGTATCTCTATTATCAAGGTTCAGCTTATCCATAATATTGTATAGGGTATTAATATCCATGATTCTAGGTCCAATGTTAATAATCTTATTAACGCAACTTGGGACCTTGTCAGGTTCTCCAGGGGTTATTGCTGTTTCAAGCTTCTTATAATCTTCTATACCTGGATAATATGGATAATACTTAATATGATTTAAACCAAGATCTATTAAATCCTTTATTGCATTTACAGTAGTTTCTTTTTCATCATTTACTAATAAAACCTCTTCATTTAAAGGGATATTAGCTACTTGATCAATATAGTCAAAGTTTATACTTCTTTCACAGATAATAATATCTTTACACTCGTAATTTATATCCAACATATCAAATTCAGTCTTCATACGAACACTTGAAATTATCAACAAATCACAATCAAATTCTGAATCTATTCCTTCTTCACTAGCATAAGCTTTTATCAAGATGGAATCCGGAATAAATTCTTTAAGTTGTTCATATAAGGATTGTTTTGTATTTGTAGAACCTGCTATTAGAACTATTTTCTTTTGCATAATATCACCTTTTTATATTATTCTTGATACTTACTAACTTATTGTTTATCCTTTGTCCCTATGATATAATATCAACATTATATCATAGGGAGATAATATTATGCGAACTGCAATAATTAATAAAACTTTTTCAAAATTAGCAACTTCACTTACTATATCTTTTGTACTAGGTAAAATTATATTTAAATCACGTCTTTTTCTTGTGTTTTCAGCATCATTTTTGGGATCACTTTATCTACTACTAGGATGGACACTCTATCTAAGCCTAGATGGAATAGCATTCTTTAAAAACATATCCACCAAGATTTTAAAAAAGCATTTCAGTCCCTTGGATAGATTTAGCTATAAAAACAGCGGTGTTTACAATGTTGATAATAAAGATATAGTGGTCATAAGCGATTTATCTGATGATGAAATCACTAAGGCTTCCATGTATAGTTATATTATCTGTGGAGTTTTTTTATTGATAGCTTCACATGTGATTTTTACTCCATAAATACAATCTTATCATCTAACTGATTGTATAAGTCTCTCTCTTTAATAACATTAAGTGTTACATTTTTAAATGTACAGGAATCCTTATCTTTTGATTTTTCTATCTTACTGCAATCTACAATGTAAAGAGCACCCGAACCTATTACAGTAATGTTTCTTGTATCTCTGTCATAAACCATAGCTGTATCTTCTGATATACCATATCCCATATATAAATCATGATTACTATCTGCAATTACCTTTATAAGTCTCAAAACTCTGGCTCTTACATCAAAGTGCTGATCTATTATTCCTTCTGTAAAAAATCCTAGACCTTTTACTATTCTTATATTATCCATACTACTAGAATTTTCATCGTCATAGTCATCATATCCATATACAGAAGGAGATTTTAGAGCCGAAACATTATTTCCTATGGCAATCATAACTTCACTCATTATGGCTGCACCTGCACTTGTACCCCCAATGACTCCTCCATCTTCATATATCTTCTTCATAGTTTCTAAAATTTTTGTATCTGTTCCATCCCTTCGGATAAATGCTTTATGAATATAGTATTGATCTCCTCCTGTAAACCAAAAACCTGTAACTCCATTAAGCATCTTTGCTATTTCATCATTATCTCCTAAGGGAGGCTCCCTCCATCCTTTTCCCTCTTCTCCATAGATAGGGAGTTTAATTATATTTTCAGGTCTTACACCAAGTTCTAACCAAAGCTCTTCAACATATTTTATAGTATCAACAGGTTCCTTTCCTGAAGCTGTAGGGACTATGGCAATCTTTGCATTTAATCCTCCTGCATATTCTATGAGGTGTTTGTGTATTACTTTATCACTATGTTCAAGATTTCCACCTGCTATTATTAACTTTCCGCCCATTTCACACTCTCCATAGGATTTTTAGTTTTTTCTAATTCTTTTCTATACTCTTCTAATTCTTTATTATTTGCCCAGATAAAATGTCCCTTCTTAATCTCTGTCCACATAGGTTTATCTGTTTTGTAATCATGTATTTTTGGGTCATATACAATAATATTCTTGTTTTTCTCAACATCAGGATCTGGTATAGGAACTGCTGATAAAAGAGATTTAGTATATGGATGTAATGGATTTTGGAATAACTCTTCACTATCTGAAAGCTCTACTATATGACCTTTATATATAACAGCAATTCTATCTGATATAAACTTAACAACACTTAGGTCATGGGCTATAAAAAGATATGTTAAATCCTTTTCTTCCTTAAGCTTGTTCAACAGATTTATGATTTGTGCCCTTATAGACACATCAAGTGCCGATATAGGTTCATCTGCTATAACAAATTCCGGATTCATAATAAGAGCCCTAGCCATACCTATACGCTGCCTTTGTCCTCCTGAAAATTCGTGAGGAAATCTAGTTACGAAATCTTTTAAGAGTCCAACTTCTTCCATAACCCCTTCAACTTTTCGTTTTCTTTCTTCTTCATCCTTAAAAAGCTTAAAGTTGTATAATCCTTCTGAAACAATATAGTCCACTTTTGCACGTTCATTAAGAGATGCCATAGGATCTTGAAAAATCATTTGAACCTTTTGTCTATAATCTCTTATTTCATCTTTGCCAAGTTTTTTATTGACTTTCTGCCCTTTATATATTATTTCTCCCTCTGAAGTAGGATGTATTTTCATTATGGCTCTTCCTATGGTTGTCTTCCCAGAGCCACTTTCCCCTACTAGCGAAAATGTCTCTCCCTTATATATATCAAAGCTTACATTTTGAACAGCCTTAAACTCCTTACCATCTAATTTAAATTTAACAGATACGTTTTTTAAAGAAACAAGGACTTCTTTTTTATCTTTTTTATCATTCTTCTTTATATCCAGCTTACTGTGTTCAATTTTTTCAACGGTTAAATGATTAGCTGCTTTTTCGTGTAATAGCCATGTTTTTGCATAATGAGTTTCTGTAACCTTAAAAAATGGTGGTTCTAAAAGCCCATCAATTTTCATTGCATCAGGATTTCTAAGGGCAAAGGCATCTCCTTTTATCTCCTTATAAAGATTAGGAGGAGTACCTTTTATATAATATAGATCTTTTCCTTTAACACCAAGCTGAGGCAATGATAATAGAAGTGCTTTAGTATATGGATGCTTAGGATTTTTAAATATCTCATGACTTAATCCATATTCTACAATCTGTCCTGCATACATTACCGCCACTCTGTCTGCAACATTAGCTACAACACCTAAATCATGTGTTATATATATTACTGTCATACCAAGTTCTTTTTGAATATCCTTTATAAGTTTTAGTATCTGTGCTTGAATAGTAACATCAAGAGCAGTAGTAGGCTCATCACATATAAGTATCTCTGGTCGACATGCTATAGCAGTTGCTATAACAACTCTTTGTCTCATTCCTCCTGAAAATTCATGGGGATACTGTTTATACCTTAACTCCGCATCATGAATACCTACTAGTTTTAAAATTTCTATGGCCTCTTCCTTAGCTTTTTCTTTTTCTGTACCTCTATGCCAAGTTATTACCTCTCTAATTTGCTCTCCTATTGTTTTAAGTGGATTTAAGGAAGTCATAGGGTCTTGAAATACCATAGCTATTTTCTTACCTCTTATATTTAACCATTCTTTTTCTGTCTTATATTTAGTTAAATCCTTACCATCATATAGAATCTCTCCAGAGCTTATCCATCCATTCTTATCAAGCATTCCTACAAAGGATTTAGTAAATACACTTTTCCCCGAGCCACTTTCTCCAACTATTGCTAAGGTTTCACCTTTATATAAATCCAAGGATGAATTTCTAACTGCAGTAAGAATTTTGCCTCGTAAATTAAATTTTATCTCAATATTTTTAGCTTCAAAAATTTTCGTCTTCATTTTTCCTCCTACAAATGATTTTTAGGATCTGAAGCATCCGCAAATTTATTTCCAACTATATAAAAGGAAACTGTTATTAAACATAGTACTGCTGTAGGATAGAGCATCTGGTATGGATAAAGCATAAAATATGCCCTTCCCTGATTTACCATGTTTCCTAGTGTAACTGTATCTAGGGGCAAACCAAGCCCTATAAATCCAAGGAATACTTCTGATCCTATTGAATAGGGGATAGTCAAAGCAGCTTCCATTATTATAAGACTTACTAAATGGGGTATAATATTCCTACCTACAATTCTACTAAGTGGAGTGCCTAGACATTGGGATGCAATATTATACTCACTTTCTCTTAGTGATAAAATCTTATTTCTCATAAACTTAGCTTCACTTATCCATCCTCTTGAGGCTAATGCAATTACTATAGTAGTAAAACTTGGCTTCATAATATAGGAAAGGAGAATCAAATAAACTGTAGATGGAACGTTTGTAATAATATTATAAAGTTCTATCATTATTGGATCTATTTTCTTCACATATCCCCAAAAGGCTCCTACTATACTTCCAACTCCTACTTCTATCAAAGCTATGATTATGGCCAAAAGCAAAGAGTTTCTTGTACCATACCATGTCCTAGCCCATATATCTCTCCCAAGTCCATCTGTACCAAACCAATGCTCTCTACTTGACTTAGTATTCCATTGGTCCATATCTAGTGTTACTTGATTAGGATCTACTTTAGAAAATATAGGATAAGTAAAACTAAAAACAACAAGTACAAGCATAAGTATTACTAGAAAAATACAAATTTTACTTTTAAAAAATGTTCTTATGGTAGATTTCCAATAAGAGTAGTTTGAATATCCTCCCTCTTCACTAAACTTATCGTCAAAGTGAATCTTTTCAAACATTTCATCTGTTAATTCTATATCTTTATATATATTTTCCATATTATCCTAGCCCTCACTTTCCGAGAGTCTTATTCTAGGATCTACAACAACAATTAGTAAATCCCCTAAAAATACACCTATAACAGATAAAGATGCATATATTAATACTAAAATCTGAACCAAATTATTATCCATTTGTTTTATGGAACTGATTAATAATCCTCCCATTCCTGGTATGGAATAAAGGTTTTCTATAATCAATGAGCCTGATATAATCAGAAGTAAATCTGAAGGTATTCCTATTGCTATGGGAACCAATGCATTTCTCAAAACATGTTTTCTCATTATATATTTTTGAGAAAAACCCTTTACCTTTGCAAACTTAATGTATTCTCTATTTTCTTCATCTACCATAAAACGTCTTAGCCATATTCCATACCATGCTATACTTGAAATTGATAAGGAAATAGCCGGAAGTATCCAAGACTCAGGTCTATTCTTATAAAAGAGCATAGGAAGTTTAAAGATTTTGGATGCCCATACCTGAACTAAAAACAAATATATTAAGCTCGGGACAGATCTTACAATTACAGCATATCCCGTACCAAGGCTGTCTATGAACTTACCCTTATATCTAGCCATTAGCATACCTAATGGCATACCTATTCCCATACTAATTATCATGCTTGCAAGTCCAAATGCCGCCGAATACCCAACCTTTTCTTTTAAAATAGTAGTTATACTAAGCTTTGGATAAACCGTTATTGACCTTCCTAAATCTCCTCGGAATAAATTTCCCAGAAAGTTTTTAAATTGAGTAAGTGGAGGATCAAGGACTCCTATGCTTTTAAGATAGACAATCCTCATTTCCTCAGTCATATTCAAATAATCATCTCTAGTAAAATATCCTGATGTAGGCATCATTCTAAGCATCATAAACACAACAAATATTACAAGGCAGATCGTTACAAGTGATTGTAACGTTCTTTTTAATATATACTTTTTCATAAGTACCTATTTTCCTTTCGAGAATTTTTCTTTAATTTCTTTTTCATGTTGATCTTTTAATTCTTGGTATTGCTCTTTTGTTACAGGTTTAGATTGAATTTTAGCACCCTTCATTTTATATCTAGTTAATCCAAATCCGCCCATTGGAGTTTGATATGGGAGTTCTTTGCTCATATTATATGAACCTCCACCTGTCATATAAGGCATTAAATATACATTATCAAGCATATATTTTTCAGCCTCTGAAAATAGAGTATATCTCTCAACTATATCATTTTTGCTGGATGCTTCTTCTACAAGTCTATCAAATTCTGGTATATCATATCCTCCTTCATTTAAGCTTCCATCTGTAATTAGTCTAGCTAAATTTGCTGAAGGATCTGCAAATCTGAAACTGTACGAGTCATCAACAAGGTCAAAATTCATAGGCGAAAATACTTCATCTTGGAAAGACGTTGCAGCATATCCAACTAAAACTTTTATATTTTCTTCTCCAAGATTTTGCTTTAGCATTTCAGCTATAAGTAAAGCTTTTTTAGTCTCTATGGGATCTGTTGTTGTTGCTAGAACAAGTTCAACAGGAAGTTTAGCATCTGACTGAAACTCTGCTATATTGCCCATATCAACCTTTACAGGTGATAACCCTTTTATGCTTCCATCTGTATTACAAAGTTCAGCTATGGCTTTTTCCATATACTCCTTTGCTTTTATAGGATCATATGGATTATTTTCTTTAATCGGTTTTAAGTTAGGATAATCTGTATAATCAACTCCATTAGGATCTATAAGTGTATTCTCTGGTATAATAGTATTTCTAATAAAAAATCCCGGATCATTTGGCTCATAAAGTGCTGATATTTTTACTCTATCTATACCATGAAGTAAAGCTTTTCTAAAGTTAACATTATTTATAAAGGTTTTAAACTCTTGATTTTTAGATTGAAAATTCATTGTAAACCAAAACGTAACTGTATTCTTATCCTTTAAATTAATATATTTTTCCCATTCTGTTCCCTTTAAGGCCTTCAACTGATCTGCTCTTATTACACATGAAGTAAGCTCGTCTCGCTGGAACATTTCGAGCCCTGTTATTTCATCTCCAATTTTTTGGAAGTTTAGCTCTTTTACATTTATATTATCTTTATCCCAATAATGCTCATTTTTAGCAAGAACCATCAGTTTATCTCTCTCCCATGTAGAGATATAATAACCTCCATTATAAAGTATAGTTTCTTTTGAAGTCGCAAAATCTTCGCCAACCTTATCTAAAAATGCCTTCTCTACAGGATAGAATAGTTCAATTATTAAATATGAAAGGAAGAAAGGAGTAGATGATCTAAGTCTATATTCAACCGTATATTTATCTAATGCTTTTACTCCAACTGTTTCCTCAAAGGAATCCAAAACTTCTTCACGTGTTTTACCTATATCAACCCCATCATCTATGTCTGCAAGATTCCAATAGTAGTCATATAAACCTTCTATAACTTTTGATATAGTACTAAAGTTTTTAGCTCCGTTTTTTGGTTCAGCTATGTATCTTATCCCTTCAACGAAGTCATCTGCAGTTACCTCATACTCTGTTTTAGCACCAGTATGATCTACCCAATAAACATCTTCTCTAAGTTTAAATGTCCAGACTGTAAAGTCATCATTTGATGTCCATTCTTCTGCCAATGAAGGAACAACCATTCCATATTTATCATTCTCAACTAATCCATCAATTGAGTTAGCAATCATCATATATCCTGTTGATGATGATAGGTTATATGGGTTTAATGTCTTATATTCCCCCGAGAAGGCAGTGTAATAAACATCCTCGTAATCTGCCATTGTACTTTTTGAGCAACCCGTTACAAATGATACCATCATGGCTATAATAATTAACCATACTACTGATTTCCTCATACTTTCTCCCCCTTATTTTTTTATCATATATTATCATTGCAATATCCATGCCATAAGCGAAATAGCTTATTTTGAATATTCTCATATTTTCCTCGTATCCTTTGGTGACTGTTTGGTTGATTTTTCCAGCCATTATTCACCAAACAACTCCACCATTAAGAAAATAATTAATGCTAAATAAAAAAATTTCTTCATTTTTTAAAAGATTTACTGATAAAAGTTATGGTATAATAATTTATAAAGGAAAATTTAGCAAATGTAGCACTAGGGATTTTTCATAGGTTTAAGTCATTTATATACTATGGAGGTAATTATATGTTAAAACTAATGGACATTGATTCAGAAAATTTTTGGGACATTATAAAACTCAAAGTAACAAAACAACAAGAGGAATTTGTGGCATCTAATACATTTTCAATTGCCCAATCAAAAGTACAGCCAGAATGTATACCTCTAGCCATATATAATGATGAAACTCCTATAGGTTTTCTTATGTATTGTATGGACAGCATTGACAAGGAATACTGGATTTATCGACTTATGATAGACACTAAGCATCAGTCAAAAGGATATGGACGAAAAGCGATGGAATTGCTTATAAATAGAATTAAAGAAGACAAAGAACATCATGTTATCTATCTTAGCTTTGAACCTGAAAATGAATTGGCAAAATCACTATATGAAAGCATGGGATTTATACCAGATGGCAGAATTGTTGAAGGTGAGATTGTATATAAGTTAGAATATTAGATGTAATACAAAATAGGCTCACTAACCGTAAGCCTATTTTTATTTATTTATTATTCTATAATCTCTCATATCTAATCAATATATATTTTGTATTTATAGATACTTATTAACTCATCTACTTATTCTAACTTAATTTACCTAACTCTTCCTCTATTATCTTCTTATCTAACCTTTCAAATAAAATATCAAATTCATTTATTGCACTCCCTATTTTTATATCTAAATACTGCCAAGCATCTGAATCACAATATAACCAACTCTTAACCTTAGCTGATGAAAAGGGCAAAAACGGATGAAGCAAATTAGCTATATTGACTATGGCTATTAAACAATTATAAATTGTATTCCTACATTGAATTTTATCTGTATTGACTGTAATCCAAGGAGTTGTCTCATCAAAATATTTATTTATGCTTCTAATAAAATCAAATATTTTCTCTACTGATGCTTTTAAATTTCCACCCTCTACAAGGACTCCAACCTCATTATATAAAATATCAATATCTGTTTTTATATTATGCACTAGCTCTCCTTCAGGTATCTCACTATTAAAATATTTTTTCACAAATACTAAGGTTCTGTTTACTAAATTACCATATACCCCTAATAATTCTCCATTATTTTTATTGATAAATTCTCTCCAAGAAAAATCAGTATCCCTTTTTTCAGGACCATTAACTATAAAGAAGTATCTCAATGAATCAATGTTATATTTTTCAATAATATCTGGAATCCATACTGCCCAATTATTGCTGGTTGATATTTTCCTTCCTTCTAGATTAACATACTCGCTTGAAATTATATTATTTGGAAATCTATCAACTCCAACACCACTTAGCAATGATGGTAGAATTATAGTGTGGAACGGAATATTATCTTTTCCATGCACATAATAGGATATAGTTTCACTATCCCAAAACTCTTTCCAACTCCTATGATTTTCTAATCCCCATTTTTTACTTACAGTTAAATACCCTAATACTGCATCTATCCATACATATACTTTTTTATCCTCATGCCCTTTAATTGGTATATCTATACCCCATGGAAGTTCCCTTGATATTGCCCTATCTTGCAATCCTTCATTTAAATATCTTTCTGTATTATTAACTGCATTTATTCTCCAATATCCTCTCCTTTTATCTAGATGTCCTCTTATTTCCTTCTCAAATTTTGATAGTCTAAAGAATAATTGTTTTACATTTTTAATTACTGGCTCACTTCCACAAAGCTTGCATTTCCTATCCTTAAGATCAAGGGGCTCTAAGATGGTAGAGCAAGCATCACATTGATCTCCTCTAGCAATACTTTTACATACTGGACAAATACCTTCAACAAATCTATCAGCTAAGAATTGAGTACATTTTTCACAGAATAGCTGCTCTACTTCTTTTTCATATATTAAGCCATTACTATATAAGAAACTAATAATATCTTGAACCTCCTTCTTGTGATATTCATCATCAGTCCTAGAATAT
Organism: Bacillota bacterium; assembly: GCA_023388495.1. Classification (GTDB taxonomy): domain Bacteria; phylum Bacillota; class Clostridia; order Tissierellales; family Tissierellaceae; genus Tissierella. The sequence goes on along the minus strand of JAEWGC010000011.1, from coordinate 53,416 downwards.
ATATCATAAGAGAATCCTAATTTATCAAAGCAATATTTGAACTCATTATGATATTTATCTGTGATTTCTCTAGGGGATATATTTTCTTTTTTAGCTCTTATGGATATCGGTGTACCATGACAATCACTTCCCGATACATACAACACCTTTTCACCTTTCGCTCTAAAATATCTTGCGATAACATCTCCTGGTAATAATGCTGCTATATGCCCTATATGCAATGAACCATTGGCATAGGGCCATGCTCCTCCAATAAAAATACTCATAATTTTCCCTCCCATTATTTTTTAATAAATACAAAAAAACTCCCGCCCTAAGAAATATTCCTAGGAACGAGAGTTTAACTCCGTGTTACCATCCTAATTTACCTATACCTCACGATATAAGTCTCATCAAGTACGTCACAAGTAATGTGATTATACTCTATCACTATAACGGATGAACCCGTTGCAGCCTAAATCCAATGATCTCGGTGCACAACTTCAAGGCCATTTTCACTTTAATATTCTTTGCACCTTCTCACCAACTAGGAGCTCTCTGTAAAAGCATTCTTAAAGTTACTTCCCTTTTCATAGTATTTCCATTATTATTTGTATTATATTCCATATTATAGTTAAAGTAAACATTATTTATTCATAAGTCACCACTTTCCCTAAGATCAAGAAATCTTTAGATTATCTATAATATCAAAAAACTTCTATAATTAATTATATATATACCTTTGCTATTAAAATATTAGCTGGATTTTCAGATTTTACTTTTATATTTAGAGACTTACTATTAAATTTAACTAAAAGAGTCTGAAATGGACTAATATTTTTCACGTCTCCATCAATATCAATATATATATCATTATTATAAGCATATATAAAATAAAAAATCTCTTTAAAATCAGAAGAAATTTCTTCTACCAATAAATATTCTTTGTCTATATAAGCACTTTCCAGTTTTCCCTTAACTCCATTCATAAGCATCAAATTAAAGTCTCTTACCTTACCATAACTAGTAGTATTTATACCTCCATCAAATTTATATACTTCAAAGGGTTTTAAATTAATATAATCTTTATGATTATGAGTTAATTTAAGCTCATTATCAAGTGGTGTAATAAATCTATCTACTCCTTCTAATTTAGTAAACTCTGATTTATCTAACTCTACTGTAGCAGAGCTTAATCTAAATTTAAAGTTAAGTTCCTTGTAATTTGAGTCTTCTGGATATATAAATAATTGAGTTGTTTTACCACCTGACCATTCAGTTGTTATATAATCATCTTCTTTTATCAGTTTCGTTATAGTCTCCATTTTATTCTCCTTATAATTCAATTATATCCTTTATTACCTCTCCAGCAATAATTAGTCCTGCTACAGATGGTACAAATGCTACACTTCCTGGGATTTGTCGTCTAGCAGTACACTTTCTTGCGGTTCCAGGAGGGCAAACACATTTATTTTTACAGTTATCCTCTTCATTTTCAATTGGTTTCAAGGCTGGTTCCTTTGAATATACTACCTTTAAAGATTTAACTCCTCTTTTTCTTAATTCATTACGCATAGCTCGAGCCAAAGGGCATATACTTGTTTTATATATATCCGTTACTTCAAACCTAGTTGGGTCTAATTTATTTCCTGCGCCCATACAGCTAATAATTGGAGTATTACATGAATTTGCCTTCTCTATCAAAGTTAGCTTTGATGAAACAGTGTCAATAGCATCTACTACATAAGTATATTTAGACAAATCAAATTCATCTGCATTGTCTGCAGTATAAAAAGTCTGATGTATTTCTACATTAACCTTTGGATTTATTTCTAGTATTCTATCCCTCATAACTTCAACCTTGTGTTTACCTATGGTTTTTCTTGTTGCTATCAATTGCCTATTTATATTTGTTAAACATACTTTATCATCATCAAATATAGCAATATTACCTACTCCACTTCTAACTAATGCTTCTACTGTAAATGATCCTACTCCTCCTATTCCAAATACAGCTATAAATGAGTTTCTTAGCTTTTCAACACCTTGGGATCCAAGTAAAAGCTCTGTTCTTGAAAATTCGTTCATCTATTTCTCTCCTTAATTAAATTTCAACTTGGAATATTATAATAAAATGTAATTCATTAATATATTATAATCAAGCACCTAAATATTATCAAGTTAATAATATACCTCTAGCAATAAGTATTTATCTATTGCCTTAAAATTCTAAATAATCTATAATTAAGATAAATATGGGATTTTTATTATATTCCTTAAATAATGGAGGGGGTACATATGAATAACCAAAAAGCATTAGATATTTTAGAAAATCTTAAAAAAGTAATTATTGGAAAAGATGATGTTCTAGAGAATGTCTTAATTTGCTTGCTCGCTAGAGGGCATCTTTTAATAGAAGATATCCCAGGGGTTGGAAAAACTACCCTTGTTAAAGCATTGGCTAAAAGTATAGACTTATCTTATAAGAGAGTTCAATTTACTCCAGACTTAATGCCATCTGATATCATAGGGGTTAGTATTTATGATAAAAACACTGGAACATTTTCCTTTAAAAAAGGTCCTATTTTTAACCAAATATTTCTTGCTGATGAGATTAATAGGACTTCCCCGAAAACTCAATCAAGTCTACTACAAGCTATGGAAGAAGGTGAAGTATCCACAGAAGAAAATCACTATGTTTTAGACAAACCCTTTATGGTATTAGCAACCCAAAACCCCCTTGAATATCAAGGTACCTTTCCTCTACCTGAGGCACAGTTAGATCGCTTTTTAATGCGCTTATCAATTGGATATCCCGATAAATCTTATGAGATAGAAATTCTTCAGAGCCATCAATCAATAAAAAAACTAGATTCTATAAAACCTATTGCTTCACAGGAAGATTTATTAATGATGCAATCCTTAGTAGATAAACTTACGGTTCATCATGACATTCTTGATTATATTGTTAGTATTTCTAATGTGACTCGTGACTATAAGGATTTACAGCTTGGCTCCAGTCCAAGAGCATCAATTGATTTATTAAAAGCTGCAAAAGCTAGAGCATTTTTAGAAGGTCGTGAGTATGTTATTCCTGATGATGTAAAAAAAATGGTAATACCAGTATTTGGACATAGATTAATTCTTTCACCTGAAGCTAGAATTGAAAGAAAGAAGATTGAGGAGATACTAAAAGGAGTTCTTAATCGTGTATTTTTACCGGTGATAGCAAATGGCTAGGTTGAAAGTTGGTATCTTATTAATTCTTTTATTTTCTATTACCTTTGCATTACTAGTTGGTGGAACTATGCCCTACTTTCTCTTATATATACTTTTACTCATTCTTATCCTACCTTTGGTTCACATCTTAGTTACTCTTAAAGGGTTAAAGGGTTCTGTTAAAGTTCCAGAAAGGTCTCTATTCACTGGAGATAGTGTAGAAATAAGCTACTCTATAAAAAATAATAGTATCTTCGGAATAACTTTTTTAGAAGTCCAAAGTGATATTTCAAAGAAACTAACAGGAATTGATTCTCCAATAGTAGCCTTGTCACTAGAAAAGGGTGACTCTTTCTCCAATAGAGAAACAATTCATTTAAAACGCCGAGGCTATTATGAACTAGGAGAAATAAAAGTAACCATTAAAGATGTATTTGGATTTTATTCCTTTACTAAAAAAATTTCAGGTCAGACCTCTCTCTTAGTCTATCCTGAGACAATAAGTCTTTCTACTTTTAAAATAACTACTAGCCAGCAATTAGGAGAACTTCTAATTAAAGATTCCGTTTTTCAGGATAAAAGCAGAATAACTTCTTTGAGAGAATATATAGAGGGAGATTCTGTTAAGGATATTCATTGGAGATTATCTGCAAAAAAAGATAATCTTATAGTTAAAGACTATGAAAATCGCGGAGATACTTACGCTATTGTCCTAGTAGACAATTATGTAAATATTTTTAAAGATGATGTAGATCGTCATCTTGAAGATAAGGCAGTAGATGCTGCCCTTAGTATAGTAAATTATTGTTTAAGCAACAATATAGAGGTTAAATTGGCAACTCAAAATCATAAAGAATATCTCGAAATAAACGGACAACAAAAGTCTGACCTTAAGCCCTTTCTAGAAATCTTAGCTAGATTTAAAGGTAATGGCACCTTAGACTTTACATCATTTCTTATTCCTAGAATCGAAACTCTCCGAAAGGGCTCAACAGCTATTATCATCACTCCAAATCTAGATAAGTCAATGGGCGCACATGGAATTCTTCTTAAATCAAAAAATCTCAATCCACTATTTATCCTTATAACTGATATGGAGAATAAGACGGGAAATATCGACCAGATGATTGAAAAAAAACTAAGACAAGAAGGGATTCCTATATATATTCTAGATCATAAATCAAGTACTAAAGACTTATTGGAGGCTTACCATGGATAATATATATAATAAAAATCAAAAACTTATCCTTAATATAATTTATACCTCTTTAGTCTTTACCCTTGTATATATCTTAGCTTTGGGAATCGGATTAAAATTAAATATTATAATGCAAATATTAGGAGTCTTCCTTGGGAGTATTGTGGTTAAATTTTTTCTATTAAATCCATTAGTCTTGTATATACTATTAATTTTTGCTTTTCTTGTCCTTGTTTCAGTAAATCATTTTATTACACCTGTATTATTTAGTTTAGGAGAAAGAATCATTCATCTCTTTACAAATATCATTAACAATCTACAAGGCAAGGAAAATATTGCATCAGATAATCTTATCCTATTTTGGGGAATCATTATAGTTCTAGTATCTTTATTTACAGCCTTTATCCTATTTAAAGATAAAAGTATTTATCTTCTATTGCCTGTATATATAGGATCTTTTATTTACTATTGGTATATTTTCTTTGATGAAGCCTATTGGATGATTTATATCTTTTTATTATTATTCTTTATTCTAATGGGATTAAAGAAATATTCTGAAGGAAATCCAGAGGTTGAGTACTCACCAAATTATAATTTTGAAGGTCTTTATATTCCATGGATTAAAACATCGGTTATATATGGCGTATTAATTGTTTCCATAGCACTCTTATTACCTAAAAGCCATAAATATATTCATTGGCCCTGGTTACAGCAAAAAGTCTATAGTGTCTTCCCTGGCATGGCGGATTTGCGTTCCTATGATGGTTACAATAGAGGTTCTGGAAAAACTTCCTTATTTGACTTTTCGATTTCAGCATACCAAAATGAAGATACAGGGCGATTAGGAGGTCCTATAAGTTTAAGTGACGTAAAAATCATGACAGTACAGGCAGATAAGGGTAATTATCTCAGGGGAAATGTAAAACATATATATAGTGGTGATTCTTGGAGAACTGTAACTTTCCCTTCTGAAAAAAGTAAATTAAGAAAAGATTTTAGTAGAATTTCAAGGCGAGATAGGGAAACATATTATAATCAAACATCTATTACTATAACTAATCATTCCTTTGCTTCAACTACAATTTTCAGCCCATATAAACCATCAATTGTATATTTCAATGGAGATTACATTTTAGAAGTAGGTCGTGATGACATCTTATTTTTCTCAAACGGAATTTACTCTGGAGAAAGTTATACTGTTAAAGTACAGAATCCTCTTCCCTATGGAGTCCTTGTATCTCTTGGTGCATATAATAGGAAACAAGATATAACTGATCTGGAAATTTATTTGCAAACTCCTGAGGATAAAATAACTGATAGGACAAAAACATTGCTACAAGAAATAGTTAAAGATGCCAATAATGATTTTGAAAAAGCAGTAGCTATTGAAAACTATCTTCGCAATAACTATGAATATAATCTAAATGTAAATGAATTACCAGAGGACAAAGAATTTATTGACTACTTCTTATTCGAAGAACAGGAGGGCTACTGTACCTACTATGCTACTGCCATGGCAATAATGCTTCGACTAAAAGGAATCCCTACTAGATATGTAGAAGGATATTTAGCTAAGGATTTAGTAGACCCAGGAATATATGAGGTAAGCCACAAGGATGCCCATGCATGGGTAGAAGCTTTTATAGAACCTGTTGGCTGGATGTCCTTTGAACCTACACCTATTTATCCTATAGAATCAAGATTAGAAAACTACGAACCTGATGTGCAAGTTGAAAATATACATCCAAATGATACTAATGAAAATAATATTGATTATAAACAAAATATCAATCGAGAGATAATTGAAGAGGAAGAAGGACGAATAGTTGATGAAAGTGATTCAGACTTCGAGGAATTCTATGATAGAATGCCAGTTAATCTACCAGAAAACACTTCTAATATATTCATCATTATTTTGTCAGCTATAATCTTTACAAGGATCATAATAGGGTTATTAATGTATATCTATAGGGAATTTCGAAGCAAAAGATTATCTAGTAATAATAGAATTATTTATTTATATCAACAGATTTTGAGAATCATAGAATTTCTAGGTTATCCACAAGAATATGGAGAAACTCACTATGAATATGCAAATCGTATTGCATATAAATTTTACACTCATGATGACATGGGAATAAAAGAAATTACAGATATTTTTGTAAGAGCTAAATATAGCAATTCTCCGGCCTCAGATGAAGACATATCTGCTTTAGATATGCATAAAAAGATTCTAGAAAAGCGTCTCAAAAATTATTGGGGTCCCATAGTCTATTATTATCGTAAATATATAAATATAGGATAAAATTTAAAATAGACTTCAGACACTTTGTCTGAAGTCTATGAAATCCTTTACTTTGCTTCTTGTCTATCTTTAAGTAATAAATCTGCACAGTAGTTAATAATATCGCTTCTTTTTATAATTCCTATAAATATTCCCTGGTCATCTACTACTGGAACAAAATTTTGATTTTTAGCAAGCAATATTAAATCTTCCATGTTTGCGCTTATTGACACTGTATTACTTTGAGTATGCCTATGCACATCCTTTATTGGTATCTTACTTGTACCTTCGATTGTAAGTCCATTAGTGTTTTTTAGTTTCCAAAGCAAATCCCCTTCAGTAATAACACCAACATATTTTCCTTTCTTATCAATCAGTGGTATAGCTGTATAGCTATGATGCTCCATTTTCTCTAAGGCTTGTCTCATAGTTGCGTTTATTGTTTCATATACAATTTCACTTTTAGGTGTTAGAAAAAATGCTATATTCATATTGATCCCTTTCCTATTAAGTATTTATTTCAAATCTGTCATTACTCCCACCCATTATTTTATAGCTTATTTATACAATAGTCAATCCTTAGTCCAAGTCTAAAATTCAAATGTATATGAATCTCTATTTCTTAATAAAGTTTATTATATCTATTAAGAATAATCCTAATTGATCTAGTTAAAAATAAGTATAAATATGATTTAGGGAGTTCAATATGCACTATATTATTTTAGACTTAGAATTTAACCAAGACTTTCCTTCCTTTCAAAAACAAAATATTGCTAACCAGAGATCAAGATATCCTTTTGAAATCATCCAAATTGGTGCAATAAAATTGGATTTGAATTTTAACACCATGGAGACTTTTAACCGCTACATAAAACCGACTTTCTATTCCAAGGTAAGCTCATTTATTACAGAGCTAACTGGGATTACTACAGAACAACTTCTTATAGAAGATAGATTTCCTGAAGTTTACACTGATTTTCTTGAGTTTATAGATAATTCGAAGTCCGTATTTTGTATTTGGGGTATGTCTGATATAAGAGAATTATTTAGGAATGTAGACTATCATGGACTAGATCTTAAACTATTATCTAAAATGTTTATTAATATTCAGCCACACGCTTCAAAATATTTGGGTTTCTCCGAGAAAAAATTGCTTGGACTTGAGAGTACTACCGAAATGCTTGGTATTTCCAAATTGTATTGCTTTCACAACGCACTTTGCGATGCTTATTATACTGCAGAAATATTTAAAAAGATTTATACTTCATCAATTGAACCAAAAATCTATGACCCAGCCTATATAAAAATTAAACCTAGACAACCTAAAAGAAAAATAGACTATGATGGGCTTATTGGGCAGTTTAAAAAAATGTATGGAAGAGATATGACTGAAGAAGAACAAGATATAATCAAATTAGCATATAAAATGGGAAAAACACATCAGTTTTTAAAATGATTTAATTACCTTTATAATTTTCTCTCACTTAAATATGTTGAACCCAATATTAAAATTCCTCCTAGCATTTGTAGACTTCCCATAGGCTCACCTAGAAATAAAGAGGATATAAGAACTGCAAATATAGGATCGATATAGCTTAATATAGCTATGGATTGTCCCTCAACCTCTTTTATTGCAGAAAAATATAATAAGTAAGCAATCCCAGTATGCAATATACCTAATAATAATATGATTATCCAAGATTTTGCATCTACTAATTTTAAGCTAAAGTTGTTGTTAGCAATTACTAATGGTAGCAATATCATGCCTGCCACAAATAATTGTATCAATGTAACAGCAAATGCTTTTATACCTTTAATATATTTATTCAGTATAACTACTATTGCATAAAGCACTGCCCCTGACAGCCCATACAGAATACCTTTTACATGATTATATGATTGACCATTGAAATTTTTACCTGTTTGCAATATTAAAAACAACCCTATTAGTGCAATAAATATACAAATTATTTTCCTTGTACTCAATCTTTCTTTTAATACAAAGGACGAAAGAATTGCAATAAATACTGGTGCAAAATAATAACTAAGAGTTGCGTTTGAAATTGTAGTATATTTATAACCTTGAAACAACAGTATCCAATTAACTCCAATTATTGCACCAGATAAAATCAATACTGGTAGATTTCTCTTCAATTCAGCTCCACTTAATTCTTCACCTTTGAATATCCCAAGTAAAAATAATACTCCACTTCCTATTACTGCTCTTAAAAACGCAATCTCAGCACTACCTAAATTAATTTCCCTAACAAAAATACCTATAGTCCCTCATATTAACATAGCTATGATTATTTTAGTTTTTTCTTTAGTCAGATTCAATATTTAAATCACATCCTTAAACGTTATTAAATGCATTTAACTATTATAGCATATTTAAAAGAACTAAATAATAAAACCTGTATCTAAGTACAGGTTTTATTATTTAGTTCTTGCGTTTTTATTGATTATTCAATTTCATTTCTCTTTTTTACTCTCTTATATCTAACCCAGCCCTGTTTAGATATATATTTTATAAATACTACAAGTCTTCTCAAGTCCTCTTTAAATTCATCATGACTACTCTTAGCTTGAATCCTTGCTATCTCATATATTGAACGTTCTCCATCTATTAGGAGCCAAGTAGAAGAGCACATATCATCAAATAAAATATCTCTTATAGGCTCTTTTTTAGCTAGAAATCCCGAAAACTTAGTTACAGGATTTGTCACTCTAAAGTTTAATAGAATCTTTCCCTCTACTACCTTCCAATCATCATGAGTAATCTCTGGAACATATAATACAAAGTTATGTTCATCTTTACCCTGTCTATTCTCTATTTGTATCTCTTTATTCTTTTTAATATCCTTAAGCATTTTCACTATCCCTTCTCAGTCTACAAGAGTAGTTATATAACCAAGCAGCAAGGGCTACAAATATTCCAATACTCACTAAATTCTTTAAAGATTCATTTGGGAAAATAGCCCCAAGGAAATCAGTTTTAATATTTAAAGCAGCGAATACACCGATTATTATACCTGTAAGAGCATCTCCCGCAACCAGACCTGATGCGATTAAGGTACCTCTTTCCACAGCCAGATCCAAGCTAGATTCATCTTTTTTGAATCTAATTTCTACAAATTTACGTATAAGCCCTCCAAAGAAAATAGCACTATTTAAGGATATTGGTAAATAAATCCCTAGAGCAACTGGTAAAATAGGAAGGCCTGAAAAGGCACAAAACAGCGCTATCACAGCTCCTATGATTACAAGAGTCCAAGGAAGTCGTCCTGTCATAATACCCTCTACAATTAATCTCATAAGTGTTGCCTGAGGAGCTGTAACTTGCTCAGAACCTATTCCATAGGCACTATTTAAAAGCAGTACAGTAGCTCCAGCCATAAATGAAGCTATGGCCAATGATATAAACATACCATGTTGAATCTTTTTAGGGCTACCACCTAGGACATATGTGGCCTTTAATGACTGGGCTACTCCTCCGCCAACGGCTATTGCAACGCAGACTACACCAGCAGCCAGTAGAACTACTCTCATACCTTCAGTTCCAGTAGCTCCCATAGCCTTAAATACTGAAGCAATAACCAAAAGTGTTGCAATAGTCATACCGGACACAGGGTTGTTACTTGCTCCTATTACCCCAACCATTCTAGCTGAAACAACTGAAAAGAAAAAGGAGAAAAATACAGCAAGAATTGCACCTACTGGTCCTGCTCCTATTGAAGGAATAAGCCAAGTCAATAAAAATCCAAATATAGCCGCTGCCAACACCCATATAATTGGTGCTTCTTCATTTACTCTATCGTACGACTTTTCACCTTTCCCAAATCCACCCATAGCTTCTTTAAATGAACTCATAATAGTAGGTAGAGATCTGGCTAGTGAAATAAATCCCCCCATAGCTACAGCACCTGCTCCTATATATTTAATATAGTTAGACCAAATCTGTGGAGCTGACATTTCAGAAATTAACATAGTAGATGGAAATATAGGTGTAGGTGCAAAGACTCCAAAAAACTTTATCAATGGAATAAGCCCAAGCCATGCTACAACAGAGCCTGCAAACATTAGTATAGAAGTTCCTGTTCCAACTATAAACCCAACTCCTAAAAGGGATGCTAAGGTATCCATACCTATCATGGTTCCCTGATAAGCCACTATGGTATATGAAGCTGTTTCATTCCATAAACCAAGGCCCCCAGATAACACCTTGTATCCAAGACCTACTCCAAGACCCTTTAATACTGATTTAAATCCTTGGCCTCCTTGATTTGCATTTACTAAAACCTCGGCTTGAGCCATGGATTCTGGATAAATTAAATTTCCATGTTCTTGTACTATTAGGTATTTACGGACAGGAGTTATAAAATACACTCCCATAATTCCACCAATAACAGTAACTAATGCAACTGTAATAAGTGAAAGATTAAAGCCTATTAATATAATAGCAGGCAATACAAATATAATCCCCCCAGCAATAGATTCTCCTACTGCTGCTAGAGATGCTACATAATTTGCCTCCAGTATGCTGTTTCTCCTAAATATTGACCTCAACAATCCTGTTGCAAGAATTGCCCCAGGGATACCTGCAGAAATAGTAAGCCCTACCTTAAGTCCTAAATAGGTATTTGCTGCGGCAAATATTATAGCAAATATAATCCCCATAATAATTGAGTACCCCGTTGCTTCTGGCATAACTTCAGTTGTAGGCACAAAAGGAATATAATCCTCTCCTCTTACTCCACCATATGCTTGTTTAGATAATTTTTTTGAATCATTTGCCATGATAAACTCCTCCTATGTTTATCTATTTTAAATCCTCAAGTAGTTTTATTAGAAAATCCCATACCCTTTGAACAGAAGAAATACTTAAATGTTCTTTTTCAGTATGCACATCATATAGATTCGGTCCAAAGCTTATCATATCAGTATCTGGTAATATTTCCTTTAAAAGACCACATTCAAGTCCTGCATGTATAGCACTGACTTCTGCCTTTTTACTAAATAGCTCTTCATAGACCTTAACTGCTTTTTCTCGAACTTTAGAGTTTTTATCAAATTGCCAAGCAGGATATGCATTTCTTTCCTCTGTCTTTGCATTAGTTCTTCTTGCAATAGTTGAAAGAATATTTAGAATTTCCCTTAATGAACTACTAGAAGCTGAACGTACAGAAGTAATTATCTCTATGCTATCATTCTTTTCTTCGATAATAGCATTATTTAGACTTGTTTGTACCAATCCCTCTATATCCTTAGACATATATTGAACACCATCTGGAACCATCATTATATAGTCAATTAAATTATCACTTAATTCTTTAGTATATACATCTTCAACCTTTACTTCTTTTACATCTATATTTAATCCACTATCCTCTATTCTATATTCTTCTTTTAGATCCTTCTCAAAACTTTCAATAACTTTTTCTACAGTTCTCTTATCCTCTATTAAAATAACTGCTCTAGCATGGCTTGGTATAGCATTATGCTTAGTACCACCCTCTATTTTAGATAACCTTATATTACTTTTAGCATTGCATTCATCTAAAATTCTTCCTAGTAATTTTATGGCATTTGCCCTTTGCTTAACTATCTCCATACCAGAGTGACCACCCTTAAGACCAGAAATCTTAATTTCTAGACCATTACCACTTACTTTTTCTCTTTGAAGTTTAAAAGTTGTGATTTTATTGGCTCCACCTGCACAACTTACTAAGAAAACTCCTTCTTCCTCTGAGTCTATATTCAAAAGGATTTTACCAGTTAAATGCTTATTAGTTAGAGCATGTGCTCCATCCATACCAGTTTCCTCATTAGTTGTAATTAATAATTCAAGGGGAGGATGCTTCAAGTCATTAGAGTCTAGTATAGCAAGGCCATAAGCCACTGCAATCCCATCATCACCACCTAGAGTAGTGTTATTGGCCCTCATTATATCTCCTTCTGCTATCATTTCAATAGGATCTTTTGTAAAGTCATGGTTAGATCCTTTCCCCTTTATACAAACCATATCCATATGCCCTTGAATAATTACAGGGTCAGAGTTTTCATACTCTCCTGATGCTGTTTTTTTTATGATCACATTATACATTTCATCTTGATAAACCTCTAAATTTCTTTCTCTTGCAAAGTTTACAAGAAAATCACTAACTTTTTTCTCGTCACCAGAGCATCTGGGAATTTGATTTAATTCATAAAACCAATGAAATACTTTTTTAGGCTCTATATTTTCTAAATTTGACATTTTATTCCTCCTATGATATTTCAGGATATTATTTTGTTAAATAATAGTTATTCCCTATAATTCATTTTTTATCCTTTGTTATCTAATCTTTTCATAGTTAAAAAGTCTATCGGCAAATAGAAATTCCCCTAAACTACTAGTTTAAGGGAATAAGAATATATCTATATATTTAATTAAGCTTTACTCTTTTTTATTCTAATGCTTTATCCTCAAGATTTTATATGATTTTAAAGCAATCTTAGCAATTATCTTTAAACCTTATAAAACGCTTTTTCCCTATTCTCATGACATCATTTGAGACAATAACTCTATTCATACCATCTGATGTTAATTTTTCCCCGTTTAACTGAATACCGTCTTGATTTACTAAACGGATAAATTCACTTTTGCTTTTTATAAAATTCATTTTTATTAATCCTTGAATAATATCCCCAATAGTTACTTTGTCTCCTTCAATTTGAAGTTCTGGGATATCATCTGGAATAGATTTTTTACTGAATGCTGTGTCATAATATACAACTGCCTTTTCTACATCTTCTGGTGTATGGTAAAGGGACACTATACATTTAGCCAAATTGTATTTAACATCCCTAGGGTTTGCACCATTATTTAGTTCTGCTTTGATTTTATCAATTTCATCTGGATGCTCGTCAGTTGTTAGCTCAAAGTACTTAATGATGAGTCCATCAGGAATTTCCATAACCTTTTTGAACATCACCTCCGCCGGTTCATTTACACCAATATAGTTTTTAAGACTTTTACTCATCTTTTCTACACCATCTAAACCTTCAAGAATAGGCATAAAGATAGCAATCTGCTGTTCCTGCCCCAATGTTTTTTGAAGCATTCTACCCATAAGAATATTAAAGGTTTGGTCAGTTCCTCCCAACTCAATATCCGCATTTAGTTCAATAGAATCATATGCCTGCATTAACGGGTAAAAAAACTCGTGAATCCCAATCGGAATTTGATTCTGGTATCTGTTCTGGAAATCATCTCGTTCTAAAATCCTAGCAACAGTTGTGGTAGCAGCAAGCTTTATAACATCTTCAAAAGTAAGTTTAGAAAGCCATTCACTATTAAACCTTACTTCAGTTTTTTCTACATCAAGTACCTTGAATATCTGCTCACAATAGGTTTTAGCATTTTCCTTTACTTGCTCATCAGTCAAGGCAACCCTACCCTTTGACTTCCCAGTTGGATCACCTATTTTTCCAGTAAAGTCACCAATTACAATCACCACACGATGCCCTAAATCCTGCATTTGTTTAATTTTACGCAGTACAACTGCATGACCCAAATGAATATCTGGAGCTGAAGGGTCAAGTCCCAGTTTAATAGTTAGCGGTTTGTTTTGATCATATGATTTTTTAAGTTTTACAAGCAACTCTTCCTCATTTACTAGAGTATGCACGCCTTTTAAGATAATCCGCATTTGTTCTTCTGGTTTTAACATATTTAACATCTCCTTAAAATATTATTTTCAATATTACAAGGTCTATAAGAAGAAAAGCCAGCAATAAAAAACTCGTCCTTTTGTTTCCAAAAGGACGAGATCATCTCGTGTTACCACCTTAAATTCATAAGTAACTCACATTACTTACCTTATTAAGTACGTCATCATAAGATGAGATACTCTAGCATTATAACGGGTGCTTCTTCCCGTTGCAGCCTACTTAGTAAAACTGTTCAGTGCAAAGCTCAAAGATGTATTCACAATCCTTAACCATGCACCTCTCATCATACGGTAACTTTCTGTTTGGTATATTGATTGCTACTAATTCTTATCACAACTTTTATTTCTTATACTCCGAAATGCAAAATACAGCAAATCTTCGTTATGCAGATATTAATTTAGAAGATTATATAATATAGTTTGAAATAAGTCAACAGTTTAATAAGTTATTTATCATTGTATACTATTCTGTATGAGTGTCAATCCATTCTTGAGTTGCCTTTACATATACCGTTCTGCCATTGGAATTGGAAGCAATATATACAGTAGGATCCTCTCCTTTAGTAGCTACAACAAAAGAAAATTTATTTATGTTTGTTGCTACACCCCATTGTCCTTTATTATTCATGCATACTACAGATATATCGCCAACCTTTCCCCTTCTCTTTATGAGTTTTTCGTTGAAAGCATAGACAGCTTTCTCAGCAGCTTCTTGAGGATGGAATCCCTCACCCATAAGACGTACTATCTCATAGGATATACACCCCTTCATTATATCTTCACCTAATCCAGTAGCACTAGCACCACCGATTTCACTGTCCACATAAAAACCTGATCCTGATATAGGAGAGTCTCCAATCCTTCCAGGTTTTTTCATAAAAAGCCCGCTTGTTGATGTTGCAACAGCCATCTTTCCATTTCTATCTAATCCAACTATTCCCACTGTATCATGTCCATCATATGGCTTTAGATTGTTTTCTTTATTTTCCTTTGTTTTTCGCTCCCATTCCTTTTTCGAATAGTCAGTGAGCATATTCATCCTTTCAAAACCCATTTTATGTGCATATTTTTCAGCACCTTGTCCCGTTAGAAATATATTGTATTTTTCACTCATAAGACTTCTTGCAATTGATACAGGATTTTTATAATCTCTGATTCCTCCTACAGCACCAATTGAAAGAGAATCTCCGTCCATAAAAGCTGCATCAAGCTCAACTTCACATTCTTGGTTTGGTAATCCACCATAGCCTACAGATCTATACTCAGGACAATCTTCTACCATTTTTACTGCAATTTCAACGGCATCTAGAGATGATCCATAATCTTTTAATAACTTTTCCGCTTCCATTATTCCTTCTAGAGACATTCTCCAAGTGCCTATTATTCCCCAACTCATTATATACACCCCATTCTATATATTGCTTAGTCTATTTACTACAGCCCTCACCAATTTTTCACAGGTAAAGTAATTATCATATTCAGATATTATTAAATTTCCACCCATATTCACCTTATTATTTCTATATTCCATAATACTTTCTACCCTTTGCTTTGCAGATAGATGAACTTCCTTAACTCCAGTGTAAGCAATTATTTCTCTTACATTTCCCTCATTGATTCCTGCTCCAGGCATTATAATTATCTTATCATCAGCCTTATCAACTAGTTTTTTGATTAAATTTATGCCATCTATAGCTTTATTCTCTCCACCTGATGTTAATATTCTTTTTAAACCAAGATCAATCAATATATCCAAAGATTCAAAGGGGTCCTTAGTCATATCAAAGGCTCTATGAAACGTAACATCAAGAGGCCTAGCTAATTCTATTAACTCTTTCATTATATTGATATCTATCTCCCCATTAGGCCTTAGTGCTCCTACTACTATACCATTGGCTCCAGATTTTTTCGCAATCTCTATATCTCTTTTCATAACTTCCAGTTCTAAAGAAGAATAGCAAAAATCTCCACTTCTTGGGCGGATCATTACATTTATGTCAATGGTTAAGTGTTTTCTAGCTAATTCAATCATCCCTAAACTAGGAGTAGTTCCTCCTGCAATCAGATTGTCACATAGCTCTATCCTATTAGCCCCACCCTTTTCTGCTGCTAATGCAGACTGAAGAGAATCTATACATATCTCAACAATTGTTTTTCTCCTCAAAAAGCCACCTCCTATTAATCCTAAGTTTATAAAATGTAGTATAATATCATAGAAATTTTTCAAGTACAGATAATAATATTTATATTATCTTTTTAATATATCATCTATTATACCATATCAATATATTTTCTAATAGAAGGTCAATCAATTAAAGCCATAGACATATAGACCAGCTATAGCTTCAAAGAGGTGTGTTAATATTACTCTAACTATGATATAATAAAGACAATTAATGTTTAGGAGGTAAAAAATGAACAATTTAAAGGGGACAAAAACAGCAGAAAACTTAATGAAAGCATTTGCAGGAGAATCACAAGCTAGGAATCGCTATACATACTATGCTTCCGTAGCAGATAAGGAAGGATTTAAACAAATTAGAAATATCTTTATTGAAACAGCTGACAATGAAAAAGAGCATGCTAAAAGATTTTATAAATTTTTACTTGCAGGATTAAAAGATGAACTTCCAGCTACTATAGATATAGAAGCTTCCTTTCCTGTTGCTCAAGGCACTACATTGGATAATCTAAAGGCTGCAGCAAGTGGAGAAAATGAAGAATGGGAAGACTTATACCCAGCATTTGCGAATATCGCTGAAGAAGAAGGCTTTAAGGATATAGCAATTGCATTTAGAGCTATTGCTGATGCCGAAAAAGCACATGAGATTAGATTTAACAGACTTGCTGAAAACATTTTAAATGATAAAGTTTTTAGAAAAGAAGAAAATGTATTATGGAAATGCGGAAATTGCGGTTATGTACATGAGGGCCAAAGTGCGCCAGAGATATGTCCTGCTTGTATCCATCCACAGTCACATTTTGAACTTTTCGTAGAGACGTATTAATCTAATATTTAGAACACATTTTTAGGGGATGACTTTGTCACCCCCTAAATTTATGTTTGAACCTATTCTTTTTTATAATCATTCTTTGTTTTCACTTGATATTAATTTTCTAACTTTTACTAATTGCAATCCAAACCTCTTGACGATTTTCTTGCATATAACATTCGATAACTGGGAGCTCTGCTAATACATATCCTGAGTTAGGAAGCCATTCAGTATAAAACTGTTTATATACCTTTTGTATGGCGTCTGGAAGTTCTCCATCAGCTTCAAAAATAGCCCAAGTTGCGGCAGGATAAGAAAATTCCATCATACCTTCAAGAGCAATAACATGTTCACACTCGGGCACATCAACAAAGTTGGTTACTCCAATTATATATTCCATCTCCTCAGAGTCTCCCCATTGACCTCCAGCAGCAATCCCCAAAAACCCAGCAGGTCTATAATCTGGAAAGTGTTCAATAAACCTTTTCATGATGCCGTCTTTCCATGCATCTTCCCATATCTTCGGAATAATTTCAAACGCCTTTGAAGTGTTAATCCTATTTGCTATTCCCATCACCTTAAATGCTGGCCACTCTTCAATTTGATAATTCATATGATTTTCTCCTTTAATAGTAATTTGGAAGGACAGCTTAGGACAAGATTTTAATCGAACTGTTTCATTTCTTGCCACAGAAGGTAAAACACCATGAAAGCTTCTAAAAGCACGCGAAAATGAATCCTGAGATTCATAGCTATATTTAAATGCAATATCAATTATTCTTTCAGAACTATTTAAAATATCAAAGGCTGCAAGTGTTAAACGCCTACTTCTTATGTATTCTGACAAAGACTTATCAGCTATATAAGAAAACATTCTTTGAAAGTTGTAAATAGAACATCCTGCAATTTTTGATATTTCTTCATGAGAAATTTCCCCTGTAAGGTTTTCCTCTATATAACCTATAGCTTCATTAAGCTGCTTAATCCAGTCCATATTCACTCCCCCTATTTTAATCATATCATTTATAAATCAAAATCACTCGACATTTTCTGCCGCATTTTATCTAAATTTTACTCTATCAAAGGTCATAAACCTGTTTACTCTCCTGTACAAAGTGATATAGGACCATTTTAATAAGCTTCTTTATGTTTTTTTAATCCCTTCATCTCGTTATAGCCAATTAAGACTGTCCATACATAAGCACAAGTTTTAGGTATCATTAGCATGCCAACAAGAGGATTTATATCTCCAAATAATACCACTGGTATATAAAACGCAAAGCTAAGGACAATTGTTAGCCACATGTTCTTAAAGGCTATATCTTTTGTTTTCTTGGCGCTCTGATAAAATAGAATAATCACAAGAATTCCCATTGCTGCAAAAGGAATATTACGATAAATCCCCCAAGATAATGGAGCCGTAGCACTGGTCCACGCATTTTGTGGCATTAGGCTAATTACAATTCTAGCAATAGCCAGCAAATATACTAAGATGGTCAAGTTTTGCTTTCCTTGTATCTTGTAGCGCAAACGCCAAACATAGTATAGTATAACATAAAAAATAGTCATTGTAATTGAGGTAATGAATTTGCCAGTACCTAGTGCCACTGTAAAGTTTTCAAGGCCTGTTGTATTAAGGGCCAATGCTCTAGGTACTAAATGAAAAGAATCACCTAATCCCAGTGTTACTGCCATAATTCCAAATAGTTTATATTGCTTATTGCCATTACTGTTTCTTATCATAAGAATACCCATAATAATTACAGTAGAAAGATATACAACATCAAATAAAGTTTCAAAAATTGCTTGCATAATAACTCTCCTTTTAAAATTTATAGTATTAAATCTGTTTACTTAACTTTACCATTATACTTGTTCCCATATTTATGCTAGATTCTAATAATATTTGTCCTTTATGAATTTCAATGATTCTTTTGACAATGGAAAGACCCAAGCCATTACCATCTGTATTTCTTGATTTATCACTTTTATAAAACTTGTCAAATATCTTTTTTTGATCTTCTTTAGATATTCCAACTCCATTATCTTTAATTGAAAAAATGATATTTCCCTGCTCTTCATATAATTTTACTTCAACTGTTCCACCTTTGGGAGAGAATTTGATAGCATTATCAATTAAGTTTATCCAAACTTGATACATTAAACTTGGATTACCTCTATATTGAATATTTTCTAGATCTATTTCTAGTTCAATATCTTTTTCAACCCATTTATTTTCCAGTAGAAGAATTGCCTTTCTTATTTGCTCGTCCATTATAAAATCTTCCATAGGAGTGGATATATTCTGATTATCAATTTTATTTAATGTAAGGATATTTGTAGTTAACAAAGATAATCTTTTAGTTTCTTCTATAATTATATCTATATATTCTCTTCTTTCTTCTTCATTACAATCCCTTAAAAGCTTTGTATACCCTTCTATGGAGGTTAAAGGTGTTCTGAATTCATGAGAAATATCAGATATAAAATCATTTCTAAGGATTTCTATAGATTTTAGTTCCTTAGCCATGGTATTGAAACTAGATATAAGAATGCCCATTTCATCTGTTCTATGATTTTCCAATTCTATATCAAAATCTCCTGCAGCAACTTTTTCTGTTGCTTTAATCAATTTCTTTGTAGGATTTACAACTATCTTTCCTACAAATAAAAATAGTACACTGCCAATAATGATAGCTCTCATATTTATAGACATTATAAGACGTCTTGTGCTAAATCCAAGGTTTTTAAACTCAGGTTTAGCTACTATATAGTAATCCCCTGTCTTAATTATAGCTATAGGAGTAGATACAGAAGTATTACCATATTCATTTCTATGAATTGCTAAGGGTCTTCCCATTTCTAATGAAGATATTATTTCTTCGTTAGTGATATATTCTTCTATATTCTCTATAAAATTTATAGTAATATATTTATCTTTGAAAAGTTTTTCAATACTTTCTTTTGAAACTTTCTCTTTTTCATGGACTTCTTTTGCTATCTCTACACTTTGTACTAATTGTTTGCTAACTTGACTTAGAACATTGTTTTCTGTATTAAAAAATGAAAGTATCGAAGCTATTATATTACTTAGAATAAAAATACATATAAAAATTAGCACCAACTGAATGTATATTGATTTTCTCATTATTTGTGTACTCCTTTATAACCTAATCCTCTAATGGTTATTATCTCAAATTCATCAATATCTTTAAATTTTTCCCTGAGTCTCTTTATATGGACATCTACAGTCCTTTCATCTGCTTCACTATCAAAACCCCATACATCATCCATTAACTCTTGCCGAGTAAATATCTTATTTGGATAGGATAATAGCTTATAGAGTAAATAAAATTCCTTCTTGGGCAATAATATAGTATCTGTTGCCGTCCTCACTTCTAAGGCCTCATAATCAATTATAATATCACCTATACCTATATATTTATCTATAGAAATCTTAGACCGACGAAGTAAAGCTTTAACCCTAAGAACTAATTCATCCATATCTATAGGTTTTGTCATATAGTCATCAGCACCTAATTCAAATCCCATCTTTTTATCAGGATATGTGTTCTTTGCGGTTACCATAAGTATGGGCAAATTATAATTTGCCATTCTAAGTTCCTCTACCAATTCATATCCATCCATATTAGGCATCATTATATCAGCTATGATTAAATCAATCTTTATATTATCAAGAATATCTAATGCTGCTTCACCATCTTCTCCATGAAAAATTTTAAATCCTTCTCTTTTTAAATAAATTTCTATTAATTTTCTTATCTTTTCATTATCATCTACTATAAGAATATTTGTCATAAATTCACCTCCTTACTAAGATTAAATATTGTTAAATATGTCTTAATGCATCTATAGGATTTAGTCTACTAGCCTTTCTAGCTGGCATAAATCCAAATACTATACCTATTATTCCCGAGAAACCTATTGCTAAGATGACTGTAGACATTACAATTGTCAAGCTAAATCCAATATAAATAGATGCTATAAAAGCTATGAGCATTCCTACTATAAGACCTAGTATTCCTCCAAATACAGATAGAAAAATTGACTCAATAATGAATTGTAGTTGAATACTATTGGGCTCAGCTCCTAAGGCTTTTCTTAGACCTATTTCAGAAGTACGTTCTGTTACAGATACCAGCATCATATTCATTATTCCAATTCCTCCTACAACTAAGGATATTGAAGCAATACCTGCAAGGAGAAGTGACATCATGCCAGTAATGTTTCCTATAGTTGATATTATATCTTCCATATTGAATATAAAGTAGGAGTTCTCTTTATAATTGAATGCTTGATTCAGAACCTGTTTTAAATCATTGATAATAACATCAGATTTCCCAGTGTCAGCCATATATACATCTATATTGGTTATATTTCTATTACCTAATGTTTTCATAGCAGTAGTATAAGGAATAATAACAGTTTCATTTGTTGAGGAAAAAGCAAACTCACTATTTGAATCTAATACCCCTACTATGGTAAAGGCAATACCATTTATAAGTAGTTCTTCACCCACTGGATCTTTTCCTAAAAACATTTCCTTATTTATACTGCTCCCTATTATAGCAACTCGAGTAGATTCTTCTACATCTAATGAATTTAATCCTCTGCCATTTCTTATAAGTTTCGTATCTCCCTTAAAATTTACTTCATTTTTCCCTTCTATACTAATATCTGTTTTTGTAATATTGTTCCCTGCAATGGAAACTTGTTTCGTTATTGTAGGAGATAACCCTTTGATGTTTTGAATTTTTAGAAGAGCCTCTAAATCCTTTTCATTAAGTCCCTGTTTAAAAGATGTCCCCATAGCTTGTATAGTTATTTTATCGGCACCTAATGCTGATACTTGCTTGGTAACTTCATTTGTAGCTCCTTGAACTATGGTTATTAACGCTATGATAGAGGCAACTCCAATTACTATTCCAAGGATTGTTAAAAAGGAACGCATTTTGTTGTTTACAATATTGCTCCAGGACATCTTTATACTATCTTTAAGCATTAATGTCACCTCCTCCTGAAACCCTTCCATCTATAATATTTAATACTCTACTACCAAAGTTGGCAATATGCTTGTCATGAGTAATCATCACAATTGTCCTTCCCTCTTTATTTAATTCCTTAAACAATTGCATTATCTGAGCACCTGTTTTTTGATCCAATGCTCCTGTAGGCTCGTCTGCTAATAGTATTGATGGCTCTGTTATAACAGATCTAGCAATGGCAACTCTTTGTTGTTGTCCCCCTGAGAGCTGTGTTGGAAGATTGGGTAGTTTATCACCTAGTCCCACTCTTTCTAATATTCTCTTTGCTTTTTTTCGTCTTTCATCAGCTGGAACTCCCGCATATATTAAAGGCAATTCGACATTTTGAATAGCAGATAACCTGGGTAGTAATTGAAATGACTGAAATATAAATCCTATTTCCTTATTTCTAATTCTTGCTAGCTCTTTTTCACTTAAATTTGCAACCTTTTTTCCCGATAAAGTATAGTGGCCAGAAGTAGGTGTATCTAGACAACCTATTATATTCATTAAAGTTGATTTTCCAGAGCCAGATGGCCCAAGAATTGATACAAATTCTCCCTTATTTATTGTAAGACTCACCTTGTTTAAAGCTATCAGCTTTTCTCCTCCTAGATGATAAGTCTTAACCAAATCTGTTATTTTCAATATTTCTTCCATTAACTTTCGCCCCCAGGATTTACAGTTTTTCTAACACCTTCCGGTGGCCCAAAGTTATTTGTTATTTCCTTAGGTATAAAAACTTTATCTCCAACATTCAATCCTGATTTAATTTCTACGCTAATCCCATCTGTTATACCTAATTCAATATCTTTATCCTCTATCTCCCCATCTTGTTTTACCTTCACATATGGGCTATTATCATCCCTAAACTTTACTGCTGTTATAGGAAGTACAACTATATCATTTGCTTTCTCATTTAACACCCTAGCTTCTGCACTCATACCTACTAATATATCTCCTGGATTTTCAATAGATATATTAGTATTGAAAAAGGTTACTCCATTCATATTTACCCCTTCTTTAGCAATATCTGTAACTATGCCTTCAAAGTCCTTATTTAAAGCATGAATAGTTATATTTACTGGTATATCTTTTTTTATAGTTTTTAAATCATATTCATCCACCTTTACTTTTAACTGCAAGTCCTTATAATCTACTATCTCTATAATTTTGGCCCCTGGCATTAACTGCTCATCCTCTTGAACAAAAATATCAAGAATTTCTCCATCTATTTCAGACTTCACATCTATCCCCCTATTTGTCTTATAGAGAATATCATCTTTCTGAACCATATCGCCAACTTTAACATTAAACTCCTTAATTTGTATTGCTCCATCTGCAAATACAGTTTGTCTATTTTTTGCCTCTATACTCCCTGAAAAGCTATAGTAGGTACTTATATCTCCTGATTTAACTTCTATTTCATCTCCTATTATTTCTTTAGATGATCTTATCTTCGGTAAGATATAAACCATAATTGCTGCAATTACTATAATTGCTAAAATCCATTTAAGTCCTTTATTTTTTTGCCCCATTTTATTTTAATACCTCCATAAGTTTTATATAATAATAATAAATTATATATATGAACTTAATATGAACTATTTCAACTACTAAAATAAAGGGCATAATATCACCCTTTTGCTTATATAGTGACATTATGCCCAAACTTTTTCTTATATTATCCATTGTTCCTTTATAGGTGATCTAAAAAGTACTCCTGAACTTTAGCATTTATCTTTACCTATTCGGATTTCGGCATATATTTTTTCTTAACCACTTTATTATTTAAGTTTCCGTAAACAAATCCTACTATTGCACCAACAACTGCTGGGATAATCCAACCAAGTCCCTTTGAATAAAATGGTAGACTGTTAAGAATATTAACTTTTAGCCCGAACTGTCCTAAGGCCTCTAAAATACTGACAAGGGAAGTACATATCATAGTAAATAAATATACATAAGAATTTCCCTTGAAAAAATTATTTAAAAGATCAAGTACAATAAGAACAATTGCCATTGGATATATGGCCGTTAATGCCGGAACTGAAAATTTAAGTATCTGTGTCAACCCTACATTTGCAAATATCATACTTGATATAGAAAGTACTGTAATCCAGGTTCTATATGAAACCTTTGGCATTAACTTTGTAAAGTATTGACTACAGGAGGTTAAAAGCCCTACTGATGTTGTTAAACAAGCAAGTGAAAATATCACACCTAATAAAACTGATCCCTTTTGTCCAAACAAGTAAAATACTACATTTGTTAGTGTTTGTGCTCCATTTTCAGTCACTCCAAATCTTGTCTGTGATACAGCTCCTAAATATGCAAGTATTCCATATATAATTGCTAATAACACACCTGCTATAGCTCCTGCCTTTATTGTATTTGACACAAGTTTTTTTTCTTCTTTTATTCCCATTTCCTTTAAAGCGATAGAGATTACAATACCAAAATTAAGGGCTGCTATAGCATCCATTGTCATATATCCATCTAAAAATCCCTTAAGCAAAGGGAACTGTGCATAATCACCAATAGGTGCTACAAATACACCTATTGGTTTAAACAAACTAAATATAAATATACTTGCTATTAAAACCAATAGTGTAGGTGTTAAAACTTTTCCAAATCTATCTACGAGTTTTGATGGTGACATGCATAACCAATAGCTTATCCCAAAATAGACTAATGTATATATAAATAATGGAAAATTACTTTCACCTAATGTATTTGATAAAAATGGTGAGACCCCCATTTCAAAAGCTAAACTTGCTGCCCTTGGTATACCTAAAAATGGTCCTATTGATAAATAAATCAAAACTGTAAAGGCAAGGGCAAATCTTGGATGCACTCGACTTGCAAGTATATGTAGTCCACCAGCCTTTACAACTACAGCAATTGCAAGTATTGGAAGACCAACAGCTGAAATTAAAAATCCTCCCGTTGATACAAGCATATTTGTTCCTGATAATTGTCCTAATTGAGGTGGAAATATTAAATTTCCTGCACCAAAAAACATTGAAAACATCATTAAACTTACAAATAATAACTTCTTATTATCCATTTTTTCCATTTTAAAAACCTCCAATTTGTTCTTTTCATATTATGAATACAGTTTATAATACCAATATCGCTTTCCATAATGTGTCCCCCCTCATTACTTATTTTTAAAAATAAAAAAAACCCGTCCCCAAATAAGGGACGAGTTATACTCGCGTTACCACCCTAGTTCTATAAATCAAAATACAAAATTTAATTTATAACACTCATCAACGTACATTATAATACGTGTTCCTTTTAACGGTGGACTACCTACATTACTTACTAAAATAAATTTCAGCTCTGCTTCTCAGAGATGATTTTCAACTAATCTTTGAACATTGGCTTTCAGCATAATGCCAACTCTCTGTGGAACAATAAATTAGCCTACTCTTTCTCTTCATAGAATTTATATATTAACTTGTTTATACTAAACCTTTATACCATATATCATATTCATTGTCAATATTTTTTTATCCTAACCCCTAATTTTTAAAAGTTTATCTTTCAACTCTGCCTCAATTCTATTTAACTCGATTTCTGCTTCCTTTCTCTTCTGATGACCTTCTGTTTGAATACGTATAACTTCATCAAGAGTCGATATTAATGACTCATTAGTAATACGAAGTGTTTCTATATCCACAATTCCTCGCTCTGATTCCTTTGCTGTTTCAATGGTTGCCATTTTAAGTGTTTCAGCATTTTTTCTTAACAACTCATTTGTCATATCTGTTACTTCCCTTTGAGCTTTTGCAGCTTGACCTGAATGGGTAACTCCCAAGGCCAAAACCATCTGGCTTTTCCATAATGGAATTGTATTTACAATGGTGGATTGAATCTTTTCAGCCATTATAGTATCATTGCCTTGAACCAAACGAATCTGTGGCGCCATTTGGATCGAAATCATTCGAGTTAGTTCCAAATCATGAATCTTTTTCTCAAAACGATTACAGACGGCAGTTAAATCGTTAACAGCCTGAGCATCCTCTGGCAAACCACTAGCAGCAGACTTCTCTATCAGTGCAGGCAATTCTTCTTCCTGAACCTTAGCCAGCTTTTTTTTACCTGCCAGAATATACATGGAAAGCTCTTTAAAATATGTCTTATTAAGTTCATACATTTTATCAAGCATTGCTATATCCTTCAGCAATTGTATCTGATTCTTTTCTAATGCCTCACAGATTTTATTTATATTAACTTCTGCTTTATCGTATTTTGCTTTCATTGCCGTAAGCTTGTTTGATGATTTTTTAAAGAACCCTAAGAACCCTTTCTCCCCTTCATCTACATCAAAGCTTTTCAATTCTGTTACAACACCGGAAAGCATCTCACCTATTTCACCTAAATCTTTAGTTTTTACATTATTTAAGGCCGTTTCAGAAAAATCTGCTATCTTCTTTTGAGCTCCTACACCATATTGGAGAATCTGATTCGATTTATTTAAATCAATCTGATTTGCAAAATCGTCAACCATCTTTTTCTCTTCAGGTGAAAGGATACTTTCATCAAATACTGGCTTTTGAATCTGCATATTATCCTTATCCAATATATCTTTGCTTAGTACTTCTTGAGTTGATGTATCATCACTAAAAGGTTCAAAAGTTAGTGTTGGCAATTCATTATTCATTTTTTATCCTCCATCGTTTTATTTTTAACTCTCATATTCTTCTCTGTTAGTCCTTCCTGGGCAAACATGGTTTCTAACACAGATATATCCGTTGATATATCCATTGCCAGATCTTCGAATAGACCATCTAATAAATTTTCAAATGCCAAATTAATAGTATCCATAGTTTCCTCTATCTCTTTTTTTGCACTTGAAATATTATCTCCTTTTACAGGTTGATAATCCAATTTCCTGTAAGCATCCACCAGTTTTAATGTTGTTGGTAGGAAATATTCCGTAAATTTCTTTATTTCTGGAAACTTTTCCGGATGAATTTCCACATAATCAAAGATTTTTCCTGTTACCTCTTCCAATCTGTCTAATTTACGTGATATATCTTCACCTGGAATTGCGATATTTGCATCTTTAATTTCCATGACAAATTGTCGTCCTTCATCAATAGCCTTTTTAATTTCTGGTTTCAGCAAATCATCTTTACTATCTTTTTCTTCCTGTGAATAATCCTGACGTGTCATCTGATACTTCTGCTTTTCCTGTCCTTCTAAATCCTTCATTTTCATATCTTCTTGCAGCTTAAGATATTCTTCATAGCATTCGTTGTTTAACATAAAATAAGTCTTTTTATCATCAATATGCCCTTCTGGAAACATACCTATAGCAATCATTTTTTGTAAATCTTTCACCGTAGCTTTATTGCTCAATCCTGTTGCAGAAGAAAGGTCCTTAATCAAACAGTAACTACGACCATGCATCTGTGATATATACCTTTGAAATCTTTTTAATCTTTTGCGAATCCTACTTCCATTCATACTTAAAATTATACATGTGATAAAAAGAGGTAACAATCCTATAGCAATGGTGTGAAATACTTCCTTACCTCCAATCAAGTATCCTAATAACGTTAATACAATTACTGCTATTCCAAACGCAGTACTTCCTATGATTCCAAATACAGTAAATAATACTCCTGACACCTGTCCTATTGGAACAGTGAACTTAGTTGGTCTTAAAGCTACCTTACCCTGACTGTAAGGGTTATTATAATTACTCATGGTATTATAGTTATTTATTTGTTGTTTTTGTTCATTCAATATCTGTGAGTCCTTTTGGTATCTATGCTTATAATCATTAATCCTACTGCGTTTACTATTCCAAGTTTGACTCTTCTGTTTATTATGATTCCCTTGTTTCCAATCAATTGATCTTCTGACCTCATCAAGGGCACCTTTAACAACACTCTCAATATCACGATTTAGTCCTTTAAAGTCCCCATTATTCAACGCATCCTGAACTATATCTTTAATTTGATTCCCTAAATTTAAATTACCCCGCCTATTCATATTTCCCTCCAAGTGATTAACTTTAGAATATGTCTTTATCTATAGCACTAAATATATTTTTATCATTGCGTAAATCATACCATATCTTATTTTCCAAATCAACTATCATTGAAAGGGTATTTTTATTGTAAAACACATAAATTCCTAGTTAGTGGAAGTACTTTCCTAATGTTTTTTGCATAATTATAATTATCTTTTCATTCAATGGAAATACTAAGTAGTAATGGAGGGATACAATGGAATTCATGAAAAATTATAGATTAGAAGAAAATAATCTTGGCTATACTCTTATCTTGTATTTAGACTTAGGATTAGCTGAATTTGCTAATGAGTTTGGAAGTAAAGAAGAAGATCAAATCCATAACCTAGATAAGCTTATAAAAGATTTTATTAAAAATAATTTTCCTGATACAAAAATTAATTGTGTTAAATTAATGGCAGGTACAATAGTAATTGCTATCATTAACTTACAAAGTTTTACAGGGTTCGCAGAAGGATTTACGCCAAAAACAAAGCCCGTCTTTAACATGACCTATTCCTATTTTGGAGCTGGAGATAACCTTATTAAAACCTTAAGCAATACAGGGGAAGTATTAGATGTAGTTTCTCCTACTTATTTTGATTTAACGTCTGATGGTCATTTAAAAATAACTGAGCAATTTGATCCTTATACCATAAGACAAATGCAAAATAAAGGCTTTAGGGTAGTTCCTTTCCTTAGTAATCACTGGGATCGTGACGTAGGAAGAGCAGCTCTTAAAAACAAAGATGTTCTAATAAAAGAAATTGTTAATACTATCAATACGTATAATCTTGACGGAATAAATGTTGATATTGAAAATGTAACCGTCGAAGATAGAGATAGCTTTACATTATTTGTGAAGGGATTAAGAGAATCACTGCCTAAAGAAAAAGAGGTATCCGTAGCTGTTGCAGCTAATCCTCATGGATATACAGGAGGTTGGTATGGCTCATTTGACTATTCCATGTTAGCACAGTATGCTGATTATCTTATGATTATGTCTTATGATGAACACTATGAGACTGGTGATCCTGGGCCAGTTGCCAGCATAGGTTTTGTGGAAGATTCTATTAGATATGCATTGAAATATGCTCCTCCTTCAAAAATTGTATTGGGCCTTCCTTTCTATGGAAGGTATTGGAATGACGATGGAAACATTAGGGGAAAAGGTACTAGCTTAATAAGAATAAATGAGCTCATTAAGAAATATAACGGAACTGTTACCTTTGATAATTATTCAAAATCTCCCATGGCTACTGTTAATATCACTGGCTATGAAGCAGGCTTGCCTAAAGATAAATACACCATATGGTTTGAAAATGAAGAATCTATCCTATATAAGCTAAACTTGATTGAAAAATACAATTTAAAAGGTGGTGGCAGCTGGAGCCTTCATCAAGCTACTCAAAATATCTGGAATGTTTATAATCAATGGTCTACCAGTAGTAGAGTGTTTATTGATGTTGGTGAAGGATGGGCTAAATCTCCTATACTCTCCATAAATGAAAAGGGCTGGATGATTGGTACAAGAGATTTTTACTTTGAACCCAATAGAGCCTTAACTAGAGCAGAAGCGGCCTCACTTTTAGTTCGTGTTCTAGGTTTGCAAAACACTTATTTTAATATATCTTATTTTACAGATATTCCCTATAACCATTGGGCAAAGAAAGATATAGAAGTTGCAGTACAGCATGGATTAATGCAGGGGTTGGGAAATCAGAGATTTGCACCTGATGAATCATTAACAAGAGAGGAAATGGCCACATTGCTAACTAGATTATTAAAGATTTCTCCTTCACAAAATATCAAGAACCCTTTTAAGGACATAGATCCCTCAAGTTGGTCTTATCCATATATAGTTTCAATAGCAAAGGAAAATATATTCGAAGGATATGAAGACGGAACCTTTCGACCAAAGGAAAAAGTTACACGAGCCCAGATGGCAGCATTATTAGATAGAATCAAGGATATAATACCTTAGGGAAGGTCTGGAGGACATTCATGACATGAGCCGTACCTCTACTTCATAAGTAGAGATACGGCTTCAACATGGGTTGAGAGGATAATAATGGTGCAATCAGATATAAGGCCGCTTCTAGTAGACGTTTTCCCATACATTTGTTAAGCTTCAATCATTAAAACAGACTACAATACCTTGTTCAAAATGAAAATTTCCCGAAAGCATAGAATAACTTTTTCGTACATATCACTCCTCCTATTCCTTTACCCAATAACTGCCACCATCATTTGTCCTATCCATAAAACCATATTCAATAAGCGCCCTTCGGATTGTTGCATAATCCTCATATATTCTCATTAATATGCGGTTAATCTCCCGTTCTTTATATTTTTTACCCGGTGAAAAGTTCTTCATCATTTCACTTAAGATAATAATTTTTCTCTTCTCCTTAGCTGGAAAATTTTTCAGCCCACCATTTTCGTTAAAATATGTCTTTATGATATCAGCTCTTTCTTTATCCGTGATATTGTATCGGTCATCAAGGGTTGTAGCTGTCTTGTGTGCATCACAAAGTATGCCCTTATCAAGCTTATGAATCTCTTTTTCCGTTTGCATCGAAAGCATCTCCATCATGGCAAGAAAAACCTTTGCTTGTTTTTCTTTTTCTCTTAACTTGTAGCGGTGATTTCTAATGGTTGAATCTGCGACACCAAGCTCCTTTGCAATTTCTTTATCTGTCAAACCTTGAGAAATCAATAACAAAACACTCCGTTGAACCTCAGTGATTCCAGTATAAGAATGGTTCATATTCAAAATATAAGAAAGAATTGATCCATGCTTTGCTTTAATATGAAGCTGTGCCGTTTTCTCAGCATCATATAATGCTCCATCAATTTCATAGATGTGTCCTATTTCAAATGTCTCTTCACAAATTATACAAATATATGTATCACCTCTTTTTAGATAACCTTTTATCATTTCATCTTTTGATGCACTCCAAAACATATCTTCAACTCCTTAAACACTATGATAAAAGTAATTATATCATCTTTCGAATAATTTGTCTATGTATGTGTAGTCATTTATTATTTTTGTTCACCTTTATGCAGGTCTTATAAAACTAAATGAATAAAGTAACTATTTAGATTAATGGCAAAATATATTCATGTAAAGATCATTTATGCCTAGTCTTTTATTCTCTCCAGTAAATGGCTCTAATAACTCTTTCATGTTTAATTGATCACATGTTATATCTTCTTGTATTTGAATTATTGTTTATCAATGCGAAGACGAAAAAACAACACAAGAAGGTATGAAAATAGGAAGCAGTGAGTTGATGCTCACGACTTCCTATTCTGATTATAATTCATAGATAAATTAAAATTTAATTATTTGCTTTTGTTCACACAGCCACTACAACTTCTTAATACTTGGGTTGTTAAAGTTTGCCCATGCAAAATTGCTGTCAATGCATCTAACCATTCTATAAGCTATTGGCCTAAATCCGCACTTGGCCCAAAATGTTGAAGAGGCAAGGTTGGTTATTCTCCAATCTATTATTATGTTATTATATCCCTTTTCTTTCACAATTCTGCTGCCTTCATTCATTAATTTTTTACCAACACCACTTCTCATTTGGGAAGGGTAAATGCCCGCAATACTTAACTCTACTCCATCGTCAGGTGCCATCAAATCTGAAGTAATAGGCTCATATACTTGAAACCCTAATTCCTCCATGTCTTTTTCCGCAATAATGATCATTGCTTCATCATCATCTACTATCCTTTTGTACCCCTCCTTTATCTTCACTATAACTTCAGGTAAGACAGGTTCAAATACAGGTGCTGAATTTTGATGTGAGTAGATTATGCTAGACATTCTACCCATTAATTCACTATCCATTCTATTGGCAAGTCTAATATCTGCATCAGATACATTTTCAAAAGGCTTATAATCTTCAATGTTCATTATCCCATGTACTTGCTGGATAAAAAAGCTTAATTGCAGGAAGGCATCATAGTACACCTGATTTCCAAGAGGTATTAAAGTATAGTGACTAAAGCAGCCTTGTTCTAGCCACAGAATGGAAACCTTTGCATATAGATTCCTTATCAACTCTGAGGGTTGATCCTTTCTTATTGCAATCCCCTCATAGGGTACCCAGATATGCCTGCCTCTTCCATTATCAATCTTTATCTTTCCTATTATATAACCTACCAGTTCATCATTAACAAATGCACCTATTCCAATTACTTTACTATTTATGAACAATTTTTCAAGCAAATCCGTGATATGTTTTGTATTGAGGCAACTGTTTTTCAGGAATGGGAATATCTTACTCTCAAGATTTTGCCTACATATTAACAGATCAACCATTGCAGGTACATCACCAATGTCAATTGGCCTGAATTCACATATTTTCATTTCTATTCCCCCATGCTGAATTTACGTCATATTGCGTACTCCAGCAAAACCTACCACCCGTTCTGGCTGGAGCTTTTCACCTAATCGGAGTAAAACGCTATTTGATTTCAGCTTAACATAAACTACCATTTTAGGCAATAATAATACGTATTTTGATAATCACCTTATTTTACATTTCAGCACCTAATTTGTTTCTATATACACAGTAATCGAATCGGATGAGGAGACAAATTAGACGATGATTAAAGTTAGTTAAACCTTGGCGGAGAGGTATTTCTGAAAAATTTGCTTTTTTAAGAAAGACAATACTAGTACCGGACTGTGTCAAGTTCATTTATTCATCATGTTTGCTTATGAATCTCTTTACTGCTTTGCCTGCAGCAATCGGATGTTGCATCCATACATAAGCATGGATGGAATTTTCTATATGATCAATTTCATATGTATGCAGTAGACTAGTGAACGCAGATAGACTGCTTCTAATTTTCTCATCTTCCCATTCTTCTTCGCTTGGAAGGAATAGAATAGGACATTTTACCTTCTTATAATATTGCTCAAATTTCACATCCCAGTATTTCTGAATATATTCAGTTCTAACATGGTTTAAATAGCAATATGTAAAATTACCGTTTTGCATCTGTTGCAGATTGTGTTCAAAGAAGGCTAAGAAATATTCATTCCATAATCCTTGTTGTATTAATTCCGCTCGTTGTTCCTCAATGTACTCTTCTTTAGTTTTAAATACACGTTCCTCCCTTTCAGCAAGTCCAGTCCGCATAACTTCTTTTTTGTGTTGAATTTCCTCCTCCGTTCCATTAAATAACCCGTACTCTCCAAACTCATTACATAAAGCCCCTTCACATACGAGAGATAGGACGAGCTCTGGATGTGATGCAGCTAAACTAAGTCCAATCTCAGCTCCCATTGAGCTACCTACGATATGGCAGCACTCTACGTTTAGTCTCTCCAACAATAGATAAATATCGTTTGCCATATCGTCTATATGATACCCTGCTAAGGGTTTATCGGATTTACCATGTCCTCTAAAATCAGGAACAATGATACTATATTCATTTTCAAATTGGGGTAAAATTCCTTCCCACATATTCAAATTTCCTCCACTAAAGTGAAGAAATAAAACAACTGCTTTATCCTTTAATGAATATCGTACATTAATCCCCATATGGTCTAGCTTAATGATTTCCTCTATCATTTTTCTACCTCCAATACTATAATTTATTACCTAAAACTATACTCCTAATTTTAAAATTATCTGATGGGTAGAATAATCTTTTGATTTTTCATATATAACCATACCTCCATTTTCAATGGCTGAAAACTTAATCACTCACAATAGTTTAGTGTAATCGTTAAGTACTTACTTGAGCTAGTTATTAACATTTCTCTTAAAAGTATAATATGTTCCTGCAAAATAACATATATAAACAACAAGCATTAAAGAGACTCCAAAGGTTATACTTAAAATAAATGTTGTATCTCCAACAAAAACTGTAATAATATCCTTATACATAAGATAAAAATTATATACAAATATTGCAACACCAACCATTGCTATGGTAATAGGAACTATAAAATATATTGAAATTTGTTTTAAAATAATCTTATCTACTTCTTTTTCTTCAATACCTAATCTTTTAAGTATATTAAATCTATCTTTATGCTCAATAGAATCTGTAAGTTGACTAAGGGATAATATGGTTAAACTTATCATCAGAAGTACTACACCTAGGTAAATACTTAATATTCTCATGGCTAAAGTGGTATTTAAAATATTATTAGTTTCGGATGATTTTATTCTTGTTCTAATTATACTGCGTGATACATCATATTCCTTACTGTATTTTTCAATGAATTCAGCGTTATTTTCTCTAAACCACTCATAAATATAATTATATTGAAAATCATTAGCTTCTTCATAACTCATTTCATTTTTAATATTCGCTACAAAATTGGTTTCTATAAAATCAAGCTTATCACACACTTTATCTGGTAAAATTATAATATTATCTGCCTTGTAGTAAAACCCTTCCCCAACGGATTCTTTATATGCTGAACTCTCACTCATATTATATGTTTTTCCTTGAATATTCAAATGTGTATTATTTTCTATATAATTATTTATCACTTCATCTATAGTAGCACTGTGCCATTGAGTAGTAAATTCATTGTCTTTTAACTCTATTTCCTCATATCCTAACATACTTCTTAGTTGATTAAAGTCACTTAATCTAATTGCTAAAATTGGCTCACTATTTCCCTCTGCCTTTACAAAATATTTTTCTACTTGACAGTAACTCTTTACAACATGCCCCTGATCATTTAAGTAATCAACAATCATACTATAGTCCAACTTAAGTATTTCTTTAATATCATTTATATTATTTTCTACTAAATAACTACTACTATAATTATTTCTTATATCTATATCATAAGGAACTCTCATATCTAAATATCCTGATGCCCATTGAGCCATTACAAGGGTTATTATAACACTTATCATAGCTCCTAAAAAGGTCATTGATATTGTGGCCATTAATATTGGCGCAGTCTTTATTTTAGATACTACTGATCCTATTAAAAATAAATTTGTTCCTTCATATTTAAAATTAATCCACTTGTCTTTTATATAGACCATTATATAAGAAATGGAATAAAATAGGGCATAAGTTCCCATTATAAAGGAAATTAGAGATAATCCTATATACATAAATAATTCTACACCATAATCAATTTTTGAATTCATTAATTTTATAGTA
This sequence comes from Bacillota bacterium, assembly GCA_023388495.1. Lineage (GTDB taxonomy): Bacteria > Bacillota > Clostridia > Tissierellales > Tissierellaceae > Tissierella. Next base: position 17,791 of record JAEWGC010000011.1, on the reverse strand, counting down.
TAACTACCACAAATAATATATAAAATTATTGATAATAGAAATATTACACTATATACTTTTCCACTTCTTTTGAATTGGAACTCAAATTGTTTATGCGCATTTAGCATGTCTATCAGCTTTATTTTTCTTAAAATTATAACGTTATATAATCCTATTATGCAAAACATAGATATAAAGAATATAAATGTAATACCTACTGTATCCATGTATAACTTTAAGTTAAATACTACCTCTTGCCCTGCACTTATTAAGACTAGAGCTGTAATTATTTGAGAAAATAAAGTTCCTACAAATATTCCTGATATGATGGCCAAAATTCCAATTACAAGTGTTTCAATAAAAAACATCAATGCCACACTTTTTTGTTCTGCTCCAAGCAATACATATGTTGCAAATTCTCTTTTACGTCTTCTTATCATATATTTATTTACATAAGCTACAAGTAAAATAAGAACCGCTGTAATTAAATAAGTTGAATATTGTAGTATTAACTTTAGATTTCTAAAATTATAAGACTCTTCAGTTATTAGTTCATAACTTGAACTAGAAAGTGATGTAATTGCATAAAATAAACTCACACATAATGTTATGGTTATAAAATAAATTAAATAATCTTTAATAGATTTTTTTGCATTACTTTTGGCTAATTTAGCGTACATCTCTGACATCACCGCCTAATAATGCTACCACATCTAATATCTTATTAAAAAATTGTCTTCTTGTATTATCACCCTTTATTAATTCCGTAAATATTTTTCCATCTTTAATAAATAATATCCTATCACAATAACTTGCTGTAAAGGAATCATGTGTTACCATTAATATTGTTGCATCTAAATTTTTATTTAGATTTGATATCATCTCTATTAACATTTGAGCTGATTTTGAATCAAGTGCCCCTGTCGGTTCATCAGCTAATATTAGCTTAGGATTAGTTACTAATGCCCTTGCACAAGCAGTTCTTTGTTTTTGACCTCCTGATACTTCATAGGGATATTTAGAAAGTAAATCTTCTATTCCTAATTCCTTTGCAACACTTAACACTTTATTGTCTATTTCACCCTTTTTAGTTTTATTTATAGTAAGTGCTAAAGCTATATTTTCGTGAATAGTTAATGTATCTAACAAATTAAAATCTTGAAATATAAATCCTAAATTTTCTCTTCTAAACTTTGATATATTCTTTTGATTTATCTCTGTTAAATCTTTTCCGTCTAAATAAATATTACCTGAACTAACATCATCAATTGTCGCTATTAAATTTAATAGTGTAGTCTTACCTGATCCAGACGGTCCCATTACACCAACAAATTCACCTTTTTCCACATTAAAGCTTATATCATCAATAGCTTTAACTACATTACCCTTATTTCCATAGTATTTTTCAATATTATTTATTCTTAATATTTCATTCATTATTATCACCTCAAAGACATTATAACTTATATATCACATGCTAGATTCGATTTAATATTACTTTTAGGTGACAATGTTGTAACATTGTTAATTTAGAACTTACAAAAGCTTCCCATAGGAAAAGTAATAACAACTTTTGTATAACTATTTATTTCTGATTCTATATCTATTAATAACCCTAATTTATCACATAATTTTTTGCATAAATATAATCCAATTCCCGTTGATTTACTATTTAATCGACCTACATTTCCTGTAAATCCTTTTTCAAATACCCTCTCTAATTCATCTGAAGGTATACCAATTCCATTATCTTCAATAATTAATTTAATTCCATTCTTTATACCCCTTACATATACATTAACTTTTGGGTTTTTATTGTTCCTGTATTTTATAGCATTTACTATTATCTGATTTAAAATAAATTCAAGCCATTTGCTATCACAATATACTGTATTATCTATATTGCCTATATCTATATCTATATCGTTTAAAATAAAGCCTTGTTTATTTCTTGTAATCACACTATTTATACAATCTTCTAAGCTTATTTCCTTTACAAGATAATCTTTATCTACATCTTCACTTCTTGCATAAAACAATGCTTGTTCTACATATCTATCAATTTCTTCTAATTGCATAAGTACTGCTGGACTTTTAGTTGTTCTATTATTTTCTTCTATTAACTTTATAAGAGATATCGGTGTTTTTACTTCATGAATCCATTGTTCTATATACTCTTTATAATCTTTAAGTCTTGATTTTTCTTTATTGATTTCTTCTCTCATTGATTTACTTGATTTTTTTAGAAGATAATAATAGGGTTCTGATTCAACAAAAGGTGGTACTTCTAACACTTCGCTTATTAAGTATTTTTTATCTATCTTTGATACACATTTTTCTATTAATTCAAAATAACTTTTTCTTTTTCTATAAGCAATAAAAAAGTAAATAAATAGAATAACAATCCATGATAATACTATTATCATTATTGCTTCAAATTCATTACCTATACTTAGAAGAAAAACAGATAAAACTATTAAAGATATAATATTTAAAGATATCATTCCAACCTTACTTTTTAAGTAATCTTTCAAACTCATATTATATAACCTTGCCCTCTTTTAGTTTTAATAAAATCCTCTAATCCTATTTCTTTCATTTTATTTCTTATTCTTGTAATATTTACTGTAAGAGTATTATCATTTACAAACATAGAACTATCCCATAAATATTCCATGATTTCAGCTCTAGATACAATTTTTTCTTTATTAATTAATAGGTAATATAATATTTTTAATTCATTTTTCGTAAGTTCTTCACTATTTCCACTATGTTCAATAGTACTTGTTAAAATGTTTAATTTTAAGCCATTATACTCTATTACATCTAAATTAGAATTATTGGGATATACTCTTTTAATAAGTGCATTTATCCTCGCTAAAAGTATTTGGGTATTATATGGTTTTGTAATAAAGTCATCTCCACCTAAAGTAATTGCCATAAGCTCATCTATATTTGTATTTCTGCTTGTTATAAAGATTATAGGTACTTTTGAAAAGCTACGTATTTCTGTACATATTTTAAATCCATCATCATTGGGTAAATTTATATCTAATAAAATTAATTCTGGACTATTCTCTTTTACTATTTGTGGTATCTTAGCAAAAGATTTTGGTTTTAAAACCGAATAACCATTTATTGTTAACAAATTCCCAATTTCATTTTGAAGTTGCTCATTATCATCTATTATCATTATTGTAAACATACTTTGCTCTCCATTCTTAATTTGTTTTATCTTATTAATTATTTTATCTTACTTATTATATAACTTCAAAATAAATATAGTAAAATTTGTACTTATTTGAATTAATATTTTATGAAGAATGGCTGAAAATTCCACTGAAAGATCCCCTCAGGATTAATCGTATATTATAGCTTTTCCTTGTTCTCGTAACTTTTTTAAAAATGTTCCATCTATAGATACTATAGATGGTCTTTTATCTTTCTCTTTTTTTACCCTATACTCGGCTCTATATCATAAAAAGAATTTATTCTTTATTTTTTAGTTCTAAAAGTATAGGTGTTATATTAAGTACAATAGATATAATCGTCAAAACCCATAACGCCATTTCCATACCAGGTACTACATCTAATAAAGCAGACCAATCTCCCCCTTCTACCCACTTGGATACAGCACTGTATTCTGCACAAAGTGTCAATGCTGTAAATGACAATCCAATTGCCATAACAAGTTTATGATCCTTCCCTGCTTTATACATATAAAGATTTATAAAAGTTGCTACTATAGCGATAATTCCTAATATTAACCACATAATTATTCTCCTTAGGTTATTGTCGTAATTCTATTATATATTATTTTTACTATACGACAACTATCCTAACACATAGGGTAACTCTAATTACCCTATGTCATCTATATTTTCGCTTATTTTTAAGGGTCAAAAACTGTGTTTTTTCACCTATTTTTGACCCAAACTCTGTCCTCAAACCACTATATGTAGTGGTCAAACTCTATTATTCCTTACCTAAATCACAATACGTCATCAGAATTATACTCTCAACGTGTGCAGTATTCGGAAACATATCCACCAGTTGCATTTCTTCCACACTATATCCTTAAGTCTAGCCAGATGTTTTGATATATTAGGTTGAGACATGCCAATAATACCAATTATTTGATACACGCGGAACTCATTACGATATAAAAGCACCATTTTTTTCATTATGTAAATACGCTTTGTTCCCATCATAATCCCTATTATTCCTTATATATAACCTTACTTATTGAACAGTTTTTGTTCCTTATCACTATAATTAGCTCTTACTTTCATAATACTTTGAAGTCCTTCCATAATTTTATTTCATTATATGTCATTTCCTCTACTTCTTTAATCATTTGATTTTTATATTCTTCTGAATATCTTTTATTTTTGCTTATCATTTTAAAATCTCCTACTGATTGCATTTTACTATAATCAGTAGGAGATTGTCCTAAATGGTTAGGGAGCTAGATAGTACTTTAAATCTTTAAGATCTTTAATTACTACATAATCTTTTCCTATACTTAATAATTTCTGTATGAAATAATGTAATTTATTTCTACATAGTAATACTCCATTAATTCCAAGTTTCATAGCCCCTTTGCAGTTAATAAGGTTATCATCTATAAATACTGCTTCTTCAGGTAAAATCATAAGCTCCTCTAGGGCTTTTAAATACATTTTTTCATTTGGTTTTGTTGTTCCTAAAACTGAAGAAATTACAAATGAATCAAAATAACTATATAACCCTTTACTTTCATATCATATTAACCCCCACATTTTTGGACATTTAACATCGAGAACTAATTCCATTGATTTTCTAGATATTTATTATAGCCAAGCACTCTTTCATCAATTCTTCTGGCATAGCTATATGTATAATTATCAAAATATTTACTCCAGAACCTAAGAGCAGTAGGATTTAATGTCTCACAATCAACTCCTAAATACTCCTTTCCTTCTTTCTCAGAAATCTTGCAAAGGTACTCTAATAATTGTTGTGCTATACCTTTATTCCTATATTCTTTGTCAACGTATGCTCCACAGATATTATAAATATTATCACTTTCGGAAACAAAAGTTTCTGCCTCTGTATCTAATGACATATATCCAATAACCCTATTTCCTTCTTTTGCTACAAACACTCGAATCCTGTCATTTTCAAACCAATTATCATATTGGGCTATATTGGTAGGAAAAAATATTGGTGCACTACACAAATGCTTTATTAATTCTTGTCTTAATCCTGATATTTCTCTCTTATCATCTTTCACTAGCTCTTGAAATCTAATGCCTTCATTCCACTCGCTTATTTTTGTACGAGTACTCAGCTTCATAATAGCATCACTACACCTAATACCAAATCCGTTCATGACAAAAGATCTGCCAACTTCTTCATCATGAGCATATCTACTTAATGCAAAACTGCATACTCCATCTGCAACCAAATCTGTTGTAACTTCTTGCAGTAATCTTGAGGCAACCATATCTCTATTGTCACCTACAAATGCACTTCCTCCTAATGGTGAAAATACACCTTTTACATTCCCATGAAATCCATACCAAGGTCCTTCAAATGCCAAGTATCCTATAACCCTTCCATTTTCCACAGCCACTTTTCCATACTTATTCTTAAATAATCTTTGAATAATAACTTCCAATTCTTTTTCAAAACTTCGCGTCATTAATTGAGGGCATTTTGTACACTCTATACTATATTCTTCAAGTGCTAATAAAAGTGCTTCTTTTACATATTTCTGTTCCATATTTTGAATTTTCATTTTTTATCTTTTCCCCTTGTCAAAATCATTTCGTTCTTATAAATTTCTTCAAATCTCACCGTATTACCTCCAATTTTTTGCACAAAAAAACTTGCCTATCGACAAGTTCTGTTTATACAGTATTTTCAAAAGGGTTGTTTTTATAGAGCACACGAAAAAACCTTGGTTCCACGTACACTCAAGTATTAAATTATTGATTCATCACCGTATTCATATTTGCCATAATTTAATCAACTCCCTTCGAAATCAAATTGAAAGCTATATTCTCTTACATTGTACTAAAATGAAATAGAAAATACAACTGTAATTTTCAATTATATAAATATAATACATATGGGGGGACAATATCCCTAAGTTTATTTTCTGTATTAGTAATAAAAGAGATCCTCATCCTTAATTAATCCCATTGTCCTGGAAATCTTAGCTTTTGTAGTGGTGGGAATTTTTTATTATATTCTTCCACTTCTTCCTTTGGAAGATTTTCAAAAACTTCTGCTCCATAGAATTTTCCTTTTATGTCTTTCATACTATCTTCTATTAATTCAATTCCCATAAATGCATCAAAGTTTTTACCATCAGCAGTTGTAATATTAAAGTTGTCACATGTTTTAAATCCTATTCTAGGATAATAATCTGGTTCTCCAAAAATTACAATCCCCTTATAACCTTTATTTGCAGCTAATTTCATTGTTTCTCTTAATAACAGCTCACCAACTCCACATCCCTGCCATTTAGGCTCTACACAAAGAGGTCCAAAGGTTATAATTTCATGTGTATCTGCCCCATCAACAACTCGTGCCTTTGAATACATTATACACCCTATTACCTCTCCATCCTTTACTGCTATTCTGCTTAACTCTGGAAGATAGTCTCTATCTTGACGTAATTTATGCACAAGATAGTGTTCGTCGCATCCAAGATGATGTTTATTCCAAAATGCATGCTGAGCCATTAACTCTACGTTGTACCAATCATCCTTTGTTTCCATTCTAATTTCTATTTCTTCTCTGTTTAATCTTTTCTTCTCTTCTGGGAACCATCCAAATTCTAACCTTACTTCTTTTCTTTGTAAATCATTATTATTATAGCAACAAGTATCCATACCAATCAAGCTAAAGCCTTCATGCAGATAAAAATCTATTGCATTAACATTACAAGATTGTGTTTCTAGTATAATTACACGACGACGTTCTCTTCTTGCTTGTTCCTTGGCCATTTCAATTAACCCATGACCTATTCCTTGCTTTTGATATTTCTCTGCCACCCAAAGTTCTGTAATTCTTAGGCGATTAGACCATAATTCTTGATCAGTTCCAATTGCAGCAACTAATTCACCATCAACTAACACTCCCCAAGCATAAGCATTCTCCCAGTGATCCTCATATAACTTATCTGGAAAATCATATTCTTCTGGAGTATGAGTTACTGGCTCTATGAAATCTTTTTTTTCTATCTCAATAGTAAAGCCCTTATCTGTTTTATTTACACAAACATCATAATATTTCTCTGTTGTATACCTTATTGGAATAACAGTTCCCTTCCATTTCTCTTTTGGTAAATGCACAATTTCGTATTCCATAGATTTTATCCTCCCTTCTTATAGCAGTTATTTTGGCATTCTCTAATTCTTCTCACTTTATAATATCATAATTCCTTCAATAAATGCAAAAAGACTATGATAAATGAATATCCAACATAGTCTTTCTTTTGTAAGTACTTTATTTATAATATTTACCCGTACATTCTTTGATTTCTACTTCAATAACGCCAGTGCCCTTTACCATATTCTCAGGCAGGACTCCCTCTGAAAATTGAGGAGTATATTTATTTACTATTCTATTTAATATTTCTCTTTTAGCATCAGTATCTGTAAGAAGCCTTGCATGCCCTAATATAATAACACTATTGTACTTAACATTTACATCACAGACTAAATCAATATCTTTATATAATAAGCCTAACATTTCATGAACCTCAACACAAACTTTAGAATTCAGCTTAATATTATCAATTTTTTGTCCCTTTGGTAGTCCATGCATGTAAATTTTATTATTATAGTATACAAAATTCATTGGTACGGCGTATGGAAATCCATCGCTACCTTGAGTTGCAAGGACACAATCCTGTGATCTTTCCAATAAATCCTCTACCTGCTCTTTTGTTAATTGATGATTTTTCATTCTAAATTGCATAAAATTCCCTCCCTCTTTTTGGAACCTTGTTAATTGTTAATCTGTAAATAAGACACCTATTTACTAATCATAACCTTTGTAGTAACATTGTATCATATATTGGATATCCTTGAAGTGCCAGTTTGATACTAAATGATGGATACAGTTTCTGAACATATTATGGGGTGATTTTATGATTTATATTAATGAGAATTCCAAAATACCAATTTATCAACAAATCTATGAACAGATAAAGGAAGATATTATCAAAGGAATTCTAGTTGAAGGAGATAAACTTACTTCTACAAGGCTATTAGCAAAGGAATTATGCGTTTCTAGAAATACGGTAGAAAACTCATATTCCCAACTTTCTCTTGAGGGGTATGTTGAAAGCCTTCCAGGATCAGGTTTTGTTGTAAAAAATATAAACGAAGAATTACTCTTTTATCCAAGTGAAATTTCAGATAAGTTACATAAAAATATAGTAAAAGATAATAATGAATCATCTTTATTTAATGATGATCCTTTATTATATAAATATAATTTTCAATATGGACATTTTGATGATTCAATATTCCCATATTCACTCTGGCGACGTTTGACTGCAGAGGCTCTTTTATCAACTGATACTAAGAAAATTAATTTTTATAATCATAATCAAGGTGAGTTAGATTTACGAATGGAAATTATGAAGTATCTTCAAGTCTCTAGGGGAGTCTCTTGTACTGCTGGACAAATAGTTATTTGTTCGGGAAATCAGCATGCATTAGATTTGATATGCAAGATTTTTTCTAAATACAGCCCTAAAATTGCAATTGAAGATCCTGGATTTGATGGTGCTAGAATCGTATTCGAAAATAATAATTTTGAAATTAATCCTATTCCTGTAAAGTCCGATGGAATAAACATATCAGAATTAGAGAATTCTTCAGCAAAACTTGTATATATTACACCCTCCCATCAGTTTCCCACTGGTGTTGTTATGCCTATTCAAAATAGAATACGTCTACTTCATTGGGCAACTCGAAATGATGGCGTTATCATAGAGGATGACTATGATAGTGAATTTAGATATTATTCTAGACCTATCCCATCTCTCCAATCAATCGATAAAAATGAAAGGGTCATTTATTTAGGTACCTTTTCAAAGGCTCTATCACCAGGGCTTCGTATGAGTTATATGATTTTACCTAAATGGTTGCTATCTAAATACAATGGATTATTTAATGGGTATTACTCAACCGTTCCATGGTTACAACAAAAAATACTAAGTCTATATATGTCCGGTGGACACTGGGAAAGACACTTAAGAAAAGCACGACTTTCCTATAAAAAGAAACATGATACCTTGATACAAACACTCACTAATTTAATGAGTGATAAGGTTATAATACATGGTAATAATGCAGGTTTGCATATAATTCTAGAATTTGTTAATGGAGAGAATCAAGATTGGTTAATTGAAAAAGCAAAAGCATATAAGATAAAAGTTTATCCTATCTCACCATTTTGGTATATAAAAGAAAGTTACTCAAACAATATGATACTTATGGGATTTAGCATGTTAAATGAAGAAGAAATCATTGAGGCTATTACTATCTTGAAAAAAATATGGTTTAACCAAAAAGATATCGATTAATAAAGGAACAATTAACACATTATGGACTAACAAGATTCGTCCTATTTCCAGACTTTTGCAATATCGAAGATGGGATTAGTCTTAAGCTGATGCTGGGAGAAATGAGGTCAATAAATATGTCATATGTAGAAGGTATTTCCTTGGTGGCAGAGTTGATTTCTAAAATTCATATCCATTCAAAGCATTCTTGGCTAAATTATGTTTATTATTTTCTTTACAATTCAAGTAAATTATAAATAATAAAATCCTCAAAATGCAAATTTTTGATATGCTCCCCTTGTAGTACACAGTTTAAATAATAAAACTGTTTAAGACAAGGAGGAGCATATCATTTCTTTGAAGGCTTTGTTCTTCATAATTTATATCATTATTTTATCCTTGTAAGGATAATCTTTATATCAAAGATTCTTTCATTTACTTTTTTTATTCTGGATACTCTTTTGTCAAATAGGAATTTATTCCACTTCATCTAATAAAGCTTATGGCCAATGATTACATTACCTATCCATTTTACTGAGTCGTAATAAATAATGTGATATATAAACCTTTCCACTAACTCATGACTGAAGTCACAAGTGTGTGTGGCATTTTATCAAATATTAAATGATTTTCACTATTTCAAATAAATTATGTGATTTGTATGTAATAAATTTTATAAATTCTTCTACATTACAAGACGATAAATCCTTCTTTTGTAAAACAGTAATTCTTTCATTCCAAATTAAGATAATTAAATCCTCTGTGATGAAAATTTTTTCTATTTCACTATAACCAATTGTAACATTTCCTACTAACTGAACTTTATCATTAGTAAAGGTAACTGTAACTGTAGGGATTTTTTCATATTCCCTAAATAGCTTTATTGCAGCTTTATCAAATGATGTTAGCTTTACCTTTTTCGATTTTCTTCCATACCTAAAGTTTAATATTCCTATACAAACTGTAAATGCACCTACTAGTAACGGTATTAGCATTTCCTTTGGCTCCAGCAGGGAAGGAATTAATAGAAAAAAACCTAGAAGCAGTAAAAATATTCCATATACCTTATGTCTACTATGTCGCTTTTTCAGCACTTCTTCAGAGGCTTTTTCCTTCGAGTTCATTTTATCTACAAATTTCCATACCTGAGGGTGTTCTTTTCTTGAAACTAATTCTGTTCTCTTTTCTAATGCCTTACTTACTTGTGGCTTGAATGATACATCATTATACTTGGTTAAAACGAAAACAAACTCCATACATTTCCTCCTATTATATAAATAATCCCTGTTTCGCAATTATATACTTATGTACATTTTATAAATGATGTGCACTAAACATAGAGTTAAATATTTAAAGTTATTACTCCTTATCAACACCTAATACAAGTGTTCCAAATGCATAAGAAGACTTACCTATTTTACTCCTGATTAATAAGCAATGTATAGATTTTCCTTCAATCTGATAATCATTATATATTTCTAAATCCTCATTTTTTTCAAATATAACTTCTGCATTTCCGTTATCAACTAAAGTTATCGCAAATGGTTCTACACTATAATCTGAAACAATATTTCCTCTTTCATCTACTATGTAATCATAAACTTCAAACTCAGTAGTTTCAAAATTCAGAGCTTCAATTTCAATTTTATCTCCAAAATCAATCATTGGCAAATCAATAAATCTTTTACCAACCATAACATCTTTTATCCCTTCTTCAATATCTTCTTTCTCTTTATTATTTCTATTCAAATAATGAATCACCTTTAATTCATTAGAATCATATGAAACTTTGATTCCTGGCTCTTGAATCATCTTATTTTGGCAAGATGCTAAAACTAATAATATTAATAATAAACTAATCATAATAAATATAACCTTAAACTTTTTCACTGTGTTTCATCTCCTCAAATATAAAATCTTTTTGCTTCACATAAAACTACTTATTTAAAAGTTCATATTCGTATTTTTCAAGTTTTTCAAAAACACCATTAATCCATTCTTGGTCATCCCATAACTCTGGATTATCAAGTTTTCTAACCTTGTGGTGACCCGTTACAATAGTATCTACACCATCTTTGTTTCCAAAATACAAATCAGAAATTTTTAATGACTTTTTTTCAGATTGAACTAGCATTTTGCAACTCATTCCAGATCCTTGGTTAGAAAAATATAAGTTTAAGTAGCAAAGGTTTTCATTGAGAATCCTGAACTCTAATTCATTAAATTCATTTTCTAAACCGAAAATCACACCAATTCCACCCTTTAACTCCTTCTTTTGTTCCAATTCTAACATCTTATTTACAAATTTAAGTAGGTTTTCATTTGAGATATAATTTTCAAATGATACTCTTTCTTGTTTTGCAACAGCTCCAGTATAAAGATTTACAAAAGCTTTCCCAAAGTTCGCAATAGTTTCGTAATCACAATCACTAATTTTATCTTCTTTGATCAAAAATTTCTGATTAGCCAAATCACTTAATATTTCTGCTACTGATTTCTTTGGAGATTCAAAAGATGCTTCTCTATTTGATATAGATTTTATCGGATTTTCTTTTATTTGAATTTTATTTGGGTTATTCACTTTTTGAGAATAACCCACAAGAACAAAAAGTACTAATAATACTATTCCTAATGTTAATTTATCTACTGCAGTTATAAACTTTTTATTGAACATAGCTTAAACCTACCCTCCTCCTACTGATACTTCTTTAATATACACCTCTTAAATTTAATTTCATAATTAATACTTTCCTTCTACTGAAGTCTTCACTGTTTCTGTCACTCCATTTCTTGTAACTTTTGCAGTTACACTAAGACCATAAGTATATCCCTTTGTAACAGCCTCAGTTTCAAAGAATGATAGAGATTCTCCTTTTGAACTTTTTTCCAAGCGTTTTCAAGTGACCAACCCAACATTCCCTTACGCTCCAATTTAAATGTTGCAGATATGCTTGAAGTACCAGAAATCCCGTTAATTATACCTACACATTCTACTTTACCATTTATAAAATACAAGTCAAGCTTCACATCATTAGTGTTTTCCCACTGTGGAGTAATGGTTATTTCTGCACCAACACCGTAATACACATTTGGTCACATCTCTGCAAATGTTGGAATGCTTTGATTTAGAAATAGCATTCCTATTACGAAAAAAGTCATAACCTTTTTTAATTATTAATGATATCATATACTTTCACTTTATAGAGCTTTTTGTGCTCTTACTTAAATAACGTTTGAAAGAATGTTTTCCCTACAAGATTTTTTAAAATTTAAAATTGTAATCGTGGATAATAAGGAATAGAATTTTCTCATTAATTTTGCTACAATTAAATATAATAATGTTTGTGCGGATTATTTTTTCTTAGCTAAGACGTCACGCTCTAAGCGACTTGATACATTAAATTTATAATTTAAACAATAATCTATAAAATATTCCTAAACTGATACTCTATATCATAGAATTTTTAGGAGGGATCTAATGAAAAAAATGTTAGCTATTCTTTTATTCTTAGCATATTTGTTTGTTATGGTTACAGGATATTCTAAAAAACCTGCACAAGAAGACTTAAAATGGGATAAGCGGCCTATGGTAATGATTGATGACTCCATTTACATGGATACTAACACTGAAATTTTTGTTGATGCAGATAATGTAGATATTATAGGAACTATTATCTCATCGGTTGATGGTTCAGAGTTGCCTGCTGAAAATGCTCAAAGCAATTTCGGATGTGAGGGCTCTGAATATGCTTATTATGAAAATAATGTTATAGTTAAAATAAATGGAAAGTGGATTCTTTTTGAGCAAGAAACCATTACGGAAAATTAATCAACCTTTGTTTCCTAAGACGTATTTAAGCTAAAATTCTATTAAAGTAGAGATCCCTATCAACCCCCGTATCGGACTTTCACCGACTAGTTTACGCCCAATGCTGGGCGCACAATTAATTATGCCAATCGTAATTAAACGAATGGCATGCAAAGACTTTTGTTTTTTCCCCTGTCTACTTGACAGGGGCATGTTCAAATTGGACCTATGTTAATAAAGTAGACACATTTTCTCGAATAAATTTTACAAGGATTCTATACAAGCATTATCATAGGGGCCTTCTTTACAGCTAAAGGAGTGAATTAGCTTGTGTTCTTTAACATATTTTCCAAATTCATAAATTGTAAATTGAATTCCTAAATCACTATGAAGAATTAGGCCTTCGTCAAGTTAATGAACTTATATATTGAGCTTACTTCTTTGCAAATATGGCCATGGCTTTTTTTAATATTTTATTTTCCTCTTCAATTCTAGCCATTTTCTTAAGCATACTTGATAATCAGCTTGTGTAATTATTTTATTATTATCTACTGCAATTGGTTCAGCTTTCTTTACCCATGTTAATATTGTGAATTTAGGTAGTCCATATTCACTATTAATCTCAGCAAGTGTTTTATCGGAATTGTAAAGCTCTACAATGGTGTTTTTATATTCTTCTGTATATCTTTTTGACATTCTAGACACTTCCTTACTTTTCTATACTTTATAGTATTCGGAAAATCGTGTCTACAATTTATATGTTTTTCTAATCCACATTATTTCTAGAATGTCCTAACTTCACTCCATCCGCATTCCATCATCATTTTGCTCTAACTTAGGAAGGGGTATATGAAGGAGTCTTAAAAAATCCTTTTGTGACTCTAATTCTCTTTCAGCAATAAAATTAATAAATGGTCTATCATCTTCATGAGCTTTTTCCAGTAATTTAATATATTCACTTCTTAGAATTGGAGGAATTAATGCAGGTAAATATCCATCTTGTATCAGTGCAGTATTCATAAGTAGCCTTGCTACCCTTCCATTTCCATCTTTATAGGGATGAATAAATACAAACTTCTTATGGAGTAATGCTGCAAATTCTACTGGGTGATATTTTTTTCTTTCTTTACTTATCCACTTGCATAGTTCCTCTATTTCAGTTTGGATATTTTCTACCTTTGTTACTGGGTAATTAGATCCTGATATAAAAACAGGAATATCACGATATTTTCCGGCAAATTCTTCTTCAATATTTTGATAAAAGAGCTTATGTAGGTATAGGATATCAGATTCTTTAATTTCTTTATTTTCAAGTAAAGTGAACATATAATCATATGCTTTTGCATGATCTACGGCTTCAAACATATCCCTAAGAGGTTTACCTCCAACTGTTAATCCATCTTCTATTAAAACCTTGGTTTCACTTTCAGTTAAAGAATTACCCTCTAATGCATTAGAAGTCCATGTTAAACCAACCCGATAAAAGTCTTTTACCTGCCTCAACATTTCACCCTCAAATGGTCTTAATTCATCAATAGCGCTTTGATACAAATCCAGTTTTTCTTTGTGTTCCATATGTTCACTCCTTTTTTAATCTTTTAATATATTTCTTTAGCCCTTATAATCCTTTAATTATAGACATTGTATCATATAGACTTTATCAAATAAACTCATATTTTCTATCACTACTTTGTTTAATCATTTGGATTATCTAATAGGGAAATTATTTCTTATAATATTGTTATCTACCCCTGTTCAATTTTTTGCAAAAATAGCCCTCAACTTTATGAAGGCTATTAAAATGCTTGTTAATTTCATATCTCATATTTACTTTATAAAGGCAGTTTTTTGATTAGTTCCCTATAATATCAGTATTACCATTTACTAATTCTTGCCATCGCTTATTTCCTATCATGTAATCATATGTTTCTTTATCTCCAAAAGCTAGCAACAAATTCTTATGCATTTCAGCAATAAAATTTTCTTCAATTTCCTTAAATTCCATATGATTGTATAAGCTTGATTTGGTAAAGTCTAATATTTTATTAGCACTAGCAAGCATCTTTTCCATAGTTGCTATGGTTTCAACCACATCTTTTTCTGCTGCTACCCAATCAAGCTTACAAGATTCTTTATAGTAGTCTCCCATTTCAAAAACTTCTGCTAAATCTCTTTGTTTCTCTACAAGCTTGTAGGCCTTTTCCTTATCTTTATCTTTCATGGCCAAGATATACATATTCTGAAAAACCATACTCATCATGCCATATCCAGAGAATAACAGCTCTTCATAGGTCTTATATGCTTCCTTAATCTTATTTGTTTTGCTATAAATAAAAGCTTGTTTTCTTTTTCTTTCTGGGTTTTGATTAGAAAAATAATTTAAATATTCTTCTGCTTTTTCATATTCTTCCTTCCTCGAATAAAATCCAAATAAAGAATCAGCTGCCCTAGTCCTGATATTTTCGTCCTGGCTTTCTAGTGCTCTTTCATAGCAACTGTTGATATAATCTTCATATTTTTCTGAGTCTGGAACTTTCTTTGTTAAACGCCATGCATCTAAAATTAGAGCTACTTGCCAGATTAATTGTTCACAATTAGGATACTGATCAATTTTCTCTTTTGACCACTTGAAAACTTCCTTATAACTTTCACTTTTAAATTTTTCATTTATTTGATAAACAATATTATTTATTTCTTCCTCTCTTAGTTCCTCTTCAAAGGACAATAGGATATCTGGTGTTATATTAAGCAATCTAGCAATAGGAGCTAATAGCATAATGTCCGGTTGGGAATTTCCATTTTCCCACTTATTAACTGCTGGTGCTGTAACTCCAAGTCGATTTGCCATTTCTTCCTGAGTTATATTTTTCTTTTTTCTGTATTCTCTTATTACTTGACCTATCTCCATAATAAATAACCTCCTGACTATACTTTAATCAGCAATGGCCTTTGCTAGCCTAATCATATCAAGAATCCTAGTATTCAACAATTGAATAAATATTAATTATTGCTTAAAAAATATAACTATTGCTCATATTCCACTTAATTAAATTTTTTCTTATAGGGTCCACTTACTCCCCCTGCAATATCCTTACATTTTTTTCTGTCTTCAGCCAGCTCTTTAAGTTTCAGAGGATTTTTATTAATATTTAATAATGGATTGTATTTTTCAATAAGTATACCCTCTATTAAATCAAAATTGTCATCATATGCTACAATATTAACCTCTATATTCTCCTTTAGCCAATTAATAATTTCTTCTGTATCGCTTTTTGAAAATTTAAAGTTATCTTTACTTGCCTTGCCAATTAAATGTCCTTTTATGGGCAGATATCCTAGAACACACCCTATACTCCTAAAAAAGGTGCCTGGTGATTTATGTTCTAGCTCTTGTTCTAATCTCTGTTTAATAGTTTTTTCAGCTTTCCCAATATAAATATACTTATAAACCCTTGATTCTAAAATTATTTGATATCTAGTTGGTAGCTTAGATTGCTCCCTTAACCTTATACAATAAAATCCTGGTTCAGATAGTATTTTATTATCCAATTGGGAGATTTCTTTGAAATTACTAGGATCAATTAAGAGTTTCTCTATTCTACTCTGAACTCCCTTGTTTAATAGATATTTAGTTTCTTTCAATATGAACTCCCCCCGCATATAGTATCTTTCTTATAATTATATCATTATATTTAAAAATAACTTCAAATAAAATTACTTTTACTCATCGCCAAATACAATCCATATCTCACCATCATAATCTTCATATTTTTCTGTAGTTATACTCTCTTCTAATAAAAGGTTTTGATTTTTTCATCTTCTATGATTGGTGGTTTCTTATTTCCCATATTATTATTTCCCTCCATTTCATTTTTTGCATTAAAAAAGCCCTACACAATGTGTAAGGCTATGTTTAATGTAGTTTTAAAAATCCCAGCATCTTATTATAGCTTAAATACTCTTAATTGTGCATCTAAATCTTCTGCTATTTTTGCAAGCTCTTCACTTGAATTAGCTATTTCCTCCATAGAAGCAGTTTGTTCTTCTACAGAGGCTGATGCTTCCTGAGTTGCTGCCGCATTTTCTTCAGAGATTGCCGATAAGTTTTCTATTATAGATATAATGCTTTCTTTTTTCTGTTCCATTTCATCACTAGAATGACTAACCTTATGAGTTATATCCCTCATTATCTCTATTGCTTCTGCTATTCCCCTGAATTTATCGTCCGTTGTATTCACACTTTCTGCTTGAGAAAAAACAATTTGTCCCACTTCTTTCATAATATTAACCGAATTCCTTGTTTGAGCTGTTAGCTCATTTATAAGATTTGTAATTTCCCCTGTAAACTTATTGGATTCTTCTGCAAGTTTTCTTATTTCCTCTGCGACTACAGCAAAACCTCTCCCTAATTCCCCAGCCCTTGCTGCTTCTAT
>JAEWGC010000007.1 GCA_023388495.1 Bacillota bacterium | reverse complement strand
GAAGCCTACCGTTAACTAAGGACAGGATATGTTAGTATCCCATTAAGAGAGATGCATTTTTGCATAATTTAGGTGGCACCGCGAATTCAACCTTCGTCCTATTGAGGATGGAGGTTTTTTTGTATTTGAATTTAATCTAGGAGGAATAAAGATGAAAAGAGAAAACGGATTATTTGGAGAATTTGGCGGAGCTTATGTACCAGAAGAATTGAAAGTAGTATTAGAAGAATTGGAAAGAGAATTCTATAATGCTATGGAAGATGAAGAGTTTTTGAAGGAGCTAAACTATTATTTAAGGGAATATGTAGGTAGAGAAAATCCACTATACTGTGCAGATAGATTAACAGAAGAGGTGGGTGGAGCTAAGATCTATTTAAAGAGAGAAGATTTAAATCATACTGGAGCTCACAAAATTAACAATGCCATAGGGCAAGGACTACTTGCTAGAAGAATGGGGAAAAAGAGAGTAATAGCAGAAACGGGAGCAGGACAGCATGGAGTTGCTACAGCTACAGTATGTGCTTTACTTGGACTAGATTGTACAATTTATATGGGAGCTGAAGATACTAAAAGGCAAGAGTTAAATGTTTTCAGAATGGAAATGTTAGGAGCAAAGGTAGTTGAAGTAGAGGAAGGAAATAAGACATTAAAAGAAGCAGTAGATAAAGCATTAGAGGATTATGTAGAAAATAAGGATAATACCTTCTATCTTCTTGGATCAGCAGTAGGACCTCATCCATTTCCAATGATAGTAAGGACATTCCAATCTGTAATAGGAAAAGAAGCAAGAAAACAAATTTTAGAAAAGGAAGGAAGATTGCCTGATTATGTAGTAGCCTGTGTTGGAGGAGGTAGTAATGCTATAGGATTATTTTCACATTTCTATGATGATAAAGAAGTCAAGATGGTAGGAGTAGAACCAGCTGGGAAAGGGATTGATACCAAAGAACATGCTGCTAGTATATGTAAAGGTAATGTTGGACTAATACATGGTTTCAAATGTTATTTACTAGATCACGATACTCATTCTATAGCAGCAGGACTAGATTATCCAGGAGTAGGACCAGAGCATAGTTATTATAATGATACTAAAAGAGCAGAATATAGATATGTAACTGATAAAGAGGCCTTAGATGCATTCTTTAAGCTATCAAAAACAGAGGGAATAATTCCAGCTTTAGAAAGCTCACATGCCATAGCCTATGGAATGAAATTAGCTAAGACTTTAAGCAAAGATAAGATTATAATAGTAAACCTTTCTGGTAGAGGAGATAAAGACGTAGCACAAGTAAGAGATATGATAAAATGAAGAAAGTAACCTCCCTTGTTAGTCAAATGAACTAATGAGGGAGGTTGTTTTGTTAGGTAGTGTAAATTAATTTATGTTGGTTTATTTTTTCTACTGTTATAACTTTATGGTGGGAACTTTCGTTAAACCTACAATGATTGCAGAAGTTGGTGTAGGAGGAGTTGGATTTACTATTCAGCAAACTGAGGCTATATTTGCTTCTATGTCACTTGGAACGATTCCAGGAACTATTATTTTTGGAATACTATCTTCAAAAATAGGAAAGAAATACACTTTATCTATTATTGCGTTACTTATAGCTATTAGTACATTTGTACCTATGCTTAGTCCTCAAAGTTACAATATTTGGAGAATGTCTAGATTTGTTACAGGTATTACCTTAAGTGGAGTATTTGGTACTGCAATGCCTCTTGTAGCTGAAAAGTTTTAGTCAAAATATAGAGTAAAGTTAGCAGCTATATTGACAAGTCTATTCTCTTTAGCAATGATTTTTGGCGGTAAGATATATGGAGTATTGGGAGATGTGAATTGAGAAATTTTAATGTATACGGCAATTATACCACCAGCAGTTGGAGCTATTATGATTTATTTATTTGTACCGAATGATATTGAGGATACAAATAAATTAAATGAAGAAGCAAAGAACCAAGGGGAAAAGATAAATTATCTAAATATGTTTAAGGATAAATATCTATGGATAGGATTTGGTGTTGGTTTTTCTGGTGCATGGGGTGCTTACTATTAAGAAATTTTCCCACAAAAGTTTAGTTCTATTTCATCAGGAATCTATTTCAATGGGGGAAGAATTATTTCAACTTTTGCTATACCAGCTGTAGCAGGACTAGCAGTTACACCTAGAGATATTCCGAGGAATCAATATGAAAAAAGATAATATTATGTGGCGTACAGTAAATGAAAATAAAAATAGGTCAGTAGGAGAAATGGAAACTAAAATAGAAAAACAAGTTGATAAGGATTAATTAGAAAAGGAAGAAATAACTACTATAGTAGAAGGATTTGGAAAGAAACTTCAAGGGATGACTCTATTAGCACCTAAAGATGTGCTAGAAAAGGAGATGGAAGAAAATCATAGTGAATTTGTACCTAAGGAGCTTATAGATAGGTGGCTAATCGAGCCAGAAAATGTTCCTGGAAGATTAGTATCCAGATTAAAAGAAAAGACTCTAGCGTTATAATGCTAGAGCCAAATTTATTAATAAGCAGTCCATCCTCCATCAACTGCTATACATTGTCCATTTACATAACTTGCATCGTCACTTGCTAAAAATACTGCAACTGTTGCGATTTCATGGCCCTTTCCTGTTCTTGGATTGCCAGCAGCACCTGACATAGCCATATTAATACCTTCTTGATTGACATTTTTCATAAACTCTCCTGATCCTATTTCTGTCTCTATTCCACCAGGGCAAATAGCATTACATCTAATGTTTTTCTTAGAATACATAAAGGCAGTATTCTTTGTAAGACCTATTAAAGCATGCTTTGATGCAGTGTAAGCAGCCCCTGCTCTAGATCCAAATAAACCTCCTATGGAGGCAATGTTTATAATATTTCCTCCACCATTTTCTAAAAATATTTCCACAGCTTTTCTCATGGAATAGAAAGGTGAATATACATTTAAGTTAAAAACCTTTTCAATCATTTCATCTTTTACTTCACCAATAGGACTGAAATCATCCATTATTCCTGCATTATTAACTAAAATATCTAGTCTACCTGATTCTTTATAAGCATTTTGCACCATGTTTTCTGTAGCTTCTTTGCACATTAAATCTGTTGCAACGGGTATTATTTTACCTTCTAAGCAATTGGCACTATTTGCTAATTCTTCAAGTCTCTCGATTCTTCTAGCTACAGCATATACAGTAGCACCTTCCTTAGCAAAATAATAGGCAATATCCTTTCCCATACCTGCACTAGCACCAGTAACAATAGCAACTTTATCTTTTAATTTCATAAGAAACCTCCTATTATTAGAAATAATAAATGACTAATCTATATGTTAATAATATAACGATAGGGGACAAGTTTCAATTGACAAAGATGTGATATTGATAAAATTTTAATTAACATTTTTGTCATTTAAAACTCAAAGGAAAAATCAACCTTAGGATTTTTGACTTTTTTATAAATGATTTTTCTAATATCATCTGCTTCCTTATATAAAGATATATCCTTAAAGTTGATAAAAAATTGCCATTTATTAAGGGTTTTCATGCCATAACGAAAAATACAATTGTCTATAAAACTATTAACTGAATCATATAATAGTTCCCTATCTATATTATCACAAGCCAATCTAAAATAAATCGGTACATCATTGTCTAAGGATAGATTTACTAGAAGATCGATATTATTCCAATTAAAATTGCATTCCTTTTCCTCTAAGTAAAAATTAATATGGTTGAAAAGATTAATTATAATGTGTTTAGAAGAATTTGAAGTAATATCTTTATCCTTGGAATATAGATATTTGGCTTTAATATAATTTTCAACAAAAAATGAAATATCTGAATCTAAGATATGATCATATGTTGATATGAAATAATTATTTGTGTAATCGTCAAAAATACTTTTTGAATCATTAGCTTTGAAATCAAAATAGTCGAATCCCATCTTTATATAGGAAAGACATCTATCTCTATGTTCTATGGGCATACATCTATACCATCTTTTAAAATGTCGATAATAATATTTTACATCTGAGAATCCGCATTGCTCTGATATACTTGAAATATTTACATTATTAAGCAATAGATATTCTGATTTTCGGACTCTTTCATAACTAATATACTCTTGAAAACTATAAGAGCTTAGATTTTTCCAAAAATGTGAGAAATAGTTTTTCGTTATAAATTCTCTAGCTACAATATCATCTAAGGTAATCCTCTCTGAATAATTTTCATCCACAAATTTGACAATTCTATGGTACCTATCTAATAATTCCTGATGTATAAACTTATTACTCTCTCTTTGGAACTGCAACCAGTTAAATTCATATACCATTGAATATATTAGTCTATATTCATATTTTTCTCCTAATTCTTCAAGGGATTTATTATAGTTTATAAAATCAGATAGTATATTAATTAATAAATTTCTAAATCGCTTTTTATATTCCAGCCTTATATGACAGTCTAGATAATCATTAGTTCCATTTGGATTTTCAGAATATACATTACTTCTAAAATATGTATATTTTATATATTCAAATTGTTTTTCAAAATAACCTAAGTTAATATGGAAAATAGCAACGATTGTGTTATCTGGACTGTCAATAGAATGAATATATTTATTATTAATAAACCAAAAATCACCCTCATGAATAATATTACGTTCGAAACTAGAATTGACCTCAACAGAACCCTTAATAGGAAGAATGATTTCTGTAATATTTTCATGCCAATGTGTAGAGTATCTATTGATTGACTGGATTTTAATAGTAAAGGGAGTATTTTTTTCAAATTCTATCTTTTCATTATACATTTAATCACCTTTATATTTGTTTTAACTAAATATACGATAAACAGTAGATTGATAATATTTAGGTTTAATATATACCCAATGGATATGTAAATTCACGATAAAATTGGGTATATTAATTCAATAATATGAAATTAAAGGGGTAGTGTTATGGCAAATCGAAAAAACAACTTTAAAAAAGTAATAGTTATCATTCTAACAATTATACTTGTTTTAGCAGGCGGATTTTTTATTTATGCGCTGGATTATTACAGGGCAGATGACTTTGCTGTACAAACATTTAATAGGGGAGGATATAGTGTAAAAAGTGAAAAAAACATATTTATTTTTCAGTCTGATAAAGAAAAAGAAAGTGACACGGCATTGATCTTTTACCCTGGAGGTAAAGTAGAGGCTATAGCTTATGCACCATTACTTGAAAAACTTTCACAGCAGGGTATTACTTGTGTACTAGTTAAAATGCCTTTCAATCTTTCAGTATTTAATGTAAATGCAGCAGATGGTATCTATAGTAGGTTGCCAAATATAAGGAACTGGTATATAGGAGGACATTCACTAGGTGGAGCAATGGCAAGTAGTTATGTAAATAAAGATAGTGAAAAAATAAAGGGCTTAATATTGCTAGGTGCATATCCTGTTGGCAATTCAAATATAGATACTCTTGCAATTTTTGGAAGTGAAGATATGTTACTAGATAAAACAAAGCTAGAGACAACTTCAAAAAGGATAGAAATAGCTGGAGGAAATCATGCATATTTTGGCAACTATGGTGAACAAAAAGGTGATGGAACGGCTACAATAACAAGACCTGAACAACAACAGCAGACTGTAGATGAGGTTATTAAGTTTGTATTTGGACAAATACAAAGATAAACAAGTTAATGGCCTAGGCACTTAACTACTTATAAACTTACTAATATGTAACTTTGAATATTTTAGGGGGTGTTGTTATAGTGAGTCAAGAAAAAGTAACTTTATGGACTAGACAAGATATAAGAAGTTTAGATGAGATAAAGAATACGGGAAGACATAGGATAAAAAGAGAGTATATAGAAGCACAATTTGAAGATATATCAGAACATTATATCAAGCTTTACCAATGGTTTATAGATAAGGCAAGTAAAATAGTCCCTAAACCAGAGGGGGTAGAATTTCCAGTATGGTGCTCTATCAGTGAAGAAAATATGTTGAAACCAATTGAAGGCACAATAGTATATGTACTAGAGGTGAATAAAAGAGAGACTATATATTTTGATGGTAGAAAATGGGACTATGTATTAAATCATCTTTATATACCTAAGGATGAAGAAGACGAAAAAGCCTATATAAAAGATATGGAGAGAAAGGGATTTAAAAATCAGTTTTCATTTATAGAAGGAAAATATGCGAACTTTTATCCCTTGGAAAAGAATCGGGTAATGGATAGTTGGATGAGGGTATTTGAGATAGATGATTGGAATATATTTAATGTTCAGGCAAATATTTGGGAAATAAGAGAAGATATGATTAAGGATATATTATATTGGCAAGAGGAATAAATAATGAAATAGAAAACCTTCTTATCTAGCATTTGTACTAGTAGGAAGGTTTTCTAATCTATTTAATACTTTGTAGACCTGATTTTATAGCTAACTGTCTAAGAAATGGATTATACATGGCTGGGGATTTTAAATTTTTCATAAGTAAGTTTAGCTTGATACTCTTTACCCTAAGTCTATATCTATCCAAAAATCCATCTATTCCCTCTTCAAGACTTTGAGCCAAGTATAAAGAGCTTTTTAATGCATAGCTAATTCCTTCTGCAGAGCTAGGGCTAATGGCACCTGCGGCTTCTCCAATAAGGGCTATAGCATCTCTTCCTATATAAAACTGTGATAATTCCTTAGGTCTATAGATATATGCACTCTCTGTTTTTATTTTATCACCAAAATTGAAGCCTAACTGTGTTAATTTTGCTTTTAATCTATCATATTTTTCTCTAGTATTGTCCTTAGGTTTAAGAGCAGACCCTAATAATAGATAGTTATCTTTTGGTATTAACCAAGAGTAGAAGTTACTTATCTCTTCATCAAAAATTGCTGTGAAATATGGAATGTGATATGGATATTCAAACCATTCCTGAAGTGCAATGTACTTTTCAGGCATATTTACATCTTTGCCAATAGAATTTCTTACCTTGGAGGAAGCTCCATCAGCACCTACAATAACCCTTGTTTTGGCAGATATTTCTTTTCCATTATAGATATATTTAATTTCATATCCTTCTGGAATTTCAGCAAAGCTTTTAAAAAATGAGTTAAACTTTTTATCAACATCGGTTGGAACCATAGAAACCAGCCATCTATCAAATTTTTCTCTATCTATATTAAAATAGAATTTTTGATATAGTCTTTCTAGATTATTAGTTAAATCAATAGTCTTTACAGCAAAAAGCTGGGGACCTACTAGAATATCTTTAGGAAGTGCTAAACCCAACTTCGCAATCATTCTCTGAGCATCAGGTGCTAGCAAG
The DNA here is from genome assembly GCA_023388495.1 of Bacillota bacterium. GTDB lineage: Bacteria > Bacillota > Clostridia > Tissierellales > Tissierellaceae > Tissierella. The sequence goes on along the minus strand of JAEWGC010000007.1, from coordinate 37,563 downwards.
CCTCCACAGCATTTATTGGCTAAGTTTTTCGGATTTTCATTTCGTAAATCTCGTTTATCTATTAATAGAATCTTGTATTTATCTCCAATTAATCGTGCAAGGTTAGCACCTGCAGGGCCTGAGCCTACAATGGCAATATCATACATAAATCCACCACCTAATCCTCTTATAATCTTTATTCTCTAGTTTAATCACTTCTATATTCTAGAATATCACCTGGTTGGCAATCTAGTGCTTTACATATAGCATCTAATGTTGATAATCTAATAGCTTTTGCTTTCCCGTTCTTCAGTATAGAAAGATTAGCCATTGTTATTCCAACTTTCTCTGAAAGTTCTGTTACGCTCATTTTTCTTTTAGCTAACATTACGTCAATATTAATTATAATCGACATCTTATTCACCTCATATCGTTAAATCATTATCTGATTTTATATCTATGGCTTCTTTTAATAGCTTTTGAAGAACTGCAGCAAAGACTGCGATTACCATTGATGCAAAAACAATGACTAATCCTAGTACTATGATACCTGGTGCATCATCCATCTCCGCCATAAGATAAAATAGTGGCATGCCCATTATATATAAGGCACTGATTGTAATTGCACAGTATTTTATAGTATTTAAAGCCTTTACGGATAATTCAGAGAAAGCTTTATTCTTATCAATATAGTTTAATAGTTTAAAGGCTTGATATAAACCATAGTAGAAAGGTAGAGCCGTAGCATACAAATCCATCATAATTAGATATTTGATATAGGTCATATTTGGATACAATTCTGCTGCAAAATCTCCTATCTTAGGTACTAAGAATAGACACAAGACAAGAATTGGGAATCCAATAAGAAAAACAGCAATTTTTAAAAAGAGTGTTGATCCTCGTTTCATAAAAAGCACCTCACTTAATTATTGATAAATAAATTATATTCAATAATTTATCGAATGTCAATAAATTATTATTGAAAATAGATAAGATTTTGTTGTTGATTAAGAAAAACCTTGATATGTTAGGATATATAATCAATATAGAAAAAAGACAGCTATGGAAAATGGATAAGGAAATAAGTGGATAAGAGGGCATAGTTTAGGGTATTAATTCACTACTAAATAAAATTTAAAGGAGTGAAACAAATGACAATTGAAGCATATGTTAATTTTAATGGAGATTGTCGTGAAGCTGTAGACTTTTATGCTGATGTATTTGGGACTGAAAAACCTCAAATCATGACTTTTGGGGAAATGCCAGCTAATCCTGAATTTCCTATTTCAGAGGAAGTAAAGGATTTGGTCATGCATACAAATCTTACTATCACTGGAAGTAGAATAATGTTCTCGGATGTTCCTCCAGGAATGCCATTTGTTCAAGGAAATAATATTAGTCTTACAGTAATAAGTGGTAATAAGGAATATTTAACTAATGCATTTGAAAAATTAAGAGAAGGTGGTAAAGTAGAAATGGAACTACAAGAAACCTTTTGGAGCAAATGCTATGGGTATTTAATTGATAAATTTGGTATCGGATGGCAATTAAGCTATGACGAAGGGAAAACAGAGGTATAATATGAGATATGAGGCGAATAGTGTGGAAGACTATCTATGCCAATTACCAGATGATAGAAGAGAAGCTATAGAGAAACTAAGAAAAACTAAGAAAAACTAAGAAAAACTATAATTGAAAATATCTTCCCAATGGATTTGAAGAAATTATAGCTTATAGGATAATAGGTTACGTAGTACCTCATAGTATTTATCCATCTGGATATCATGTAAATCCTAAGGAGCCTCTACATTTTATAAGTATAGCTTCTCAGAAGAATAATATTTCTCTTTACCATATGGGAATTTACGTATTTCCAGATGTTTTAGCATGGTTTCAAGGGGAGTATCCTAAGCATGTTAAAACGAAACTCGACATGGGTAAATCCTGTATTCGTTTCAAAAATGTAAATAAAATACCATATGAATTAATAGGGGATCTTTGTAGGAAGATAACCTTAGAAGATTATGTAGATAAGTATGAAAGTGTAGTTAAGCCAAGCACCTAACGTAAATAACTTAATCAATTATTCTATTATCAAAAAAATCTTATAAGAAATTAACTTATAAGATTTTTTTTGTTTTTTCAAATTATCTGTGATAAGCAAAGGTTAACAAATTAAGTAAAGAAATTACAAATATAACAGAAGACCTAATAATTTAACTATACCATTTCAACTTGCCGTTTATTTTATACAGCTTACCTCTAATAATTTACAACATAGGGATTTGGGATTTACAGACGTTACCTCTAAGAATATACTAATATCATAAATAAGAAAGAGGGTTATAGCTATGGGAATGTTTTTAATTACTATGATGTTAGTTTTTCAAATTGTCTTTACGGTTTATTGTATAAAGACTCAGGATAATCAAAATAAAGTTAGAAGTTGGTTTTGGCTATCAACATTTATTATGTTTATAGGATTAATCTTAACTTCAATAATTGATTGGAGCTTTCAGTGGTATTTACTTGGAACATTGTTATTTATATTTGCCATAATGAGTTTGTTTAGATTAGCTACAGGAAAATTTGGAAGGAAGCCATTTGAAAAGCCGCGTGTTGTTTGCAGAGGGATAGTAACGATATTTGCTTTTGCCCTCGTGACCATTCCAGCAATTATATTTCCTCAGTATGAGGATCCTGAAATGACGGGAGAATATAAAGTTAATAATTTCATTTACACTTTTACGGATTTAAATCGAATTGAAACATTTACCAATACTGGTGAAAATCGCAAATTAACTGTTGAGTTTTGGTATCCAGAAGAAACTGATGAAAAATATCCACTTATTGTTTTTTCTCATGGTGCCTTTGGTGTGAAAAGCAGTAATACATCTACTTTTATGGAACTGGCAAGTAATGGATATGTGGTGTGTTCCATAGATCATCCTTATCATGCCGCTGGAACTATGGATTCAGATGGGAATCTCACAATAGGCAGCAGTAAATTCATGCAAGAAGTTATAGATGCTAACAGAGGTATCTATAGTGAAAAGGAACAGTTTAGACTTTATGACAACTGGATGAGTTTAAGAACAGATGATATTAATTTTGTAATAGACACTATACTTAATAATATTGAGAATAGTAGTGTAGAAGTCTATAGACTTATTGATGGGAATAAAATAGGACTTATGGGACATTCTCTAGGGGGTGCAGCAAGTAGCCAATTGGGACGTGAAAGGGAAGATATCAGTGCTGTTATTAATATGGATGGTTCAATGCTAGGAGAATATAGTATCGACATAGAAGGTCGCATTGTTATTAATAATGAGCCTTATCCTATACCCATGTTAAATTTCTATTCAGACTATGTAATGAATAAGATAATTGCTGATCCTAAATATGTATACCCTAATAAATATATTTCATCAATTTCTCTAAATGCTTTTGAGGTCTGCATCAGGGGGAGCAACCATATGAGCTATACAGATTTGCCACTATTTTCACCCTTCTTAGCAAATCAATTATCTGGAGTTTCTGGAGCTTCATCAAAGGCTAATGTGGATAAATATTACTGTATAGAAACAATGAACAAATTAGTACTGGAATTTTTCAACTGTTATTTAAAAGATGAAGGTAGTTTTACTGTAAATGAATATTATTAATATAATAAGTAAAGGTGGAGGAGAGAAAATGAAAAGTATAAAAACAATACCCCTAATGGCAATGATTATAATGGGAATTCTATCCCTTACAAATTTAATTGGGATAAAAATTGCAGGTTTATCAGTTGTTACTGGAGTAATATTTTTCTTTATCAATAAAAACATGGAAAAAGGATGTAATGAAGACCATGGACTTGATGTAAGCTTAATTAAAACAGCCTTCAAGGATAGGAGTATTTGGATATTGTTTACACTACCTATAATCATGGATGCCCTCAGTATAACAATATCTATACTGTTCTTACCTCAGTATATAGACCATGTTATCGCAAGAACAGATATTTTTATATCCTTTGACAAAATCGCAATAATGGTGCTTCAGCTGGCTTTCCTTGCTTTAGGTGAAGAGATTGCTTGGCGTGCTTTTTTCCAGAAACAGTTAAATAAAGTCTTTCCTATTACACATACTCTAATATTTTCTTCTATACTATTTGCTATTGGCCATATATCAGGTGGAAATGCTATTATAGTTATATATGATATTTTCTTTGTATTCATCAACAGTATTTTATATGGAACTATATTTTATAAAACAAAGAATGCATGGGTTAGTGCAATATCACATTTTACAGCCAATTTATTTAGTATCATAGTATTAATATTTTTATTATAGTAATTTTCAAGAAAAATTTGAAAATCTTCTATCACTTCTTATGGTAAAACAATATCAATAAGTATATAATTTAATTATATACTTTGTATTGGCAATTATATATAGAGGTGATATTGTGAAAATATCAATTGAAACTATTAAACATAATGAAGAAGAGGAAATCATCATCCGTTGTTATGAAGTTAATGATGAAATGCTTGAATTGATGAAAAAGTTGAAATCAAAATCTAATATACTTATAGGATATGAGGATGATTCTATTTATCAACTAAATCTATCTAATGTATATTATTTTGAATCCGTAGATAATAAGGTGTTTATTTATTGTCGAGATAAACTCTACGAAAGCAAGCAGAAACTCTATGAGCTTGAACAGATATGTGATCACAGAAGATTCTTTAGAGCATCAAAATCCATAATAATAAATATTACAAAAATATCCTGTATCAAACCTTCATTAAGTGGAAGATTTGAAGCTATTATGGATAATGGTGAAAGGTTATTGGTATCACGCCAATATGTACCAATATTGAAATCTAAGTTAGGAATATAGAGGAGACAAAACAATATGAAACTTATGGGTTTGATAAGACAATTAATTAGAGACTACTTTATTATATTTGGAATACTAATCATTGGTAGTGTATTTTTTACTTCACCAGACACTATAAATAGGGACTATATTCTTTTGGTTATGGCATTTGCTGCAGTGGGAGATTTGCCAAGTATAATATTCTGGTCTAGGTCAGAATTAACTGAAAGGAGCGAAAGATTAAGAAGTATACTGCATTTTATACTCCTTGTGACCTTTATACTTATTTTTGGTAGGATTACTGGTATTGTATCGGGATTTGTAGATTACCTTATTTTTACTATTCAAATTGCAATAATTTATGTAGTTGTAAGATTTATCATATATCAGGGTGACATTACAACAGCAAAAAAGATCAATGAGAAGTTAAAAGATTTAAAAGACACGAAAAATGCTTAGGTACATTATATACCTAGGCATTTCCTATATTCTAGTAATTTTAGCAAATTAAGTGATAGGCTCCGCTATAAATTTGATTATATAGGTTATCATACTGGTAATAGGAATATAAGAGGTGAATGGGATGAAGATAACGACATTGATTGAAAATAAAACTGGAGATAGAGAGGAATTATATACAGAATATGGATTATCCATATATATAGAAGCAGATGGGAAAAACATATTATTTGATACAGGACAAAGTGGAGATTTTATTGATAATGCAAAGGACTTAAGGGTTGATTTGAAAAATCTAGATTATGTAATAATGAGTCATGGACATTATGATCATAGTGGTGGATTTGAAAGACTTATAAAAGAAATAAATCCTAGCATTGAGCTTTATTTGGGAAATGGATTTTTTAATAAAAAATATAACTTAAGTGAAAGTGGAGATTATGAATATGTGGGGAATCCATTTGATGAAAGTTTTTTAGAAGAGAATAATATACCAACGAAATATATAAATGAAGATATTACAAATATAACGGAAAACCTATTAATATTTACCAACTTTAATAGAGATATAGAATTTGAAAATACAAATCAAAATATGTACTTACAAGATGATGGAGGGTACATAAAAGATGAGTTCTTAGATGAAATTTCCATAGGAATTAAAACTAATAAAGGATTGATAGTCATAGTAGGATGCTCTCATGTTGGAATCGTTAATATACTAGATACTATAACTGAGAGAACAGGCATAGATGTCTGTGCTTTAATAGGTGGTACTCATTTAGTGAATGAGGACGATGAAAAGATAAATAATATAATAGAAAAGTTTAAAGAAAAGGATATAAAACTAATAGGTGCTTGTCATTGTACAGGTAAACAAGGAGAGACAATGATTATTCAACAATTAGGAGACAGGTTTGTGAAGAATAATACTGGGGATGTGTTGATGATTTAGATTTTTATAATGTAGAATATTGAACCAGAAAGAGGCCGTATATCTAATCTGTCTTTTCATTAACCATATCCCTATGAAATCTGATATAATTAATATAAAAAGATCTCAAGTCACTAATCAATTAAATATTTGCGGAGGGCCATATGGAAACTACTAACATAGACTATAAAAATGCATATAAGGATTTAATGGATGAATTCAATGCTATTTTAGATTCATCTGATGACGGGATACATATTACAGATGGAAATGGAGTTACATTAAGATTTAATAAATCCTGTGAGAGAATTGATGGAGTTAATGCAGATTATGTAATCGGAAAAAACATGGAGGAATTAGTTGCAGAAGGTATTTATTCTGAATCTGTTGCTCTTGCTGTCATTAGGGAAAAAAGGCAGATTTCAATGCTTCAGAAGGTTAATGGAAAGGAAGTTATTGGAACGGGTACCCCAATATTTAAAGATGGGATGCTTTATAGGATTGTTATTAATTCGAGAGATATAACAGAATTAAACACCTTAAAGAGAAACCTCAAAGAATCCAAACTTATTAATGAAAAATATAAAAATGAATTGCAGCTTTTAAGCTCCAAGGATAAGGCTGCTAATAGTAATGTAATTTATAATAGTGAAAAAATGGATAGGATAATTGATTTGACTTTACGTGTTGCTAAGGTGGATTCGACAGTTCTTATTGAGGGAGAGTCAGGTGTCGGTAAAGGAGTTCTAAGCCACTTTTTACATAAAAATAGCCTTAGATATAATAAACCCTTCATAAAAATAAACTGTGGCGCTATACCTGAAAACCTCCTAGAATCTGAGCTTTTTGGATATGAAAGAGGGGCGTTTACAGGTGCAAATAGGGAAGGTAAGATTGGATTGATTCAGCTTGCCAATGGGGGTACCTTATTTCTTGATGAAATAGGTGAACTTCCTCTAAGTCTTCAGGTAAAGCTTTTGAATGTAATTCAAAGCAGGGAGATTACTAAGGTTGGAGGAAATAGTGTTATTCCTGTTGATATAAGAATAATCGCAGCAACTAACAGAAATCTATTCGAAATGGTTAAACATAACAAATTTAGAGAAGATCTTTATTATAGACTCAATGTTATACCAATTACTATTCCACCAATTCGGGAAAGAAAAGAGGACTTGCCTCCATTAATTAACCATTTTCTATATAAATTTAATGAAAAGTATAATTATAATAAGACAATAAGTCCTGAGGCTATGAAGATTTTATTAAATTATAATTGGCCAGGTAATATCAGGGAAGTTGAAAATCTGATTGAGAGGCTTCTTGTTACATCTAATGGTGATTTAATTGATAAATATGATATCATAGACCATCAAATATTTAAGATACCAGATTCTATAAGTTTTAATTCTTGCAAGGATAAAAATTATAAAACTATTATTGAAGATTTTGATAGAAAACTTCTTCTTGAAGTAATGAAAAATTGTAAAAGTACAGCAGAAATGTCTAAGATTCTTGGTTTAGATCGCAGTACCATTAGGAAAAAACTTAAACGTCTTAATATCAAGTTGGAGTTCGCCGAGGAATAACTTCCTCAGGAGGAAAACATTCCTTGACGAATCATTTGTTAGAATTATAACAATTACAATTTGATTTTGTCGGAATTTGAAACTTTTTGAAGGAAAATATTCCTCTAAATATAGTAGATTAATGCTGGAGCCTTTGATTTTGCATGTTATTTTGTTGGCATGGAAAATGCAATAATAATAGGCAAATAAAAAGAGGAGGCTTTAATTATGACAGAGAGAATTGTAAAACAACCAGCAACAGCATTTGCTTCACCTAGATTTTGTAATACAGGAAACTTTATGAGAATGGAACGAGTAAAGAGCGCTGAAGGTTTAGATTTTGCTATTTACGGTATTCCATTTGATACAGCTTGTTCATATCGTGTAGGGGCTAGATTTGGTCCTCAAGCTATTAGAAACATTTCAGTTATGATGAAGACTAATAATCCAATCCATGAGGTTAATATATTAGACTACTTAAAAGGTGCTGATATGGGTGACGTTAACGTTATTCCTGGATATATTCATCCTACTTATGATGCAATTGAAAAATTTACAGCTGAAATTATAGAGGCAGGAGCTATGCCAATTGCATTAGGAGGAGACCACTCCATCACTTTAGCTGAATTAAGAGCAATATCTAAAAAACATGGCCCTGTAAGTCTTATACACTTTGATTCCCATGCAGATATTAATGATGAGGTTTTTGGTGAGAAATATAATCATGGAACACCTTTTAGAAGAGCAATTGAAGAAGGTCTAATAGATCCTCATAAATCAGTTCAAATAGGCATGAGAGGGTCATTATATGATGCAGGAGAGTTTAAATTAGCAGCAAGCCTTGGATTAAGAACAATTCCAAGCCATGAAGTAAGACAAATGGGAATTCCTGCAGTTATTGAAGAAATTAAGAATAGGGTTGGGGACAACAAGGCGTTTTTAACCTTTGACATTGATTTCTTTGACCCAGCTTATGCGCCAGCTACTGGAACGCCTGAAGTCGCAGGATTTACTGCATTAGAAGGATTAACATTTATTCGTGGATTCGAAGATATTAATTTTGTTGGATTTGATATAGTAGAAGTGGCACCGCCATATGATCATGCAGAAATTACATCACTACTTGCAGCGAACGTTGTATTTGAATTCCTATCAGTTTTAGCCCTTCAGAAAAAGAATGGCAAAAGATAGGAAGGGGGATATATATGGTTAATAAAAACATGGCTGTTTTAACCCCAGCGGAAATTAAAGAAAGAGATTTAGATTTAAATGATTTAACAGTACTTGATTCATTTTCATTGTCAAAGCCTGATTATACTAAGGGCTTAATAAAGTCCATAGTATTCTCATTAATAGCTGTTTTCATATTCTTTATACCAGTAACGTTTAATGGCAAAACTGATATGGTATTTGGTATAATGTATGGAAAGATGATGGAGATAACTGGAAACCTAGGATTATGGGCTGTTACATTAATTGTACTAGGTACTGGAATTTTAAGTTGCTATGGTAAGTATATAGCTAAAAGTGGAAGGATTTATGATTATTTTGAAGGGGACTCAGGAGTCCATCCTATATTATACCTCCTAGGAGGATTTTATGTACTAGCATATACATTAAATTCAACGATGGGAGTATATGTTCCTGAAATAATAGTAGGTCCTGCAACAGGAGGAACTATAGTATCAGCTATAGTTGTTGCGGTTTTCTGGATTATTGTTGTAAGTTCAGTAACTATGCCCTTTTTATTAAACTATGGTATAGTAGACTTTGTGGGATCATTATTAGAGTCCCTTATGAGACCAATATGGAAGGTCCCAGGCAGAGCGGCTGTAAATGCCATAGCATCCTTTGTAAGCTCTTCATCTGTAGGGGTTCTGATAACTAGTAAGTTGTATAGGCAAGGAGTATATACCGAAAAAGAAGCAGTCCTTGTTGTTACTGGTTTCAGCGCAGTCAGTGTTGGATTTGCATATATGGTAATTGAAACAGCTGGATTGGCAGACAAGTTTCTTCTTGTATACTTCTCATCCTTGTTATTGACACTGGCTGTTAGTGCAATTATGGCAAGAATCCCACCCTTTAGTAAGAAAAAGGATGTTTATATTAATGGGAGAGTACAAACAAAAGAAGATATCATAAATGCAAAGCCTACAAATAATTTACTTAATGCAGGTATTACAAGAGCCTCAAAGAAGGCATTAACGGCTCCTAATCTAGGGAAAGAAATGCTTGTAAGTCTTAAGGAAGGATTTGAAGTATTACCAAAGGTATTATCACTACTGGCAGCAGTTGGTGTTTCTGCTTTAATAATTGCAGAAACTACTCCAGTGTTTGTGATTTTAGGTAAGGCATTTGAACCATTACTTAATTTACTACGTGTTCCAAATGCAGAATTAATTGCACCAAGTTTCCCTGTAGGTATTGCGGAAATGTTTCTTCCTGTATTACTTATAAAAAATAGTGTCCATTTAATTGATGCAGGTGCAAGATATCTTGTAGTAGCAGTATCTATTGTACAAATAATATTTTTCGCAGAAACAATAGTTGTAATGATGTCATCAAAGCTTCCTCTAAAGCTTTGGGAACTAGTTGTAGCATTCATCGAAAGAACATTCCTAGCCATTATATTTGGATCTATGCTAATGCACTTGTTCTTTTAATTATGTTTGAAAAAGTTAAGTGCCTAGCACTTAACTTTTTATTATTGAAGATGGCAAAACATCTACTGTCAGAAGTAGATGTTTTTTTATTTGAAGTATTTTGATAAAAAGGTGAGTAATAAAAGAAGGGTTTTTAGATCTAATGTCGAATAGTATTAATATATCAAGGCTAGATAATTTATAATTCTTATAAATATCGGAGAAGGAGATGAAATATTTGAAGAATTTAGATTCAAAAGAATTAATTGATCAATCAATAGAGGATAATGATATGGTGTTATTATATTTCGGAAGTAAGGGTTGTGGTGTATGTATAGATATGAAGCCTAAGGTGGAGGAATTATTAAATAGATATCCTAGAATTAAGGGAATATATATAGATTTGGAAAAGTCATATAATATAGCAATATCTTATAACATTTTCACTATTCCTGGTATTTTGTTATTTGTAGAAGGAAAGGAAACTATAAGGGAGGCTAGGCATATCAGCATACAAGATATAGAAAGTAAGATATATAGATATTATGGTTTGTTATTTGGGTAGAATTAAAAAAATAGGTTTTCTTGCAATGTTGATATAGAGTCATGAATAGAGTTTAAGAAATTAACTATTATAGAGTACAAGTTCTGCTATAATATGTATTAATCTGGCAGGGGGGAACCTGAGTGATAGGTGTGATAATTAGCAAATAATCCATAGTGATTGGAGATACGAAGGAAAGAGAGGTAATTAGTATGAAATTAAACTTGTAAAAAAGTTAAGTGCCTGATATATATGTATGTAAATATTAAATTTTCTTGAGTAATACCATATAAATTCTTATATACAGAAGATTGTGATATAATAAATATATATGTGGAAGAGTAAGGGAATAGGGTGATGGAAGTGAGTAAGTAGAAAGGAATGAATGTTATGTATCTATCAGAAAAGGAAAAAAGGGTTATAGTTGAATATCTAAAGGATAAATTAAAACCAGAATTTATTTACCTATTTGGATCATTTGCAAAGGGAGAAGGTAGGGAAGACAGTGACATAGACTTAGCTATTTACACTGATGACGAAGTAGAACCATATGATCTTTTTCTAATTGCAAATAAACTTTCTTTTGAAGTAAAAAAGGATATTCAAATTGTAAACTTAAAAGATATAGATACAGTATTTGCTGCTCAAATTGTAGGAAATAGAGAAGAATTATATTGTAAAGATGAGATTTTAAAGGCAAATTATAACATAAGGACATTCAAAGACTATGCCAAACTCAATGAGGAGAGGGAGATCATATTAGATGCAATTAGGAGGGATGGTAGGATCTATGGTTGAAGACGTGCTATATAATAAAATAAGTATTATAGAAAGATGCTTGATACGGGTTAAAGAGGTATATGAAGGAGACCCTAACAATTTAAAAGATTTTACTAAACAAGACTCAATAGTTTTAAATATTCAGAGAGCTGTGGAAGCTACTATTGATATTGCTATGTACATTGTATCTGCAAAGAAGCTTGGTATACCCCAAAATAGTAGAGATGCATTTGAAGTTCTTGCTCACAATGAAATAATTAATAATGATATGTTAGAAAAGCTAAAGAACATGATTGGATTTAGAAATATAGCTGTTCACAATTATCAAAAACTTAACTTAGACATATTGCAAAAAGTTATAGAAAATAACCTGGAAGATTTTAATGAATTCATTTATTTAATTAACAAGCTTAAGTGAGATATAATATATAAGGTAGATAAATAAGTTTTATAAGTGATAAGGATATAAATTTACCTAGGAAAAGGCTATGAAAAGAGAAGGAAGCATCTTATAAGCAATTAACTTATAAGATGTTTTTGTAATTATATATAAAAATATGTATTAGCACTTATGGGATTCATTAATTAATAGTTTTGAAGATAAAATAGATAAAAAAGAAGGATTTTACGGAGTTGTGTCGAATAGTATAAGTTAATAACTTACAATTGTTGGAAATGCTAAGGAAGGAGAGGTAATTAGTATGAAATTAAACCTGGAGCAAAGGAGAATAGTGGAACTGGAGCCTAATGGACATATGCTTGTTAAAGGTGTAGCTGGCTCAGGTAAAACTACAGTCTCCATTAGACGACTTCCATTTTTATTAAATCATTACTGCCCTGAAGAAGACGATAAGGTATTGCTAGTTACCTTCAATAAAACTTTATTAAATTATATTAAATATCTATATAATAAAGTAGAAAATGAAGATGATTCGCAAACTAATTTTTGGGGAAATCAAAACAAAGGTGCAGAAATTACAACTATAGACAGTCTAATGTATAAATATTTCCTACAATATCAGAAAAATAACCATATTGATTTAAAAATAGCCGATAAAACAATTGAATTTCAGACTATGATACAGGCAATTAATCAAATAAGTGAAAAGTATCCTTCTATGAAAGTGCTTTCACCTAAAAATTGCTATTTCTTACTTGATGAAGTTTCGTGGATTAAGGCTTGTAATATTATTGATGTAGAGACATACCAGAGTATTGATAGAATTGGTAGAGCAAGCGGAGGTAGTGGTACCCCTCAAAAGTTAAATAAGAATTCTAATGTAAGAGCTGCAATATTTGAACTAATGGTAAGATATGATTTATTGCTTGAAAAGAATGGCTATATAGATTTCAAGAAAATGAATATTATTGCTTTAGAGGAGGTTCAACGAAATACACAGGAAAGATACACTCATATATTAATTGATGAGAGCCAAGACTTAACTAAAGTTCAATTAGATTTTATAAAGTGTATTTATCAAGAGAAAAAGTATTCATCTATTATGTTTGTTGCAGACAATACTCAGAGTATTTATTCTCTATCTTGGCTAGGAAAGGGTAGGTCATATGCTTCAATAGGTTATGATATGAGTGGTAAAAGCAGGACTTTATCAAAAAACTATCGTACAACCACTGAGATATCCATGGCAGCTTTTGGTCTAATAGAGCACGATGAAAATATTAAGAATAACCTTGACTTTGTAAAGCCTTCTTTAATAGATAGGCAAGGACATCCACCAATATATAAATATTTTAGGACCAAGGAAAAACAATTAGAATTTATTGTTAATGAAATCAATATTCTTAAAAATGATTATCAGTTATCAGATATTTGTATAGTAGCAAAGGAAAAGAGATTAATAGATAATGTTTTCCAATATCTTGAATCATCTAAAGTGCCCTGTATGATTTTAAATCAAAGTGAACCTGACTTTGATTCTGATAAGGTGAAACTAACTACAATGCATTCTATAAAAGGATTAGAGTTTAAAGTAATATTTTTAATTGATTTAAATGAAGGAGTAATTCCAAACAATAGTATTTATGAGATGGACGATGAAAACAACTACGAATCCGATGAAAGAAAACTTTTATATGTGGGAATGACTAGGGCCAATGAGCTATTATATATGTCTTCTGTAAACAAGCCATCTAAATTTATTAAGGAAATTGATAATAATTGTCTTAGATTAAAAAGAGATTGCAGTATTAAACCATTTAAGTCTATTGGAATTTTAAAATATCAATTACAAGAACAAATAATAGATATTAACTCAAAGGAAGAAGTAGTAAGACAGTGGTTTATTAAAGAGCTTAATGAAACCTATGGATATCCCTTTGAGCTGATGCAATTAGAATACCCTGTCCAACAGTTCTCTAGGAAAGGTTATGTTGATATAGCAGTAAATATTTCTTATAACGATAATGAAATACCTTATGTTTTTTCAGAAATAAAACAGTTTGGTTCAGGAATAGATAATGCTATATCACAGCTTAAATCCTATATGGATGCGAATTCTGATGTAAGATATGGTGTTGCTACAGATGGAATAGATATTGCTGTATTTGGACGAGATGGAGAACTACTTAATGATATTCCAAAATGTAGACCACAATTTCTTCCTGAAAGAAAGGATAAAAAGATTTATACAAACTTCAAGAATAATCGAAGATTTATATATGCATCTGATAAAGGTAGAGATGATAATATTGAGATAAGTGATAGTGAAACAGGATTATTAATTGATTATCAGTCAATGATCCAAGTACCTATGGTAGGAGAAGTAGCCGCTGGGATACCTATTACAGTAAACCGTCAGTATGATAAGTTTTTGCAGATACCAGAGGAATGGATATATTCTAAAAAAGATTCCTTTGCATTGAAAGTAACAGGGGATAGTATGAATGGAATCGGGATTGACAAAGGCGATTATGTAATTGTTCACAAACAAAATACTGCAAATAATGGTGATATTGTAATAGCAATAATCAATCAAGAAGCAACTATGAAGAAACTTATGTTTATGGGAGATTCAGTGCTACTGTTATCCGAAAATCCTAATTATGAGCCTATTCAGATGAAAAGGGATGATGTGATTATAAATGGAAAGGTCATTGGATTTATGAAGGGATAGAGTAATATTATAGGATGCTTTAACAAGAATTTGTTTATCTGCATGTACCATATAATGTATGGTATCTATTTTAACCTTTAGGGAATCTAGCCAAGGTTTTGGATGTTATAAAAAATTCGTCGACCTTCAATGATGTAAAAAGCATTGGAGTTGGACGAAAGATAGGATGGCTTAATTAGTATGCTTTAGTAAAACTCTATGAAAAAAACAAGGAAGTATGGTAAAATAATGATGTAGCAATAGTGCCATGTGCACGGGTACCTAGCTTACCTATAAGGAATTGAAAACATAATAAGGAAAATTCTACAGCAATGTAAATGTAAATCATCTAAGTTAACACTATCATAGATATTTCTTTAATAGAGCTAGATTAGAGCGCAAATTTTTCTAATCATCAATTTCATTCATAGATATTGATGTTAGTATAATAGTTGTGGACACAAAATAAGGTTTTATATATACTAATAACAATGAAAGTAAGTGTCCATAAACTAACTAAAAGAAAATCCAGGATAAATCGAATATTTAGTACTGAACCTATCAAAACACATAATCCCAATGAATAGATCTATTCATTGGGATTTAGCATTTAATCCTTATTTTCCATCAATCTTTATAAAGTCACGAGTTTGTAGATACCATCTTAGTTCAGCTTTAGCTTCTCCGCCCTCATTAGGGAATTTAAAGCAGGCTGCAGTTCCTTTCTTAAAAGGTAGGAAGACTCCTGAAAGCTCTTGGCTCCATATTGAAAGGAAAGGTTGCTGACCGACCATAATAGCAACAGTACCAGGTTCAAGATCTGTAACAAGTTGTCTAAGTAGACGAACATTACCACCAGTTCCTAGAAAATCTAGAAATATTGGATTTTCAAGATCTAGTTCCATTGATAGCATCTCAGCTGTTTGTCTTGCTCTTAGTTTTGGGCTAGAGTAAATTTGTATATTATCATGGTTACCTAGCATTGTTTTAAAGCCGGATACACTTTTCTTTAATAGTGTTTTTCCTCTAATTGAAAGAGATCTTAAATCATCATTTGTAGCCCTAGATTTATCCTCTGCCATTCCATGTCTGTAGAGTATAAGATATTTACTCATATGTGATTCTCCTTTTTAAATAAAGTTTGTATTAAGAATATTACCCATTTTTATATAATAATATCATCAAACTGATAAAAAGGAGAGGGGATGGTTATTTTTGCTTCAAAAAAAGTCACGAGGTGTGATAATAGAAAGCTCCATATCAATTTACTAAACAATTCATCCAAGCAATTCTAAATAAAAACCAGAACTTATATTTGAATTTTAAATACGCTTTATTGGATACTGAATTGTTTGCTGTTTCTTGAAAAATGAACTCATGAATTAGGGAATTGGTGAATTGCCGATTTATGAGTAGTGATTGCATATTGTAGTCTTTTATATGAGGAAAAACCCTCTCAAATAATATTAGATATCAAGATTATAATATATTTAACAAGTTAAATATATTGTATCTCTTCAATCTATGCTATAGATCAATCATTTTTCAATATCAATGAAGCTCTCTATTATCACACCAAGTTTTCCAGATTATTTATATTGATTTATTATATCTTCACATCTATCAAGATAATTAAATTTTGGAATAAATTCAACGGATTCAAGATTCATTGCCATATCAATTTTTTCAGATATTCTATCTGCCAGATAGCTATTTGCCTTAATCTTTTCAGATAAAGGTCTTGTTTCATATATTACCTTAGTAATTACCTCAGCCTCATAGATATATGGCGCTTGGTTACCCTCCACATTAAATGCATAACCTGTTCTCTTTTCCTTTGATTTCTTATCTTTTCTATTTGCAAGAGGTCTTAAATATGATTCAGAAAACCTTCTGAGTAGCTTTGCATATTCTAGAGCAGCGTCTAAATTCATATTTCTATTTTCATCAATTTTTATAATTAGACTCTTCTTGGCTTCTGCTATACTTTCTGCCAGCATTGATTTTTCAAGAAAAAGATCTTCTAAGAGTAGAGTTAGATTTGGCACATCTATTTCTACGTCATCTTCAAACTCTACCTCTATAATTTCATCAATAGCATCCTTATAGGAGGCTGATTTTCTATGATTTTCTGTTATAGAATATATCTTAGAGTCCATACCATAATTTGCCAAGTATATTAATTCGTCGATGGTTCTATCAAGAAAATTAGCATATCTACCTGCTTCCTTCATAGTCATTTTTTCCATAACTATCACTCCCATCTTAATTTCATTTCTTTATTCTATTGTAACTAGGATATCATAAATTGACATCAATGGGATTACAGATAGGTTACAGCATTATTACAATTATATGACACACTAGGAAGCGTTTATTCTGGAAAATCCTCAAATGTCCTAATTTCTATAATACTACCTTTTATTTAGTACTATACTTCTAGAATCATAGTCAATTAGTCCATCATCCTTCATTTTTTTTAATTCCCTTTGCAAAGAAGGTCTTTCAACGCCAAATTTCTCAGCTAATTCTTTCTTTGAAATAGAGAGTATTATTGTATTGCTACTTTGCCTAGTAGATTCAAAGATTAAAAAGTCCATTATTTTTTCTCTAATGGTTTTTATTGCCAAGGAGTGAATTTTTGTAGTTAATACTAGGGCCTTATCTGAAAGAATTTCTAAAAAATTTACTAGGAAAGTTTTATTGCTTTGACAAAGTTCTAGGATTAAATCTTTCTCTAAACATAATAATCTAGTATTAGTTTTTGCAATTATTGTCATAGGATATTCATTTTGATTAGAGAAAATCAAATTACCACCAAGGATATCGCCCTTCGAAAGAGAAACAATGGATAAGACATTACCATTCTCATCTATCCTATGTACAATGATCTCGCCTTCTAATATTATGTCCATTGTAACTGTCTTTTCATTTTGTAGATATATAATCTCATTCTTTTCATAACCTCTAACTAAATAGTTATCTCTTAAAATAGAGGATAATTCATTTATATTAAAATTTCTAAAAAGAGGAACATATAAGATAATGTCGAGATAATTAAATATTTCCATAAAAACCTCCAAAAAGTAACCATAGTTACTTTTTATTATATCAAAATGGATTAAGATATAGAAGTAAATTATGAAAAGGAGAGATTATATGGATGTTTTTACAAGAGGATTATGGGTTATAACTCTAATTTGGTTCATTGTATCTATGATTAAAGACAAAGAAAGAACAATTAATTCTATGAAAAAGTCAAAGAAAATGATGGGAAGTATGTTAGGTCAAATACTTGGTATTTTATTTTTAATAGGATTGATTCTTGTCTTTATTCCACCAAATCTGATTAAAGAGTATTTAGGTGGATCAAATATATTATTATCAACAGTAGTAGCTGCTCTACTAGGAAGTATAACGTTGATTCCTGCCTTTGTTGCATTTCCATTAGTAGGATCTATTGTAGACATGGGAGCTAGTATTATGCCAGCAGTAGCATTTCTAACAACTCTTACAATGGTAGGATTAGTTACTTTTAATCTAGAGAAGAAAGAATTTGGAACTAAGTTTACTATAACTAGAAATCTTCTCAGTTTTGGATTTGCTATAATAATTTCAATGTTAATGGGGGTGGTACTATGATAGATAAAATAAAGAAAAATTCATTTTTATTAGTTGTTATAGGTATGTATCTAGTACTATTTATTGTAAATACAGAAAAGGCTATTGAAGCAGTTAATAATACGGGATATTATTTGAAGGAAATGCTTATAATTATGCCTGTAGTATTTTTACTTACGGCACTAATTGAGGCGTGGATTCCTAGAAATCTAATCATGAATGCCCTAGGTGAGAACTCAGGGTTGAAGGGTTCATTTATTTCCCTGGCATTAGGCAGTATATCTGCTGGCCCCATTTATGCAGCATTTCCAGTATGTAAAACCCTTCTAAAGAAAGGTGCAAGTTTATCAAATATAGTAGTTATATTAAGCTCATGGGCAGTAATTAAAATTCCTATGCTTGCAAATGAGGCCAAGTTTTTAAGCCCTAAGTTTATGATAACTAGATGGATATTTACAACTGTAGCTATTATTATCATGGGATATATTGTAGGTAAAATTGTTAAAAAAGAAGATATACCTAGTGAAGATGAAGAACTAGAAGAAGGTGAGATCCTTATTAATAAAAGGGCTTGTATAGGCTGTGGTATATGTGTAAAGGAGGCACCTGAATATTTTAAGATTATAAATAAAAAGGCTACATTGATCTATGGTAACATAGATCATGATAAGGATGGTAAAGTTACCTTAGCTATGAATAAATGTCCTGTAAATGCCATAAAAGTGGGAGATAAGGCTGAAGGTTAGAAGAAAATAGAAAAATCCTAGTAATTATGCTACTAGGATTTTTACTTCTGAGACATCTTCAGCTTTAAAAGTATTATTCAACTCTACTTATATACCAACAGTACTATTTATTATATCAGTATTTCTTCCGATTGTAATATATATTGTTGTACCTTTATTAGGCTCACTGGTGATATTAAAGGTTGAACTTTGGCCATACATAAGCTTAAATCTCTTATAACAATTTTTCAGACCTATATGACTCATAAAATTATTATTTACGTCTGATTTCATGATTTTCTTAATTTCTTCTAATTTTCCCTCGGCCATGCCGACTCCATTATCTGTTATTTCAATACTGTAATGGGAACATGAGGTGGAAAAAGTCAATCTCAGTTTACCGCCATTCTCCAATGGTAGCAAGCCATGCTCGATTGCATTCTCTATCAATGGTTGTAAGGAAAAGTAGGGTATTGTTAGGGAGAGTATTTCATTATCTGCGATTATCTCATACTCTATTCTTTCATGAAATCTATTTTTCTGTATGATTAAATAGTTGTGAATATAATTAAGTTCTTGTTCCAAGGTAATTTTTGACCTTATATCTGATAAACTATATCTAAGCATTTGTGAGAAGGAATCCAACATGTTTGAGGCCGAAGAGTAATCCTCCATAGAGATTAATCGTGATATGGAGCTAATCACATTAAAAATAAAATGTGGAGTAACTTGTTTTTGTAGTGCATCTAATTCAGCTAGCTTCAACTGATGTTCCATTTCGATTTGTTTTTTCTCATATTCTAATGTTTTTTGTCTTTCCTCTACTAATTTTTCCTGAAGTTTATTATACATAGCATTTTGAACAATATAGTTACCGATGTTTTCCAAGGATATTGCTGTAGCTTCAATCTGTTCTTTAGTTAGTACTTTTATATTACTAAGATATTCAGCAGCTTCTTGTGTATTAAACCAAGGTAATGATTTAAATTCTGTATCTTTTGGATATATATCCATATCTGAACACAAGACTTGTCCAGCAGTAATTGCTCCTATATATTCTCCTTCATAGGTTAAGGGAATCTCTATATTAATAAGACCAGCATGACATATATATATGCTTGGTTTTTTTGTTTTGATAGCTAAATCTATTGCCTTACGATTAGTTAGTGCACAGTAAGATGCACCTTCTTTAGTATTATTGATGGCACGACAATATTTGGAAAAATTACTTCCTTCTCCGATATGGTTACCATCTAGATCTACAAAAACTACACCAAAACCCGTAGCAAAAGCAAAGGAATCTTGAAGAGTTGCTACAAATTCCTCAGTTAGTATTTCTTTTAACTTTATGTCCATTTTCTATGTTTTCCTCCAATCTAATTTCAGAAGGCTGCTTGCCAATAATATTCTTAAAGATACGATTAAAGTGTGACACATTAGTAAATCCACAATCTATGGAGATATCTTTTATTAGAATGTTAGAATTCTTTAACAAATAAATAGCGTGATTGATACGCTTTTGATTTATAAAATCATTTATAGATATACCCTTATCCTGGTGAAATTTTCTTGATAAATATGTAGGATTAAAATGAAATATATCACCAAGAGTATCTAAAGAGAGTTGCTTTTGAAAGTTTTCTTCTATGTATTTTTCAACTTGATCAGTAAGATTAGAAGATAAAGCTGAATGACCACTAAATAAGAACAAAAACTTTCTAAAAAAGTCTTCAACTATAGCAAGTATATCATACCAGTATGAAGCCTTACTTATCTTTTGAAGGTGATCATCAAAGTTTGATAATGGTTGCATATCAGCAGGTAGTACTTTTTTAATTGCTCTCATTATTGAAAAGATAGTATTTATTATATAGAGTCTGTGTTTTTCTAAGTTATGCTGCAGAGAATTTAGAAAGTCAAGGTAATTAAAAGTATTAAATCTAATAAGCTCAAAATCTTGGGTGAAGATAGAATCTATTAATTTATCTACCAAATCGTAAGGGTATTCATTATTTAAAGTATTTGAGATATTATGATAGTCCCCAGCAATCTTACCCTTTAATTGTTTCTTCCTAATGGACTTACTCATGGTATCAAGTATCTCTTTTTCACTAGCTGGTTTCAATAAATAAGCATCAAGATTATAGTGGATTGCCTGTTGTGCAAATTCAAACTCTGAATATGCACTGTTAAGTATAATAATGGTATTATCAAATCTAGCCTTTATAGTTTTCGCGGCAGTTAAACCATTTTGAAGAGGCATATTTATATCCATAATTATAATATGGGGTTTATTTTGAAAGGCCATATTTATTACTTGTTCACCATTAGTTGCTTCTCCAATTAAATAAAATTGTTCAGAGTGCTTTTTGAGAACATTCTTCAGATAGTTTCGCTCAATAATTTCATCATCTGCTATTAATACTGAATACATTATATTTAGACCTCCATGAAATAGATATATTTACAAAATAAAAGTCTCAATTACATATTATCATTTGATTATATACATATCAAATATTTTGCATTTGCTATTTCATACCTCTGTTTTGCAAAATATGATATTGAAGAATCAAAAAGTAAATGTATTGAAAGGATTTATTAATTCCTTAAATGTTATGATATAGATAGGATAAAATATAATCCAAAAGTAAATTAAATAAAGGGAGGTTTTAATATGTCAGAATCAAAATTAAAAAGGAATTTAACATTCACACAAATGATCGCATTAGCATCAGGTGCGGTAATTGGAGGTTGGCTTGCAGAAGCACCATATTGGTTTTCAGTAACTGGAGCAGGATCCGCTATTATATTTCCAATATTAGCAGTATTATTGATACCAGTAGGTTTAGCATTTGCTGAATTAACTGCTATGCTTCCATTTGCTTCCTCTGTTGATATTTGGACAACAAATGCATTTGGACACAAGGCTGGATGGGCAGCTCAATGGTTGATGTTTTTAATCCAAGTAGTAGAACCCCCAATGATGGCATTTATATTTATAACTGCTATTAATTTCTTTATACCTATACCCTCAAATATGGTTGTATGGGTGGCAATAGGAATAGTTTTTCTTTGGTATATATTGTCTAACTTTGATATTAGTCTTACTGGAAGTTTAGCAAATATTTTCTTTTTTACAATGGTTGTAATATCACTAATAGTGTCATTTACTTTATTTACTAGTGGACATTGGTCATTTTCTAATATATCAAATCATGGAGGAATGTTCCCTAAGGGATTTAATGGTATATTTGTAGCCTTTGCTGTTTTTTCACTAAAGTTTATTGGCTTTGAAATGACTCCAACAATGATAGAAGAAACTAACTTCCCAGTTAGTAAGATATGGAAAATTATATTATCGGCCCTATTTGTACCTGCGGTATTATACTTTATTGTTGTTATGGCAATAGGAGGTTTGGCACCTTGGCAGGAAATTGCAAATATGAGTATGCCAGAGCCAGAGCTAATAACTAAGTTTGGTTTACCGGGGATAGTAGGTATTGCAGCTATAATAGCGGGGATTTTACATGCTTTTACAACTTTAATGGGTTTTTGGACTTCTTCAGCAAGAGTATTATATGGAGCAGCACAGTTAAATCAACTTCCTAAAGCATTTATGAGATTGAATAAACATGGCCAACCAGCATTTTCAAATTTTGTTGTACTATTATTTTCAGTGTTCTTCTGTTTGTTTACTGGTGATAACTGGGTTCAATATATTTACGCTGTTTCTTGTATAGCAGCAGGATTAGTATATTTCATATGCTGTCTAGATGCTCTAGTTTTGAGGAAAAAGCATCCTGAGTGGAATAGACCTTATAAAGCTCCAGGAGGTAGTTGGTTATTTATTTTAGGAGTGATAATATCCATTTGGATAATAATAGGATCTTGTTTAGAATTAGCAATAGGTGGATATGTATCTCTTATTATATATGGTCTTATAGGTTTGATACTATACCTATTGATGGAGTATTATAGGAAAAAACAGCCAAAAAACAATCAGTTAATTACACTAACCCCTGATGATATTGAAACCTTTAACTAAAACTCAAAGGCAGGGAAAAGTTTTTTAAAATATAAGTATAGGAGGAGATATAAATGAAAAGGATTTTAGGAAATAAAGTCATTTACAAGTTTACAAATTCTATGGATCACGTGGAAGTAGTTTCACCTGGAGAGATAATAAAAGTGGAAACAAATGACTGCTTCTTCCAACAGGTTTGTAATGAAAATCAAATTCTAACGGAAATTGATTATGATAGATTAAATCCTGCCACAGGACCTATTTATGTGGAAGATGCAGAACCAGGAGACTTACTTGAAGTAAAGATAATTAGTATCAATGTTCATAATAAAGGAGTTGCTGCAGTAGTACCTAATGAAGGAGTACTAGGTGACCAAGTTACTAAACCAATAATTAAAGTTTTAGATATTGAAGATGGTTATGCAATATTCAATGGAATCAAGTTACCTATAAGGCCTATGATAGGGGTTATAGGAGTTGCACCAGCTAAAGAAGATGGTGAGTGGGCAACAGATAGTCCATGGAAGCATGGTGGTAATATGGATACTAATGATATAGTAGCTGGCTCTACATTATATTTTTCAGTAAATCAGGAAGGTGCTTTATTAGCATTGGGAGATTGCCATGCAATTATGGGAGATGGAGAAATTTGTTTTACAGGTCTAGAGGTTCCAGCAGAAGTTACCCTAGAAATTAATTTGGTTAAGAATAAAACCACTAAATGGCCTTTACTTCAAACCAGTAGTCATACTATGGTTATTGCTTCAGGTGAGAGTTTGGAATCTGCTTTATATGAAGCTACTAGTGAAACGGTAAAACTTCTTAAAAATGCACTGGATCTAGAGTGGGAAGAAGCATATATTTTAACTAGCTTAGCTGTAGACTTAAAAATATCTCAGGTAGTAGATCCTAAGAAAACCATAAGAGCTGCTATACCAAAACATATTATTTCAACTGAGAAATTAATTAAGTCATTATAGAGAGTATAAGTGAAAATTAATAGTATAAGAAAACCTAGTGCTAATGCACTAGGTTTTCTTATCCAAATAAAACAAAGTATCCAATAACTAAAATTCCTAAAATAATACGATACCAACCAAAGGCTTTAAAATCATTGTTTTTAATGTATCTCATTAAAAATCTAATAGCTATTACAGAAACTACAAATGCTACAGTCATACCAGTTAATAGAATAGCAATTTCCATTCCTGTAAATACAAGGCCAAACTTAAATAATTTCAATGCACTTGCACCAAACATTACTGGAATAGATAAGAAAAAAGAGTATTCTGCCGCAATACTACGGGAGGCACCAAGCAAGATTCCACCAAGGATGGTTGCTCCTGAGCGTGATGTTCCTGGAATTAGAGATAAAACTTGAAACATACCAATTAAAAAGGCTGTTTTATAAGTTAGATCGTTAAATGACTTTATTCTACCGTTGCGACCTTTATTTCTATTTTCGATTATAATAAATAGGATACCGTAAAGAACTAAAGTAATTGCCACTGTTTGATAGTTATATAGATGAGCATCTAACCAATCGTCAAATAATACTCCTAATACTCCTGCTGGAATAACTCCAATGATTACCTTATACCAAATTTCCATAGTGTTTTTCTTTTCTTTTAATGATTTTCTAGGAGAAAATGGATTTAGTTTGTTGAAATATAAAAGAACTACAGCCAGAATAGCTCCTAATTGGATCACAACAAAGAACATTGATTTAAATGCATCAGATGCGTTTAGCTGGATAAATTGCTCAACTAAAATCATGTGTCCAGTGCTACTTATGGGCAACCATTCAGTAATTCCTTCTACAATTCCTAAAAATACTGCTTTTAATAATTCCATAACATTACCTCCAAAAATTAAAAATACTATTCAATTTTAGCACTTATTAACTGCAAGGGTCAATGTAAGTTGTAAAATTATTTATAAAACAAGTAAAAAACCTTCATACTATATATTTATACGAGTAGGAAGGTTTTTATAACGAATAGGAAAGTTCTACTTTTTAGCATTAGTTAGCCATTAAATTTATTTTTTTCATCTTCTACCAATTGCCTTTGTTCCATTTCAACTAATCTTTTGGTCATAGTACCGCCAACTTTACCTACATTAGTTAATGTGATATTTAACTCATTTGCTATTTCTAACTTCATATCATCAAGAGCCTTTCTAGCATTGTCACTTGGTCTCATAGTCATTTTATCACCTCATCTCTAGAAATTATAATCAAATTTTAAGCTTCTATAATAGTTTTAGCCATAATTTCATAAATATCATTACCAACAACATCCAATTCATTACTTAATTTTACGTTTCTATGTGAGCTAATAGACTCATATAATTGATCAGTTTTGTTACTTAGAGATTTTGATAACTATGTTTAAGTAGGTTATTTCAATATAATAAAATAAATTACATAGGATGAATAAGAAGGATATTACAATCAACTACAAGTTTATTGAACTCAATATCTAATAAATAGATGAAAAAGTTAAATACTATGATAGAATGAAATTTAATAGATTATCAATTTAATTTAAATTGGAGTGTGAATATATGATTAGGGAAATGCTTCCAGATGAATATCCTATAGTTAAGAGATTTGTAGAAAAAGATATTGCAAGAAATTATTTTATACTTTTGGGATTGGCAAGTAAAAAACAGGTATATCATAAGATTTACGGAGAATATAAAGATAATGAATTAAGTGCTCTATTATTTAGAAGAAATAGTGGAGTCCTACAATTTTATGCTCCAGGAGAATTTGACTTAGATGAATTCATAAATTTAATTTCTACTTTAGAGTATGATGCCCTAATTGGTCCAAGATCATATTGTAGCAAGTTTTTAGATAAGGGACTATTTACATCTATAAAAGATGGAGCTTATATATCTAAACTACACAAGGATTATAAAATGGAGCCTAGGCAAATCCAATATAGAATAAGGGATATAACTGTAGATGATTTAGATAAAATAGTAGAACTATATAGACAGGTTTTTGAAAGTTTTAGTTCAAAAGAGGTAATGAAAGAAAAGCTACTCAACAATCGTGGTCGTGGAGTTTGTATTAAAGAAAATGAAGGAATAATATCTGTAGCTCAGACTGATTTTGAAACAGGAGATGGAGCAGTTATTGTAGGAGTCGCTACGGATAACAACTATAGATATAAGGGGTTAGCCACTGAATGTTTATATCTATTATGTAATACCTTACTCAAGGAAGGTAAGGATTTATATCTGCAATACGATAATTTAGAAGCTGGAAAGATCTACGAAAAACTAGGATTTAGAACAATAGATCAGGTGATTCACTATAAAAGATAGTTTTATATGGTGAAATATTTTGACTTATTGATCCTTGAAATCTGTTATATAATTAGGCAATACTAATATAGAGGTGAACATCATGAGAATATATGGGAAGATATTGCTAAACCCTAATAAAGATATAAGAACTAAGAATAATATATGGATAAATACTATGATTCTAGTACTTCTGGCATTTGGTACATGGATATTAACTCTAATTGCCCGTGATAATTCTCAAATAGTAGAAAGATTTTATTCTTCTACTATATATCCTCATATAGGAAAGAGTATAGGGTGGATAAGTGGTATACTTCCCATATCAATAGCAGAGGCTTTTATGATATTAGTTGTTCTACTATTGTTCATAATTGTAGTATTGATTCTAGTAAAGCCTAAATCTTTTATCAATAATTTTAATAGAGCTTTTCATTATACAATAAGATTTTTATCAATTATGTATATACTTTTTTATTTTACATGGGGATTTAATTATTATAGAGAGGATTATATGGATTTAGGTCAAATGAATAAGGAACCTGGGACTATCCAGGAATTAAAGGAGCTTACAACAGAAGTTATAAGCAATGTAAATATCCTGCGTGAAAGCTTACCAGAAGACGAAAATGGAGTATTCACCATAAAAGAAAACTTTAGAGACTTAAGCTATATTGCACAAAAAGGATTTGAAAACTTTAATATAGGTTCTATAAATTTAGATGGAAATTATGGAAGGGCTAAACCTGTGTTTTTTTCAAAGTGGATGAGCTATACTGGAATAATGGGAATGTATTTTCCTTATACTAGTGAACCTAATATAAATACAGAGATACCCTTTGCTGATCTGCCAAATACTATTTGTCACGAAATGGCTCACCAACGTGGATTCGCTAAAGAAGATGAGGCAAACTTCATTGCTTATAAGGCTAGTATAAATAATCCTGATGATAGATTTAAGTATTCAGGATACTACTTAGCAATGGGATCCTTGATGAATGATTTATATAAGAAGGATAGGGAAGCTTACTTTTCTTTATATTCTAGCATAAGCGATGCAGTAAAAAGAGATATGGATTATAGTCGAAATTATTGGAAATCCAAGGAAGGTCCTGTTGAAGAAACCCTAACAACTATGAATGATAATTATCTTAAGGCTAATAATCAGAAACATGGTGTGATAAGCTATAGTAAAGTAGTTGAACTTCTACTATCTGAATATAAAGAAAAGGTTAACTTAGGAAAAAACCAATAAAAATAATTTTAAATGCTCTTTTCTATAAAAAGAAAAGAGCATTTATTTTTACTAGGGATATTTAGTTATAGCTTCTTAGATTTTTTATTAAGCTTTTTCTCTGCTCTTTCAACTAAGTTGGAAGTCATTGTACCATCTAATCTTTCCTCATCAGTTAAATTGGCATCTAATTCATTTGCTATTTCTGCTTTCATTTGATCTAAAGCTATACTAGCATTTCTATCTGATAATCTAGTCATATGATCACCTCGTATGTTTATTTTACACAGTTAGATAATTTATAATACAAGGTAATTTAATGAAAAATTATTTATTCTTTTAACATTTGTTTAACATCACATCAAGTATAATACTATCTGTGTTATTCATACCAATGTTTGAAACCTGTGCAAGATTTTTTATAGTTTGTTCAGTTGTTTCACCTAATATCCCATTATCTACAGGTATGAAAATATTTTTTAATGCCATATTTGCTGCATCAATTGCTGCATCTACAGATATGGAAAGTTTATAGGAACAGCCTAGTTTTGCTCCATCGCATATCATCCCAGTTATGCCTGCAATTACATTATTAATAGATCCTTTTATTTGTTCACTATTTCCTTCATTCATGAAGGTAAGTCCAGCAGCACAGCCTACACCAGCTGCAACACCACAGCCACATATAGGAGAAAGAGATCCTATATAGGATTTAATATAGATAGTTACTAAATGGCTAAGAGTTATTGATCTAATAATATTTTCTTTTGAAATATTCATATCTTTGCCAATTATACTTATAGGTATAATTGTTATAAGTCCGTGATTACCAGAACCAGCACTACTCATTACTGGAAGTGGATACCCAGACATCCTTGCTTCAGAGGCTCCAGAAGTATAAGCTTTAGCCTTAGTATATGGATCCTTCACATTGTCATATAAGTATTTTCCCAGGCCTATTCCAAGTGGTTCAGAGATACCTACATTTGCTAGACTTAGATTCATATCTATTCCATCTTGTATAAAGGATAAATCTTCAATATTAACATTCTTTGCAAATTTTATAAGGTTATCTATGGTAAACTTTTGAATTTCATATTTTATTTCATAGTTTGAATCTTTATTAGTAGTGGATTGACTTTCATTGGTCAAATCTTTATTAAATAAAACTTCATTGTTTTTACATTCAAACACTATATTTGTATGGGAGTTTTTGATAACAACCTTTGCTTTGTCCTTATCTCCAAAGGCTTCTACAGAAATATAAAGTCCTAGGGCCTCTTTGTTTAATTCTAAATTGATAATTTTAGAATCTACAATATCTAGGGCTAATTGGATACTTTCATTTTTAACGTCTTTAAGTACCTCCAAGCCATATTCTGATTTTCCAACTACTAAGGCAAGGGCAGCTGCAAATATAATTCCCCGCTCACTTGTACCAGGAATTCCAACACCTAATCCATTTTTTAATATATTACTATTAACACTAATCTTTAGTTTTTTAACATCAGAGTTAAGTATCTCCTTAGCACGAGCAACGGCATAGGCTACAGCACCAGGCTCTGTACAACCAAGGGCTGGTTTTACTTGGTCCTTTAAAATTTGGATTAAAAGACTATTGTTTATCATTTCTAATCTCCTCCTCTATAGTATTAATAATGCAAGTACTATGCCAAATCAAAGACTATGAAATCTAAGCCTTGAAAAATACAGAATTAGTTTAATTAACCTATACAAATAATTTATGTAAAATGATTATGATTTCTCAAATATGATAATTAACTTAAGTTGAATTTATGAATTGTACTAAGTATTCCACTTATCATCAATGTTTATCAATTTTGAGTAGTCATTCTCAAATTTGATAATTTTCTGTTGCTTGCATTTTTCTTATATGATAAACTTAATTTAGAAACTAAGCTTTAGGTGTGAAGAGGTGATAAAATGAATCTTTTAAAAAGTATAGCTCCTGAGCTACAACATATTATTGATGCCATGTATTCTGTAACAAATATAGATCTTACTATAGTAGATGAAAATTTAAATAGAATTGTAGCTACAAGTCAGATTAGTAAAGTTTTTAAAAATACAGCACCCCTAAATTCAGTTTTTCACAAAAGCCTAATAACTGGTAAGCAGTACCTTATTACAGATACTGTCAATGATCCAGCTTGCATTGAATGTGAGAGTAGACATAGTTGCAATGAGCTTGCAGAACTTTGTATTCCAATACATTTTAATGAAAGAATAATAGGTGTCCTTGGTATGTGTGCATTTAACGAGAAGGCAAGGGGAAACCTTATAAGCAACAAGGATAGTTATATAAAATTTGAAAGTCAGCTAAGTAATATTATCTCTACTATTTTAAGCGAGAAAAGATTTGGAGAACTGTTAGAATATCGTTCATCTGAGTTAGTGACTTTAATCAACTCTCTTAATGAAGGAATAATGATATTAGATAATGATATGAAAATAATGACAAAGAATAACTATATCAAAGAAAGACTTGATTTAGATGTAGTTCGTCCTACAGATATTAGGGATTTGTTACCAGAAAAGAATTTTGATGAATTAGCTGAAAAGAATTTTCGTGGGGAAATCGGTCCTGTTCAAATAAATGGATTTGAATTTATTATTAATTCCAATATAATAAAGACACAATCTAAGGAGCAGGGAATAATTCTCGTATTCACAGATTTCAATAAAATGAAAGCCTCAGTTTTGAAATCCAATTTAGATAAGCATATAACTACCTTCGATGATATAATCGGTGAAAGCGAATCATTGACAAATGCTAGAAGACAAGCTATACAAGTTGCTGAGAGGGATGTTTCTGTATTATTAATGGGAGAGACTGGTACGGGGAAGGAAGTATTTGCTAGAGCCATACATACAGCCAGTGGGCGCAGGGATCATATCTTTATGGCAATTAACTGTGGCGCAATTCCAGAAAATCTAATTGAATCAGAGCTCTTTGGTTATGAGAAGGGTTCCTTTACTGGTGCAAATATTACAGGGAAGATGGGTAAATTTGAAATAGCTAAGGATGGTACCTTATTTTTAGATGAAATAGGAGATTTGCCATATCCTATGCAGGTAAAGATATTACGAGCTCTTGAGGAAAAAGAAATAACAAGAGTTGGAGGACACAAGCAAATCAAGGTAAATCCTAGGATTATTTCAGCTACCCATAGAGACCTGTCTAAGATGATTAGGGAAGGAACCTTTAGAGAGGATTTATTATATAGATTAAATGTAGTTCCTATTTATGTACCGCCCTTAAGGGAACGAGGATATGATATAATATTGCTGGCACGTTACTTTTTAAATTATTTTAGCAAGATATACAAAAAGGATTTAATAGGATTTAGTGGGGAGTGTGAAAAATATCTACTTAGCTATTCCTATCCAGGTAATATTAGAGAATTAAAAAATCTTATTGAATATGTTACTATCTTTGAAGAGGATAGCCTTGTAGGAGTAGAGAATATAAAGAAGAAAATAAACTCAGTGGAGAAGCAAGAAGGAAAAACCCTTCAAGAAATGACTAAGGCTTATGAGAAAACTATTATAGAGAATTACTTAGAGCGTTATGGTAATAGTTTAGAGGCAAAGGCAGAGATAGCTAAACAATTGGGTATAAGTATGGCAACGCTTTATAGAAAGATTGAATGATATTATGAAAAGCAATATTAAAAAGCAAATATATATCTTGTATAAATCATAGAATTTAATAAAATAATATTATATTTAAAAAGGGGGAAGGGGTATGGAAAAGAAAAAGAATAGTTTATGGGGAAATTATAAGTTTCCTATAATATTACTATCTTCAATAATTTTAGGTAGTATTATTGGGATTATCCTAGGTAAGAAGGCAACTGTTTTAAAACCTTTGGGAGATATATTCCTAAATCTAATGTTTACAATAGTAGTACCTTTAGTTTTTTTAACTATTTCATCTGCGATTTCAAGCATGATAAATATGAAAAGACTTGGTAAGATTATTGGTAACATGCTTTTAGTATTTGTTATTACAGGAATTATTGCATCTATACTTATGATTACAACAGTGAATATTTTTCCACCAGCCCAAGGAGTTCAAATTGACTTACCACAGGCTGAGGAGTTACAATCTTTGAGTTTAGGTGATCAGATTGTAGCGGCCTTGACAGTAACAGATTTTCCATTATTAATTTCTAGAAGAAATATGCTTCCTTTAATATTATTTTCCATATTCTTTGGAATCTGCATTAGTCTATTAGGAGATAAGGCAAAGAAGGTTGGAGAGGCTCTCAATATACTATCAGAAATATTTTTAAAGATGGTATCACTGATAATGTATTATGCACCAATTGGATTAGGAGCTTATTTTGCAGCCTTAATCGGTGAATTTGGGCCGGAGCTTTTAGGCTCCTATGCAAGGGCAATGGCAGTATATTATCCAATATGTATTTTATATTTCTTTATAGCGTTTTTCTTCTATTCTTACTATGCAGGGGGAAGAGACGGAGTAAGTATATACTTCAAGAACATTTTCCCAGTTGCCATTACATCCTTGGCAACACAAAGTAGTATAGCCACACTACCAGTTAATATGGAAGTCACTGAAAAAATGGGAGTACCGAATGATATAAGAGATATTGTACTACCAATAGGAGCTACGGCTCACATGGATGGTTCCTGCTTATCAGCAATACTTAAGATATCATTCTTATTTGGATTATTTGATATGCCTTTCACTGGAATAGGTACTTATGTAACTGCCATATTAATATCTGTACTAAGTGGGGTAGTAATGTCAGGGGTTCCAGGTGGAGGATTAATAGGTGAGATGTTGATAGTAAATCTATACGGTTTTCCAATGGAAGCTTTCCCAATAGTAGCAACTATAGGGTACCTTGTAGATCCACCAGCAACTATGATTAATGTAACTGGTGATACAGTTGCAGCAATGATGGTAACAAGAATGATAGAAGGTAAGGATTGGCTTAAGAAGAAATTAAGCATGAATTAGGCGATTTGTTTTGTTACTTTAATAAAGATCGACTAGGGAAACCTAGTCTTTTCTGTTACCGGTCATCCGGATAATCTAAAAGCATGAAGGATATATGAAATATTAGGATTTGTGGTAATAGACCAACTAAATCATCGTAGAAAATAAGGAAATGAGGGAAATTGTATGAAAAATATTAAAAGAATTTTTGTAGTAGTATTAGCCATATGTATGGTTTTTGTATCCGTAGCCTGTGATACTATAGAGCCTAGTTCAGAGGCTGTGACAGACAATATTTTAGAAGTCCATTTTATTGACGTAGGTCAAGCAGATTCTATCCTCATAAAGGGTGAAAAAGAAGCTATGTTAATTGATGCTGGTAACAATTCAGATGGAGAGCTGGTTGTTAATTATATTAAAGAACAGAAGATAAAAAAGCTAAAGTATGTAATAGGCACCCATCCTCATGAAGACCATATAGGGGGATTAGATGATGTAATTGACAATTTTGAAATTGAAAAAGTAATCATGCCAAATGCCATAGCTAATACAAGGACCTTTGAAGATGTATTAGATAGCATAGACAAAAAAGGTCTAAAGATTACAAAGGCAAAAGTTGGAGATAAATATACTTTAGATGGTGCAGAATTTATTATCCTAGCACCAAATGGTGAAAGTTATAATAGTACAAATGATTATTCAGTTGTTGTAAAACTTATAAATGGCTATAACTCATTTTTGTTTACAGGAGATGCTGAGGAGTTATCAGAAAAAGAAATGCTTAAAAATAATAAGGATTTGTTGAAATCTGATGTACTCAAGGTAGGACATCATGGAAGCGTAACATCTACTTCAAAGGATTTTCTAGATGCTGTAAATCCTAGTGTTGCAGTTGTTTTTTCAGAAACAGGTAATAGCTATGGACACCCACATAAGGAGATAATACAGAGACTTAATGAAAAGAAAATAGATATAGTAAGAACTGATTTACAAGGAACCATTGTAATGAAAAGTGATGGAAAAAAGATAGGCTTTAATGACAAGGAGGTTCAAACCTATGATAATTCTCCTAAGCCCCGAGTTATAATTAGTGAGCTTGATAAAGTAGGAGAAATTGTAACTATAAAGAATGAATCTTCAATAAATATTAATCTAGAAGGTTGGAAGTTATTATCTGTTACAGGAAATCAAGAGTACATTTTCCCAGACTATGTCCTAAAGGTAGGTGAAACAGTCACTGTAACTAGTGGACAAAAACAAGGTGACCTTATCTGGGGTAGTGAAAATATATGGAACAATTCAAAGAGTGACCCTGCTGTTCTTTATGATAAGGGAGGAGCCGAAGTATCTAGATTTGATGATTAGGAGGAATTAAGATGAGATTCACTATTGATAGGTTTGAAGAAGAATTTGCCATAGTAGAATTGGAAAACGGAGAGATTATAGAAATCCTAAGGGCTATATTGCCACAAGAGGCTAAGGAAGGGGATATCATAAGTATTACCATAGAGAAGTCGGAAACTGAAGAAAGAAATAAGAGAATACAAGGTAAATTTGATAGATTGTTTTGTGGAGAATGAAATGTTTATTAAATGAAACATAAAAAATTTAAATGGATAGAAGTCCTTCATAAAGGGTATTAATTTATTAGTAGATAATATAGTTTTATTGTGGAGTGGAGAAAATATATTAGGAGGAATAATATGGCGAAAGGTCCAATAATTCAAATCGAAAAATTAGAGTTTATGTGGGGGACTGAAAATCCATTTTTATTTTGTGCCCATCACAAGGATGCTTATCCAAAGGGAAATGATGAATTGGGACCACCTGATTCAGATTTATTAGGTAGAAATATTGGTAATGATTTTCAATTAAAGGATGGTTGGAGAATGTACCATGGAAAAAAGGTACCTGGATTTCCAGTTCATCCGCATAGAGGCTTTGAGACTGTAACTATTGTCTTGGAAGGTTTTGTAGATCATTCTGATTCCCATGGAGCATATGGAAGATATGGAGCAGGAGATGTACAATGGATGACTGCTGGAGCTGGCCTCCAACATGCAGAGATGTTCCCATTGGTACATAAGGATAAGGATAATCCCCTTCATTTATTCCAGGTCTGGTTAAATCTACCGAAGAAAGATAAGTTTACAGATCCTCATTATAAAATGCTTTGGGCAGAGGATATTTCAGTAATAGAAGAGATCGATGAAAATGAAAAAAAGACTACCATAAGACTTATTGCAGGTAAATATAATGATGTAAAATCATTAGACCCAGCACCAGCATCTTGGGCAAATGATGAGAAAAACAATGTAAATATATGGATAATAAATATGGAACCAGATGCAAAATTTGAGCTTCCAGCATCATCTAGTACTATTACTAGAAATTTATATTATTATGATGGAGAAAGCATAAATATAGATGAGACAATGATTAATTCATCTAATAGAATTAAATTAAAGGGTGATGAAACAATAACTATATCAAACGGAGGGAAAAAGAGCCATTTATTTTTACTTGAAGGAGAGCCTATTGATGAACCAGTTGTAAGCTATGGGCCATTTGTCATGAATACAATGGAGGAGATAAAGAAAGCCTATGCAGACTATAAGGAAACTGGTTTTGGCGGATGGCCTTGGGATCGTACAGATCCAGTACATTCAAATGAAACTATTAGGTTTGCTAAATATGCTGATGGAACTATAGAAAAAAGACTATAATTTAAAATGCTCTTTTCTAAATTAGAAGAAAAGAGCATTTTGATTTAATTATGAAGGGTTAAAGGTATTTTCACCATCTTGGGATAATTCTCTTTCTCCTATTTCAGCTATATTTCTTGCGGTTCCCTTAGATGCATCTCCTGTAGTCCTCGAGTGATAGTTTATTTCATTTGCTATTTCTAGCTTCATTCCTTCCAATGCCTTTATGGCATTTCTGTCTACTGGTCTTTTAGCCAAGAAAATCACCTCTCATTATATTGTTTTTATAGGCGTTTGCGAAACGCCATAACCCGCATAAATGCGGGACATTTTTTCCTTAAAATAATATAACTCCTCATCGATTTATGGTAAAATTGAAGTGTCAAGCAACAAATCCACCAAAACCCGAAAGGAGTTATAAAAATATGATACCACAAAAACAGCTTTCTTTGGCAGATATTTATTCAGAATGTAAAACTTTTTTTGAAAGTGACAAACCTAAATTTCTTTCATTGCTTGAAACTAATATTAATCTCAATGAGTTTATTCCTATTTCTTTTTATAATCATTATTATTCATATACGGGTAGACCCCGTAAATATCCTTTAACGGCTATGATTTGGGCTTTAATTATCCAACGTCTTTTTTCTATTCCTACAGATACCCTTCTTATTGTTTTTCTTAAATATTCTAAGGATTTAAGGGAATTTTGTGGATTTACAAAGGTGCCTGACGCTTCTAAATTTACACGTTTTAAACAGGACTTTTTACCTGACTTACAATTAATGTTTGATAAGTTGGTCGATATTACTGAACCTATTTGCCAAAATATTAATCAGGAACTTGCTTCAATGACTATTTTTGATACTTCTGGTATTGAAGCCTTTGTTACTGAAAACAATCCTAAATTTGCTAATCGTATTATCAAACAATTAAAAACTTATGCTAAAGCTATGGGCTTTGATAAATCCTATGACCCTTACAAAGCTGCATATGGTTCCATGCCAACACATGCTGCATCTAACCATGATATTAAACAACTATATATTAATGGTCATTTTTGCTATGTTTTTAAATTCGGTATAATGACCAACGGGCTCGGGATTGTTAGAAATATTGATTTCTACAACAAACAATTTTTCGATAATCACCCTGAAATTATCATCGCTAAAAAATTGGATTCCCCCGATGAGGATAAGTCTGTGCATGATTCAAGGGTACTTATCCCTACTTTGACTGATTTCTTTAAAAAACACCCTTTAATTAACCCAAAATACTTTCTTGGCGATGCTGCATTTGATTCTGTAGGAATTTACAAATCACTTTTTCAGGAATTACATTTTGAAAAAGCTTTCATACCATTAAATCAAAGATCAAAATTAGAAAACAAGGATTATGAAGTTAATGAAGATGGTATTCCTTGTTGCCCTCATGATTCTTCTCTATTAATGAAGTATGAAGGTACTTCTAAGCTTAAAAGTGGTGTTACCCGTTACAAGTTTGTATGCCCAAAAGTACGTTGGCAGAAAAAAGATAATGGTAAGTATCACCGTGTTTGTCAATGTGAAAATCCCTGTACTAGTTCAATTAGTGGTAGAATGATTCATCTATATCCAGAAAAAGATCTTCGTGCATATCCTGGTACCCTTCGTGGAACAGAAGAATGGGATAATACCTACAAAGTTAGAGCTGTAGTTGAAAAAGCTATCTACCAGTTTAAAGATAGTTATTGTATAGCAGGACGGAGAACACAAAATGAAAAAACTCTCCATGCTGATTTACTGCTTTCTGGAATAACACAGCTTATTACTGTTGTACTAGCTGATAAAGTACATAAACATGAACATATCAGAAGTTTAAAGCCATTAATTGCATAGTCATCCAATTAAAGTACTTATCCTCCTAGAAGTTTAATACTTCTATTTCGCATACCCTTTTTTAATGCCATTCTTTTATTCATACTAAATCTCTGTTTCTTAATACTGTTTTTAAATTCTGAAGGATTAATATTTATATTCTTCAATTTTTATTAATAGTTTCGCAATTACTTA
>JAEWGC010000052.1 GCA_023388495.1 Bacillota bacterium | reverse complement strand
GTGGTTATCCCCCTGGTAACCTCAAATAAGATCTCTATTCCCAATACCCCTTTTGAACGGTTTATTTACATCCAAAATGGGTGAAGACTCCAACGTGGAGTCTTTTTTTTTATGTAGATTTGCAGATATAAAATATGTTATATTAGTATTGTATTTAGATTATCAATATAATTAAACGGAGGTACATAATATGTCTAATAAAAACAAGGTTGCCATAATATTTACTGGTGGTACTATTTCAATGAAGATTGATCCCCGTATTCATGCGGCCATACCTGCCTTAACATCAGAAGAAATTATTAGCATGGTTACAAATATAGAAAATTTTTCTGAAATTGAAGTCATTAACTATGCAAATATACCTAGTCCTCATATTACTCCTTCAATGATGATGGAAATAGCTAACCTAGTTAAGGAAACAGCAGCAAGAGATGATATTACAGGTATTATTGTAACTCATGGTACTGATACCTTGGAAGAAACAGCCTATCTTCTTGATTTAATAATTAAAACGGATAAACCTATAGTTGTAGTAGGCGCTATGAGAAATGGTTCTGAACTTGGATATGATGGCTCTAGTAACCTTTCTGCTGCATTATGTACTGCAATTTCTAGTAAAGCTAAAAATAAGGGTGTATTAGTTGTAATGAATAACGAGGTAAATGCTGCTAGTGAGGTGACAAAAACAAATACTCTATCTTTAGATACATTTAAATCTCCTGAATTCGGTCCATTGGGAATTGTAGATAATGACGAAGTTATATTTTATAGAAATATAGTAGCACATCAATTTATCGATACTAATATTATAGAAGAAAAAGTGGGACTAATTAAATCTGTTCCAGGTACTGAATCAGATATATTAGATTTTTACATAAATGCTGGCTATAGGGGCATCGTTATTGAGGCATTAGGTAGAGGAAACCTTCCACCTCAAATGGTGCCAGGAATTGAAAGAGCCATTAGCCAAAATATCCCTGTAGTTATGGTATCAAGATGTCCAACTGGTAGAGTTTTAGATTCCTATGGCTACGAAGGTGGAGGAAAACATTTACGTGAACTTGGAGTAATATTTGGTGGAAATTTACCTGGTCAAAAGATTAGAATAAAGCTTATGTTAGCCCTAGGACTAACAACAGATATGAAAGAGATTAAAGAAATAATTGAGCAAAATTTATTTATCCAATAATTTAAAGGAGAAAAGACCTATGGTGGTCTTCTCTCCTTTCTTATATAAAGTCCTCTGGTTCTACGAATTAAAAACTCTTCAATATTAGCCATACTTTCTTCTAATTTATCTACTTTTCTCTCTAGTTTTTCTATAGTTTCCTTTAAATCTGTGGAAGTCTCATATAGTTCTTTTTTTTTACCGGAACCTCTATCACATTATCTAAAGGTCCAAATCCCATAAACACTACTTCTGGATATATACTACCAAAGGAATGTCTAAGCAAAGTATTATCTTTTGGTTCTAAATTTAAATACTTATATCTAACAAAATCAATATCTCTTGAGTTACTCCACATATATATAATATCTTCCCAACTTTGCCCATCATCTATACTACATCTGCTCATTATCTTATTTAACTCTACCCAGGTAATCCACAACCTATTTTCAAAAAATATTATATTAGGATGAGATGGACTTCCCTCATTTGATATAGAATTTTCCTCAACTTTTTCATATTTTCCGTCATCACAATATAACTTATTATACATTATCACTAAACTACCACGTATAAATTCACCATAGGTTAGATGAATAATATCATCTACTTTAAGTACATCTAAAAATAGTTTGTTGTTATCCGTATAAACTAATGTAATTTTTTCATCCCATTCTAATTTATCCGTATTAAATTCTTTTAATTCTATTGATTTATCATTGTCATAGTAAAATAATAAAATACTATTTCCACTTTGTTCTATTCTTATAGGATTTAGTACCTTATTTACATTAATTTCTTCAACTATATTATCGCTCCAATTACTTCCGTTATAATAATGGTGGCAAATTCTATACTTCCCCTCTTCATTTGATACTCTTATGGCATAAAGTATATGTATCATCTTATCCTTTACTATAATATTTAACTCAAATACTTCTGATATTGGTTCTTGAGTAAGTTGGATTTCATCTATCTTCTTTCCCTTTAATACTTTTAGAATAAGTTGCCCTAGTTTATTTTGATATAGTATATATACACTGTTCTTTGGCCCTATTCCTAAATCATATTCTTCTAGTACATCCCTTGCTATAATTTCCCTACTGTTTATATTTGTATCCCCTACTACCCTTTCCAATAAGATATTATCTTTTGATTTTCTAACTAAAATAATATTCTTTGGGTCAATTTCAGCAATTGTCCATCTATCCGTGAAGAATGTCATTTAAACACCACCTTTTTACTTTCCTTAATAATGAATATTACTTTCTTATGTTTAATATTACAATTTTTATTTGTAACAGAATAATAGTCCATAGAATATATTAACATTGAGAAGAAAAACTATATTATTGTAAAAGGAGGAAACAGAATGCGTTCAAATATATTACCAGAAGATTTCACTGAAAATATTACTGATAGATGTTGTGTTGGAACTACAGGCTGTGAATGGGATGGTACCTTAAGAAGGGTAGTAACTGAGCCAATATTCGTACAAAAAGTTTATGATGCAACTCTAGTAAACTTACAAGCTCTAAGCACTGTTGCAAATGTTAGATTTACTCCAAATTTGGCTCCAGGTTCAAGAATAGTAAGAGTCATAGATATTAGATGTAGAAGATTCTTCAATCCTGCAAATATAAATGATCCTCGTAACTTAGTTGTAGATCCTGAGACTATCCTTTCAGGAGGAGAATTTGTTAAAGATGCACAAGGAAAATTTGTAGAAGTAGTAGGACCAGATGGATGCAGAAATCAAAAATTAATATTTGCTGACACTACTGTATGTGATGATGAAGGAAGAGGTACACCTGTCTTTGGTACACAAAGAATTTTCCTAAGAGGAAACGTTCTAGTTGAAATTGATGTGGTAGTTCAAAGTCCTAATGGTAGAAGAACCACTGTTACTTTATCAGCTAATGTTCCTATTGCACCAGTTAATGCACCTATAATACTAACTAACTTCTTTGAACTATGTATACCTTCAGTATTTGATTCAGCTTTCTTCCCAAGATTTGCTGAGTTCTGCAATATCTTATGCGAAACAAGATTAGGCACAAACAGCATTGCTAGAGATATTCGAGTTAATCCAGAAACAGGAGAAGTAAGAATAGATTTAATTATTGCAATTTGTATATCCTGTGAAAAGAAAATAATAGTTCCAGTCCAGCTATGTGTACTATCAACAGGATTTACTGAGTTATCTCCTGAAACTTCACCAATTTGTACAACATTCCCAACTTTATTCCCAAGACAAATAGATGAGGACAGCGTGGGAGGTATTGAAGATCCAGGTAGACCTGGAAAACCTGGTTGTAGAAAAGGATTTAGAGGTCTAGCAACTGAAGAATTTTACGACGCAGAAGATTACCACGAAGAAGAAAATCTAGAATAAAAAAAAGGTGTCAATGATGACACCTTTCTTTTATTACATTTTAGCTAATTATATTATTTTTAATCTCCATTTTTTTCAATATCTTTGATGCAAATAACGCAATAATTATTGCTACAATTAATCTTACACTTAATAAAAACCAAAGGCTGGCCCCCACAGCTACAAATAAAAGTGTATCCTCAATTACCGCATGGCAAGCAATTAAGAATATCATCAGGGTATATAAATCCTTTTTATTTAAGTTGTTTTCTTCAGTGCTTTCTATTATAACTCCTGAACCATAGGATAAACCAAATATTAGACCTATTATCAAAGGAAATACCGCATCCTTAGAAATATCAAAAAAATTTGCAATTGGTTTCATTTTTTCAATTATTTTATCCAGTATTTTGGAATCCTTAAGGATTTCCATGGCTATCATCAGTGGGATAATTATCTTGGCCATTGTAATCACCGAGTTTAATGAACCATTGAAACTTTCTTTAATATATAACCAAAAGTCCATTCTTCTCCTCCTATAAAACTATATTTAATACTAAGCCAGATACTATTGCCAATGTTATCCTAACAGCTACTACAAATAATAAACTTACTCCAGTACGTTTAGCTACAGCTGTTTCTAAAAATAAACTATGAGAAAATGATAGCATAACTGCTAAAATAGTTATTTGTTTTATATTTAAAGTTAAACTAGTAATCACACCTATTCCTGCATATAAATTGATACTATTACCTAATACAAGAACCAAAGATGCCTCACCTGGTAATCCTATTAATCTCATAGCAGGCTCAAACCACCTAGAAATCATATCTAGCATAGGAGTCATTTTAAGAAAAGTAACAAAGAAATACACTGGAACTACAATCTTGGTCAATCTCCACAATGTAGTTAATCCCTTTCTAAATCCCCTGATTGTACTATCCATACTCATCTTACCAACCCCACCTTATTTATTGCCATTAGCATTTATCAAATCATCTAGGAAATAAAGTATATAATCCAATGTAAAATTAATTTCTTCCTTATCTAATACTTTGTTATCTAAAGAGTATCTAATATAGTTGTTAAATTCATCTATACCATTGAAAGGTAATTCAATTTTAGATAATAACTTTCTCATCCTTACCTTTCTTTCCATATTTCCCATTTTAGTTAAGGATCTATTTATATATTGAATCAAGGAATCAACTATTTGCTCTAAGTATTCCTGTGTAATTACCACACTATTCTCTGGAAATAACATGTCATTATTTGCTAAAGTAGAGTCATTGTAATAGGTAAGTATCCTCTTGGCATGTAATAAATCTTTATTTAATTCTTCATAATCAAAATCCTTTCTATTCAACGCCTCAGAGTTTAATAAGTTAAATTCTTCTATATCCTTAAGCATACTTTGCTCAATATTTCTAATTTCTCTTTCAATAATAGTTTTACATTCATCTAGTTTTTCTTTATCTTGATTTTCTATAGCTTTCATCCAGCTGTTATATATGTCTTCTACTTCCTTGGAAATGGAAATATTGTCAGTCAAGTTGATGACTATAATCATATTACTTACTAGACCTAATCTTAAGATAAAATCAAATATTTCATTGACTTCCTTAGTAAGCTTCATTATTTCATTAACCATACTATCTAATTCATCTAATTCTTTATGAGATAAATCTATATTCCTTAATTTCTGAATCTCTCTAAAATAATAGTCAAATTTAGTACCATATCCATCCTTTATGGAGCTATCAAATTGCTTTTTATATTCACCAATCATATTTTCTACTTCAACCTTAGTATAGAGTCTTAAATTTCTTATTAAGGTTTGCTTCATTATATTAAAATAATTTTCTTTTACTAGCCTCATTGGAAGTATCAAGATTATTTGAGATATGACATAAATATACTTATTATAATCATCTTTTACTTTATTTAATGAATCATTTATTAGAGCTATTAATTCCTCTATTTTCTTGGAATTATAGGAGATATTATTATAATCTCGTTTTGAAATAATTTTAATTCCCTGTTGATCAACTAACTCTCCCACGTAATTTAATTCTATGCTATACCCATCTATAATGGAAGATAGCTTGCATAGCTCTTCCCTAATCCCTATTGCTTCTTCTAGGCTATTATCATTGCTTAATAAATTTATATTCTTATTTATATAATAATCTAATAGATTAATTTCACTACATAAACCAGTCTGATTGTTTTGGTTCCTATTTTTCAATTCTTCTCTAAGCCTATTTATTGCATTAATTGCATTTAAATAACTAGAGTCTTTAATAAATTTAAGTTGTTTTTGATTCAAAGCTATTATACTATCCTTTATTTCTTCATTAGGCATCTTAGAGATATGTTTTTCAAGATTAGTCATTACTAGTTGTCTCTCCTTTCAATCTTAAAACCTTTTTATATATGAAATTTTGATTTTATATCATTTTATAGGTATAATGTAATTATTAATATTACTATTATAACACAATGAAAGCTTAGGGTGAATTTTTTTATGGAAACTATAACTAATATTATTTCTCATTCTCTAGATTCGAAAAGATATTTCAATAGTAAAAACATTTGTTTTATGGATATTGAAACTACTGGATTAAATAGGAATAATAATACAATTTATTTAATTGGAGTCTTATATTTTGATTATAAGATTAATAACTGGATTTTAAATCAATACTTTGCAAACACCTTAGATAAGGAACGGAAGTTATTAGAAAGTTTCATAGATAGTATTTCAATATTTGATAAGATTGTTACCTTTAATGGTGAGTCTTTTGATTTACCATTTATAGAACATCGATTAAAAAGATATAATATCAATTATAAATTTAATAGGTCTAAATCCTTTGATTTATATCAGATAGTTAAGAAAA
Organism: Bacillota bacterium; assembly: GCA_023388495.1. Taxonomy (GTDB): domain Bacteria; phylum Bacillota; class Clostridia; order Tissierellales; family Tissierellaceae; genus Tissierella. Next base: position 2,364 of record JAEWGC010000052.1, on the reverse strand, counting down.
ATAGATATTATCTTGATCTACCTGATTTGAAGTTAAAAACTATTGAGCGTAGCTTAGGATTTTTTAGAGAAGACAAATACTCTGGGTATGACTGTATTGGATTTTACTATGACTATGTAAAGTCTAAGAATATTAAGTTGAAGGAAAATGTATTAAAACATAATTATGATGATCTTGTCCATATGCTTGATATAATCCAGATACTCGATGTATTGGATAATAATAAAAGTTTTTATATTCCTCTTCAAAATAATACTATTAAATTTACCATTGAAAACATAGAAATAAAAGGTGATATGATAACTATTAAAGGATTCAATGATTTACCTTTACAAAATAATATAAGGCACTATGATGATGATTACAGTATTATAACTGAAGACCTTAATAGATTTACAGTATCTATGGAATTTAAACGTGGATATGTCACTAAAGAGCAACAATGTATTTATGTAGATTGCTTAGAAAATATATGGATACTCACAATAGAAAAAAACTATTGTATTGATAATATCAAGAATTTACTTAAAAAAATCTTTGAAAATATATTTTAACAAATAAAAAAACAGACTGCCAAAAGTCTGTTTTTTTTTTTTAATAATGGTGGGCCTTCAGGGACTCGAACCCCGGACCTACCGGTTATGAGCCGGGCGCTCTAACCGACTGAGCTAAAGGCCCATTATTTATTGTTGGTGGGCCTGGGTGGACTCGAACCACCGACCTCACGCTTATCAGGCGTGCGCTCTAACCACCTGAGCTACAGGCCCCTACTACATAATATATTATGGTGGGCACAACAGGGCTCGAACCTGTGACCCCCTGCTTGTAAGGCAGGTGCTCTCCCAACTGAGCTATGCGCCCATAATTTCGCAGTCTCGCAACACAAATTTGTTCACTCCCTGCCGGTCGTACAAATTTGGTGCTCGTTGCGTTTGACCTAATAAAACTTACAACCTTATTCTACCCCGTAGGGTATAATTCGGTGGTGTCCGTTAGGACCTATCGTTCGTTAAGTTAGGTCATAAAATGGCAGGGGTGGCAGGATTTGAACCCACGACATTCGGTTTTGGAGACCGACGTTCTGCCACTGAACTACACCCCTATTAATTAATTTTAAAAATGGTGGGCCTTCAGGGACTCGAACCCCGGACCTACCGGTTATGAGCCGGGCGCTCTAACCGACTGAGCTAAAGGCCCCTACCATGGCGGAGAAGGAGGGATTTGAACCCTCGCGCCCCGTGAAGGACCTACTCCCTTAGCAGGGGAGCCTCTTCAGCCACTTGAGTACTTCTCCATATAAAAAATAAATTGGTTCTTACGAACACATACAAATCAAATTTTGGCGGAGAGGGTGGGATTCGAACCCACGTGGGCTTGCACCCTAACGGTTTTCAAGACCGCCCCGTTATGACCGCTTCGGTACCTCTCCATGGTGATCCATCCGCGACTCGAACGCGGGACACCCTGATTAAAAGTCAGGTGCTCTACCGACTGAGCTAATGGATCATGTTAAATTGTTTTTAAAGCAGAAGTAGTATTACCACTTCGATTAGATTCACTAGTCAAGGACTAAGCGATGTACGCAAAATCGAAAACCACGATTTTGGTCCCCTGCTTATACCGACTGAGTTAATGGATCATATTAAGTTTAATGGCTGGGGTGACAGGACTCGAACCTGTGGAATGCTAGAGTCAAAGTCTAGTGCCTTACCGACTTGGCTACACCCCAACATTATGGCGCGCCTAGGAGGATTCGAACCCCCGGCACACGGATTAGAAGTCCGTTGCTCTATCCTACTGAGCTATAGGCGCATATAGGTTAGTTTTTTCTTACAAAGTAGGTTATGGAGCACCCTTCGGGTACTACTGAATTATGTCCTACGGAGTAGGTTAATGGAGCGGGTGAAGGGGATCGAACCCTCGCAACCAGCTTGGAAGGCTGGGGCTCTACCACTGAGCTACACCCGCATATTAAGGTTGTATTTCGCAGTTTCGCAACTCAAATCTATTTACTCGCTACGCTCGTATAGATTTGGTGCTCATTGTGTTTGACCTACTAACAACTCACTATCGTTCGTTGAGTTAGGTCATAAATGGTGGAAGAGACTGGATTCGAACCAGTGAAAGCTTAGCTAACGGATTTACAGTCCGTCCCCTTTAGCCTCTTGGGTACTCTTCCTTGTTTTACTTACTGGAGCCCTAAAGGACTACCAAACATACCCTACGGGGTACATTATTGGAGCTGGCGAGAGGAATTGAACCCCCAACCTACTGATTACAAGTCAGTTGCTCTGCCGATTGAGCTACGCCAGCACAATTATTAACTTATTCTTTCATCCAATATATTTCTGGCTCTTAGCGGCC
>JAEWGC010000026.1 GCA_023388495.1 Bacillota bacterium | reverse complement strand
CCTTATCTATGTTGTCATAGCTTATTGCTTCTCCTGAACCAAATCTTTTGTTTAATACCATTGTAATTGCTGCTGTTAATGTTGTTTTACCATGGTCTACGTGTCCTATTGTTCCTATGTTTACGTGAGGTTTAGTTCTTTCAAATTTTGCTTTTGCCATTTGGTATTCCTCCTTAATTATATTAATAATTTAATATACTGAGTATATTTGAGCTTTCTCATAGGAATAGAATTAAGAAAACTCACCCTGGTGTTTCCTATCCTTTATAAGCATGGAGCCCACGACCGGACTCGAACCGGTGACCTCTTGCTTACCATGCAAGTGCTCTACCTCCTGAGCTACGTGGGCATTTTTCTCACTGCTAGTTATTTTACTATTTACAATTTAAATTGTCAAGCTTAAGTTTATACTTTCTTCTCTAGCAGCTTCTCCAACTTCCTTTTAACTCTTTGTAATGCATTATCTATGCTTTTTACATGTCTATCTAAATCCTCTGCAATTTCTTGATAGCTCATACCATCTACATAGGACATTAGAACTTCTAACTCTAACTCAGATAGAATTTCTCCTATTTTTCTCTCCATTAAGTTCAAGTCTTCTCTGCTAATCATCAGTTCCTCAGGATCTGAAATTTTTAAACCTGAAATAACGTCCAATAAAGTTCTATCAGATTCTTCATCGTATATTGGTTTATTAAGAGAAACATAGGAGTTTAAAGGAATATGTTTTTGTCTAGTTGCTGTTTTAATCGCTGTAATTATCTGTCTTGTAATACAAATCTCTGCAAAGGCTCTAAAAGAGGAAAGCTTGTCTTTATCGTAATCACGAATAGCCTTATATAACCCTATCATACCCTCTTGAATAATATCTTCTTTGTCTGCCCCTATTAAATAATAGGATCTAGCCTTACATTTTACGATATTCTTATACTTATAAATAAGGTATTCAAGTGCAATAGTGTCATCACCTTTAGCAGCTTCGACAATTTCTTCATCCTGCATGTCTATATATGCAGTTATTTCTATGTCATTATGTACATCTAGTTGCACCAACAACCCCCCCCAGTACAGCTGTTAATTTTAATTACTATTAATTATATTGAATAGGGATATATTAGTCAAGATTATTCATTTTTGCCCATTAGTTTATTTAGTTTTTCGATTGTCTTTTCGTCTAATCTTCCAAGTAGTAAATCGTTTTTCTTGTTTTCTGTAGTTCTTTTACGTTTAATAAGTTTTTTTTCATTGAAAATTTCAACTTCTAACTCTCTAGCTGAAATCCTAGTTCCTCCTCGCCCTAAGATGATTTGTTGTTCCATCCAATCAGAAGTCGCCACTCTTACCTTTTTTATTCTTCCTATTTCATCTAATTTTTTCTCTATATATTGATCGGCGGTTTCATTTTCTTTTGTATATACTACTTTTAATCCGTTGTAATTTTCCACTGTTCCATAATTACCTTTTACTAAATGTGCATCAAATACAATTATTATTTCAATTCCAGAATAATGCTTGTACTCTGTCATAATGTCTATAAGCTCATTTCGCGCTTCCTCTAGATATGCTTTTTTAAGCCCACTAAACCTTTCCCAAGAATTGATAATATTATATCCATCAACAAAAAGGTACTCCTTAGGCCTCTTACTATTTTTAGCCATAGTTCTGCCTTACTACCTCATAAATTAATATAGATGCCGCATTAGAAGCATTTAAAGAAGATATTTTCCCTAACATTGGAATCTTAACTAATACATCACATTTTTCCTTTACCAATCTTGAGAGGCCTTTACCTTCACTCCCTATTACTAATGCAACCGAACCTTCTAAGGATGTTTTATTATAATTATTTCCGTCCATATCTGCACCATAAATCCATAGTCCATTATTTTTTAATTCTTCAATTGCATTTACAATATTATTTACCTTTGCAACAAGCATATGCTCTACGGCTCCTGCAGAACTTTTATATACTGTTTGATTTACCTGTGCCGATCTTCTTTTAGGAATGATTACTCCATGTACTCCTGCACATTCAGCAGTTCTAATTATAGATCCTAAATTATGAGGATCTTCCAAGCCATCTAAAACTACAATAAAAGGAGGCTGATTTCTCTCTTTAGCCCTATTCAGTATATCCTCTATATTTACATATCTGTAAGATGTAACTAATGCAACTACTCCCTGATGGGCGTTGCCCTCTGATAGTGAATCAAGTTTGTTTTTATCTACTTGTTGTATTACAATATTTCTATCCTTAGCTATTCCAACTATTTTATTTATGGAGCCTTGAAGTTCTCCCTTTAAAATATATAGTTTTTCTATTTCCTTATCTGTTTTAAGTATTTCTAAAACAGGATTTCTTCCAACCACATATTGAAAGTCCATTTATTCACACCTTTCATACTTAATAATTCCGCAGTTTCGCAACTCAAATCTATTTACTCACTATCGTTCGCTGTGTTGGGTCATAAACTTTTCTCTAACTTCTACCATTTTCCCACAGGTCATCTTTCCTTCTGGGCAAGGCCCATTTACACATCCTGGTCCAGCATTTTTGAATAATATAGGATAAACCTTTTTTACTTCTTTTAGCATTAAAATTGCAAGTTCCCTTATTTCCCATTGAGCCCTATTACAGCATCTAAGTCTAAAGAAATTAAGTAAAGCCCTAGCATTCATAGTAAATACTATTTTTGTCTCACAGGCATTAGGAAAAATATATCTTGCATCTTCTATAGACTCCTTTTCAGCCTTGTTTTTAGCTTCCTTCTCAGAAAATCCCTCTTTAATGTATTTACTATAGTGTTCGTGGAACAATAAGTCTGTTATTTCATTATAGTATTTTTGGTCCTCCTCCATAGCATTTTGGAATAATTCCTTAGCCTTCTTATTATTCCTAATAGCTGGTGGTATTATATATTCAAATTGCTCAAGCTTCACATATCTTTGAGATTGCTGAGAAAAACTTGCAATTCTATGTCTTACTAATTGATGAGTTAATGTACGGGATACACCTTCAACTCCAAATGTAAAACTAACATGCTCTATAGGACTTTCATGATTTAAATCCATTAATAAGGATAGAAATGATTTAACCTTATCTTCATCCAAACTTTCTTCTATCTCACTAACGCCTATAGGAGAATAGCAAAGTCTGGCAGCTGCTGCAATTAATTTTTCACCATCAGGCGTATATCTTAAAAGTTCTACCTTAGCCACTAAAATCCCCCTTTTCTTCATTAGTTAATTTCTATATTTGATACTTTTTCAAATAATTCTGCAATTCTATTATCTTGTCTAGTTAAATAAAGATATCCTATTAGGGCCTCAAAGCCAGTAGCATATTTATAATCTATCATATCAGCATTTTTAGGCATGGTGTTAGACTTTGCATTTCTACCTTTTTTAACTATTGTCTGCTCCTCCTCACTAAGTACATCTTCTAAAACATGTACTATAGTTGCTTGAGCCTTAGCCTTTACATATTTAGTAGTTGATTTATGCAATTCTTTAACTGGCAGTTTCTTTTCTAAGAGATATGTTCTAACTAATAGTTCATATACTGCATCCCCTATATATGCAAGTTGCAGAGGAGATAACATAGCTATATCCTCTGCACTTAATTCTGTATTCATTTTTCTAAATAAATTGTTTTCTTCCATAGGCTATATATGTTTCCATTTCACCCCTTCTTGGGTATCTTCTAAAATTATTCCCTTTTCCTTTAGGGTATCTCTAATCTCATCAGCTAGTTTAAAGTTTTTATTCTTTCTAGCCTCAGTTCTCTTTTCTATAAGTTCTAAAATTTCATCTTCTAAAATTTCATCTTTCTTATTTAATATTCCCAGAACATTAGATAACTCTAGTAGTAAGTCATAAGCTTTTCGAATCATTTTTTTAGATGATTTTTCATCTAGGTTTGAATTAGAGAATTTAACAAGTTCAAAAATAGATGCAATGGCATCAGCAGTGTTTAAATCATCCTCCATGCTTTCAATAAAGTCTTTTTTAAACTTTTCTATTGTCTCTAATAAATTATTCTCTTCTTCATTTAATTCTCTATCTTCTGCCTTATCTAGTAAATATTCTAAATTTTTCTTTCCATTGTACAATCTTTCTAGGCCACTTTCCATTTGCTGCATTATTTCTCTGGTAAAATTTATAGGTGATCTATAATGAGCAGATAGCAAAAAGAATCTAAGAGTTTCTAAGTCAAATTCTTCTGCAATTTCTTTTACAGTGAAGAAATTTCCTAGAGATTTAGACATTTTTTGATTATCTATATTTAACATAGCATTATGCAGCCAGTAGTTTGCAAAAGGCTTCTCAGTTAAAGTCTCTGATTGAGCGATTTCATTTTCATGGTGTGGAAACTGAAGATCTTCACCACCTGCATGAATATCTATAGTATCTCCCAATAAAGTCCTAGACATAACAGAACACTCAATATGCCATCCTGGTCTACCAGGTCCCCAAGGGCTTTCCCAATATGGCTCTCCTTCTTTAGCCTTTTTCCATAGGGCAAAATCCATAGGGTTATTTTTCTCTTCACTGACCTCAACTCTAGCACCACTTACTAAGTCCTCAATGTTTTTTCTAGAAAGCTTTCCATAATCCTTTGCACTATCTATATTGAAATAAACATTGCCATCTACATTATAAGCTGCTCCTTTTTCTATTAACGCCTCTATAAACTGGATCATTGGTTGAATAAATTCTGTAGCCTTGGGATGTATAGTTTTTTCTTCATATATATTTAGACCATTTGCATTCTCCATGAAGGCTTCAATATATCTATCTGCAATCTCTTTAAAAGTAGTATTTTCTTCATTGGCTCTATTTATTATCTTGTCATCTATATCTGTAAAATTTACAACATACTTAACATCATATCCTCTGTATATAAAAAATCTTCTTAAGGTGTCAAATATTACCATAGGTCTAGCATTTCCGACATGTATATAATTATAAACAGTTGGACCACAGGTATACATACTAACCTGACCTTCTACTACTGGTATAAACTCTTCTTTTTTTCTTGTTAGAGTATTATAAAGCTTCATCTCTTCCCTCCTTTTTTGTAGTGAATAGTTAATAGCGAATAACTAATAACTAAATATAATTTTCTATTACATAATCAATTCTCTTTAATATATTTTCCTTACCTAGTAGAACTAGTATATTCACGAACTCTGGTCCATGTGCTGCGCCCGTTAGAGCTACTCTGGCTGGCATAAATAAATTCTTTCCCTTAACTCCTGTAGCTTTTTGGATTAATTTCATAAATCCTTTGGCATACTCTTCATCTATTTCTTCTACATTATTTAATTCTTCTTTTATAGCTTCAAGAACAGTTTTTACCTGTTCACCTTTTATTATCTCTAGAGCATCCTCTTCTACTATCTCCACATGGTCTTTAAAGATGAATTCTACTTTTCCAACTATTTCTGCTACTGTATCTAAACTCTCTTGAACAGTCTTAACTAACAACGTAAGCCATTCATACTTTTTCTCTACAAACTCATCATTGATTAATCCTGCTTCTTTTAAATACGGTATAGCCATATCTGTGATTCTTTCAATAGATGAACTTCTTATATAATGTCCATTTACCCAATCCAACTTATCTTTATCAAATATCCCACCAGTTTTTGAAACTCTTTCAAAAGAAAATTTCTCTATTAGCTCATCCATGGAAAGGATTTCCTGATTATCTTCTGGGCTCCAGCCTACTAGAGCTAAATAATTGATTAATCCCTCTGGTAAATAACCTTTATCCCTAAAGTCTTCTACAGAAACATCACCTTGACGTTTACTTAATTTTTTCCTATCCTTGTTTAATACAGTTGGAAGATGAACGTATACCGGTTTTTCCCATCCAAATACTTCATATAAATAAATATGTTTTGGTGTAGACGGCAACCATTCTTCTCCTCTAACTATATGAGTTATCTCCATTAAATGATCATCTACTACTACCGCCATATGATATGTGGGATATCCGTCAGATTTTAATAATACTTGATCATCAATATCATCTGTATTTATTACAATATCTCCTCTAACTAAATCATGGAACTTTACATCATAGTTTTGAGGTAATTTTAATCTAACTACATATTCCTCACCTTTTGCAATTCTTTCTCTCGCTTCTTCCAAGGATACATTCCTACAGAAACCATCATATTTTGGAACGAGTCCTTTAATCTTTTGTTCTTCACGTACCTCTTCAAGTCTTTCTTTAGAGCAGAAACAATAATATGCATGGCCTTTTTCAATAAGCTCATCTACATACTTTTTATATATATCTAATCTTTCTGATTGGATATATGGACCATGATCGCCCTTTTGTACAACCTTGCCCTCTTCTACGAATACTCCCTCATCATACTCTACTCCAGCCCAATGTAAAGATTCTATTAGATTCTCTATGGCTCCTTCTACAAATCTTGTCTGGTCAGTATCTTCTATTCTCAAAATAAACTTGCCGTTATTACGTTTAGCAAATAAATAATTATACAAAGCAGTTCTAATAGAGCCTATATGTATAAAACCTGTAGGACTTGGAGCAAATCTTAATCTTACTTCTTTCACAACTGACACCTCCTGATTTAATATCTTATAATCTTATATTATATATCACTGATCCATAAGTGTAAACTCTCCCCTGTAAAATTGGTTCTAAAAGAAAAATACTATATTAAATCTTAGTACTAAGATTTAATATAGTATTCCATTTTAAAAAAATATTATTGCAACACCAGTAGTCTTGTAGATCTTTCTATAAATTTTATTTTTTCCTTCGAGTGAATATTAAATTCATCTTCTGATATTAATGATTTTTCTTTTAAATCATACAATATATTAGTGAATTTTTCACATAGTTCAAGTAGTTCGGCTTCCATTTCTAATAGCATAGCACCCCTCCATCATATATAATACACATTATATTTTGTTTTTCTTATAATATGATTATAATTTTTTATACATTACCTATCATCTTGATTTATGAAGTCTTGATTTTAATAAAATAAATATATAAGTCATTATAAAACTATAAATAACCCTTTACCTTTATCAAGTTAATTTGCTATACTGTAAATATTCTACATTTATTTTAAAACTCCTTCTTTTTTGATAAAAAATATGGTCCTAGGACCATATTTTTTTATCATACTATATATTTAGACCTTCTTTATGAAATTCATCCTTTATTAGGGATATTATTTCACCGATACTAATCTCTATCTTCTCATCTTTTCCTCTAATGGAATATTCCACAATAGACTCACCGGCCCTCTTACCTACTGTTATTCTAATTGGAACTCCTATTAAATCTCTATCTTTAAACTTAACTCCTGCTCTTTCATTTCTATCATCTAAAATAACCTCTAAGCCTAAGGAACTTAAATCTTCATATAGTTTTTCCCCTAATTCTACTTGTTCTTCAGCTTTTACATTTACTATAGTTATGATCACATGATAAGGTGCTACAACTAAAGGCCATATTATACCATCTTCATCATGATATTGCTCAACTACTGCAGCCACTGATCTTGAAACACCTATACCATAACAACCCATTATAAAGGGTTTTTCCTTACCATTTTCATCTAGGAATGTAGCCCCTAAGGAATCTGAATATTTTGTTCCTAGTTGGAATATATTACCCACCTCAATTCCTCTATCCATTTTAAGTGGTTCACCACATTTAGGGCAGATGTCTCCTTCTCTTACTAAAAGTAAATCTTCTACTACTTCTCCAGTAAAATCTCTACCGTAATTTACATTTTTTATATGATAATCTGTTTCATTGCCTCCTACTACTAGATTTTTCATCTTAGTAATTCTAGAGTCAACTAAAAGCCTAACTCCTTCTTTCAAACCAATAGGACCAGTGAATCCTTTATTTGCACCTGTGATATCCAATATCATCTCTTCGTCTGCCATTTCTAAGTCATGTTCAGCAATGCCTAAATAATTGCAAAACTTAGTTTCATTTAATTCCCTATCTCCAGGAATTATGGCTACTACTGGCTTACCTGTCACATTAAATACCAATGCCTTTGCAAAGTTGCTATGCTCTACATTAAAGAACTCTACTAACGCCTCAATAGTTGTTACATTTGGAGTATATACTTTTTCCAGTTCTAATTCTTTTCCTGAATTTTCATTAACTCGATATACTACTTCTGCTTTTTCATCAGTAGCTGCATAATCACAATTGTCGCAATATGCTATAAGGCTTTCACCTACTTCTGACATGGCCATGAATTCATGAGATATTTTACCACCCATAGCTCCAGTATCTCCTTGAACCACTTTATATTTTAATTTAAGTCTAGTAAATACTTTATCATAGGCTTCCCACATTATTTCATAGGCTTTTTTCATGTTTTCTTCATCTACGTCAAAGCTATAGGCATCCTTCATTATAAATTCTCTACATCTCATCAATCCAAATCTTGGTCTTTTCTCATCTCTATACTTTGTTTGAATTTGATAAAGATTTAATGGAAGTTGCTTATAGGATTTTACTTCATCCTTTATCAAATTAGTAAAATATTCTTCATGTGTCGGTCCAAGGCAGAACTCTCTATCATTTCTATCTCTAAGCTTAAACATCTCTGGTCCGAAATTGTCCCATCTACCTGTTGCTTCCCATATTTCTTTTGGTTGAATAGCAGACATCAATAATTCCTGTGATCCTGCCCTATCCATTTCCTCTCTAACAATTTGTTCCACTTTTCTTATTACCTTATATCCCATTGGTAAATAAGAGTATACTCCACTTACTAATTTTCTCATCATACCTGCCCTTAGGAGTAACTTATGGCTTGCTATTTCTGCCTCCGCTGGCATTTCTCTTAAGGTAGGTATATAAAGTTTTGACATTCTCATAAAAAATCACTCTCCTTATTTTAAAATTACAATTAATAATTGATAATTATTTTAGCTTTTTAATTAGCCTGAAGATAAAAAGAAAAAATGTGCGAATGCCTCTGAAAGATTTGCAATATCTTCCAACGAAATTTTAAAACTGTTTTGGAAACTAGGGCTTTTAGCGAAGCGTTCCATTAGTTTCCTGTTTTAAAATGAGTTGATGAAGATATTAAATCTTGAAGGAAACGAGTGTTTTTTCTTTTTATCTTCTTTCCCATGAAATATTTATAAAAATAAAATAAACCTTCCATCTCTACTCTAGAGACGAAAGGTTAAATTCCGCGGTACCACTCTAATAAACCTAATAAAGGTTCACTCAATAGTTATAACGCACAACCGTTTAAGCTTTTGACTTAAAGACTCCAGGATAGGTTCAATATCAGGGAGGACAGAAGTCTTTCACCATTTGACTCCCTCTCTATGACCTATAATATCTACTATTTCCCATCTTCATCTATATAATATATCCACATTATACTAATAGTATTATACTATGTCAATTATTTTATTAAGCAAACAAACACTATAAGAAGAAATTCCCTCTTCTCTACCTACAAAACCTAACCATTCTGTAGTAGTAGCCTTTATATTTATATTGTCTATGGAGGTATGTAAAATATCCCCTATTATAGTCCTCATATCATCAATATATGGAGCTAATTTTGGTCTTTGCGCTACTATTGTGGCATCTATATTACCTATCTCATATCCTTTATCCTTCATAACTTCAAATACCTGGGATAAAAGGTAAGTACTAGCTATATCCTTATATTTCATATCTGTGTCGGGAAAATGCTTTCCTATATCTCCTTGGGCTAATGCACCTAAAATACTATCCATTATGGCATGAATAAGAACATCTGCATCAGAATGACCCAAGAGTCCTTTCTCAAATGGAATTTCCACTCCACCTATAATTAATTTTCTCTCTTCTACAAGTTGATGAACATCATAACCAAATCCTATTTTCATATTATCACCTATCCATACTACCTACTTTGAAATATAAACTCTCTTCTTCTAAATATATTATCTTTATCTTTAATTAAAGATTCAGCAAGAATTATATCCTCAGGAGTAGTTATTTTAATGTTTTCATAAGACCCCATAATCATCTTAACATCATGACCTATTCTCTCAACTATTGAGCTATCATCAGTACCAACAAATCCACTGGCTATGGCATTTTCATATCCTTTAACAAGTACATCCTTAAAGAAACACTGGGGAGTCTGCGCAGCCCACAACAAAGATCTTTGAGGCGTATTATCTATGGTTTTATTTTCCCCTACTACTTTAATTGTATCTTTTACTGGAACCCCTATGACGCAGGCTCCATGTTCAATAGTACCCTTTATACCATCCTCAATATTTTCAATCTTAACAAATGGTCTAGCTCCATCATGAGTCAAAACAATATTTGATTTTTCATTTAACGCTAATATTCCATTATATATTGAATCTTGTCTTTCTTTTCCGCCTCTAATTATATTTGCAACTTTATTAAATCTATATTTCTTAACTATTTCTTTTCTACAGTATTCAATCTCTTCTTCCTTAGCTACTAGAATTACTTCATCAATGTATCTGCATTCTTCAAATTTTTCAATTGTATGAGCAAGTATAGGTTTACCACCTATAGCTATAAACTGTTTATTTATTCTGCTTCCCATTCTATTACTCATCCCTGCAGCAGCAATAATAACAGATACATAGTAGTTTTTATACATCTTATTCACCTCTTAGAGTATTATAACACAGTATATTGTAACAATAAACAATAATTATTATTACCTCAAAAAAGAAAAAAGACCCGACAGGGTCTTAAACTGCTCTATCTATCATTGATTTTGGTTTAGCAAATATCATTCTTCCAGCAGATGTTTGTAGAACTGATGTTACCACTACGTCTATAGTTTCTCCGATAAATTTTCTACCACTTTCTACGACTATCATGGTACCATCATCTAGATACGCGAGGCCTTGACCTAACTCCTTACCATCTCTTACCACCTGTACAAACATTTCTTCTCCCGGCAATACTACTGGTTTTACAGCATTGGCTAGTTCATTGATATTGAGTACGGATATTCCTTGTACTTCTGCTACCTTGTTCAAATTATAATCGTTTGTTATTATTTTTCCTTTAAGTAGTTGAGTTAACTTTAGAAGTTTTGAATCAACTTCTTGAACATCATCAAACTTCTTATCATTTATTATTACCTCAATATCCAATTCCTTTTGTATCTTGTTTAAAATATCTAGACCTCTTCTTCCTCGGTTTCTTTTTAGAGAGTCTGATGAATCTGCAATATGTTGCAATTCTTCTAATACAAATTCTGGAATAATGAGAGGTCCTTCAATAAATCCAGTCTTACAAATATCAGCTATTCTGCCATCAATTATTACAGATGTGTCCAATATCTTAGGGTATACTCTATTTTGAGTCTTTGTTTTATCTTTAGGACTTCTCTTTATATTTCCTAGAGTTGAAGATATATCATCCCTTTTTCTATGAGGAATAGTCAATCCTAAGTATCCAAACATGCTATATAATATAATAGATGCGATTACTCCAATATACGGAATTCCTAAGCTATTTAGTGGCTGAGACAATAAAAACGCTATTACCAATCCAACAATAAGACCTACAGAAGATATTGTAATATCATAGGCAGAAAATTTTTCTAATTCATTTTCAATTAATTTAACTAACTTTCTACCTCTATCAATCATTCTTGATGATAAAGAAAAGAATATAATTCCAAATAAAATAGAAACACCTAGATGTATTATTAAGTTAAGCCATCCACCTCTAGACATTTCAACAATACCTAGGTTGACAAATAGAGTTAGAATACTAAATCCCATTAAGGCCCCTACTAATCCAATGACTCCTTTCAAAATTTTATCAATCATCAATTCACCTCCTACTAGTATATATTTATTACCAATTTTTCAATAAAATAAACCCTATCTTTGTATTTTGTTAATTAATTTTCTGTAGCATCTTCATCTTTTTCGTCTTCTTCGTCTTCTTCTTGACACTTAATTGCTTCTAGTACTAATTGCTCAATTTTGTCAACATCAGAATCTGCTACTAAAACCATCTCAGATAACAGCATCTGTTTGGCAGAGCTTAACATCTTTCTTTCACCTGTTGATAAACCTTTTTCCATATCCATGGTTAGAAGATTTCGAACAACTGCTGCAATTTCGAATATATCTCCAGATTTTATCCTATCCATATTTATTCTATATCTTCTATTCCAGTTCTGAGGCATAGCTGTTTTACTGCCCTTAAGTATAGAAATTACCTTATCTAATTCTGTGTTATTTATTATTTCTCTTACACCAACTTCTTCAATATTGTCTACTGGAACCATAACCTTCATATCCCCAATAGGCATTCTCATAATGAAATATCTTCTTTTTTCACCTAAGATTTCTCTTTCTTCTATGCCTTCAATAATTCCAGCACCATGCATAGGATATACTACTTTATCTCCAATATTAAACATTTGAAAACCTCCTATTTTCCTATTCTATCCTATTATACATCATTTTGCTGAAATTGTAAAGTTTATATTGTATCACAGACACATTTCAGTTGTCAATCCCTTTTCTTAGTATTTTAAAAAGTTATTATAGATCCCTTATTTTCAAAATCTTTTATAATAAATTGATAGAAATATTTGACAACTGCTTGTCTTCATAAGTATAATTGATGTATAGCAAATAATCTTTTGACGGGAGTGGAGAATATGAGTGACAATATTACGAACACAGATGCTAATTCAATATGTAAAGATTTTCAAGACCAAGTCTCTAAGGTTCTTATTAGACATAAAAGTATATTAGATATAATAACAAAACTTGATGAGTATAATGCTCGAATTAATAGAGCTGTGGCAAAATCCGTTACTTCTTGTGGGTGTATTTCTATCAATGCTACTAAGCAGGATTATAGTAAGGATACATTTGAAGAAATGTTAAAGGCTGCCAAAACTCATGTAGAAGGCAATATTTGTGATGGATGTAAGGATGTTCTTAACGAAGAAATTGGTTCATATATTTTTTACCTAGCTGCCTTATGCAACTCATTAGATTTGAATATGGATGAAATCTTAGAAAGGGAATATAATACTATTAAAACCCTTGGTGTTTTTAGTTTAAAATAGAATTGATATTAATTTTAAAGTATGAAAAATAGGCTAGAGTCGTCTAGCCTATTTTGTATTTTAATCAAATATATCCTTTATTACATCTCTTAGGGTTTCCAATTCTATAATCTTAAGATTTGTTGTCTTTATTCCCTTTCCACTGTTAGGAGCTACATATGCTCTTTTAAATCCCATTCTATCTAACTCTCTAATTCTACCTTCAAGGGATGGGACCCTCTTTAATTCTCCAGTTAATCCAACATCTGCTATAAAAACAGTATCGTTTGGTATACCCTTATGTTTTACTGAAGATACTATGCTCATAAGTACAGCAAGATTTGATGCTTGCTCTTTTAATTTTATTCCACCTGTAGTTTTTATAACTACATTTTTATCATAGAATTTTATTCCAGCCCTTTGTTCTATTATTGATACTAGAGTATTTAGTTGTTCTCTTTTAAGGGCTTCTCCTATTCTTGATGGATATGGAGTAAAGGAATCCGATACCAAGCTCTCTATTTCCAAAATAATTGGCCTAGTTCCTTCTCTAACAACTGTAATAGAACTACCCGGCATAATATTATTTCCCTCTCTACTTGTCATAAAGTATTCAGAAGGATTATCTATAGAAATCATCCCTTTATCTGTTATATAGAAAAAACCCATTTCACCAGTAGAGCCATATCTATTTTTGGTAGTTAATAAGGTTCTCAATTCTTCTCCACTTTCACCTTCTATAATTAGTACAGCATCTACTAAATGCTCCAAAGCTCTAACTCCCGCTATCTCATCTTCCTTTGTCATTTGTCCTACTAAGATAACAGCCCTAGGCCTGTCTGGATTTTTGGCTACTTGGACTAAGGCATTTGCACATTCCATTGTTTGAGTAGGAGATCCAGCCCTAGAGTTAGAAAATTCTTCAAGTGTAAAGGTTTGAATACTATCTATGATAATTAGTTCTGGATCTATTTCTCCTATGGTCTCTAAAACATTATCCATGCTATTATCAGACATTACCCATACATTAGAATTAATCCTCTCTATAATTCTGTCAGCTCTTCCCTTTATCTGGGATTCACTTTCTTCACCTGATGCATACAAAACCTTATAACCCATCTTAGCTAAATCATTTGCTACCTGTAATAGTAATGTAGATTTTCCAGCCCCTGGTTTTGCCGAAAGTATAGTTATTGAGTCTTTAACTATACCCCCTCCCATTACTCTATTGAATTCATTTATATTAGTTATAATCCTATCACTGTTTGTAGCTACTACATCTTGTAATCTTTTAATAGGTTTTTTTTCTACTCTTACCCTAGAACTAGGAGTTCCCTTTCTTTCTTCAAGTATAGTTTCTTTAATGCTATGCCAAGAATTGCACTCTGGACATCTACCTAGAATTCCACTACTTTGATATCCACAATTTTCACATTTAAATATGGTCTTTTTCTTCATATTTTCCCCCATAATATTGAGGAACGGCACCAAAGCCGTCCCCTACTTTAATTTGCTCCGCAGGAAGTATAATAGGTGTGCAGAGTCTACTTTTTGAATGCTAGTTTATCATTTTCAAAGTCGATGATAATATCATCTTCCTTAGATACATTGCCTTTCAATATCTCTTCAGCCAGTTGGTCTTCTATCATTTTTCTTATGGTTCTTTCAAGTGGTCTTGCTCCATAGACTGCATCAAATCCCTTACTAGCAATATAGTTTTTTGTGTTCTCTGATACGTCTATCTTAACTCCAATTTTTAGAAGACGTTTTTCTAAATCCTTTATCATAATGTCAACAATTTCTTTTACATGTTCTTCTTCTAAGCTATGGAATACTATAATTTCATCTAGTCTGTTTAAAAACTCAGGTCTAAATGTTCTTTTTAATTCCTCAGTTATTGTATCCTTCATCTTTTCATATTCTTCTCTATTATCTTCTCTGCCTGTAGAAAAACCTAATACATTTTGTTTTCTAATGGATGTTGCACCCACATTGGAAGTCATTATAATTACAGTGTTCTTGAAGTCTACAGTTCTTCCCTTTGAATCAGTAAGTCTTCCATCATCTAATATTTGTAGAAGCATATTAAATACATCTGGATGCGCCTTTTCTATTTCATCAAATAAAACTACTGCATATGGTTTTCTTCTCACTGCCTCAGTTAACTGTCCACCCTCATCATATCCAACATATCCAGGAGGTGAACCTACAAGTCTTGATACAGAGTGTTTTTCCATATACTCCGACATATCAATCCTTATCATAGCATCCTCATCACCAAATAAAGCTTCTGCTAAAGCTTTAGCCAAATATGTTTTACCCACTCCTGTAGGTCCTACAAATATAAAACTACCCACTGGCTTCTTTGGATCCTTGAGTCCAACCCTTGATCTTCTTACTGCACTAGCTATTGCCCTTACAGCCTGCTCTTGCCCAACTACTCTTTCATGTAATATATTTTCTAGGTTTAACAACCTTTCACTTTCCTCTGTAGTCATTTTAGTTACTGGTACTCCTGTCCAACTAGATACTACCTTAGCAATCTCATCATAACCAACTACCATACTTGATGTTTGCTTTTCTTGTTGCCATTTAACCTTATTATTTTGTAACTCTTCCTTTACCTGTCTTTCCATATCCCTTATCTTTGCTGCCTTTTCATAGTTCTGGGTATTTATTGCTTCTTCTTTTTCCTGAGATAGTTCTTCTAATCTTTCTTCTAAATTCTTCAACTCTTCTGGTGCTACATAAGAATTTATTCTAATCATAGAAGCTGCCTCATCTATTAAATCAATAGCTTTATCAGGTAAAAATCTATCTGTTATATATCTGCTTGATAACTCAGCAGCTGCTTTGATGGCCTCATCTGTTATTTTAACTCTATGATGAGCCTCATACCTATCTCTTAGACCTTCTAATATCTTGATAGTATCTTCTACATTAGGCTCTTCAACCATAATAGGCTGAAACCTTCTTTCTAGAGCTGAATCCTTCTCAATATACTTTCTATATTCATCTATTGTTGTTGCTCCAACTACTTGTAGATCTCCTCGTGCTAATACAGGTTTTAATATATTTGAAGCATCTATAGCTCCTTCAGCAGCTCCTGCGCCTACTATTGTATGCAATTCATCTATGAAAAGTATAACATCTCCAGCTTCCTTTAGCTCTTTCATTACAGACTTTAATCTATCTTCAAATTCACCTCTATATTTTGCTCCTGCAATCATTCCTGGTAAGTCTAAAGTAAGGACTCTTTTATCCTTTATAATCTCAGGTACTTGACCTTCTACTATCTTTTGCGCTAAACCTTCTGCAATAGCAGTCTTCCCTACACCTGGCTCTCCAATAAGAACAGGATTGTTCTTAGTTCTCCTACTTAAAACTTGAATTACTCTTTCTATCTCCTTTGTTCTACCAATAACAGGATCAACTTTCCCAGAAGATGCTAATTTGTTTAAATCAGTACTATATTTACCTAAGTTAGGAGTGTTTTGATTCATACCTTCTGTATTTTGTCCCTGCTTTGGATTTACATCCGTTATCATACTAAGGACTAATTCTCCTAACTTTTCTATATCTACTCCTAGTTTTTTTAATACGACAATTGCAACTCCTTCACCTTCAGATAATAGGCCAAGTAATAAATGCTCTGTACCTACATAATTATGCCCTAGATTTCTTGCCTCAACAAAGCCTAATTCAAATATTCTCTTGGTCCTAGGAGTAAATCCTAAAATATCTGCACCATATTGACCTTCCCCAATAGCAGAAACCACTTCTTGTCTAGCCTTATCTAAGGTAACACCTAGTTGTAGCAATGCCTTCGCCGCTACACCTTCTCCTTCAGCTATTAGTCCTAATAATAGATGCTCTGTACCTACATAATTATGTTTTAGACCCTTAGCCTCTTCTTGGGATAAGAGTATTGCCCTTTGTGCTCTTTCAGTAAATCTTCCAAACATTGCCATATCTACTATCCCTCCATATTAATTAAATTATTTCTTATTATCTGTGCTCTATACATATCTCTTTCATCTTTTATCATATCCCTATGCAAGTTTGCTTGTATACTAGCAGGCTGTATATTTATCATTAGTTTTACTATATCCTTAGGATTCATACCAGTTATTATGCCCATATCACATCCAAGTTTAACATTAGACAAATGAGTCATAGCCTCCGTAGAAGATATGAGCCTACTATAATTTAAAATTCCAAGTGATCTGAACACCTTATCTTCTAACTCTAGTTTTTTCTTATCCATCATATAAGCCCTAGTGCTTCTTTCTCTTGCTACTATTTGTAATATTACCTTATTTAATTTTTTTATAATATCTTCTTCCTTTTCCCCTAAGGTAGTTTGATTAGATATTTGAAAAAGATGCCCTAATGCCTTAGATCCTTCACCATAAAGACCTCTTGCAGTCAAACCTATTTTACTTAATCCATCTATTATAGTATTTATATGACCTGTCATTGCTAAACAAGGAAGGTGTACCATCACTGAAGCCCTAAGGCCTGTTCCTGCATTGGTTGGACATGAAGTCAAATATCCAAATTTATCATGAAAGGCATATTCAATATTTTCTTCTAGAGAATCATCTATACGAGAACAAAATTCCCAACCATCTTCAAAATTTAATCCATAGAGTAAGACTTGTACTCGAATGTGGTCTTCCTCGTTAATCATTATAGTTGACTTCTCGTCATCTCTTAAAAGAAAGCTTCCATTTCTTACACTTCCTGCAAGGTTTGGACTTATTAAATGCTCCTCAACAAATACAGCTCTCTCTAATTCTTGTAAATCTTTAACCCTATAAAATCTATATATCTCTTTGCTATTTTTCATAACACCTAGAACTTCTTCTGTAACAAACTCTGATTCATCTGTAGTCATAAAATCTGGAAATTTATAATTAGCTATATTTCTTGCAAGTCTCAATCTAGTACTAACCACTACATCTTCTTCCTTGCCTTCACCATCTAACCATTTAGCCACTTTTATCACCTCTCAAATCCATCAATTTTGCTACTCAGTTTTTTTATTTCGTCCCTTAAAACTGCTGCTCTTTCGAAATCCTCTTTAACTATAGATTCTTCTAGTTCTCTTCTCAAAGATTCAATTGCCTTTTTCTGAATGGTTTTATTATTTGTCTTTGTGGGTATTTTCCCTTTATGTTCACTATGACCATGTATTCCCTTTAATAATGAATCAACGTCCTCACTAAATGCCTCATAACACATTGCACAACCAAATTTTCCCACTTCTAGAAACTTCCTATAGGTTAGACCACATTGGGGACATGAAATATTTTTTATTTCCTGTTTTCCTTCCTGCATAGAGCCCATAAGGCCTGTAAAAATCTTTTGGAATGAGAAGGGAAAACTAAAATCCAAATCGTTGTTCTTCTTAGCGCAGGATTCACATAAGTGCATTTCTTCTATACTTCCATTGATTATTTTTGTAAAATGAATAGTTGCATTATTTTTTTCACATGCTTGACATAACACAATAACACCTCCTATTTAACAAGGATTAGCAGGATGTTTTTTAAAACATCTGCCCTTAATTTATTTCGACTATTTACATTTTCTATATTTAAAGCCCTATCACCTATTGCTGCTTTTATGATATCTCCTTCTCTTTTACTAATGAATTCCTCTTCAATCAATCCATCAATTATATGATATGCTTTATTTTTTGTAATTGATTCACCAATAATATCTACTATAATATTATTGATATCTTCATTTTCATCTATACCTACCTTTATAATCTTAATATACCCACCTCCACCCCTTCTACTCTCAATATAATACCCTTGATAGGGGGTAAATCTAGTGGTTAATACATAATTTATCTGAGAAGGTGCACAATCAAACTTTTCCGCCAATTCATTTCTCTGGATTTCGATTGTACTATCTTCTGCCATTTCCAGCATAGATTTAATGAATCTTTCTATAATATTACTTAAACCAGGCATATATACCCTCCTTTGACTTTGACTTTCTTTGTCCTTCGTCTTCAAAATATTTGCTCTAATAAAATTTAGAGCAAATATATATTATTACCTTAGTATTCTCTTACATTATTATACTCAGTACCATCTTTTATCATGCTGATCTTTATATTTCCTTTTTTTAGTGCAGCATCATAGGTTGTATCTATAGTAATCCAGCTTCCATCTAGTAAAACTTGGTTCCATGCATGATATTCTTTTAAATCGTTCTTATATCCTTTTACTAATTTTGTTGGAATTCCAATAGATCTTAACATTCCAGCAAAGAGGGATGCATAATCATAACAAATACCTGATTTATCCGCCAATATCTTATCAATTTCTGGCACATAATCATTTGATAACCCCTTAATTTTATTATAATCATACTTTATATTTTTTACAATATATTTATAAATTGCTTCTACCTTTTCCTTATCTGTCTTTTTATCCTTAGTTAAATCCTTTGCTAATTTTATTACTTTTTCCTTATCACTCCAATAAACTGGTTGTGTTGAAGCTAGGTATATTTCATTTAAATTGTAATTTGTTATAGTTATGTCTTGCTTTTGAATTACCTTATATTTATCTCCAGATGTATTTTGCAATATCTTTACAGTATATATTCCTTTACCCAATTGTAGTGGAATTATTTCAGTTGTTTTATTGAGGCTATAATAATACTTTTCATCGCCCTTTTCAACCATAATCCTCATACCTTTGTCTTCTTTTATACTGTCAACCTTAACAAGATTATTATCTAAAGCGGATATTGCATATATTGAATCTCCAATAACTTGTCCTGTAAAAGTTAATAAAAAAACAAGCATACAAAGTATGGAAAAACATCTTTTTTTCATTTAAACTCCCCTTTCGGTAACTGGCTGCCTATTTCAGGCCCTATAGCTTTGCGTCCTTGAGTTTCCTCAAGTTTGCTTTTATCGTTTGACAGCTTACAAAAGACATTTTTGGACTTTTGTACTTGTCACACAGCTTTAATATTAAATTATCATAATTTTACCATTTAATTCTAGAATATCAAAGTTAATTTTCTGTAATATATAATTAATTATATTTATTTATTAAATACCCATCTTACTCTGGTATTTAAACAAATAATAAGCTGGAAGGTTTACTTCCAGCTATTCTTTCTTCTTAAATCCAAGTTCTACTCCTATTATGAGGAACAATACTCCTGCACCGTAAAATATAATAGGTGATATTTCACCTGTTTTTGGCATTCTAGGTACATCTTGAGGTATTTCCTCTTCTATCTCTTCCTCTTCATCTACTTCTAGTACATCCACTGGCACTTCTTCGTCAATTATTTCTTCTGGTATATCTTCCGGAATTTCTTCATCTATTATTTCTTCAGGCTCCTCTGGTATTATTTCAGTTGTTAGTGGTGTTATTGGTGTTGTTGGTGGCTCTGGTGGTTCTGGAGGTTCTGAGGGCTCTTGCGGTTCTGGAGGAGTATCTGCTTGAGCTATAAATATCCACTTTACATCAACAGTACTACCTTGAAATTCGTTTCCCGTTTCAAGTCCAGGTAAGTGTACTACAGCCTTCAATTCTTTTACATCTCTAGGATTAAATCTACCTATACTAATATTTGTAGTCGCAAAATCCATCATATCTCCAGAGTATATTTCTGTCCCACCTAGATATACAGTTAATTTAAGTTGTTTAAATAGATCTGCTTCTCCCTCCTCAGGAATTGGACTCATTCTTTCTGTTCTCATATATAATTGAAATCCATATATATAATTATTTCGTATTGTAATTTTACTTTCTTTTGTATCGCCAGGGTTGAGTCTACTTAGATCAAATAATCTAGTATTGACTGGAGTTATTTCTAAGCCTAGGTCTCTTCCCACTAACTCCAAGTCCTCGGCATAGATTATATTATTGCCAAATGTGTTTAACACCCCTAGGACTAAAGAAAGTATTCCTAGAAAAATCATTGTTTTAGATAAAAATTTCCTCATATTCTACCCTCCTTTAGGGGGACTAAGGAAGGCCTAGGCCTTCCTTTTTATATTTATTATTGCTATGGTGTTGGTTCAAATGTTTCTACTTCTGCTGGAAGTTCATCTATATCCCAAACATCTATATATGCGCTGTTGGAAGCTTGAACTGCTTCTGCTTTAACATTTATTTTCAAAGTTTTATCTTGATATTTATTATCTGTCAACGCTCCATCAAGTTTTACGCTTTGAAGCAATAGTGAGGTTTCTTCTTCTTCTATTATATGTTTATAATAATACCAGTCTCCTGATTTTACCCAATCATTGTTTGTTGCAAGATTCAATATAACATTATTTATTGGTAAAGCATCTTCACCTTCACCTACTAACCATACTGGCGTTAATGATACACGAATATAGGATTTTTTGTTGCCTAAACTTTTAACTGATACTTGTTTAGTAGTTGTATCTCCTGGATTCCATTTTTCTATATCTTTAAAACCATGTTCATTAATTTCAATTGCTACGGTACCTGCTGTAAATCTATTATCTGTTTCTTCTGAATCCCAAAACCATGCCATTGTTCCGCCAATAACCATAAGTGTCACTAATAAAAGTAAACCTACTACCATTATTAATTTCTTTTTCATTTTAAATCCTCCCTTTTTTTGTTTTAATTTCAAAATTAATTTCATTGTAATTCGGCGGCTAGGCTACCATCTATGTTAGAAGGCCCTATAGCTTTGCGTCCTTAGGTTTCCCCAAGTTTGCCTTTAGCGACCTATATTTATAATTGTTTGCTACTTAGAAGCTCAATCTAAGTGATCCACCTCCTTTATACTTTTTTTATCCCATATTTTTTGTAAAATATAATATATCAATCCAAATAACATAGGTGCTCCTATTGATACCAATAGTCCAAATCTGGTTTGTAAGAAACCTGCTACATATCCTAGGTATGGTATTATCATTATTATTTTTCCAATAACCTGATCGCTTCTAAGCTTTATAGGATCTTCAATATCATTAGCATCACCTTTTGTTGTTATTAAGATTTCAGGATATTCACTTATCTCAATTATCCTATGAGTAGTTGTTAGATTGTTCAAATCAGATTTAAAGTTTATAATATCTCCAACATTTAACTCTTCTACATTCATAGGCTGAACTAATACAACTGAACCAGTTTTAATCTTAGGTTCCATACTACCGCTAAGAACCATATATAACTTATAACCTTTTTTCCAAGAAAAATAAATCGTTGTAAATATAATAATTATTATTAGAGGTGATATTATTTTCTTTATATTTTTCATATTAATCATCTCTTTTCTTAACCCTCATATAGCTCCTGTTCATTATATACTGAAGGTGGTATTATAAAGTAATCAAACATAACAACTTTACCTAAATCTACTGGTGATGAATGTTTTGCATTGCTATTGCTGTAGCTTATGACTACCTTAAAAAGATTATCTTTCTCATCTTTATCGTCGAAATATCCACCTGGATTTTTCTTGTTAGTAATAGTTACAGTTATATCTAAATTGTTTCTATCTATTGATACAACTGGTGAGGATATACTTACTAGCTTATATCTTGCTGGAACAACTTCATCTATTGAATAATCTCCTAATCTAAGATTGTTTATTGTAGTTATTGATCCATTATAAGCCAGATGTGCCCACTGTTTTCCATCTCCTCTTATATATACTGGGAATGTTTCAGCACTATTTCCATCTACTACCTTTTTTATTATTGTTATTTTTCCTTTTATTACTTTTATAAACATAGTGTCTGTCTTCTTACAACCATATGCATCTATGACTTCTACTATATAGTATGTGTCATCTTCTGGAGTCAATATTGGGTTCTGTAAATTAGATTCCCAATTAGGATCTGATGGTGTAGTCCATTTGTAGGTATATGGTTCATATCCTCCTGTAACTACTAGTTGTTCTCCAAGATTTACACTGTCACCTATTATTATTTCTTTATCAGTTAATCCTACGACTAAAGGTGCAGGTACATATACTAATGGCACTGGAAAGACCTTAGTCTGATTAGATTCATCATTTACATTAGTATAAGTTAGTGTTGCATATTCATTAGTTGGAATATTATTTCCACCTTGGAATTCGGGTTTAGCCTTTACTTTGTAAGTCATATTTACACTAGTTATAATGGTTCCTGGTGACCAAGTTATTTCTCCTGTATCTGGGTTATAGGTTACACCTACTGGTAAACTATCTTCTACCAAATCAAAATTATCACCAATTTTATCTACAATAACGGCATCTTTAGCTGAGTATCCTAATTGTTGTGATATTTGATTGTAAATATCACTTAAGTCTGCTGCAGCCAGTGTTTCATAGTATCCTGCATTTTGTGCTCTCCTAAGTGTATCTCTAGCAATTTCTCGTGTTGAATAAGAATCAAGCCAACCTTTAGAATCTGAAACTTCTCCTAACAATCCTACTGTAAATACTCTTGCTTGAGACCATATACTCTGACCTTCTTCATATGCCGCCCTAGTATGATTATTGTGATTTTTCGGCTCAGATGGACCATATCTATTTCCTATACTAACAGTAGCTGCTCCATCAGATAGTAATATCACCACTTTATTAGCTTCTGTCCTAGCTTGAGCTAGATGATTCTTGGCTACTCTAAACCCAGCTTGAGTATTAGTTCCTCCATTAGCATTTAATCCATTTATCGCACTATTTACTTGAGTTAAATTGCTTGTAAATTCTTTATTTAAAGAAGCATCACTTAATCTGCCTATCTGATCAGCATTAGTTCCACGAGCATAACTAACTATAGCAATACGATTATCATTCGGGTTATCGTTTCCTAATACTTGAGAAGCAAATGACTTTGCTGCATTTTTTGCATATGTCATAGCAGTAGGATTTCCAGACTCCATACTTCCAGACCTATCTATTACTAGAATTACATCTATTGGCTTATTTGGTGGCCTACCAGATATACTTAAGGTAATTTCAAATGCCCTACATCCAAGTGCAATCCTAGCACTCTTATATACCACTATGGAGTCCTCATATCTTGACTCTAAAAATGATTCAATTAAATTTAATGGGCTACTATTTAACAATACGTTTATATTCTCACTTGCTCCAAAATCAAAATTTTCTACTATCTCTTCATCATTTTCATAATACCATCCATCTCCTTCTTCTAAGAAATATGGATTTTCCACTTCATCCCTAATTAACCTAGGACCATCCATAATGTTTATTATAAATCCTGTCTCATAGCTTACTTCTACTTCTCCATAAAAAGTTTTTATAAATATAGTATTAATAATAGTATCACCCTCATGTGTGGGCGGTATATAGTATGTTGTTTCTATTACTTCTTCAGATCCAATAGCTAATAGATCTATAAACTTACTTTCCGTCAATTCATCATTTATTTCAACATTTAACAAATCAACGTTTCCTGTGTTTGTTATTTTAAGAGTATAATTGACTATATCCCCTTTATAATATACATCTTTATCAGTGAATACTTTAGCATAAATAGAAGGAATTCCTGTAACTATTGGTGTTACTGCTGGTTGCAAACTTGGCACCACTGGCATCTCTGGATTTACTGGTGGAATCTCTGGATTTTGTGGATTCACTAGTTCCTCAGGATTCTCAGGATCTACTGGTTTTTCTGGGTTTTCTGAGTCTACTGGGTTTTCTGGGTCTACTGGTTCTTCTGGATTCTCAGGCTCCTCTGGACTCTCAGTATCTACTGGTTTTTCTGGTTCTACTGGGTCTTCTGGATTTGTCGGTTCTCCTACTTCTGATCCTTCTTGTGGATCAGTTTGATCTCCTGGCTCTGCTGGCATCTCTTCTGATTTATCTTCTTGTTCATCTTGAACTATCTCTAATTCTCCAACTACAGGATTAAAAGCTTCATCAGTATCAGTTGTATATGCACTTAATCCCATACCTGTTATCATGGATAATACCAGAATAAAAACAACAGATATTTTAAATATTTTTCTCATTTACATATCACCTCCGTTGATAAAAATAATTTCTGATATATTTTATTTTCATCTTATGCTATATATACCACCCCGAAACTTCATAGAGGTTTCTTCAGCATTACAAATCGATTTCTTTGTAATAATTTTGTAATTAAATTTAAAAGATCCTATTAACCATATGGTTAATAGGATGAAATTAACTTATTTATTCAATTAAACTGGCTTAAATCTAATTCTTAATCTTATGTTTCTATTTTTATTCTTTTCGTAAAACTTTTTCTGTAATCTATTTACTATTATGTCTAAGCTCTTTTCCTCTATATCAGATAATAGAGAAACTAATTGCCTATGGTTCCATTTGGATAATACATCTCCTTTTCTAAGATTATGGTATATTATATCTTCTAATACTATCATTGATTCCTTTATATCCTTTTCTTCCATAGAAAGATATCCTGTACTTTCTATGGTCACTATACCTACAAATCTATTAGCTACTGAGTTCCTTGATTTTTTTCTTTTTTCCAAGTTATATAAAAACTTAAAATAATAGGGTTCACAAATCAATGCACCGTTATTTCCGTGTTCTTCTTCTAATTCTTCATCTATTTTATTTATATCAATATCATATTCTAGATGCTCTTCAGTTAATTGTAGTTTTTTATAGATTGCCTTCATTCTGGGAGATGGTTTTATATTTAGATGACTATAAAGCCTAGAAGTAATATATTCATAATGACTCATGGCGTACCTTTTTTCTCCGACTTCCATCAATGCTTCAATAAAGTATATATGCAAATTTTCATCATAGGGCTCATACTCTATTGCTTCCTCACAGATTTTGATTATATCTTCATTTTTTTCTTGTTGTTTTAATATTTCTATATAGCTAAATAAGCCTTGCAAGTATAATCTACGATATCTATTTCTTATAGGGACCACCCATTCTTCATGCTCCATTTCTCTTAAGTATTCTCCCTTATAAATCTCTAGACCTTCCTTTAATAATAAAAGGGCCCTCTCATGATTACTTTCTTTTAGTAAATTTCCTTCATTTATTAATTCCTCAAACAGTTGAATATCTATTGTACAATTATCATTTATCTTAAAAAGATAATATCCATTTAAATGTTCTATAGTATAAAATGATTCAAGATTTTTTTCATTTAAATTTATCATCCTTCTTAGTCTAGATATCTGCGTTCTTAATACATTTTTTGGATCATGAAAGTCACTATCTATCCATAAATTTTCAATAATATTTTCTGGCAGCAGCTTTTTCCCATGAAAGGTTATAAAATATTTAAAAAGCAGTAGCATCTTATACTGATATCCCTTAGCATCTAATATAGTTTCATCATTGAATCTAATATCAAAATCCCCTAGAGTATATATATTATACACCGTTCTCCCCCCAATATACTATATCTCAATATATACCCCACATACCCTTTGTCCTACGCAAAAAGTCCAGCCAATTATGGCTGGACCTATTATTATTTTTTACTATTCTCTTTCAGCTTTTGCCTGTGCTATAATCTTTTCTGCTATATTAGATGGAACCTCTTCATATCTAGTAAACTCCATTGTGAAGCTTCCCCTTGCTTGAGTCATAGCTCTTAAATCTATTGCATATTCAAACATTTCAGAATGAGGTGCTTCTGCAGTAACCTTTTGAGTACCATCATCCTGCTGTTCCATACCTAATATTCTTCCCCTACGTTTATTCATATCTCCCATTACATCACCCATGTAATCCTCAGGTATTGATATTTCATATTTCATTATAGGTTCAAGTAATATAGGTTTTGCCTCTTCCATCCCTTTCTTAAACGCTAAGGATGCAGCTATTTTAAATGCCATCTCGTTAGAGTCCACAGCATGGTAAGAACCGTCAAATAATGTAGCCTTTAGATTAACTACTGGATATCCTGCCAATACTCCATGCTCCAAAGAATCAATTAATCCCTTTTCTACTGCTGGGAAGTAGTTTCTTGGTACTGCACCGCCAAATACCTCTTCTGCGAAAACAAATCTTTCTTCACATGGTTCAAATCTTATATGAACATCACCATATTGTCCTGCTCCGCCTGATTGTTTCTTATGCTTTCCTTGTACAGAAGCTGTTCCTTTAATTGTTTCTCTATAAGCAATCTTTGGATTAGTTAAATTAACTTCT
Source organism: Bacillota bacterium (assembly GCA_023388495.1). Taxonomy (GTDB): domain Bacteria; phylum Bacillota; class Clostridia; order Tissierellales; family Tissierellaceae; genus Tissierella. Next base: position 23,535 of record JAEWGC010000026.1, on the reverse strand, counting down.
ACTCCAAAAGCATTTTTCAATTTATCAACTATAACTGCTAACTGCATGTTTCCTTGACCACCTATTAGCAGCTGTTTGGTCTCAGCATTTCTTTGAACAACAAATGTTGGATCCTCATCTGTTAGTCTTTGTAATGATGTACCTATCTTCTCCTCATCACCCTTAGCCTTTGGTTCTACAGCTAAGAATAATGTAGGTTGTGGATATTTGATTTCTTCATAAAGTATAGGATTATTCTTTGCACACAATGTATCTCCGGTTCTAGTAAAGTTTAGTTTTGCGGTAGCACCAATATCTCCTGCTTGTATTTCAGAAACTTCAATTTGGTTCTTACCTCTAAGTACAAATAATCCACCTAATTTCTCAACTTTATCCTTTGTGGAATTATATAATTCCATATCCTTGGTTATCTTACCTGATACTACCTTAAATAAAGTTAACTTACCTACAAATGGGTCAATGATTGTCTTAAATACAACCGCAGAAAATGGCTCATTTGGACAGATTTTTCTTTCTACTTCTTTATCATCCTTTAATCCCTTTACGCTTCCCATATCCTTCGGACATGGAATATATCTTTCTATTACTTCTAGTAGGAAATCACAACCCATAGCTTTCTCTGCGCAACCTACAACTAATGGTACCAAGTCTCCATGGGCAACAGCTAGTCTTAGACCTTTAGTTATTTCCTCTGGGGTAAATTCCTCTCCTTCAAAGTATTTCTCCATTAACTCTTCATCTGTTTCCGCTATCTTTTCCATTAAGCTTTCCTTAATAGATTCTATCTCCGCTATTTGATCATCTGTCAGTTCTACTTCTTTTCTTTCAATTCCATTATATTCATAGGCTTTCTCATCAATTACAGAAACAAAGCCTTTAAATCCACTAGATACTCCAATAGGCAAAGCAAAAGGTATAATCTTATCACCAAACTTTTCCTTTAAGTTAGATAATAGATTTTCAAAATTAACCTCTTCTTTATCCATTTTATTTATAAAAATAATTCTTGGTGTTGCATACTTTTCTAAATTCTTCCATGACTTTTCTGTACCTACTTCAATACCAGAAGAAGCGTCAACTAATAATATAGAGCCTTCCGATGCTCTTTTTGCACCATACATCTCTCCAATAAAATCGAAATATCCTGGTGTATCTAATAAATTGAATTTTGTGTCTTTCCATTCCACAGGGATAACTGTTGTACCGATAGATACCTTACGTGCGATTTCCTCTTTATCAAAATCTGATACAGTATTACCATCATCTACTCTTCCCTGTCTTTTTGTTACGCCTGTTGCAAATAGTACTGCTTCAGTTAAAGTTGTTTTTCCGCTACTACTATGTCCTAGTAAAGCTACATTCCTGATTTTATCAGCTGAATATGTTTTCATTATACATTTCCCCCTTAACCAGCATATTTATTTGAAAGATTTTGTTAAATCTTCATACCTATTTTACACATTTCACAAAATTTTTAGTCAATTCTCCTTAGATGAATTTAAAAAACTAGTTACCTTTTTGATTATATCATAACACATATTATTATCATAGTCTTTTTTTATTATACATATCTTGTTACACTATTATTAGTTTATATAGAGAGGAGCTGTTTATATTGTCTATTAGTTTTAGAGAAGAAATTAAAAATCTTGTGGCCTATAAGCCCGGGAAACCTATTGAAGATGTTAAGAGGGAATATGGACTAGACAAGGTCATTAAGCTTGCATCTAATGAAAATCCATTAGGGTGTTCTCCTAAGGTCAAAGAAGCTATTATCAGTACATTAGATGAGTTAGCTATTTATCCAGATGGAAATTCTACTGAATTAAAAGAAGTACTAGCTTCCACACTTGGAGTAGATGTTAGTGAAATTCTACCAAGTAGTGGTTCAGACGAAATGATTGACATGATTGCAAAGGCATATATCAACAAAGATGATGAAATCATCATGGCTGACATTACATTTCCAAGATACATACAAACTACAGAAATGATGGGAGGAACCCCTATAGTAGTTCCCCTAAAAGAATTTACATTTGATTTAGAAGGTATATTAAGTAAAATTACCGATAAAACTAAAATTATCTGGATATGTAATCCAAATAATCCAACAGGCACTATGATTTCAGAAAAGGAATTTGTAGATTTCTTAGATAAGGTTCCAGCTAATATTCTAGTTGTGTCAGACGAAGCTTATAGAGAGTATGTAACTAGAGATGATTATCCTCACAATACAATAGAACTATTAAAGAATTATCCTAATCTCTTAGTTATGAGAACATTTTCAAAAGCCTATGGATTAGCTGGTATCAGAGTGGCTTATACTGTAGGAGATAGGGGCATATTAGAAAATATAAATAAAATCAGAGGACCTTTTAATGTTAATATTTTGGCACAGTCTGCAGCAATAGCAGCTATAAAAGATACTGAGTTCCTACAAAAAAGCTATGATGTTAATCTAGAAGGCAAGAAATACCTTTATAACGAATTTGATCGCTTAGGATTTTATTATCCTCCATCAGAAACAAACCATATATTTGTCAACGTAGGTAAAAATGGGCAAGAAGTTTTCCTTGAAATGCAAAAAAGAGGAGTTATCATAAGGCCTATGGGCGGAGATTTTATAAGAGTTTCAATAGGAACTATGGAGGAAAATAAATTATTTATTGAAAAATTAAAAGAAGTGATAGGCTAACGCCAATTGTGAATTTTGAATTGTAAATTAAAAGATATTAAAAATCAGGTAAGAGTTTTTCTTACCTGATTTTTTACATATACTCATCTGTTTCATATGGTAAATCCTTTTTCTTTAGTCTGCTTTCTACAAGTTCTTTGGCTATGGAGTAGATAAATACGAATAATGGGACTCCAATAATCATTCCTAATAAACCAAATAATTTCCCACTTACTAATAAAGAGAATAATATCCAAAATGCAGATATTCCTAGAGAATCACCTAATATTTTTGGTCCTATAATATTTCCATCTATTTGTTGAATGATAAGTATGATTACTAGGAACCATAATGCCTTAATGGGCGAAACAAATAAAATAATAATTGCAGAAGGTATGGCCCCAATAAATGGTCCGAAAAATGGAATTATATTAGTTATACCAATTATAAATGCTATTAGTATTGTGTAGGGCATCTTAAATATAGTTATAACTATAAATGTTAAAACCCCTATAATAAAGGAATCTAATATCTTTCCACTTAAAAACTTTCCGAATATCTCATTTCCTCTATGGGCTAACTCTATTATCCTATTTGCTCTAGCATCTGAAAATAGAGCCACAGTTGTTTTCTTACTTAAAGCAAAAAACTTTTCTTTATCAATCAACAAGTATGTTGATACTATAATACCTAGAACTATATTCCACACACTTGATAATATGCTCCTAAGCATATTTCCTAATATAGGTATAAGATTTGTTGCAAATCTTACGATACTATCCCTATACTCATTCCATTTTTGCAATATAAAATTATAATACTCTTCTTGTATTTCATATTTACTGTTGAAATTATTTACTATATCCGTAATATTACTTACGTAAGTTGGGATATCATTGACTAATCCCATTATACTTGAGTAAATTTGTGGAAATACAAATTTCATGAATATATAAATTAATAGGATTACTGTTGAATAAGTTAAGATTAACCCCATAAATCTTACTAATTTAGGTTTTGTTCTCTTTAAAAGATCAAATCTTAGCACTTTTTCTTCATAAAATTTTAAAATAAAGTTAAAAAGGTACGCCATAACAAACCCAATTATAATGGGCATAAATATGGATATAACTTCTCCTACTTTAATTTGAAATGTGCTTACCTCTGATGCAATCAAATAAAATATGATACTTGCACAAATCACTAAAAATGAATAAATTGATATAGTTGTATACTTAGAATTCCAATTAATCTTCAAACTTTTCCCTCCATGATTATTACTTTATCTAATTTTATAACTAAATTATATTATTTACAAGGAAAATAAGAACGGAAATTACCGTTCTTATTTTCCTAGCTCAAAATATTTATGCAAAGCATTTACTGCCTTATTTGTATATTCACTTCTTATTAAACAAGAAATTGTAGTATGGGAGTCTGATGTCTGAAGGATTTCTATATTCTCTTTAGCTAATGCTGAAACAGCCTTTGCCATTACTCCAGGTATACCTCTCATTCTATTTCCTATAATAGTAACCTTGGTGCAACTAGGAATTAATTCATAGGCATAATTTAATCCTTCTATTACCTTTTCCAATTTCGGTGATTGTTTTTCATCTATGATAAAAAATATTTTTTCAGGATATATATTTATCATATCTATACTTACTCCTGCCTTTGCAATGTTATCAAATAATAGTTCATGACTTTCATAGCCTAGTTTCTCAGGTATAATTTTTACTTGGGTCCTATTATTTATATTTGCCACTGATGTAACTATTCTCGCGTCCTCTTCTATATATGACCTTGTTCTATGATAATTGGTAATCAATGTGCCATTATAATCTGATGCTGTATTTCTAATAACTATAGGTATATTAGACCTCATAGCTATTTCTACTGCCCTAGGATGTAATACCTTTGCACCATATTCTGCCATTTGAAATACTTCATTATAGAATATAGTATCCATTACCTTAGCATCAGGCACTATTTTAGGGTCTGCTGTCATTACTCCGTCTACGTCAGTATATATCTCTACTAATTCAGCACCTAACGCCTCTCCCATTATAGATGCTGTTACATCAGATCCACCTCTACCTAAGGTTGTAATATCACCTTTTTCTGTAATTCCTTGAAAGCCCGTAATTATAGGTATTATTCCCTCTTCTAGACTTCTTCTTATTCGTATAGGATCAACTTGAAGTATTTTTGCATCTAAAAAGTTATCATCTGTCATAATACCTGCTTGCCCACCTGTAAAGACAGAAGCCTGATGCCCCCTTGCTTTTAAGGTATTGGCCATAACTGTAGCAGATATAATTTCTCCACATGCCATTAAAACATCTAACTCTCTTGGATTAGGCTCTATGCCCACAGATCTGGCTAGAGAAATTAAGGTATCTGTTGCATATGGATCTCCTGACCTTCCAATGGCTGATACTACTACTACAGGATTTAAATGTTTTTCCAATGCTGCCTCAATTTTATCTATAGCTAAATTTCTTCTTTCATCATTCATTACAGAAGTTCCACCAAATTTTTGAATAATTATTTTCATCACGTCATCTCCATTACAAATTCTATATTATAATTTATCTTTATTCAATTATCATCACTTTTGACACTATCTATTATAATTTATATTTAGCATCTTGTGAACTTCTTTATTAAATGATGAAAGATTTGCTAAATTTAAAAAGAACAGCACTAGACTGTTCTAACTAAACCATAGATTTAATTCTCTTTCGGCGCTATCTACTGAGTCTGAGCCATGTACTATGTTTTCAGTAAGAGAGTTTGCAAAGTCTCCCCTTATGGTGCCAGGAGCTGCTATCTTAAAGTCTCTATGACCTATCATAAGTCTCATGGCCTCTATGACTGATTCTCCCTCTATTTCCATTGCCATTACAGCCCCTCCTAAAATAAAATCTACTAATTCATTAAAAAAGGGCTTTTCTTTATGCTCCATATAATGTTCTTCAACTAATTTTCTATTTGGTTGAAATAGCTTTGCCTTAATGATTTTAAAACCTTTTCTTTCTATTCTTCCGATTATTTCTCCCAGAAGCCCCCTTCTTACCCCATCAGGTTTAATCATGATAAATGTTCTTTCCATCAAATCACCCCTGTTTGTTTTAGTTATAAATCAATTATTCATATATTTAGCTATTTTTACCCAACTTATTGTAATCATAACAAAAAGTAGTGGATAGCCACTACTTTAGTTTGATTATATTTATGCAATTATTTTTTTGATACGAAAGGATTATCCTTAATATAAAACCTCAATAAATAATCCTTGGCCAGTTCTGCATAGTCTATATTGATTCTTTTACTCCTTACAATCCCATCAACTGATAGATTTGGAGTATCTTCTACCCAAATGCTTGGATCGGTAACTACATCAGCTCCATAAAGTTCTTTGGTCATACCATATGCCATGACAAACTTTCCCGGTCCATTGGTTAGGTTTATTATTTCTCTTTTTGGTGGATTTTCATATGGTCTTTTATATCTATTTTCATACATTTTTTCTATTCCTTCTATTGGTTCTACAGCTCTAAGAAGTACTGCCCCATGAACTCCTTTTTTCTCTGCCACAATATTAAATAATAGGTACATACCATATATAGTATAAATATAGATATGTCCACCGGCCTCATCTATTATCATTGTCCTATTTGTTAAACCTTTATTGAAATGTGCTCCATCATCCTTGGCATTTATATATGCTTCAGTTTCAACTATCTTTCCTTTATAAATTGTTTCACCATCATCATATACTAAAACCTTACCAAGTAAGTCTCTAGCAACTAGTACGGTATTTCTTTCGTAGAATTCTCTAGTAAGTCTCATGAACAACGTCCTTTCAAAACTATGATGTCTTATGTTTTCCATAATTTTGCTTACTTATTAAAGATTATATCCTACTACATTATTCTACTTTTCCTAATCTTTTAATAGGCCATATTCTAAATACTACCTTTCCTTTAACTTGCTCATAGTCTATTAATCCTAATCCCCTACTATCAAGACTATTGTCTCTATTGTCCCCTAGTACAAATACCTTGTTTTCTGGGATGGTCAAAGGATAGGAGAAGTCTGAGTTTTCAAATGTATGTCCTTTTATATAATCTTCCTCTAGTTTTTCTCCATTTATATAAACACACCTATTTCTAATATCTAAAGTATCTCCTGGAACTCCTATTATCCTTTTTATTATATACTTTACTTCTATATCACTATTCTTTTTAAACTTATTAAAAATATTATCTAAAATATCATTACCTTCGGTAATAGCATTGATAATTAATCCCTTCTCGCTCTGGGATTTGCTTAATATTACTATCTCTCCTCTTTTCGGTTCAGAAAAATTATAACTAAGCTTGTAATTAAATACCTTTTCACCTTCAAAAAAATTAGGTTCCATAGATTGTCCTTTTATTCCTCTGATGGAGAAAATATTCCCCAATATAAATAAGCTCACTATGACAGTTATTGTAATTGTCATTATCCAATCTAATAATTCAACTATAAAACTTCTCTTTCTTTTTCTATGGTTAGATACAAATAAACTATTGTTCATTTTCTAATCTTATCCTTTCAAAGCTATGATATCTTGTTCCTTGAAATGTGAGTTTTCCAACATCTCCTTCAACTAACATTCCATATTCATTACCTGATACATGAAACTCTATTCTATCTCCACTTTCAACCTCAAATGTGGCATAATAAGTAGTGTTAGTTGATGAATGCATATTATTGTCATGATTATGGCTATGTCTTGAAGTATTAGTCCTTTTAGCAACTAGTTTAGCTGCTACTGTTAGCACTGGTTGCTTATTATTTGAACTCCACTGCCCAATACCTTTTACAGCAGTAAATATAAAAATACCGAATATAGCTATAAAAAATATTGGAAATATAAATGATATGAGTGAAAACATACCAAATGATGAAAATCCGTACATAAATATCGCCTCCTAGTCTTCATATTATAATCTATACTATAGCATATTATTGAAGTTCGTGATAAATCTTTATTCCCTTTATTATATCACATTGCAATGGTTTAAGAGGTTACAATAGTATTAATTTAATTATACATTCTTTTTGTTTCTGGGTATTAATATAATCAAACAATATATTTAATTCTGGAGGTGTTATTGTGACTGATTTATTATCTAAGAAATGTATCCCTTGCAGTATAGGAGCCACCCCACTAGATATGGAGGAAATTCATGAGTATTTAAAAACTCTTAAGGAAGGCTGGCAGGTAGTTGAAGATAAGTATATTGAAAAAGCATATAAATTTAAGGACTTTAGAGAGGCTTTAGATTTTACTAACAAAATTGGTGAGCTAGCTGAAGGTGAAGGGCATCATCCAGATATTTATCTTTCTTGGGGTAAGGTAATTGTAAAGCTATGGACCCATAAAATCAAGGGACTTCATGAGAACGACTTTATCTTAGCTGCCAAAATTGACCAAATAAAATAAAATAAAAAAATCTGAACTAGGGATTACCCTAATTCAGATTTTTTCTTTCTATAACTTAAATCTACTAACCAGTTGATCTAGCTTTTCTATTGTATTAGCCAGATTGTCAGTATTGTTGGATATGGTTTCCATTGTGGCAGCTTGTTCCTCCATAGAAGCTGATAGCTCTTCTGTAGAGGCTGCAGTTTCCTCTGTTACAGAAGATATGCTTTGAATAGCTAGTATTACATCTTCTTTATCATTATCTACTGTTTCTAATCTTTCACCCAATTGTTTTATAGCTCCTATGGCTGTTAATATAGCTGTATATATTTCCTGGAAACCATCTTTAACTTGCTCCAAGGTTTTATTTGCATCCTTCAATGCTTCTTCTGATTCATCCATACTTTCTTTAGTGGTTCCAACTTCAAATTGAATAGCATTTAATATATCTTCTATACTCTTAGTGGCACGTCCTGTTTGTTCCGATAACTTTCTTATTTCTTCAGCTACTACGGCAAATCCTCTGCCTGCTTCCCCTGCCCTAGCTGCTTCTATAGCTGCATTTAAAGATAATAAATTTGTTTGCTCTGAAATACTCATTATTGTATTCAATATACTGCCAATAGATTGGGATTTTTCTGTTAGAGAGTGAATGTTTTCTACAACCATACCAGTAGCCTTGTTTGCTATATTAAACTTTTCTACCATATTATCCATTGATTTTGAACCCTCTTCATTTATTCTTTGGACCTTCATAGAACTTTCTACCACTATTTCTCCATTTTCTACTGCCTCATTAATTTCATTAGCTAATCTATATAATTTCTCTGAACCTGTTTCTGCATCTTCAGCTTGTCCCATAGAAGCTTGTGCCAATTCTTCTACGGTTTTAGCCATATCATTTATAGATTGAGTGGTTTCATGAGTAGCCGTAGTCAAACTAGTAGTATTTTCTACAATATTTATTGTTGTCTCTTCTATTGATCTTATTACTTTTCTCATTTCCTCCCTTAACACTCCAGTAGCTCTAAATATAGAACCTATTTCATCTTTTCTATTTAAAAGAGTTTTTATTTCCTTAGTCTCTCCAATATCACTTAAATCTAATTTAGATGTTGAATCTAATATCTCGGTGGCATATACTATTGGATTGGAAATTCTTTTACCTAAAAATAAGGATATACCAGCTGCTAATATAGATGCTATTAGAATAACTCCTAAAATCATGTAAATAGTATCGTACATGTCTTTTAATATTTCAATTTTAGGTACTGCTAGAATTATAATCTTACCATCATTTAGTTTTGAAAAAGCCATAACTTTCCTTTCTCCACTAAAATCAGCATCTATTAGCCCCGTGCCTTTATTCTCTATTTCATCAGCAATATAACTATATTGTCCATTATTTATAGTCTTGAAATTACTGCTCTTATCTAAAGCAGGATGAATTAAATAATCAAAATTCTTGTTAAGCATAAAAGCATAGCCAGTATCGTATATTTTTATGTTTTCAACTTGTTTTATTAATTCCTTTACACTCATATCTGCTCCTATTACTCCAATAGGAGTTTTATCTACTATAATAGGTGTTGAATAGGTCATTACATTTAAATCTGCATTATTGACATAAGGGTCACTCCAAAATCCCTTACCTTCTTTTATAGCACCATAATAAAATAACGCTGATGGATCGTCTTGAGATTTGCCAGCAATATTAGTAGGTACTGAGTGCATTAATGTACCATTGTTATCTACTGCTGCCCAAATTCCTTCCGATCTACCAGTGTATTTGGGATCAAATACTACATATAATCCAGCACTTTTTCTAGTTTCCCTAGTAATTCCTCTAATCATTGGATTTAAAATTGTAGTAGTATAACTTTCAAGATACCCTTCTTCATATAATCTTGTTGTATCTATTGAACCTTCTACGATTTCATATATATTAGATATTATTGTTTCGTAATAAACTAAGTCTTCATTAAATTGACCAGTATATACCTGTGATTTTTCGAATAAATTTTCCTTAGATTCCTTTTCAATTACTCCCATACTTCTTATTATACTGGTAACTCCTACTACCATAGATGTTACTATAGAGCAGATTAATACTATTAAAACGATCCGTGTACTGATTTTCTTCAATTTTGTCCCTTCTTTCTTAATATTACGTAGGATTTTAATTCTATAGTTATTATCGACAAAACTTGACAATTAGTCAATACTTTCGACAAATAAATAAACTAAAGCTCCTATCATAAAATGGTCTTTAGTTTATTATCTTATTAGTTTATATTTTTAATCTTTCACCAAATTCTTTTTCGATATATAAATCCTTCAATCCCCAAAATTCCTTGAATTTAATATATTTATCTATTGCCTCCTTATTCTCCTTGTTACTAGTCTTTATTGCCCTTATCAATATGTTTTTAGGAGTATGCTCCATATCTATGAATTCTAACAACTGTACTTGATAACCTAATATCTCTAGCACATTGGCCCTAAGGCTATCTGTCACTAAAGAAGCTAACTTTTCCTTTATTATTCCATGACTCAACATTGGTTCTAGTACGGGATTTTCGATTTTATCATAGAATTCATGCTGACAGCAAGGAACCGAAAGGATAGCCTCGGCCCCCCAGTTTACAGCCTTTATTATGGCCGCATCAGTTGCGGTATCACAGGCATGTAAGGTAACAACCATATCTACCTTATTAAGTCCTTCGTAATCCTTGATATCTCCATAAATAAATTTTAATTTATGATAATTTAAATCCATAGCAACTTCATTACAGAAAAGGATTACATCTTCTTTTAAATCAAGACCTATTATATTTATATCTAGATTTAATATATTTACAAGGTAATAGTATAAAGCAAAGGTAAGATATGATTTTCCACATCCGAAGTCTATAATATTTAATGTTTTATCCTTACTTATTTTTGGAATAATATCAGCTACCATCTCTAAAAATCTATTTATCTGCTTAAACTTATCATATCTCTTAGAAACCACTTTACCATTTTCATTCATGACCCCAAGCCTTATAAGGAAATCAACAGGATTTCCATCCTCTATAATATAAGTTTTTTTCCTATTATGGGATAAATCAACACTTTGCCTTGTAGGCTTCTTTTTTAAAATAGTAGCTTTTCCTTTTTTACTTACTAATACTTGATAGTCAGCTTGTTTTGTAAAAATCATACCTTGTCTAAACTTTTCAGCTAAAAGATTCTCTATCTCACTTAGATACTCAGAAGGATCTAGATTTTTATGCAATACCTTATTTTTATATTCATAGGTAATTTGCAGTTTAATTTCATCTTTTATAAGGACTGGTTTAATAGTCACTTTATTAAAGCTATCTTCATCTTTTTTTCTCGCATTGCTAAGGACTCCATATATAATTTCATCATTTAAAACAATTTCTTCTAATAGTTTTATAACCTCTTCCATTAAAAATCTCCTTATATTTCGTAATCAACTACCACCCTAGACTTTTTTACTTTTCCTATATACTCAGCTATTTTCACATAAGCCGGATGTTTTTGATAATATGCTTTATCATCTGCATCTACTCCTTTATTTATAAAATATCAGTTAGCACCTTCCCAATGCTACTATTAAAATTAAGTAATGCTCTATTATCATACTGAGTTTTAGATTTATTTATTAAGATTAACTTAGATCCTCTATAATATTCAACTAAGCTTGCTGCTGGATATACAGTTAAAGATGTTCCTCCTACAATCAAAACATCTGCATTCCTAATGTATTCTATAGATTTATTTAGTATATTCATATCTAAGCCTTCTTCATAGAGTACTACATCTGGCTTTACAATTCCATCACATTCATAACATAATGGAACTGAAGAAGCCTCAATTATATATTCTAGTGAAAAAAACTTATGACATTTATCACAATAGTTTCTATGTATAGAACCGTGAAGCTCAAGTACATTCTGTGATCCTGCCATTTGATGAAGTCCATCAATATTTTGTGTGATTATAGCTTTAAGTTTACCTCGTTTTTCTAATTCTGCCAATGCAATATGGGCTAAATTAGGTTTTGCTTCTCTATAGATCATTTTAGTTTTATAGAACTCAAAAAAATCCTCAGTATCTTTTTTATAACATGTATGACTTAACATATATTCTGGAGGATATTTAGAATTCTTTGATGTTGTATAAAGCCCAGCAGCAGATCTAAAATCAGGTATATTACTTTCAGTGGATACACCAGCCCCTCCAAAAAATACAATATTATGGCTATTATCTATTATAGATTTCAATTTTTCTATAGTCATATTATCAACCCCTATATTTATCAATGCAAGACTTACATATGCAAGCCTTTCCTTTTTTATCCTCTGGAATCATGTCTAAAAGTTCCTTTGGTATTGTAACACTATAACACCAACAGTCTTTGCTATGCTTACAATTATTATTCTCTCCACAAATAGGGCATATTGCCTTATCTAATAGTTTCAATATTATAACCCTCCAATCATCTATATTAAATCTAAAGCTTTCTTCCACATTTAGGACAGTATTCAAAATCATTGTCTATGGAATAGTTGCAATTAGAACAAAATCTCTCTTTATTATAGTTTATATTTATAGGATGTAAATCAGACTCCTCAATCCTACTTCTTTCTCCTCTTTCTATTGATTTGCCTAAATCCTCATTTATTGTAAACAAACTACCACAGCAGGTACTCCTTACATAATATTTTTTATTCCATTTAAATATTGGGATAAAAAACAAACTGAAATATGTGTAAGTCATAAAAACTTCTAATCGCCCATAGGAACCACAACCTGGACAGACAACAGTCTGTGTAAAATCAATCTCTTTCTCTTTTGTAGATATTCCAAATACAAAAAACATTTTCCTCTTTTCTCCTATTCTCTTACTTTAATGTAATTTCTGGTCCTTCTTCATATGCGGAACCCATTATACAAAGTTTGTTTAGGACTAATGCAAACAGCATATATAAGTCCTTTAGCCTATCTATATCCTTAATTACACCCATGGTTTGGAAATAAAGTTCATCAACACCTTCTGGAAAATCTGAACCAAACCATCCTTCATCATCTTTTACCTCAAGATATATATTCTCTTGGGAGCTTATAAGCTCACGAATTTTATCGTTTGAAAATAATTCTATTAGTTTTGATTCATCATTTCCTTTAATAATAAATTTCTCATCAAATTCTGGATATCCTATCTCAACATCCTGCATACCTAAAGTTTTCCCCATACTACTAAATATTCCACTTTTATAAATCTTAAAGTTGAAACCATCCTTATTTATATATGGTGCCCTTATTCTTGTATATGTTGCACTTGTCTTTCCACTGGACTGTGTATATGTATCTAGTGTAACTACCCAGTTTTCAAACCTAGCAACCACTTTTTTAGCTTTCCAAAATCCTTCATCTATAAAGTCTGCACCTATTTCATTGGCAAACTGACTCCAGATTTCCTCTTGGCTTGGTCCAAAAATACCTCTTAAAAAACTCATAGTATCACCTCTTTTTATTCTATATCCTATATCCAAATTATAACAGCTACTTCTTATTATTCCTTTATTTTCTTTTAAATATATAAGTCACTAAAAATCCCCTAATATCTTCATCTTCAATATATTTTATTAATTCAAAGGAATCTTTTAATATTTCAAAATCCGTTGGCTAAATTAAATCTTCTTTTCTTCTTTTCTTATTTTCTCGTCTACCTTGTGTTTATACCCAAAACCAGATACAAATAAAATCCCATTGTCTAACAATACAACTAGTTTTATACCCTACTTTTCCAATAGCTGATAAATCCTACAGAAATATTGCACCTAAAATAAAGGGTAATATTGCACCCAAAGCCCATATCTTCCCTTTAGATTTTGATGTATTGTTGTTGTCTAATCTAAATAGATACCATGATAAATAATAGCTTATTACACCAGAAAATATAAGTAAACCTACCGAAATCATAGGATTAAAAGAAGCATTTCCCTTTGTTGCTAATGCTTCATATGCATCCATGGCATAAGTTGTAGGAAGCAGCTTGCCAAACCTGGCTACAGATTCAGGTAAAAAACTAGACGGAAACATTAATCCTCCTATTAGCATAGACGGTAAAAATAATGCCTGTGCAAAAATTACAGTTATAGATGTGTTATCGGCTATGATACCAATTAAAAGAGCTAAACCTGAAAAGGTTATAGTAGAAGCTATAAAGACTATAATTAGTCCTAGAATATTTACTGGTAATTCAACTTTATATAAAATTGGAGCAGATATTAATATTATAGTTGCTACTATTATTGTGTGTAATATAGTTGAAACAGTTGGTATGGCAAGCATTGACAGTTTAGATACTCCATTAATTTTATAGCTTCTAAAAATACCACTATTTCTTGATACTACTAAAGTATTTGGCATTCCTAGGACAGTGCTGACTAATATACTAAATATCATCATTGATGGTATTAAAATATCAGTGTACTGGGGATTTAGCTTTGGCATAATAGCTCCAATTACAAAATAAAATCCAAGGGGAAATAAATAGTTCATAAGTAACAGTTCCTTGTCCCTCAAACCCGACTTCAAATTAAATAAAAAATGTATTGAAAAGGCCTTCATTGTATCCCTCCTATTGAAGTTATCTCTAAAAATCTTTCCTCTAAGGATGGTCTTTCGACCCTAAGATCAATTAAACTATCTCCTTTTTCTTCTATGACATTCATTAATTCCATTACTTTTGCACCAGGTTTCTCTGAATAAAAAACATAGTATTCATCAATAATTATATCTGTAAGTCCTACTAGAGCAGTTCCAACTGTTCTGACAGAAATCTTAGTCTTTGATGATCCAGATGCCACTATCTTCTTAGGAGTATCTATAACCATGATTTTACCTTTCAGTAAAATAGCTATTCTATCTGCCATCTTCTCAGCTTCTGCCATATCATGAGTTGCAAGAAGTATTGTAGTTCCTTGATCCTTTAACTCTTTCATCAAACTATGAAGTTCTACTCTTGATTCTACATCTAAGGCAGCTGTCGGCTCATCTAATATAAGTATTTGTGGATTATGGCAAACTGCTAAGGCTATTAATAGTCTTTTTTGCTGTCCTCCTGATAGCCCATGGTACTGAGTATTCAATTTATCCCAAAGATTCATTCTCTTTAACAAATCATATCTCGGTTTAACATCGTGATAAGCTGAAAACAACTGCATTGCTTCTTTTACAGTTATTGTTCCTGGAAGTCCTGCTGATTGTAACTGCACTCCTATTAGATTATTTAATTTCCCAGGATTTTTCGATGGATCTACTCCCATAATATCTATTGTCCCAATATCTGGAGTTCTCAAGCCCTCAAGACATTCTAGTGTACTGGTTTTTCCTGCTCCATTTGGTCCTAATATACCAAATATCTCCCCCTTATTAACTTCAAAGCTTATATTATCTACAGCTATAAAGCTTCCATAAGACTTTGTAAAGTTATTGACCTTTATTGCTATATTGCTCATGATATCCCCCCTATATATTATTGCACTTAATATAGTTATACATATATCTTATTTCCTCAAAACATGCCAAATATCGTTGCCAGTAAATCCACAACTCCTATATAATCTTTCTGGATTTGTTTTATTGTCTAGTTCTCCAGAAACTGTAGTAAATTTTACATAGGGCCTTAATCGTTTTAATAATTCTATGACAATTAACTTTCCTAATTTTTTTCCATGATAATCTGGAAGCACTTGAATCCACTCCAAGGATCCCTCTTTGATACTTATATCTAATTCCGCTATTCCAAGTGCCACAGGTTTTTCTGTTTTTTTCTCTATTATCCATATCCATAAATCATTGTTAAATACGGGGTGTTTTGTCCATTTAATTACTTCATCTACATTTGGTTTGATATCATCATAGCAACTACAGATTAAGTCTGATACCATTTGTATTTCTGTATTGATATCAACATTTCTAATATAGTAACCCTCTGGAATATCAATGTCTTCAATACCTTTGTTATTATGTAATAATCTAAAATATGATTTATTATTTAAAAATTGTTCTTTTATACTATGATCCAGCTGTAATTCATGAATAAGCATTGTTTTGAATTGTTCTATATTCTCATCTATTGATTTATTATCCATATCCCAAAATGTATGTAGCATATCATTATTCCAGAGCTTTAATCTATTAACTTCATTGTTTTCTACTATATATTCCTTATTAAAATTATCACACAGCTTAAGTGTTTTCCATAAAGCATTAGGTTGTATCCTACAGGGATTATCTATATAAACCTTGGTCAATGCTTGTGCAAATGATTCTATCTTCATCTCTTTCTCCCCTTGATAAACTGATTTAATATTCCTCATATAATTTATGCCATATCTTAAAATACAATAGTTATTCTGAGAAAAAGATAGATAGCCTCAGCTATCTATCCTAGATATATAAAATTATTGGTTAGATATTACAGGTATATAATAATCTAAAATTATCTCTCCATTTTCCATTGGTGTTGTAAATCTTGGACAATTGTATAGCTCCATACACCAATTAGCAGATTGATCTAGCTTGTACCCTTGTTCTTCCATTGCCTTTTCTGTAAATTCATGGGCAACAGGATAGACATCTTTTTCTAAGCCTTGAATCCAACCTATGGCTACTGTGGATGCAGCAATATCTCTATAGATAAATCCTTCTGGTACAGGGGTATCTGATTTCATAAGTATTCCACAGATGTAAGTAAACTTGTCCCCTTCAATTCCCCAATCACCCATCCATCCAACATAAGAGCTATCGATGTAATACTCTTCTAACTCTTCTAACTTAGAAAAAGTACCATCTCTAAAGCACTCCTGCCAAAATGCCGGAATCGGATTTTCTTTCATATCCATATCTGGATATATTGCTTTCCCTATAATACGAATTTCTGGAAGTTGATCTACTTGAAAATTAGCTAGCTTTGCCATCTTATTTCCCCCTTATATTTTAAAATAATTAATCTTATTCCATATGAGATGTATCTGCTTCTAATATAATATTAATTTCATTATCTACTGCTTCAATTATAGTAAGTGAAGTACCTTGTAAAAATGGAGGATTCCATAATTCTTCTAGTGGTTGTTTTTTTATAATAGCATAAATTGCTTTAATAACGACTGCATGGGATACTATTAGGATATTTTCTACTTCTGTATTATCTTTTACCTGGTTCAACACACCTTTTACTCTTTCAAATAACTCATCAAAGCTTTCTCCTTCAATTGGATTATATAGATGAGGCTTGTTCCAAAAGTTGAAATATTCAGTTGGATATAGCTCCTTTATAGTATCATGTTCCATACCTTCCCATTTTCCAAATCCCATCTCCTTAAGATCATCAATCAAAATTATTTCTGTATCTTTATCTTGTCTAATATATTTAGCTGTATCTACTGTTCTACCTAAAGGACTACAATATATATAATCAAAGTTGATATCTTTTAGTCTAGTACCAAGTTTCTTTGCATTTTCAATACCATTTTCACTTAAATTAGAATTCTGCCATCCTTGCATTCTTCCTTCTTTATTCCACTGAGTTTCTCCATGTCTAGTTATGTATATTTTCAATTATGTCACTCCATTCTTTTTGTCATTTTTTTATTTTATATACTCTATTTGTACTTGGTATTTTACAATTTAAACCTTTCCTTAAGATCTGCCTCAAGCTCTACAAAATATACCTCTCCACCTCTTGATTCAAAAATATTACATACCTTATCTATATAATCCATTCCCTTTTTAATATCCCATAAACAACACAGTTTACATATCCCTCGCCAAGCAATTCACCATCTCTTATTATACCTTCCTTAGTAAATCCAAGTCTTTCAGGAATAGCCCTACTTTTAAAGTTATCCTCTGCACATCTAATCTCTACTCTGTTGAATTTATAATTATTAAATGCAAAGTGGATAAATTCTCTGCAAGCTTTTGTCATTATTCCCTTGCCTAAAAATCTTTCACTTAACCAATAACCTATGCTTATTTCTTTAATACTTCTATTTATACTATGAAATCCAATAACTCCTGCTAATTCTCCTTTATACCATATACCAACATCGAAACCATTATTTGATGCATATTTACTTTTACTACTCTCTATAAATGTTCTTGTATCATTTACAGATATTGTATCATCTACCCAAGGTAGATACTTTCTCAAATGCTCTCTACTGGAATCAATCAAATTAAACATTTCTTGTGAATGACATACATCAAGCAACCTTAATTCAACATCTTCATCTATTATATGTTTAAACATTAATCTCACTTCCATCCCTTTATTTTAAGCTTTATTATTCCTGATAAATCCAATATAGTCTTTTACTAATTCTATTTCATTAATTTTTGAAATTGTTTTCCTGTTTTTTATAGCAAATATTATAATTATTACCTGAAAAGTAGTTAGATAACAATCCTTTAAATCAAATACAAAAAAGCCTTTTAATAATATATAATCTAAACTTCCATTCCAAAAAATCTTATCCATTAAGGAGCATATAGCACCTGAAAACAAGAAGATTTTTAATGTATTAGTTATTTTCTTATTCAGATTTTTAGTTTCTAAATATTTAAAAAAAGAATAGCCAAATAATATAACAAATAAAACTAAAGCTATGTGAAAAAACCTACTCCAACCAAATTGAAACATAGAATTAAACCATGAATAATCTTCATTTAGTACAGGCATAAAATATAATATATTTTCTATTATTGGAACTTTTACATTATAGTAATTTTTTACTATAAGTTTTATCCCTTGCTCTAGTACTATTAACATAAAAATTATGATTTTGGTCATTTTATTTCTTGGCCTTATTAGTCTCACTCCAATCTTTGAATCTACGGAAAATACCACCTTTTTTATACCTTTTAATTCTACTTCAATAGTCTCATATGTCTGAGCCAAATTATAAACTTATCTGCTTTTTTATTGATTAAATTTCGATTATCAGGCAATAGATTAATCTTACATGATTCAGCAATATATTCAACCACTTCATAAATTGTCATTTTATCTGTGTTAATATGCTCTTTGAAAGCTGGATCAGCTAAAGCATTTATACACCTATCAATTTGCTTAGCAGCCCATGAATTCTTTCCATCTCCTCTTTTTCTTAGTCTATTAATTAAGGTTTCTTTACTCGCCATTAAAGTAAAATGCTTAATATCAACATTATCTTGCCTCAATCTTTCTAATATCTCATTATAATATATATTATTTGTGATTGTCATTGGAACAATAATAATCCCATCATATTGACTGTTTATATATTCAAGCATTTGGTAGTTAAAATCTCTCCAAATATTGAAATCCTGGAAATCAGATAGTTTCAACTCTTTAGGTATATTATCTCGAATAAAGTACCCTATTTCCTCTGGATCATATACATAGGAATTCGCTACTCTCCTATTTAATTCATATGCTACATTTGTTTTTCCACTTCCAAATGCCCCATTAATCCAAATTATCATTAAAATACCTCCAAATATAATCAAACAATCCCTCTATATCTTGGGTATCATCATAGAAAAATACTCTTTTAGATATACCTACCAGTGTTTCCGAAATATCAGCTCCCCATTTTGCTATTGTAATAACTGGTATGCCCTTTGCAAAAGCATATCCAGCCTCAATTCCTAGCCCTACTCCCTTTTCAGTTAAATCAATTATAACTAAATTACATTCATCAATTTCTTTAAAGGTCAATTCCATTAATTCTTGGGGATTGTATTCTCTTTGTCTACTGTTTTCTATATCCCTAACAATACAACTAGTCTTATATCCTGTTTTTTCTAGAGTAGAGGAAATTTTATCAACTATTTCCTTGTTTCTATAATCTTCATGATATTTAACTCCTATATATGCTTTCATCTGGTTTTCACCCTAAAATATACCAATTTGAAAATCTTCTCTCAAGATTGCATAACTTCTTAAATCTACCGCTATTCCATTTTTAAAAATATCTTGCCTCCGAGTTCCTTCATACTTCATTCCTATTTTCTCCATTACCCTCCACGATCCATTGTTGCACTCCATGGATAATGCATATATTCTATTTAGATTTAATTCCTTAAATCCAAGTTCAACAATAGCCTGGGAAGCTTCTGTACAATATCCTTTATTCCAATAAGGAACCCCAACCCAATACCCTAATTCTGCTTTTTTATGAGCATTATTTATCGTCATAAGGCTTATTGCTCCCATTAACTCCTCAGTCTCTTTTTTTACTATTGCATAGGTAATACTTTTCTCATTAATTAAATTATCCTTATGAGTATTAATCCATGCCTCGGCCATACCATCCATGTATGGATGAGGGATATTTAGCGTTGTTTCTGCTATTTTAGAGTCTCCAGCTAACTCTTGCACTATTTTTGAATCTGATAATTTAAATGGTCTCAATATTAACATTTTTGTTTCTATTATTGGTTGCATTTCCATTATATCTCTCCTTTATAATCTAAAACAATTATTAGTTGTAATTATTTCTTCTATTTTATTTTCAAATCATTATTTTAGTTTTAATACATAAGAATATCCATCTTTATTTTCTTTATATTTTCTAAATCCTGCTTTTTCAAAAGCCTTTTGAGATACTGTATTGTATGAATATATTTCATTAATGTAAACTTCATTATATCCAAGCATTTGTGCTCTTTGTACTAGAGCTTTAATAACTTTATACCCTATCCCTTTTCCACGATAATTTTTATCTCCTATAACTATTGGCATATCCTCTGCCCAAAATGTTACATCTCCTATTGGTAAAAAATCATCACCTTCTTTTACTTCAATAAAGTACAGTTCCCCTTTATTATTTAAATAATTATACATCTTTTCCAGTATATTAACATCGTATAGTTCCGCATCTTCTCCATCTACTAATTTTACTGTTTCTTTGTCCTTATACCAATCCAATGCAAAATCAAACTTACCATCAAATTTTCTTAGACGTAAAGACTCATCTATATTTATGTACTTAGGTTGATTAGTCTTTTCCTTATTTAGATCTATAAGATAACGAACTTCAATGAGTTCTTCTCCACCTATAGTAATTGATTTTTCTATCTCTATATCCTTAAATCCTATATCCTCGTAAAATCTTCTTGCTCGTAAATTTTCTTGCAATACCCATAATCCACAAGCATCTGCCTGTTGTTCATGCATATATCTAAAAGCCCGCTGTATTAATTTAATTCCTATACCTTTACTCCAAAACTGAGGCAGAAGATAAATAGCCTCAAGTTCCCATTCATCAGCAACTAGTCCTTCTTTACTCCTAGGATAAAAACATGACATTCCTACTGCTTGCCCTTCATATTCTGCAATAATATAATGCTTATGTCCTTCCTTAAGGCTATTTAGTATGTATTTATTCCTCTTTTCTATAGAAAGGGAGTCTAGATATTCATCTGAAATAATTCCTACATAGGCTGTTTTCCATGATAATACTACTATCTCACTAATTTTTTTTGCATCTTCTATAGTTGCATCTCTAATCAATATTTCCAATATAATCACACCCTTCTGTCCTACTAATTCTATTTAAATATTTTTATTCTATGAGAATTTATTGCAGTATCTCAAATTCTGTCTCTCCTTTATATCCTCTTCGAAAAATAACTTAACTGGTGTTTTTGTTTAAATCCTACCTTTTTATATAGATTAATTGCCTTCTCATTTTTTAAGTTAACGCAAAGTTTAATAGAACTTATAGAATCAAATAAAAATAGCCACTTTAACCCCATAATTAATAGTTTCTTACCTATTCCTTTGCTTCTTTGTAATTCATTTACTGCAAAAAATTCTATATTCCCTTCGCCGAATTCTGGTTCAGCTTCAACATAAATATAACCAGCTAATTCATCAGCTTTAGCTAATGCAATCTTTATCATATCTATGTCTCCTAATTTTTATTCCTTATTGTAAATGGCTGTTATCTCATTCCAATTCCAATTTACCATTCTTATTCTAAAAACGTCATACATCATTTTAAGTGATTCCTCATCTGTATCAATCCATTTAAATGCATCATGTTCATCTGATAACCTTACTTCGCCAGCTTCAAGTTGGCACAAATAAATAATTCCTGCTATTTGATAATCTTCTCTAACTAAGTTCCATGTATCTATTAATTTTATTGGCTTAACAGCTAATCCCGTTTCTTCTAATATTTCTCTCTTTAAAGTTTCTTCTGCTGTTTCACCAAATTCCATACGTCCACCTGGTAGTTCCCATAGATCTTCTTTTACTCCATTATTATGCATTACTAAGAACTTACCTTTATTGAGGATTAATGCTTTAACCCCTATATCTATTTTTTTATTATCTGCCATTGCTCTTTCCCCACCTTTTCAGTCATTACTTATTTTCCATTTTCTCAATTTACTACAACATATCTATCATACTCAAAACTATTTCTGCCGATTTATTAGCCGCTATAGATTCAAATTCTTTATAATCAATTGTAGCTTCATCATCAGCATTATCAGATATACTTCTGATAACTATAAAGGGGATATTATTTATATAAGCAACATGTCCTATTGCAGAGCCTTCCATTTCAACGCAATGTGGTGAATAATCTCTAATTAAATTTTTCTTTATTTCACTATCTTGAATAAAGCTTTCTCCGCTTACTATTCTTCCAATATGATAATTCCATCCTTCACTATAATATAATTTACATGCCTTAACAGCAGCTTCAATTAATCTTTCATCAGCTTGAAAGCAATCTCTATAAGGAAAACAACTTTCCATCTGAGCCTTTCTTACATCATGATGTGTTACATTATTAGATATTACTACATCACAGATTTTAACTGACTCATGTAATCCACCAGCAATCCCAGTATTTACAATACAATCTACGCCAAATCTATCAATTAAAATCTGTGTACATGAGGCTGCATTTACTTTGCCCTCACCGCAACGGGTTATGATGACATTTTTACCCTCTATAGAACCTAAGAAAAAATCAAATCCGGCAATATTTTCTTTTCTATTTATATCAATTTTGTTTTTTAATAACTCAATTTCTAGAGCCATAGCACCTATAATACCAATGTTTTTCATAGCCTCTTCACCTCTTAAATATAAGTCTTATTTAGGCGTTTGCGAAACGCCATAACCCGCATAAATGCGGGACATTTTTTCCTTAAAATAATATAACTCCTCACCGATTTATGGTAAAATTGAAGTGTCAAGCAACAAATCCACCAAAACCCGAAAGGAGTTATAAAAATATGATACCACAAAAACAGCTTTCTTTGGCAGATATTTATTCAGAATGTAAAACTT
>JAEWGC010000023.1 GCA_023388495.1 Bacillota bacterium | reverse complement strand
GATTCGCGCGACAAACTTAATGGCATTGGAGGAATATCCCCTGCCTTTTAGTGTGAAGCAAAAGGAACCGTTCCTCTTGCTTCTCTTGCTTTTTCAATTTTTATATTTAATTTATAGCTTTCTTCTTTTATCAACATATATGATGCTATACTTGCCAATATATCTGATATTGGATATGCTAACCAAACTCCCATGGCTCCTAAATTAAATCCTTTTACCAATATTATTGATACCGGTATGGTTAATATTAGCTGCTTAGATATTGATAGAAATATTGATGTTTTTGCCTTTCCAAGTGCCTGGAAGTAAAATATCGACACATAATACATACTAACTACTGGAAATCCTGCTACTACTATTCTGAATGCTTTTACTGACTCTCTTATAATCTCAGGATCCTTTACAAATATGGCCATTAATTGTGGCGTGAAAATCATTGCCATTACCCATAATATAGAAGTTGTAAGAACTGCGTATATGGTGGTTTTCTGCATTACTGTTTTTAGTCTATTATAATTTTTAGCTCCCACATTAAATGCGGCTATTGGCTGCATAGCTGAAGCTATTCCAAACATTGTTATAAACAAGAACATATACACTTTGGATATAACTCCAAGTACTACTATTCCTCCATCTCCTGCTGTATTAACTAATAAATGATTACGTACTGCCATAAGAATTCCATCTTCTGATTCTACAATAAAGGCAGATAATCCTACTAATATAATTGGTATTATAATCTTTTTATCTAATTCAAAACCTGATGGTATTTTAAATTCTTTTTTTATCTTTGAATAATGATAATATGCATAGGTAAATCCTATTACTTGAGAAACTGTTGTAGCTATGGCAGCACCTTTAACTCCCATTTTTAATTCCAAAACTAAAATATAATCAAGTATTATGTTTATTATAGCTCCTATACTAGTGCTTATTATTGAAACCTTATTATTTCCTACAGATATCATTATATTGGATATAAATGTTGTTAAGGTTAAGAATGTAGATCCAAATATTATTATATCTAAATAAGTCTTTGCATATGGTAGTATTTGATGACTAGCACCAAGACTTAAAAGTATCTTCTCTGAGAATATATATATGATTGCCGTAATTGATATCATCAATAAAATGGATAGAGAAAATCCATTTCTAACAATCTTTCTAGACTCATCAAAATTATTTTGTCCGTTAGATCTAGAAAATGCTGTTGATGCTCCTACAGCTATCATTACACTCAATGCTATTATTATCCTTTGTATAGGAAATACCAGTACTAATCCACCTATTCCATATGCTCCTACATTTCTTCCTACAAATAGTGTATCCACCATATTGTATAGTTCAGATACTAAGAATGAAATTATTATTGGAATAGAAAATCTAAGTAATAATTTTCCTATTTTTTCCTCTCCGAATAATTTATTGTTTTTACCCATAATAAAACCTCCATTTATCTTACCTTATTATGTTAACATAAATGGAGGTTGTTTTTCATTCACTTGTTTATCCTCTATCTTGGATTATTTTTGGCTTTTTGAATAAACTCGATTTTCAAAAACCTTAAGATAATCCGAAAATTTATGAATTTAGTACACTGTTTAATACAAAAAGTACAGTTCCATATGGTCTTATGGTGGCAACCGTATTATATACTGTAGACTTTTTTCCATAATAGAAGGATATATTAGGATGTACATACTCCTTAAGTAACTCCCAATTATCATTGTCTAATCTTTCTGGTTTATTTAGCCCTAACCATTTATCGTATACGGAGCCAAATCCCCTATCTAGGACATATTTAGTCACTTGAAAATCAGATTCCATATTCATTATATTTAAGGAAACCTTTCTATCTTTAATCTTATCCATAGGAAGATCTCCATATATTACTCCTTCGTCTATTTCTACAGGATTAAAAAGCATTATTTGATAACCATATTCTGATTTTGTAACTATATATCCTTCTCCCTTATCTACTATGGCATCTCCCAAAAGGGATAATAACATATATGCATAGTAGGAGGGTTTCTTTAAATAATTAGATGTAAATATACCATTTCCACCAAAGAATGTCTCATTGTTAAGTATGGTCTCTTTAGATATTTCATCTACCATATTTAATACTACCCTTTTATTTAAATGGATATAATTATATAAAATATAAGGCACCATAAAAATTGTATCTTGCATTGGGCTAATAGATTTCCTTGGAAAATATGGCTCTAAGTTTTCCACTTTCGTA
The DNA here is from genome assembly GCA_023388495.1 of Bacillota bacterium. Classification (GTDB taxonomy): domain Bacteria; phylum Bacillota; class Clostridia; order Tissierellales; family Tissierellaceae; genus Tissierella. The sequence continues at coordinate 72,935 of JAEWGC010000023.1, read as the reverse complement.
TTCAACCATTTCTCAACGTCTTCCTCATAAAGACTAGAAAAATGACTAATAAAATTCTTTATTATATAATCATCCACATTTTCTGTAATGATTATAGGAATAAGGTTTTGCTCTTTTAATAAATCTAAAGTGTTTTCAACCCTAGTCCAGTTAATAAACTTATGATTCTTATCTCTATAAATATCCATATCCTCAGAGAAAAGCCTGTTTACTATACAGTACTTAAATTTTATCTCTCTTTGAATTTCTTCTAGAATCCTTCTATTTTCCTCTTCAAGTAGAAGATAAATATCACCTAAATCTATTATATCAGGCCTTCCATATTCATCTTGTGGTTCTTTATTTAAGTCTATATCGATCTTGATAATTCTATTATCATAATCATACCTCTCATAATCTTCAATGTAGTTAGTAAGATATGGTAAAGCCTCCTTAATATGGAAGTATTTTACCTTCGTCATTTTCTCTAGCTCTTTTTCACTAACCTTATATTTCTTTCTATATTGCATAGGAGTACAATTATAGTGAAGTTTAAAATGCTTATTGTAATATCTTACATGAGAAAATCCTACTTCCTCCGATATCTCAGATATATTCTTATCTGAATCTAAAAGCAGCTTCGTTGATTCCTCTACCCTTATTTGATTTAAATATTCATTAAACCCATGGCCTAATATATCTTTGATTTTATAGGATAAATATTGGGAGCTTAAGAACTCCTTATCTGCTAATTCTTGTAAACTTACTTTATTCATATAGTTGTTGCTTAAATACTTAACTATTCTGTGATATCTCTCTAGCTGTTCTTCATCCTGTTCTAAGCCTTCTCCCTCATAGAATAGATAGTGAAAGTTATTTAATAGATGATACATCATCTCTAAAAGATTTTCTTCTATTTTGTCTTCATAATCATCTATCTTAGACATGGCCTCATAAAGAAGTATTGAAATATATTTTCTTAATTCATAGTATTTCTCATCTTCCTGGACATTTTCATCTGAAGAATTAGTATAGTAAAATACCTCTTTTGCATCATCATAATACCTTTCAAAGAAGTTAGGGTCTATATTTAGTACAAGTATTAGGTTATCTGGATCATTTGATTTTATACTATATACTTCATTGACATTGATTATTTCTATTTCTCTCTCATCTAATGTATATATTTCATTTTCTACACCTACATCTATAGTACCTTTTAATACAAATAAAATTTGAATGGAATCCTGCCAATGAATTGGATATTCCATTATATTAACTAAGGATATATTTATAGGTAAATCCTTTATATACTCCGCATGTACTTTCCTCATATTAATCCCCTTCATTACCCTAATCTAATGTGAATTAGAAGAGTTTAATAAACACCTTTACTATTTAAATAATCTTTATATTTCATATCTGTAACAAGTATATGGTTCTCAATCCAGTTTGCGATGAAAACTATTAAATCCATTCCAACTTTTCTTTGCTTTACATCTACATCTTCAGCCTTTATAGATTTAATTTTAGATATAAAGGTATCATGTTGTTTTTTATGATTGTCAAAATCTTCATAGCCATGTATCTTCATCAGACCTTCTTCGTATGTAAAATGCTCTATGGTATAGTCTGCAAGTCTACTGATAACTGTAACAATTTCATCGTATCGATCAATTCCGTCCTTTGCTGAAACCAAGGTGTAAAGTTCTGTTCCTATTTTGAATAACTCCTGATGTTGATCATTAATCTTTTCTATATTGACACTAAAATCGTCCTTCCATTTAAACATAATTTATCACCCTTGTATATTATTCTTCTTCAAATTCCTCTCTATGATGTAAGCCAATTAGATTAGTTACTGGTACTGTAAATATAATACCTGTTCCAGGTTTCTTTAATTGACCTGCATCAACCATTGCCTCCATTATCTTCTTATACTTATCTATTTCAGTTAGTATAAATATTATTTCCTTAGATGCTTCAACATGCATATTTAAAAACTTCTTTACCTCTGATTCTCCTGTTCCTCTTCCATAAAATATTGTAGCACCATTAGCCCCAGCCTTTTTTGCAGCATCCACTATCTTATCAGCTTTGCCTCTTTCAACAATGGCAATAATACATCTTATTTCTATCACAATACCACCTCCTAAATTTTAGTTAATATTCCTAATATCATTACAGAAATCATTGAACCTATGGATGTAAGTCCTACTATTCCAAAGCCAGATATTAAAGGGTCTACACCTTCAATAACCGATGCCAATCCAACAGCTAAGGCCATGTTTATTGGTATATTTACAGGTCCTGTTGTAGCCGAAGCTGCATCAAAGGCTATTGCTCCAAAGGGTTCTGGTGCCAAAAATGATAGAAATATTATTATCAATAATAGCGGTATCAAAACCTTTATATATGGAAGGTTCAATAATATTTTAAGTAATCCTATGGCCATTCCTCCACCAAAACCTATTGCAACTCCATTTATTAGGACCATATGTGGTATAGCACCTTGGGATAACTCCTCTACTTCTAAAGCTAACGCTTTTAATCCTGGTTCTACTAAGGTAGCAGCATAACCTATTGCAAACCCTATTACTAGTATAATCCATTTCTTCTCAATAATTACAAAATTTCTACCAACTGAATCCCCTAAAGGTATTAAGCTCATGGTTGTCCCTTTTAAGAATAAATGTAAACCTAGTACAGATAATACAAATCCTATTACAAAGTCCTTTACATTATGTAATGGCTTCTTTAGGATAAATATCTGAATTGCAGCTAATATAGCGGTTAGAGGTATAATGCTAATAGCAGTTTCCCAGAGTGCACTTAAACCTGATAATCCTTTCATGTCCATTCACTCCTTTGCTATTTCTATGGTCTTTATAACCTTTTTTATATACCCATTATAGCATATTTCTAACAATAAGCTCCCTATAAAAAGAAAATTATGAGAGAAACAATATTTATAGGGTATAATATATTCATATAAATATCTTTAGGAGGTGTAAGATGGATAAGGAAAAATATATACCTGAGGTAAAATCCCAGCTTAGATCTAGAATTATAGAGGTTCCACCTGTAATATACAAAGCAAGTGGTATAAAAATATTGGGGACAAGAATTAAATCTTTATTGTTTTCTACAGACGTGGCTATTATTAAAAATACAAATGCTAACTCTATTATAGCAGTGTATCCTTTCACTCCCCAACTATCTATTACTCAAGCTATACTGGAGGTTGCTGCAGTTCCTGTATTTGTAGGAGTAGGCGGAGGACTTACAACTGGGAAAAGGTCTGTTGACATAGCCCTTCAGGCAGAGCTTATGGGTGCCTATGGGGTTGTAGTAAATGCTCCAACTGCTAATGATGTAATTGCCAAGATGAAAGAAAGAATAGATATACCAATTATAGCTACAGTAGTTTCAGAGTGTGATGATTATAAAGGCAAGATTGAAGCCGGTGCTAGTATATTGAATATATCTGGGGGTCCTAGAACTGCCTCTTTAGTTAGAAAAATAAGGGAAGAATTTGGAAAAGAATTACCTATTATCGCTACAGGGGGACCTACGGAAGAGTCAATCCTTGAAACCATAGAAGCTGGAGCCAATGCTATAACTTATACTCCACCTACAAGTGCTGAAATCTTCGCAGGAGTCATGGAGAAATATAGAATAAACATGAGAGAACATAAATAAAGAAGCATATCAGCTGATATGCTTCTTTGTTTGTAATTTATTATTTTCCAAGTGCTTTTTCTTTTGAGAAAAACTCTTTAGTAAGCTTAATAACAACTCCAGATAAAGCAAATACTCCTATTAAGTTTGGAATAGCCATTAAACCATTTAATGTATCTGCTAAGTCCCAAAGAACTTCAAGTCCACCTATAGCACCTATTACTATGAAAGGTATCCATAGAATTCTATAAATTATATTAACTTTAGGTCCAAATAGATACTCAGCACATCTTTCACCATAGTATTCCCAACCTAATATAGTGGAGAATGCAAATAACAAAATACCTACGGAAACTATTGTCCCACCCCATGTTCCTGGTAAGCCATGGCTGAAGGCTTGAGTAGTGAGGGCTGCACCAGTTTCACCAGTTTGCCATACACCTGTAGTTAAAATTGCTAATGCAGTTATGGAACAAATCACTATTGTATCCATAAATACTTCAAATACTCCCCATAGACCTTGACGTACAGGATGATCTGTGGTTGCAGCAGCATGAGCTATAGGTGCACTACCAAGGCCTGCTTCGTTAGTAAATACTCCACGAGCAACCCCATATCTCATAGCCTGCTTAAGAACTGAACCTGCAAACCCTCCTACTGCTGCTGTTCCTGTAAATGCATTACCGAAGATTAAACCAAATGCTTCTGGAATATGTGCTGCATTTATAATTATAATAACTAAACCGCCTAGGATATAGAATGCAGCCATGAAAGGTACTAATTTCTCTGTAACTGAACCTATTCTTTTAATTCCACCTACAATAACTGCAGCTGCAAATACAGCTAAAACAATTCCTACTACAAGTTTATTAAAACCAAATGTAGTTTCAAGTGAAGCAGCTATCGAATTTGATTGAACCATATTTCCTATACCAAATGCTGCTAAGGCACCAAAGAATGCAAAGATATATGCTAGCCATTTTGCCTTTAGTCCGTTTGTGATATAATACATTGGTCCACCAACAAATCTTCCATCTTCTGTCTTTTCTCTATATTGTACTGCAAGAACTACTTCAGCAAATTTTGTAGTCATACCAAATATTGCAGCAACCCACATCCAGAATATAGCTCCTGGTCCTCCAATGGCTATGGCAGTAGCAACACCAGCTATGTTCCCTGTACCCACTGTGGCAGCTAATGCTGTGGCAACTGCCTGGAATGCTGTTACCTCCCCTTCACCATGATTGTCTTTTGCAAACATCTTCATTAAAGTGTTTTTTAGAATGTAACCAAGCTTTGTAATTGAGAAAAAATTAGTGCGTAGAGATAAATAAATACCTGTTCCTACCAATAAAATAAGCATTGGTGGACCCCATACAAAACCATTAATAATACCATTGATTTCCATCAATTTATCCATTGTCCTGCCTCCTTTTTATTAGATTAGACTAATTATATATAGAAGGCATCAAAAAACTTCAAAAATACTCAAAAATGATTTCTGAATATTTTCAATCGTTATAATTTTCGCAAAGTATACAGAGTCCTGAAAGGAACTTTTTCATATTTATTGAACCTTTTTCATTAGATTTTCCCCTAAGATAGTCCATTTCACGCTTTATTTGTTCAAAATTAAACAGGGTATTTGAGTATTCTACGAATGTCTCATTCATATAATCCTCAATACCTAAAGATGCTATATTTGTCATGGCTATATTGACAGTCCTTCTCATTTTTTGCTCCATAACCCTAGGATTATTAGTAAATCTCGCACATATTTCTCTTATGGAGATGTCGCTTGTTCTAATTTTGTTTTTTATTAGGAAGCTTACAACACGAATTAAATCTTCGCTTCCTATTTCTCCCATAATACCCAGTTTGAAAAGGATAAATTTGATATCTTGTTCACAATCCTTAGATTCTAACCTTTCCTCAGATATAGGGGAGATTTCGTTAAATATTTGTTGAATTTTATTTATCTTTTCTTCTAATTCTATCTTATATTTTACCTTTTTTATAACATTTTCTATTTCTATATGATTTATAGGTTTATAAATAAAATATTCCACTCCTAAAATATATGCTTTCTCTACATTTTCCTTAGAGGTAAGATTTGAAATCATAATAAATTTAGTATTTATATTCTCCTTTTTTATTTCTTTAATTATAAGAAATCCATCAAACTCATCTTGGAGCATATCTAAAACAACCAAATCTGGCTTGGATGTTATTATTTCCTCAATAGCTTCTAATGGTTCACTAGATACACCCATTAAATATCCTAAATAGTTTTCATGGATAATATTTCTTAAGGTATTAATATCATCCTTATTTTTATCCAATACAAATATCTTCATACCTGCCTCCAATTATAATCTTTTATTTCAACCTTTCTTTAACCCTAAGGAATTCCCACTTGGTCTCACTAGTTATAACTGAAATTAAGATCGCCATACATCCTATTAAAAATTTTATAGTAAAAGGTTCTTTTAAGAATATAATTGCAAAAATACTGCCAAATACCGCTTCTAAACTCAAAATTATAGCTGCATGAGTTGAGTTCGTATACTTTTGTGCAACAGTCTGTATTAAAAATGCAAGCATAGTGCTAAATACTGCTAAATATAATATTGGAATTATAGTTTGAGCTTCAATATTAGCTTTTGTTCCTTCAAATAGAAGGGCAAATATTAGGGAAAGTGCCCCTGCTGTGCTTAATTGGACAATTGAGATTACAAATGGATCTGAATCCTTAGTAAAGTATCCAGTAGAAGAAATATGGCATGCAAATATTATAGCACATAAAAAGGTAAGAAAATCTCCATATCCCACCGTCAAATCTCTATTTAAACTAAGTATTCCAATCCCAATTAAGCATATAAAAGCAGCTACTACATCAAACTTATCTGGTCTTTTCTTAGATATTCCCCAATAAATAAATGGCACCATGACTACATTTGTCGCTGTAATAAAGGCTTGTTTACCAGCTTCAGTATATTGAAGTCCTACTGTTTGAGTAGCAAACCCTGCAAATAAAAACAAACCTACAATTAAGCCTGCCTTTATATCCTTTATAGTTGCATTTTTTATTTTTTTAAAAAATATTACGGACAATATAATAGACGCAATAGCAAATCTAAAGAATAATAGGTAATAAGGAGTTACATAGTCCAATGCATTCTTTGTAACAACAAATCCTGAACCCCAAATAATAGCAACTAAAAATAGTGATAAATCTGCATATAATGTCTTTTTACCTGTCAAACAAACTCCTCCTTTTATTTTATACTACTATTATATCATAATTATAGGTCTATAAGTTATATTCATCCAAACTGACACCAAAAATATAATTTCTAATAAAATAATATTATATTAAATAGTAGGGGTGATTTTATGAATAAGAGTTTAATTGTTGGTGGAAATAGCCTAGTAAGACTTGCTAATGGTAACTCTGTTAATTATATAAACTTTGATAACGCTGCTACAACTCCTCCCTTTCAATCAGTTATTCAGGAAATAGCTGATTTCTCTCACAGCTATTCCTCTGTCCATAGAGGTACAGGGTATAAATCCGTAGTGTCTTCAATGATATATGATGAAGGAAGAGAAATAGTATTAAATTTTGTTGGAGGAAATAAGGATTATCATACAGTAGTATTTTTAAAAAACACAACGGAATGTATAAATAAACTATCTTATAGGTTAAAAGATACCCTAAAGGATAAAGTAGTTTTATCTACATACATGGAACATCATTCTAATTTACTGCCTTGGAAATATAGATACCATACAGATTATGTAGAAATAGATAAGTACGGGAGACTGTGTTTAGAAGACTTAGAATTTAAACTAAAACTATATAAAGGAAAGGTTGGTTTAGTTGCTGTAACTGGTGCATCAAATGTAACTGGCTATATTAATCCTATATATAAAATAGCAAAACTCTGTCATAAATATGGTGCCAAAATTTTAGTAGATGGAGCCCAACTTGTTCCTCATAGTCCCTTTGATATGAGACCTATAGACAGGGATGACCATATTGATTATATAGCCTTTTCTGCCCACAAAATGTATGCACCCTTCGGTGTAGGTGCACTGGTGGCGCCAAAGGAAATATTTAAGGAAGGATTTTCTGAGCAAGTAGGTGGTGGCACTGTAAAATTTGTATCAATTGAGGATACCATATGGGAAGATCCACCTGAAAAAGAAGAAGCTGGGACTCCTAATTTAATGGGAGTAGTTGCCTTATCCACTAGTATAAAAACTTTACAGAATTTAAAGATGATAAATGTTGACGAATATGAAAGAAGTTTAACTAGATACGCTTTAAAATTAATGAAGAACATACCTGGACTTATTCTATATGACGATATGAATGTAGAAAAAAAAGTATCTATTATCCCATTTAATATGGAAGGCTTAGATCATAAGAAACTGGCTACTATACTTGCTCGCGAAGGAGGAATAGCAGTTAGAAATGGTTGTTTTTGTGCACAGCCCTATGTTCAAAGGTTGCTTAATATTTCTAATGAAGAAATGAAAAAATATAGAGAAGACGAATCTCTACCACGACCTGGCTTAGTTAGAATAAGCTTTGGCTTATATAACGACCATAACGAAATATATTTATTCGCTCATCTCCTTAAGGAAATAAGTAAAAACATAGAATTTTACCAAAACAAGTATAGAAATTCTCCTTTCTACTAAACCTAGTAGAAAGGAGGCTTTTTATGGAAAAGGATAATAGTAAAAAAATGAGTATACTTATGTTTAGTGGTGATTATGATAAAGCCTTAGCAGCCCTTATATTAGCTAACACGGCTAAGGAAATAAATGTAGATGTCACTATGTTTTTTGCATTTTGGGGTCTAATGCTTGTCAGAGACCCAAATGTAGTCTCTGAAGATAAAACTATATCAGAAAAAATGTTTGCCAATATGACTCCACAAGATATTGAGGATCTGCCTTTATCTAAAATGAATTTTGCAGGCATCGGAAAAAAAATGCTCTTAGGAATGATGGATGACAGTGATACTCCTAAGCTGTCTGATTTTTTAAATGGAGCATTAAAGAAGGGTGTAAATATGAAGGCATGTAAACTTTCCTGTGAAGTAATGGGATTTACGGAAGAAGAACTTCTAAAAGAAGTGAGCATCGTGACAGCTGAGGATTATTTAAGAGATGCTTTAGATTCTGATATTCAGCTGTTTATTTAGAGGTAGGGATTGTTCCCTATCTTTTTTTCTTTCATTATTTATTTTTTTCATATATACTTAAAATAACAATATTGTATTGGAGGTTTTTATATGGATTTTCCATTATTAAATGAATTGAAAGCTGCAAAGGAAGTCATCTGGTATAATGATAATTACATCAGCTTTGATGCAATCAAAGACAAATTGCCTCTATCCTTAGATGATGTACTAGAAGCAGAAAATAGACTTAAAAGATTTGCACCATATATTAAAAAAGTGTTTCCTGAAGTATTAGATGGAATTATTGAATCCCCAGTATCTAAAATTGATAATATGAAGACTCGAATGGAAAAAGAATTCAATAAAAAAACATATGGTAATCTAATCCTTAAAAGAGATGACCTGCTTCCTATAGCTGGATCTATTAAAGCACGTGGTGGTATATATGAAGTATTAAAACATGCAGAAACTTTAGCCATAGACAATGGTCTTCTAAAACTAGATGATGATTATAGTATTTTGGCCAATGATGATTTTAAGAAGTTTTTCTCTGGATTTACAGTTCAGGTAGGTAGTACAGGAAATCTTGGTTTAAGTATAGGGACAATCTCTGCAAAAGTAGGCTTCAAGGTAATAGTTCATATGTCTCAAGATGCTAAACAGTGGAAAAAGAATTTACTCCGTTCTAGAGGTGTAAAAGTTGTTGAATATACATCAGATTATTCAAAGGCTGTAGAAGAGGGTAGAGCTTTATCAGATAACGATCCTACATCCTATTTTATAGATGATGAAAATTCAAAGGATCTTTTTATGGGATATGCTGTAGGTGGCATGAGAACTAAAAAACAGCTTGATGATATGGGAATAATAATTGATGAGGAGCATCCTCTTTTTGTATATCTTCCTTGTGGTGTAGGTGGAGGTCCCGGAGGTGTAGCCTATGGACTTAAACTTATGTATGGAGATAATGTAAAATGTTTCTTCGCGGAGCCAACCCATTCACCTGCTATGTTATTAGGACTTGCTTCAGGACTTCATGATAAAATTTCTGTTGAAGATATAGGATTAGATAATAAAACTGATGCAGATGGATTAGCCGTTGGAAGGCCTTCTTCCTTTGTAGGTAAAATCATGGAAAAAATACTAACGGGTGCTTTTACAATTGATGATTATAGATTATATGATTTTCTAAAAGGATTGTATGAAGAAGAAAAAATATTCTTAGAACCTTCAGCTTTAGCGGGATTTTTAGGACCTATATTTACTGGGGAAAAATATAAAAATGAAAATATAACTCATATGTGTTGGGGAACTGGTGGAAGTTTAGTGCCAGAGGAAATAAGAACAAAATTAATATAGCTTAAATACAGGGGAGCCCACTAATTTGGGGCCTTCTATTTTTAAATAGAAAGGTGTATAATAGAGAATAAAAGTTTTTGTACAATATGAGAAAGTGGGATTTATTATGAAAAAAGCATTAAATTTTATAATATTGTTTGGCCTTATAGGGATTACTCTATGGATTTTTATGAATAATAATGATTTCGATAATTTTTCTGAATTAATTCAAAGCACAAACACTTTGTTTTTACTTATAGCAATTCTATGTATGGTATTATATTGGTTTTTTGAAGCTTATATCATCCATAGAATGAAGAAAACCTTAAATATCAAAAGCACCTATGGTTCATCTCTTAAGCTTTGTATGATTGGTCAATACTATAGTGCCATAACTCCATTTTCTACTGGAGGGCAACCTGTTCAAATATATTCATTAGTAAGTGAAGGAGTACCTGTAGGTACTGCATCTTCTTTATTCGTTAATAGGTTTTTGATTTATCAATTGGTAGTTACTTTTTATTCACTATTTATGTTTTTAATAAGGTTTAACTTACTTTATAATGAAGCTCAATTAGCATTACCTTTTGTTATTGTAGGATGTCTAGTTAATTTCGCAATTTTGATTATGATATTTGGATTTTTATTAAATGAAAAATTTGTTAGAAATATCTTAAGTAAGTCTATTAGAGTTCTACACAAGCTTAAAATAATTAAGGATATAGAAAAATCTGAAGAAAAAATGAGCAAGACCTTATTAGATTATAAATCAAGTGTTGAAGATATGAAGAAAGACAAGAAAACAACCTTTGAATTAATTCTAGTATCTATAGCACAGCTAACAATTGGCTTTTCCATTACTTTCTTTGTATATCTAGCATTAGATTTTGAAATGGGTCATTTCTTAGATATTATAGCTATTCAATCTCTTCATTATATGGCAGTATCCTTTATGCCTACTCCAGGAACAGCAGGGGCTGCTGAAGGTGGATTTTATATGTTATTTAAGGCCGTATTCCCTAAAAAGATTTTATCCCTTGCCTTAATACTATGGAGATTCATAGATTATTATTTAAGAGTTATGATAACTGGATTAGTAACTTTGGTTGATTTTTTAAGCAGAAAGAAAAAAGTAAGAATTAATTAAACTCATAAAAAAGCTAAGATTTTGATATCTCTATCAAAATCTTAGCTTTTTTAATTCATGGTTCTAAATTTACTGTTTTTACTAAGGTGTATTAGATTCTTCATACTCTGTGTAGTTATTAAGCTTAGGTCTCGTTGGCCCCTCGTCACCTTCTGCAAATACTCCTATAGATAGATTAAGTAATAAAAGGATTAGTATAAGTACACTTATCAATGACTTTTTTGTCTTCATACTATTTATCCCCCTTAATATTATATTATACTATCGATTAGTTTTGCAAATTTATCATACTCCTTATTGTCAACATATGCCTTCAAAGATTTTAATACTATTAGTAAATTATCATTAACCTTTATGTCAGGCACAATATCATCACTATATTGGTCTATTATGTTTAAAATATCTTTAATTTCTATTTTAGTACTTAAATTTATTAGAGATGTAAGGTTCTTTAAGATATAATTCTTTTGAACATTTCTTTTAGCATATTCTAGAGATTCTTTATAATATTTTTCTGCTTTTTCAAGTTCTCCTAAGTTTTCATAAGAAACAGCCAATTGATTTAAAATTACTGTATAATTATTTGAACCCTTATCTAATTTTTTAATATCCTTTAATATTCCATCCAGATATTTATAAGCACGTTTATAATCCCTTAGTTTTGTATAAGCTTCAGCCATATTTCCATATATTAAATATTTTACATCACTGTATCCAGTAAATGTTAAAACTTGAAGAGCTTTATTGTAACTACTTAATGCCGATTCGTAGTCTCCCATTTTAAAATAACATCCACCCTCTATGATGTATGTTTTTCTCCATAAATCATAGTCTTTTCTCTCCACACATTTTAATGTATCTGAAATTATTTCCAGAGAAATAGAGCACAAGTTTATTCTATAACAAGCTAAAGCATAGTTATAATATAGATGGCTCAAGTACTCTCTTGGTATATCATTAACATTTAGAAGGGCTTTTTGATATAATGCTATTGCATCTTCATATTTTCCTCTATCAATATAGTTACTTGCCAGCTTTATCATTACCCTATAATTTAGCTTTCTATTTGGATACCTAGTTCTCAGCTCCCAAGCCTTCAACATATATTCATATTCCTTTTCATAATTTCTAGAATTAAAATATATATCTCCAATTAACTCATATGCCTTAATCTTTTTGTCCATAAGGTCATATTCATTTAAAAGAAACTCCAAATCATCTAAATCATCTAGATCAATAACATAATTTTTATCATCTTTATGTTTCTCTAATTCGCTAATATATGCTTCCGCTTTCTCCTTGGCATCATATCTTGTTGGATTAAATAAATCCTCAGGCTCGATGATTAAATCTATATTCTTGTCTTCAAAAACCTCATTTATATTTTTACATATCAATTGTGTATTATCTATTTTGACAGGAATTTCATCGCATTCTATTAATCTTGCTAAATTATTGTCAATTTCAATCACTGAATCATTTGACTGATTTACATTTAACTTTTCTCTTATTCGATTTATAATTCCCCCTACGGTTGTCCATGAGATCATAGTCTCCAAACATATCACCCCAAAGTTATTTGCTGAATCACTATTCTAATTATTATATTAATTAAATCATATAATAACTTATAAGGTCAATATCTTTATTTTTACAATCTTCGTTATTTTATGTCGTATTCTGTCGAAATTTATTTCTAGACTAGTAAATTGTTATCTAAAACTCTTTCTTTTTATATATGCTCTTTGAAATCTGTAGGGATACTAAATACATTATTACTCCAACCCCTGCAAACATAAGAATGATTATTTTAAAATCCATATTAATTACATTTTGAAATATCTTTGTAGCCTCAATTTTGTTACCGAACCTACTTATTATATTTGGCAACAAAATAAGTAGAATATAAAAAATTTGATTAAATACTTGTGCCTTTCCTACATTATAATAATGGAATGGAAGATATATAGAGAAAAATATCAAAGATAATCCACCTATTAATAATACATCCCATATGGTAGCAGGATTTCCATCTGAAACGCTTTTAGATATAATATTAAAGACATTTGATGATAAAAACACAATTCCAGTTATAAACAAAATATAAATTGCCATAGATATGTATTTAGATTTTACAATATCATATCTATCTACTGGAAATGAGTTTAACATCATATCCGATTTTCCTTTTACATCATATTGAGTAGAAAACGTGGAAACCATATACACCATTATAAACATAGCAAATCCATATATAAATTTGGATTTATATATATGATTAATATCAACTCCCACATACCCAAAAAATAATCCTGCAACTAATATAAATAAGTTTACAAACCTAAGTAATCGTATATCCTTCATTACAAGTTGCTTCATCTCTATCCCTCCTATGCAAAATCCCTTGTTTCATATAGCCATAGAGATATTCCTATGGATAATAGATACACTATAGCTGATATAATTGGTAGTCCTAATCCATTAAATAAATTACCATATTGTCCAAATGGTATAATAACAAAATTCATAATACCTATATATATAAATATATTTACGAAATTAGCTATTTTAGGCGGCAATCTAAAAAGAGCTGGCAATGATATGGATAATGATAATACTACTATTGGCAAAGTAGACTTTACTAAAGAAAAATTTATATTATCCACATTTACAAATCCTAAAAGGTTAATTATCCACATATAACCCACAGTACAAACAAATCCAACTATATAATTTACAAATATAGATAAATATCTACTAATAACTATATCCCTTTTCTTAATAGGTAGTGATTGCAATAATATATGAGGCTTTGTTTGTATTTCATAGCCAAAAGGTATAGTGGTCAACATATATACAAATGTATAAATCATTAAATTTACTGCGAATCCCTTAGTCGTACCCATTATAAACAAAATAAACGGTACATACAATATTATCAAAATCCAAGATTGTTTGTTTGAAAAAGTTAGTAGAAAATCTTTTTTAATTAAATTTAGCATTTTCTTACCCCCTCACACTATAAACCATTATATCTTCCAATGTCGGCTTCTCTATTAATACTTCATTCCCAAATAATCTCTTTAACCTTTGTGGATTTTCTGCTAAGCCTTCAAAACCTACATTAGTTTCTCTAATGCTTATAAATTCTTTTCTTGTATCTCTGTCTAATAAATCTTTCCCCCCCTTTATTACCCCATAGGATTCTAAGACTTCATCCTTAGATTTGGAGAAAACTATCTTACCCTTATTAATAAATGTTATATAATCCGCAATCTTCTCTAAATCTGTAGTAATATGGGTAGAGAAAAATATAGACTTATTTTCATCCTGAATAATACTATATAACACGTCTAGAATTTCTCTTCTAAATACTGGATCAAGTCCTGATGTAGGTTCATCCATTATTATTAAATCTGCATTATGGGATAAGGCAATGCCTAAGGAAAACTTCATCTTCATTCCCTTAGATAGTTTCTTTATCTTTTGAGTAGGATCTAGATCAAAATCCTTCATATACTTATTGAATAATTTCTCATCCCATTCTTTATAAAAAGGTGCTACTATATTCTTCATTTGTCTAATACTCAAGTCTTCATAAAAATAAGATTCATCATATACAAAACCAATTCTATTTTTAATTTCCTTTTCAAATTGTATATGGTCTTTACCGAATATTTTTATCTCCCCTGAATCTTTTTTAATCAGATTCATAATAAGCTTTATAGTCGTACTTTTTCCTGCACCATTTGGTCCAATAAATCCCATTATATAGCCTGGCTCTAGTTTAAATGATACATTGTCTAACTTAAACTTTTTAAAATCCTTATTTAAACCCTTTATATCTAACATATCTAATCCTCCTCAAATAAAATCTTTAGCATTTCTTTTACTTCAATGTACTTTAATCCTAATAATCTAGATTCCTCTACTACTTCAGCTAATTTTTCTTCTATTATCTTTAGTTTTTTTTCTTTCATTAGTTCCTTATTTTGCATGGCTACAAAGGAACCTTTTCCTTGCATAGTTTCTATAAATCCTTCCTTTTCCAATTCTTCATATGCTCTTTTCGTTGTTATGACAGATATTTGTAAATCCTTGGCTAAAGCTCTTATAGAAGGTAAGGCCTCTCCTTCTTCAAGTTCTCCCTTTATTATCATACCTTTTATCTGGTTAGCTATCTGTTCATATATAGGTTCATTAGAAGAATTAGATACTATTATCTTCATATACACCCTCCTTATACGACTGTTATCCTTGTATATACTGTATATATATTATATATACAGTATATACAAGGATATTTTTTTTGTCAACAATTATTTAATAATGATTTAAATAAGGTTCAAAGTACATATTTATGGAATATAAAGGTTTTTCATAGCAGTAAAATTCTTTTATACGACGTTATAGTAATGGGTATATTATTACTAGAAATTTATTTAATGTATTATCTTAGTAAAGGGGTTCTATATATGCGAAAGATATTAATATTTACTGCCTCTATAGGTGGTGGTCATAACGAAGCAGCTTCATGTTTAGAAAAGGAATTTATTAAACATGGCTTTACAGTTAAAAAGATAGATATATTACTAGCCATAAGTAAAAGTTTAGATTCTTTTATCTCCAGTTCATGTAAAATTATAATTAATAATTTTCCTAAATTATATGGAAATCTATATGATATTAGCAATAAAGAAAAAACCAATAAATTACTTAATATGTCTTTAGTAAAGGTTGCAAAGGAGAAAATCTATAATAT
This sequence comes from Bacillota bacterium, assembly GCA_023388495.1. Lineage (GTDB taxonomy): Bacteria > Bacillota > Clostridia > Tissierellales > Tissierellaceae > Tissierella. Next base: position 56,830 of record JAEWGC010000023.1, on the reverse strand, counting down.
AATTTTGGAAGAAACCCCAGATTTAATTATTTCAACTCATTCATTTCCCATAAGTATAGTGGGATATCTAAAAGAAAAAAATCTCATCAATGTACCCTTTATTTCTGTAATAACAGACTATGAAGCACATAAGATTTATGTAAATGATAATGTAGATGCATATATTGTTGGTAGTGACCATACAGGAGTAACATTATTCAATCAGGGTATACCCGAAAATAGAATATTTCCCTATGGTATACCTATTAAAACTGAATTTCTAAATAGATGTAATAAAATGCTCCTTAATAAAAAACCCTTCCAAATATTATTAATGGCAGGTAGTCTAGGACTAAAAAATATGATAAAGGTACTAGATAATGTTATGACCTTAGAAGGAGATTATCGTGTTGTAGTTGTTTGCGGGAACAATAAAAAACTAAGATTATCTATAGAATCTGAATTTACAGACTGGATTAATAATAATAAAATAATCCTTTACGGATTTACAAATAATATTCCAGATATTATGGAAAGTTCAGATATACTTATAACAAAACCAGGAGGATTAACTATTTCAGAAGCCATGGCAAAAAGACTCCCTATGATTATTCCTTATTATATTCCTGGTCAAGAAAAAGAAAACTTAGACTTTTTAGTGAAAAATGGATTGGCCATATATGTATATAAAATAAAGGAAATTAAAAATCTTATAGAATATCTTATGAACAATCCTAGAATATTGGATAATATGAAAGAAAACATGGAAAAAACATATAGTGGATTCTCAAACGAAGGTATTGTTTATCTAGGGAAAGCCTTGATTGAATATAATAGTTATGACGGTAAACTAGGTTAAAACACCTTTGTAAACCATTGGATATTTTTTAGTTGACAATACAAAGGATTTCATTTATTATACTATTGTAAACGTTTTTTATGCATTCAGTTGACAATAGGAGGTAATAAAATGAAATTAACTACAAAAGAGATGACCTTAGTCTCCATGTTTACAGGACTTACAGCTATTGGAGCTTTTATTAGTATTCCTTTGGGGGAAGTTCCTATTACTTTACAAACCTTATTTGTTATTTTATCTGGTCTTATACTAGGTCCAAAACTAGGTACATTATCTCAAATAATCTACATAATATTAGGATTAGTTGGAGTACCTATTTTTGCTGGATTTAGTGGTGGGCTTCAGACTGTAATGAAGCCCAGCTTTGGATTCATTATTGGATTTATATTTGCTGCTTATATTGTGGGGAAAATTGCCCATTCCGAAAATGGAGCATCAACTAAAAACATCTGGATTGCCTCTTTAGTTGGGAGCATAGTTATATATTTATTTGGACTACCATATATGTATTATATGCTAAATATTGTAATGGCAAAGGGCTTATCCTTTGATGCTATAATGAAAATGGGTTGTCTACTCTTCTTACCCGGAGACCTTTTAAAATTTATAGTGGCTTCAATTGTTGCTATTAAGACTATACCAATACTAAATAAAGCAGGGTTATCTTAATTTACAGATAACCCTGCTTTATTAATTTATTTGAATATCCGATTTGTTTGGCATCAACATTCCCAAAATAGCTCCCAATATTGCTGGAACTAGCCACGCTAACCCCCATGAAGCTAAAGGCAAATACTCCACTACATGGGTAAAATATGTCCATATCTTAAATCTATATAATAATTCTAGTGTACTTACTATTAAGGTTGCATATATTGCCTGTCTATAAATATTCTTATTTGGTTTGTCACCTAAAATTATAGTTAATAAAATCATGACTATTACAACTGGATACATGAATACAAGTATTGGTTCTGAAAAAGCAATTATAGATTCCACTCCTCGTATGGACATAATAGAACTAAATATAGTAGTTGCTATTACTATAACCTCATATTTTAGCTTCCCATTACTTATTTTATTAAAATATTGTCCCACTGTGGCAGTAAGCCCTATAGTAGTAGTTAGGCAAGCTAAAGCTACTACTATTCCAAGGCCAATTTTACCAAAGCTCTCCAAAGAGTTATTTGCTATGTTTACTATCAAATCCACCTTTTCTATATCCTTTGAAAATAATGAGCCTCCAGTAGCTCCCAAATATCCCAATCCTCCATAAACAATAGTTAGCCCTACTACTGCTACTAAACCAGCCTTTTTAGTCATATTCATTTGCTCTTTCTCGTCATCATATCCATTTTGAATTAGGGATGTAGTTATTATTCCACCAAATAATATGGAGGCTAAAGCATCCATAGTTTGATATCCACTAATAAATCCCTCAGAAAATGGTCTTGCAAAATTTTCTGCCACCGGGACACCCATAGGATCAAAAATACCCTTGATTATAATTAGACCTAATAGTATAAGTAAGGCTGGTGTTAAAATCTTTCCTATCTTATCAATTACCTGATTTGGTTTTATCACTAATAATAAAGTTATTCCAAAATAAAGTATAGAAAATATTGTAGGGTTTCCATTAGGCATAATAGGTAAAACTCCTATTTCAAAAGCAGTTGCTCCAGTCCTTGGAATTGCTAATAATGGCCCTATGGCTAAAACAACTGTTATTCCTAGAAACTTGCTAAATAATGGTGAAACCCTTCTTCCTAGTTTATCTACATCTCCTCCAGCTTTAGCAGAAGCAATTATTCCCAAAAGAGGTAACCCAATCCCTGTAATAAAAAAACCAAACATAGACCAATTCCATTTCTGGCCTGCCAGCAACCCTAAAAATGGAGGAAAAATTAAGTTCCCTGCTCCAAAAAACATGGAAAATAAAGCCGCTCCTAAAATAAATGCATCATTCTTTTTCTTCACAACAACACCTCTCTGTATTTTAAAAATTATTTCAATTGTACCATAAATCTGAAAATTGTTCAACTATTCTTATAAATTTAGTGTTGTTATATATATCCATCTGTCCCTCTTATGGACACTTCTCCTGAATAGATATCTTCAACAATTTCACCCTCAAACTCTACAACCAAGTGTCCTTCTTCATTTATATCTAAAGCTTTTCCTATTCTTACTTCATCTCCCCTAATTATCCTAACTTCTTTTCCTATTAATGCTGAGTTTTCTCTACATATGCCTATTGCTTTAGATACACTATCTTTGTCTTTAAGATCTATATAGATTTCTTCGAATTCGTTTAATATATTTGCCAACAGTTCTTTCCTATCTATTTCCTTTTCTTCGACTATCTTAATAGATGTAGCTCTGTCACTTAAATCCTCAGGTATATGATCAAGATTAACATTTATACCTATCCCCATAACTACATAATTGATCATATTTAATTCGGCACTCATTTCTGTTAGTATGCCGCAGATCTTTTTTCCATCTATTAATATATCGTTTGGCCATTTTATTTGTGATTTTATACCCATGTTTGCTAATGCCTTATGTACTGCCGCTGCACCTAATAATGTTATCTTTGCTACTTTTAGGGGGTCTACCTTAGGCTTTAAAATTATACTCAGCCATATACCTTTACCTTTAGGGGATATCCATTGCCTACCTAGTCTGCCTTTTCCCTGTAGTTGTTCCTCTGCTACTAAAATAGTTCCTTCTTTTTCTTCAAATGCTATTTCCTTAGCCTTTTTATTGGTAGAGTCTATTGATTGAAAATAATATATATTTCTTCCAATAAAGTCTGTATTTAAGTATTCTTCTACCTCCTCATAGGTAAGTATATCTGGTAAGGATATTAGCTTATATCCTCTTCTAGGTATTGATTCTATAATATATCCTTCTTCCTTTAGCATATTTATATATTTCCATATAGCAGCACGAGTCATATGGAATTTCTTAGATATTTCTTCACCTGATATAAAATCTTCACTATCCTTTAGCATCTTTAGAACCTTGTTTTTCAATTTATCACCTTCTTCAATTAATAGCCACTCATAAATGGCATTTACGAAGACCACTTATAAAATTCATATAAATTGCTAGGAGAAATTCTCCTAGCAATTTATATATTTAATACGTCTTTCATACTATATAATCCTGATTCTTTATGCATAATAAATTTTGCAGCCGTTAAAGCCCCACTTGCAAAAACCTTTCTATCATATGCCTCATGACAAATCTTTATAGACTCTAATCCTCCTATAAAGTTAGCCTCATGATATCCTACTATATTTCCACCTCTTATGGCATGGATACCTATTTCCCCCTTCTTCCTTGGACACTCACCCTGTCTACCATATTTGTGGTGCCTCACTTCTCCTAAGCCTTTTTCTATGGACTCTACTATTGTTGTAGCACTACCTGAGGGGGCATCCTTTTTTCTATTGTGATGTGACTCTATTACTTCAATATCTACATCATCTCCTAGTATTCTTGCTGTTTGCTCTACTAGTGCAAATAATAGGTTCATGCCTAAAGACATGTTTGTTCCATGAAGAATTGGAATTTCTGTAGAAGCATATTTTATCTTTTGGAGCTGTGCTTCATTATATCCAGTAGTACCTATTATAATAGGCACTTTTCTATCTAATCCAATTTGAAGTACTCTATCTAAGGCGGATTCATGGGTAAAATCTAATATTATATCAAACTTAAGATCATCTGTTGGCATAGTAACTTTCCTACATAAACCATAGACATTGGTCCAATAAGAGTCCTGTATTGCTAAGTCCTTAATCGTTCTTCCCATTTTTCCATTTATCCCATTGATTAGTAAGTTCATAATAGCCTCCTAAATAAGATTTAATTCCCTCATCTCTTCTACTAGTTTATTTTTATTAGCTTCCTCCATAGGAGTTAGAGGTAATCTTAATTCATTTTCAATATAGCCCATTTCTGCTAAAGCAGCTTTAACCGGTATAGGGTTCACTTCTGAGAATAATAAATCTATAAATCTCTTATATTTTAGTTGAAGTCTTAATGCCTCAATAGCATCGCCATTCATAAACGCTTCACACATTTGTTGCATTTCTTTAGGAATTACGTTAGATGCTACAGATATAACTCCGTGACCTCCACAGGCATAAATAGGTATTACTTGATCATCATTACCTGAATAAATCATGAAATCCTCTGGGACCAATCTTTTTATCTCTAATACCTGTGAAATGTTTCCACTAGCTTCCTTAACTCCTATAACATTTTCCACCTTTGACATTGCAACAATTACATCTGGAGGTATGTTTACTGCTGTTCTACCAGGTACATTATATAGTATAACTGGTAGTTTTGTAGCATTAGCAACCGCTGTGAAATGTGCTATCATTCCCTTATTTGTACATTTATTATAATAAGGTGTAACTATTAATATTCCATCAGCACCTAATTCTTCTGCTTGTTTAGTGTATTTCACTGCAGTATCGGTACAATTAGAACCAGTACCTACTATAATCGGAATTCTTTTTGCATTTTTTTCTATTGCTGTTTTAATGACTTCTTCTCTTTCTTCATAGTTTAGTGTTGAAGCCTCACCTGTTGTACCTAATACAATTAGAGCCCTAGTTCCGTTTTCAATTTGAAAATCAATTAATCTTTCATAGGCTTCCGTGTCAAATTTTCCATCCTTGAATGGAGTAACTATGGCAACTCCTGCTCCTTTAAACATTAACTATCCCTCCATTTTAATATTCTCTATTGACTCTATAATTTGAATAGCATTTGTGGCTGCACCCTTTCTAAGATTATCTGCCACTACCCAAAGAGACAATCCCTTAGGATTATAAAGGTCTTTTCTTATTCTTCCTACATAGGTGAGGTCAGTATTTGCCACCTCAATAGGTGTAGGGTATCTATTGGTCTTAGGATCATCGTCTACTATTATACCATTAGATACTTCTAATATTTTTTTTATTTCATCTATATTTGCCTCTTCTTTAAGTTCTAAATATATGGATTCACTATGACCATAAAAAACTGGAATCCTAACTGCAGTTGGATTGATTTCTATGGTATCATCCTCCAAGATTTTATGAGTCTCATATACCATCTTTAGTTCTTCCTTTGTAAATCCATTTTCATTAAATATATCTATATGAGGTATACAGTTTCCTGCTATTTTTCTTGTGTAGACATTATTTGGATATCCTTCATCCTTTAGTTGATTTTGTAATTCATCTATAGCCTTATATCCACTGCCAGACACTGCCTGATAAGTAGATACGACTATTCGCTTAATTCCGTATTTTTTATATATAGGTGCTATAGCTACTATCATTTGAGTAGTAGAGCAGTTTGGATTAGCTATTATTCCCCTATATCCTCTTAATACATGAGAGTTGACTTCGGGTATTACTAAAGGTATATTATCAACCATTCTAAAATGTGATGAGTTATCTATTACTATATTACCTGCCTCAGCTGCTATTGGTGCGAACTTTTCTGATATAGTTCCACCAGCTGCAAATAATAAATAGTCGTACTTTTCCTTCATAGCTTTTTCTGTCAAAAGTTCCACTGTAATTTCCTTATTATATTTATCTAATTTAATAGTTTTTCCTGCTGATTTTTCAGATGCAAATAATCTTAAGCTTGATATGTCTAGGTTTCTTTCCATAATTACTTCTATCATCTTTTGACCTACGGCACCTGTAGCCCCTACAATTCCAATAGTTAAACCCATATTACATCACTCCTATTCTTGGGTAATATATAGTATATATTAGTCTATTCAATACTCCATCTCTTTGTCTAACTAAATTTTCAATACGAAAATATTATATAATTTTTTATCCCTCGAGACAAGGATATATTCCAGTATAAGGCTTAACACCTTACTGTCATTATATGAGATAAGTGTAAAATATTAACTCGTATTTCTAACTAATTGCCTATATAATATATTATAATATCATATAAATTTGGAGGTGGGACATTTGTTAAATAAAAAATTTTACACATTATGTATTATAGTATTATTAATTTTCATATCTACTACTAGTTTTGCAGAGGATAGCCTTACAATTACTAGATGGGTTGTGGATTCTACCTTATTAGATAACGGAGACTTACTTATTTCAGAGGACATTACCTTTAATTTTGAAGATAAGTTTAATGGTGTTTATCGTTATATTGTACTTGATGGCGTATCAGGTATTGATAATCTAAAAGTTTACGAAATGGTGAAAGGTGTAGAAAATTCATATCGTCTTATGCCCTCTGCTAGTAAGGGAGATAGGGGTATATTTACAGCAGGTCAAAAGAAAGATAGCGTAGAGATAAAAATTTTTTCCCCATCTAGTGATGAACACAAGACCTTTCGCATCGAATATAGGCTTAAAAATGTAGCTATTAAGCACATAGATACCGGAGAATTATATTATAAGTTCTTAGGTCGTGAAAACTCTACTCCCATTGAGTTTTTCTCTGCTAGTGTTAGATTACCAGGTAAGAATCGAGAAAACACTAAAATATTTGCTCATGGTCCTCTTAATGGAAATATAAACTTCATAGAGGATGATTTAATAAAACTAGAAGTATCTAATGTACCTACTAATACCTTTATAGAAGCAAGAATATTGTTTCCTGAAACCTTCATTAGAGAAAGTACTAATGAAGGTAATAATACCTTTGATAATATAATGAATGAAGAACTAAGCCTTGCAAAGGCTAAAGAAGAGAAAATAGCAAATAAGGCTAAGAATAAAAGTATATTCAATAATTTATCTCTTATCTTTTCATGTTTAGTTGCCGTTATAACTGGATTCATATTCAATAAACTAAGACGAAAAGTAGATATATACGATTCATTAAATAGTACATATCCCGAAGATATGTCTCCCGCTGAGCTTAGATTATTTATGACTTCCATAATTGATTCTAGGGCATTGATGACCACAATCTTTGACTTGGCAAGGAAGGGATATTTAAGTATTGAAGAAATTGAAAGCTCAAAGAAAAAGAAAAAAGATTTCCAGTTTTCAAAAACCATCAGGCCAAAAAAGGATTTATTATCCCATGAAGAATTTTTCCTTGACTGGCTATTTAACACAATTGGAGATGGAAACATAGTCACTACAATAGTTATAGAGGATTACAGAAAGAAAAATTTCAGTAAGTTTGGCAAGGACTTTACCCTATGGCAAAGAAAGGTTAAAGCTGATTTGCAAAATAGAGATTATTACGATAAAAAAGTGGATAAATGGGGTGGGTTAGTTTTAGTTATATCTATATTTGCTTTTAGTATAGGACTAATTGCCATGATATTTGAAGCATTCTACGGAGTAATCTTACTAATAATGTCAATTTTCATTTTTGTCTATAGCATAATTCTATTTACTAGAAAATCTAACAAAGGATATATCCAGTATCAGTTATGGAAAGATTTCAAAAAAGATTTAGAACGTCAAAGAGTAATCTTTGATGATTATGATATAAATATTGCACATGACAAGGTTTTAATTTATGCACTAGCCCTTGGATTATCTATGAAATCAATAGATAGATTTAGGGATAGTATGCCTGATTCATACAATCCTACCCATTGGTCCTATTGGTATTTCATGACCAACCGTCATGGTGGATCTAGTTTTGAAGATAGATTTAATTCATCATTCTACGGAGGCTCTACTGATACCACATCAAGCTCTATTGGAGGTGGAGGAGGTTTCTCTGGCGGAGGCGGCGGTGGTGCCGGTGGAGGCGGAGCAGGAGGGTTTTAGAGGCAATGAATAGTGAAAAGTGAAGAACTAATAGTGAATTATTAAAATAGCTCCGAATAAATTCGGAGCTATTTTTTAAAGACTTTAAAAGGTTTACTAAAACTATTAACTTTTCACTATTCCCTATCTTCTAGTTACTAACTAACTCTCTTAGTTCTCCTATTATTTTATATTCTGTAGCTTTTAATTCTTCTATATTTTTCTTACCTAAAAGTAGCATAAGAATCTTCATTTTGTGGATAGTGGCCTCCAAATATGCCTTTGCATTATCATATCCCCCATGAAGAAGATATGACAATATTTCTCCAGAAATACCCGCCATATTTCCTCCAATTATCAGTGACTTTACTATATCCATACTAGTCCTTATACCACCACTAGCAATTAGATTTAAATCCTTAGGCAACTCTCTACATTTAATTAAAGCTAGGGCCGTAGGAATCCCCCATGAATAAAGATCTGAAAAGTCTATATCATTGTATCTAATATCTTCAATTTCAATAAAGTTAGTACCACCATAGCCTGATATATCTATGTTTCTAACACCAACATTATATAACTTCTTAGCGACTTCCTTTGATATACCAAATCCAACTTCCTTCACTATAACAGGTTTGTCTATGCCTTTTACAATGGTCTCAATATTTTCTAAAATTCCTCTAAAATCCCTATCCCCTTCAAGCATAACTATTTCTTGGGCAGGATTTAAATGTAATTGTATTGCATCGCCTTTGACCATATCTAAAGCTATCTTTACATCCTCTAGTGATGCTTGTGCATTAAGATTGGCTATAACTACACCTTCGTCTCCAATAGTTTGTCTAACTATTTTAAATGAGTCTCTACATTCATCGTTTTCACATAGAGCTATGGTCTGAGATCCAACAGCCATAGGAATATTAAACTCCTTAGCAATTAATGACAAATCTCGATTAATTTCCTGGGAAAAGTCAGAACCTCCTGTCATAGCATTGATTATAATAGGATAATCAACAGTTTTGCCTAGAAAAGCTGTCTTTGTATCTATTTCTTCAAAACTTAAATTTGGCAATGCATTATGTTGTAAAAATATATCCTCCAATAATGTATCACCTTTATGGGTAGTTCTTAAGTAATTCTCTACATGTTCTCTTTTCCTCTTTTTTCTCATATTTCCACCTCTATCTATTGAGTTAATAAATAGTCTCCAAACATCTCTTCGACAATTTTTCTTGTCTCTTCTTTATTATATATCCAATAGTCAACTCCTGCAATCTTTTTACCTTCTCCAGGAATTGTATTTGTTGCCATATTTTCTAAATTAATTTTCTTGGCAGCCGATGCTCCCTTTAAGACTACCTTAAGTGGAATATTCGTATCTACATAATCAAAATATGTTTCAATAAACTTTGGCAGCTTTAAAATATTTTTTGGCTTTAAAGCTTGTTTAATAAATTCCTTCATAAATAACTGCTGAGCCCTTATTCTTCCTATATCTGCATCTTTATAGCCAGATCTAAATCTCAAGAAATCATGGGCAAGTTTTCCGTCTAGTCTTTGTAAACCCTTATCTATATTTATATTAAGTGGTGGTTTAGCAGTAGGGTCACTATATCTCATCCTTTGAGGTACATCTATTTCTACTCCACCTATGGCATCTACTATTTCCATTACTGCCTTATAATCAACCTTTACATAATAATCAATATCAAGATTTAGAAAATCTCTAAGAGTTTGCATTGTAAGTTCTGGTCCTCCAAAGGAATGAGCATGGTTTATCTTATCCTCTTTTCCCTTTATAGGAACTCTTGTATCCCTAGGTATAGATAATAGATTTATATCTCCAGTCTCAAAATTAACCTTAAAAAGCATCATCGTATCTGTACGGATTCCCTTATAGTTTTTTACTCCGTTAGCATCTACACCCATCATTAGAAATAATATTTCATTTTTTATTTTCGGTTCCTTTTTTTCATCATTACCTATATCCTCTTCATCACTTCCATCTGTTGCTATTGTGGAACTATCCCTTAGGAAAACTTTCTCACCAAAAAAAGTAAATACTAAGGCAAAGCATATAAATGATAGTATAAATGATAGCATAAATTTCTTTTTCATTGTTACACCTCTAGTAATTAAATTATACATTAAATAATACTACATATGTCAACTAATTACAATTAAAAATATGACGAATTTAGTTTACATTTTAGATACAATGTAGAATAACATAAAAAAAAGAGGCTATTTAGCCTCTTAGAACAATAAATGTCCAACTAATGCAATAATTGGCAACGTAACTAATGTTCTTTGTATAAATATAACAAACAGTTCAAAAACATTTACAGGAATCTTAGAACCTAAAATAACCGCACCTACTTCTGATAGATATATAAGTTGAGTCACTGACACTCCTGCTATTACAAATCTAGTTAATTCTGATTCTATGCTAGCACCTATTACAGATGGTAGAAACATGTCTGCAAAACCTATAATCATAGTTTGACTTGCTTCTACTGCGAAAGGTATATTAAACAGCTTTAATATAGGAATAAAAGGCATACCTAGCCAAGTAAATATAGGTGTAAACTCTGCTAAAATAGTTGCTATAGTTCCAAACGCCATAATAACTGGCATAACCCCTATCCACATTTCAAGAACATTGTGAAGTCCACCTTTAACAAATCCAATGAAATCTGTACTATCTTTAGCTTTCTCAACAGCTTGATTAAGTCCCCAAGTATATGGAGTGTATCCTACAGGGACATTTTCCATATTATCTCTACTAACTTCTGTTATATATTCATCCTTCTTCTTTGAAAGCGGAGGTATACGAGGTACTATAATGGCTGCAATGATACCAGCAAATGTCACTGCTAAATAATAAGGTGCAAAATATTGTACTAATCCTACCTTATCTAATACTACTAAAGCAAAAGTAATAGATACTGCTGAGAATGTTGTAGCTATAACAGATGCTTCTCTAGTAGTATAATACCCTTCCTCATACTGATTATTTGTAAGTAAAACACCTATGGTTCCATCTCCTAACCAAGAAGTAATACAGTCTATTGAAGATCTTCCTGGAAGTTTGAATATTGGTCTCATAACTGGTGTAAGCATTGAACCAACAAACTCAAGTAGTCCAAAATCTAATAATAAAGGAAGTAAAAACGCAGCGAAGAAAAATATAGTAAGTAAAGTTGTCAAAAGTCCGTGTAATAATAGTCCCCCTGTATTCTCATTCCATATCCATTCAGGTCCTATTTCAAAATACGTTAAAATAACTAATATCATACCAACAATTCTAACTATTAACCAGAATGTATTTACATCAAACAACCCTTTTAATTCTTTAGATTTTTCAATAAAGTTTGGTCTTGCTAACTTATAGATTAGAGTAATAATTCCAGTAAAGGCAATAAGCAAAGTAATTATAATTGGCAACGCAGGCTCTAATATTGATGCGACAGATTTAGATAATATTGCAACTGGAATAGTATATCCCCCTTGATATTTTAGAGGAATCATAAAAAGTATAATACCGATTAAAGATGGAATTAAAAAACGCGAAAAATCTCCTCCAGAATATTTTTTCTTAAATCTCTCTGACACAAGAATCCCCCTCTCAAATTTTTAGCTTAATACTACCCTCCTTTAATGATATTATTATTATAATATCATTAAATATCACTAAATTCAAGAAAAGTACGCGAATATTTAAAATTTTCTTAAATTTCATGTAGATCATTCAATATAACTTAATTAATATTTCATCTATAGTAATTTATTTATTATAAATATTATCTATTGGATTTTATAATATTAGTATGATAGCCTATCTAAGGAAAATATTGTTTGAATCTAAAGGAAAAGGAGAGATGCAGATGAAAGAGATTATTAAAAAATTGCCAATACCAATAGTTGGTCTAATGCTAGCTTTAGCAGCTACTGGAAACTTGGTACTATCTTATGGAGAGCTCTACAGAAATATCTTTGGTTTATTATCAGCAATCATTTTAGTTCTTGTGTTAGTTAAAATCATTATGTTTCCAAAGGGTGTTTCTGAAGCTTTAGAAAATCCAATAGTTGCAAGTGTTTTTCCTACTCTTTCTATGGGAATTATGCTTCTAGCTACATATCTTAAGCCCTTTGCAGTGTCATTAGCATTTAGTATATGGATTATCGGATTATTTCTCCATGTTATTCTTATTATATCTTTTACAAGAAAATATGTTTTTAACTTTAACATCAAAAAAGTTTTTCCATCTTGGTTCATAGTTTATGTTGGTATAGTAGTAGGATCTGTAACTGCTCCTGCATTTGAAAAAGCAAATATCGGAAAACTTTTATTTTGGTTTGGTTTAATATCTTATTTTGTATTGTTACCAATAGTTCTTAAAAGAATTATTAAGGTTAAAGAAATGCCTGAGCCTGCATTGCCAACACTTGCAATTTTTACTGCACCTGTTGCCCTTTGTTTAGCAGGTTATATGAATTCATTCGGAGATAAAAACATGCTTATGGTTTGGTTCTTAGTAGCTTTATCGCAGCTTTCATATTTATTTGTATTGCTACAATTACCAAAATTACTTAAATTAAAGTTTTATCCCTCTTATTCAGCTTTTACATTCCCCTTGGTGATTAGTGCAATCTCTATTAAATTAACTAATGGATTTTTAATCAAAGCTGAAAAACCAATAGCAATGTTAAAATATGTAGTGAAATTTGAAGAATTAATAGCTGTTGCAATTGTACTTTATGTATTAGCCAGATATATAGGCTTTTTATTTGCTAAAACTGAAACTGCAAAATAACACAAAGAAATTTAAGGAGGTATTTTAAAATGACAAGAGAAGAATTATTAGATAATGTTAAAGAAGAAGCAGAAGGATATTTTAGAAGAGGGGAGTTTTTCTGCTCAGAGGCAGTAGCTCAAACTATTAATAACTTATTAGGTAATCCATATGATAATAATATTGTAAAAATGGCATCAGGCTTTCCAATAGGCATGGGTAAATCCGGATGTCTATGTGGTGCAGTAAGCGGTGGACAAATGGCACTTGGTATGGCTTATGGTAGAGTTCATGGAGAACCTATGAATGAAAAAATGTTCCCTATTGCGGCAGCATTACATGACTTTATAAAAGAAGAGTATGGAGCAACTTGCTGTAGAGTTATTACTAGACAATGGGCTGGTGATAATTTCATGAGTCCAGAGAGAAAGAAACATTGTATTGAGATAACTGGAAAAGTTGCAGAATGGGTTGCAGCAAAATTAATAGAGGATGGACAAATAGAAGTTGCCGAAGAAACAGCAGAATAAAATAAATACCACCCTAGGGTGGTATTTATTTTATTCTGATATTAATCTCTTTTCCCCTGCAATAGCTTGAATAGGAGCTATATCCTGTGAGAATTCTAGTGTCCCTAAAAATTCTCCATTTTCATCTCTTACTGCAAAATAATTAATCATTACATATTTATCTCCCATTTTAATCCAGAAACTTTCATTATCTTTCTTTCCTGTTCTAAGATCATCCACTAATTTATCTACTACATTTACAGATGCGGGAGGATGACAGTTTTCAACAGATCTACCAATTACAGCCTTGGTCCTAGCAAATATTCTTTCCTTCCCTTGGGAGAAGTATTTTACTATATTATCCTTATCCACAAAGGTCATATCTCCCGGTATAGTATTTAATATACAACTAATTTCCTTAGAGGATAAGATTCCTGTTTCAAATTTTATATATCCATCATCTACTTTTCCACCTTTTGTCTCTTCATTTGCCTTTTCCTCTATATTTACTCTAGCTCTATTCCATTTTGATTCAGGAGCTATTAGTGCATAACCAATTTCATCAGATTCATCATATATCTTTATCCATTCATCTTCTGTAAGAGTCTCTAAACACATGGGAAATAGTATTTTCTCCTCTTTGTATATCATTTCCTTTATTTCATTTAGAGCCTTTTCTGCCTTTTCTAACACTTCATCTTTATTTCCCTTATATGTTGTTAAGCTTAGTTTAAAATCCTTTATCATAGCCCTAATATCATCATCTACACCCCACATAACCTTAGGCGGTGAGGTAATACCATACCTCTCTAAGTAAGGAAATATCAAGTTTTCCTTTCTACTATAATGCTTATCTATATCCCAAAGTAAATTTATGTCAGCAATTAAGGTAAATCTATTTTCATCTGAATCATCATTTTTAAATCTACTTAGATTAAGTCTTATTTTATTTTCTATAAATTCTTCTATAGCCTTATTTTCCTCTCTCATTGTATAAATAGGATGTCCTGGAACTTCCTCAGGATGATGAATTTCTTCTATAGAACCTTTAAATACAGCTGCGTGAACATTACAAAGATTTTGGATTTCCTCTATAGGAAGTCCTTCCTTTACAAGTTCTACCTCCATCATAGATATTTCCTTGGCAGATACGCCTTCTATTACTTCTGCAAATTTTTCTCTTACTTCTTCTACTGTCTTGCCTTCATGAAGCTCTCTTATGACTTCTTTTAACTTCTCTTGTCTATATTCTCTGTTATTTATTAATTCACTCATCTCATCACTCCTACACTCTATTTAATGTATATGATACCCCTTAAATATTAATATAATTAAAAAATAAAAAATCGCCCATTTTTAGGGCGATTTTTATTTACTTACTTCTAATAGTGCCAATGCCTCATTTACAATTGATACAACTTTATCCTCTACAGCCTTATTCACTACTAAGTCATTTTCTTCAATAGCAGAAATATATTTCTTTACTACAAATGCAGTAGATGAGTCTTTTATATTGGAAGTCTTTTTATAGCTTTCTAATACATCGTCAAAGATCTTTTTCGTTTGATAATCTGCAATTGGAGTATTATCTAATCCTCCTAGGTATATAGCCAGTTTATTTTTATAATTTCCTAGCATTTCCTCATATTTCTGACCACCAGAATATTTTTCAATATATTTCTCGATTTTTACTATTCGGCTTGCCAAGTCATCATAGGTAATTCTTAGTCCCGCATCTACTGCTACTGGCTCATTTGAATCTATTGCCTTAATTTCAATATATTCCTTTATTTCATCTGAAATATAACTATTATATTGTTTCATTTTCTCGTAATCAGGTATTGGATAATAGCTTTCTTCTAAGTTTATAAGTTTATATTTACTATTTATTATTTTTGTTATCTCTTCACGAAACTTTTCATCTTGTATATCCTTTATTTTATCTTCAGGAAAGAAAAGTTCTGTTCCTGCAATTCTCATTAGTTCTCCATTAGTATCCCCTTGAAGAATTTTATCTGTTGTAGCATCTAAGGACTTATAGAGAATACCTTCTAACTCTGATACCATCTTGTCCCCTTCTATCTGAGAAAGTTTAGTTATATTTTCATCTATAAATTCTATTACTTCCTCTAACTTACCTTTTACTAGTATATTATCAAATTCAGACATTATCTGTTCCCTAGTCTTTTCCTTATCACCGGAATCTTCCATACCATTAGTTGATCCATTTACGGGATCCGTAGTTTCCAAGTCTTTCTTTTTACACCCAGAAAGGGTTGCGACTAAAACTAATACTATAAGAATTATAAATATATTTATCCTTTTTTTCATATAATCACCACTTTCATATTTTTTAATTACTATCATTATACCCAAACTATAGCATATTCTTAATATTAAGTCGTTACAATTTAATTACAAATATACCAGGACAAAATGATTTATATTTTGTCTATTTTATTGTACAATAGTATAGGTATATAATAGGAGGTGATTGTATGGATATTAAGGTATTGAGAGAAGAAAGACCCATATCTAAGATAAATTGGTTTTTTCTTGTAACTATTGTATGGTCTATTTTAGTTCAATTTCTTCCCATACCAGAGAATTTCTATCAATATGTAGCATTCTTAATTCCCATTAGTATATATTTATTTATCAATAAATCTAACGCAGAAAGAATATTGAAACCTGATACATTAAATTTTAGTAGTGGATTAATCATATTTCTTATATGGCTAACCTCATTACCCCTTCTATTCTTCTTAGTGGAATTATATGTTCATTTTTTCGGAAGCACCTTAGCAGATATAGTTTCTCAGGATTCCCACGAATCCTTTATTATTAATTTTTTCTTTGTTGCTATGACTCCTGCTATTTTAGAGGAAATTCTAATGAGGGGAATTATATTGGATGGTTATAGAAATAAGTCTAAGATTGTGGCAGCAGCCATGAATGGTCTTATGTTTGGAATGTTACATCTAAATTCATTCCAATTCTTCCATACCTTTATAGCAGGGTTTATCTCTTCAATTGTAGTATTTGCTACTAATTCAATTTTTGCAGGAATGTTTATTCATGTAATAAACAATGGTCTTCCTTTAATTGTTAATTATTTATTTCCTATAGATTCTAGTATTCAGTATGTAGAGAGTACAAATTTCTTTTCACTAGGAATATCTGCATTGTTTGGAATTATATTTGCTATTAGCTTGATCCGTTTATTATTTAAAGTAAATAATAGAAATATTAAAGAGAATGTTGAATTATCTACTGAAAGGATTTTTACTTTCCCATTATTCTTGTCTATAATTATATTTTTAGGATTTAGTATTTTAATAATTTTTTCCATTTAAAAAGCCCCCAATTGGGGGCTTTAAATTACATGTTTGGAACACAAATCATTTTGCCTACTACAAAGTCTGATGGAGTTAAGTTTGGATTCATCATCATTAATGCTGAAACAGATATATTAAATTTTTGTGCTAATGCTACTACTGTAGCTCCACTTTGAGGTATATCTGCTTGAACTATTGTATACTTCTTACTCCCCGAGGGACACGGGCATCCCATATCCATATGAGGCATTATACAAATTTGTTGCCCTGGAGTGAGATTATCCCAGTTCATATTTGGATTAGCTGCCATTAGGTCCATTACAGATACATTAAATCTCAATAGTATTGTCGCCAAGTTGTCATTTTCCCTTATTACATATACTGTTCCTCCTGGACAGGAAATTGGTGGTGGCTCTACCCTAGGAATACAAATTAACTGGCCTACCTGAAGATTATTTGGGTCTACTCCTGGATTAGCCGCAATAAGGGTAGCTAAAGGTACATTAAACATCATTGCAATACTAAATAGTGTGTCTCCTGGTCTTACTGTATAATATACTCCATTACATGTTGGTGGCGTAGGCCCGCTTCTTGGAATACAAATCACTTGACCTATTTGTAGATTATTTGGATTTAGTCCTGGATTTAATGCCAATATTGCTTCTACTGTTGTATTATATGTGATTGCTAGCATATAAAGAGTATCTCCTGATTTGATTGTATAAGCAAAGCTTCCCACTGGGCATGTTGGTGGCGGAGGTGTCGTCTGTGGTATACAAATCACTTGACCTATTTGTAAGTTATTTGGATTAATTCCTGGATTTATTGCCATTATTGCTTCTACTGTTGTATTATATCTAATTGCTAATAAATATAGTGTGTCTCCTGATTTTATTGTATAAGGAAAACTTCCTGATGGACATTGTGTTGGCGGAGGTGTCGTCTGTGGTATACAAATCACTTGACCTATTTGTAAGTTATTTGGATTAATTCCTGGGTTTATTGCCATTATTGCTTCTACTGTTGTATTATATGTGATTGCTAGTTTATATAGTGTGTCTCCTGATTTTATTGTGTAAGGAAAACTGCCTGATGGACATTGTCTTGGCGGAGTAGGTCCAGTTCCAGGTATACAAATTCTTTGGCCTATTTGTAAATTGTTTGGATTGATTCCTGGGTTTATCGCCATTATTGCTTCTACTGTTGTGTTATATGTGATTGCTAATTTATAAAGCGTATCGCCCGATTTAATTGTATAGGAAAAACTTCCTGTCGGACATGTTCTATTGTTACTCATACTTACCACCCTTCTTTCATTATTCTATGCATTAATATACTATGCAAAGATGTGATTAAGGGTTACTGTGTCTAGTTTTAAAAAATCATATTTTATTTTTTCCTTGGTAGGAATCTCTAAGTTTAAGTTCCTTGTCTATCATAGATAATACTTTTAACTTATCTAAACTCCATTTGGGCTCGTGAAGCAATTCCCTTTTTCCATCTCCAGTTACTCTATGAATTACCATATCCTTGGGAAGTAATTCAAGAGCATCTACTACTAAGGACACATATTGTTCTCTATTCATTAACGAAAATGGTTTTTTTACATAGAAATCATATAAATCTGTATCTCTTTGTATATAAAGAGAATGAAGTTTTATACCCCAAGTATTTGTGCTAGCAACATATCTTACAGTATCAAGGATTTCTTCTTTATTCTCTCCCGGTAATCCTAGTATTACATGAGTAACTACTTTAATATTTCTCCTTTTTAACTCATATATAGCCTTATCATATACCTTCAAAGGATATCCACGTCTTATAAAGCTAGCAGACTCTTCATGAATTGTTTGAAGGCCTAGTTCAACCCATAAATAGGTTTTATTATTTATTTCAGATAACAAATCAAGAACATTTTCATCTAAGCAATCAGGTCTTGTAGCTATTGCAAGACCTACTACTCCTTGGATATCTATAGCTTTATAATATAGTGATTTTAACTTTTCAATAGGACCATAGGTATTAGTAAAGTTTTGAAAATATATTATATATTTATCTGTATCCCATTTCTTTGATAGAAGTTTTTTTTGTTCCTCTACCTGTTCTTCTATAGAAACAGTTCTTGTCCCCGCAAATTCTCCAGATCCTTCATCTCCACAAAATATGCAGCCCCTAGTCCCTACTGTTCCATCCCTATTTGGACAAGTAAATCCACCATCTAATGACAATTTCATTACCTTATTGCCAAATTCCCGCTTTAGTTCTTCATTTAATGTATTATATCTTTTTGACATTGTAATTTACTCCTTAAACATAGATAATGTTTATTTTTTCCTAATATTATACTATATTTACTAGAAATAGTTAATAATTCTGGTCTTTCCCTTATTTTAATATCTTATATTATTTTTTCGCATAATATGGAAATAATACTATTAGGAGGGCGATTATATGTTTAATGGTTACAGAAGTGTAAGAAAGTGGGAACTCTGGGGGATACTTTGGATTATTGTAGTCGGGTCTATTCTCCATTTTACTTATGAATGGTCTGGAAAATCTCCTATAGTTGGAGCCTTTAGCGCAGTAAATGAAAGTGTTTGGGAGCATCTTAAATTAGGATACTTCTCTCTTTTGGTTTTCTCCATCGTAGAATATTGGTTTGTTCGAAAAAAAGTAGCTAACTTTTTCTTTGCTAAAACCATTGGATTTATTTCTATGGAGTTATTTATCCTTATAGTATTTTACACATATACATGGGTAACAAAAAAACCTCTTCTTTTTATGGATATTGGTTCCTTTGTAATTGGAGCTATAATTTGTCAGCTTCTTAGTCTAAAAATAATGAAATCACAGATTAATAGGACAATAGAAAGTATTGGATTGTTTTTGTTTATACTAATAGGATGTATTTTTATATTATTTACATTTTATACTCCACAGCTACCAATATTTATGGATTCTAAAACTAAAAAATATGGTATATGAGTCAGAGAGAAAACCCTCTGACTCATATAATTATAAACCCATTTAATTCTTTGTTTATATCTCTCCAGTTAGGATAATATTTGTCCATTATAGCCTTAAACCTTTCTCCATGTCCTCTTTCTATAAGATGAGCCATTTCATGTACTATTATATATTCAAGACAATGGTAAGGTTTTTTGACTAATTCTAGATTTAGCCAAATTCTCTTGGCCCTTGGGTTACAAGTTCCCCATCTAGTCTTCATCTGCTTAACTCCCCATTCTTCTACGGTTACTCCCATTATTTTTTCCCATTTCTCTATCAGAGATGGGATAATGGATTTTAACTCTTTCCTATACCACTCTTTAATTATATCTCTTCTTTTTTCTTTGTTAGTTCCTTCTTTTACATATAAATCAATATAACTTTTATTCCCTATTTCTACCTTAGCTCTATTACTACTCTGATATATTACATTTAAAATATATAATTGTCCAAAATAATAATGGCCTTCACCAGAAATATACTCAAGTTCTGGAATCTTTTCCTGATTTTCAAACTTAGCTCGATGCTTTTTAATCCAAGATATTTTAGATAAAGCAAATATCCTAATAGCCTCATTTGTCATCTTCTTAGGTGCTGAAATCCTTACTTCACCGTTTGGCGGGTGAACTGAGAGATGAATATTTTTTATATTCTTTTTTATTACTTGGATCTCTACATCATTTATAGTTAGTATAGTCATTTTAATATTCTCCTTGGATCCGGATAAGTAATAGTATATAGATATTTATTTATCCTTTATATAATCCTACCGTTTTTCTTACATCCATGACAAAAATCATCCCTGCATTTGATTCATCAAGGTTTAATCTTTCATTTATAGAATCCACTATGGCTTCTGTCTTTTCTACTTTTGATAGGATAAGTACTATTTCCTTTTCTGGTTCAATTTGAATATTAAATAATTTTTCCCTTTCTTGAATTCCAGAGCCTCTCCCATGTATTATTGTTCCACCTGTGGAACCAGTTAATTCTGCTGCTTCCAACACATCATCTACAGAATCTTTATCTACAATAACAAATATAGCTTCATAACCCAAATTACTCACACCTTTCTTCTCAGGATTAGATATATTTTTCGAACCACTAGTCTTTAAATAATACTTCACTGCCATGGAAAAAGCTATCCCATGATGTGGTTTATCTAAATGAAATTTCTTTGTTACTTCATCATAGAAAACATCTTCCGAATCTTCATCAATAATTGTTATAAAGACTTCTTTTCTTGTTTCTAAGATTCCTAACATATTTAATACTTCATTCTTTACTGTACCTCTTCCTAAAAATATGGTACTTCCTACTCCTCCTAACTTATTGGATAATTTTAATAACTTGCTCCCTTTCCCAAAATCTAATATACAACAGAACAGGATAATTCCTTTGTTTAACAAGTCCATGGTTAATTACCCTCCTTTTTAGACTTTATTTCAAATATAAGTCCAAGTATTTGGATTGCTACTAATGGCGTCATGGCTACCATAGCAATAACACCAAACCCATCTATTAAGACATTTGCTGTAGAAATTGCATTAGCAGCCCCTTGAGCAAATGCTAAAACAAATGTGGCCGTCATAGGACCAGAGGCAACACCTCCAGAATCATAAGCTATACCAACAAATATAGGTGGTACCTTATAGGACAAAAATGCTGCTATTGCAAATCCTGGTAATAGGAAATGCCATAATTTTAAGGTAGGTATCATAATTCTAAACATGGACATTGCAACTGCAAAGGCAATTCCTATGGATAATGCAGCTAGTATAACTTTTTTTTGTATATGCCCTGCTGTAACTTCTTCTACCTGTTCAGTTAATACATATACTGCTGGCTCAGCTAATACAACTACCATCCCTAATAAAAAGCCAATAATAGGCAATAACCAAGGATAGAGGTTGGCTATGCCTTCTCCCATTACTCTACCAACTTCCATAAAACCTGCGTTTACTCCCACTAAAAACAATGTAAGCCCGATATATGTATATAGAAGCCCCTTTAGAATAATATTTTTGCTTTTTTTATTTAATTTAAACTTGTTTTTATCAAAAATTAGAAATAAGCAAAACAATGGCAATAAGGTTATAATAGATTCTCTTAATAGTTGCGGAATTATACTTAAATAAGGAGTTAATATTCCTGTATTGGGTACAAAAGCTTCTACCTCTCCTTGTATATTCGTAAGCCTTCTAATAATACTCATTAACATAATAGCGAAAATTGGTCCAGTAGATGCCAGTCCTACCATCCCAAAACTATCTTCTTCTGATGTTGTCCCACCTTTTAATTGAGAAACTCCGTAACCTAAGGCTAATATAAATGGAGTTGTCATAGCTCCTGTAGTAGCACCTGATGCATCCACAGAAATAGCTAAAAATTCCTCTGATACTTTAAATCCAAGTATCAATATTATAAAATAAGTAAATGTAAATAATTTGTTTAATGGTTTTCCAAATAGGATTCTAAGTAAACCTACTCCAACCATTAAACCTACTCCTATAGAAACTACTATTAAAATTAATGAACTGGAAACAATGCCACCGGAAGCTAAATTTACTTGATTAGCAAGTATTTGTAAATCTGGCTCAGCAATGGTAATTAGAAAGCCTAATATAAAGCCAAGAATACCAACTAGATAAGCTTTATTTGTTTTGGCTACGGTCTCCCCCATAAGGTTACCGATGGGTCCAATCCCAAGATGTGCTCCAAATAAAAAAATTCCTAACCCTAGGATTACAAATATGGCACCTATTAGGAATCTAATAAGCATTTCACTTCCTATTGGTACAATTGAGAAATTTAGAATAACTACTAAAAGTGTGATAGGCATAACAGATAAGGATACTTCTTTTAATTGTTTTAAAAGTATGTTCAAATAACCTCTCCTTTCAAAAGTAAATTTTTATTTGTTATTAATATAATATTTAATATTTATAACCAATGTCAATATATTTTGGCATTTTTTATTATTTTTTATCACTTTCAAATCATAGTTCAGTTCGATATAATAAATAATAATTATAATTACTTTTGAAGGTGATCTCATGACTAAAGTTCCTAAACATTTAATAGAAAAAATAAATCAAATTCCAGCTGAACCAGGTATCTATAAAATGTTGGATTCCAATGACAGAATTATTTATGTGGGTAAAAGTATTTGTCTTAGAAATAGAGTTAAATCATATTTTGTGAAGAATCATAGATGGAGTAAGGTAGAGAAAATGGTATCTTTTATTGATGATATTGAGTATATAGTTACAGATACTCATTTAGAAGCAATTCTATTAGAATGTAATTTAATTAAAAAGATAAAACCTATGTTTAATACCCAACTTAAAAACGATGAAAAATATGTTTATTTAAAAATAGAGGAATTCAACATTCACAATCCCCTATCTATAGTAAATACTAGAGAAGAAAATTGCTTTGGTCCCTTTAGAAGAAAGTTTTCATTGGTAGAATTAGTTAACTCATTTAAAAATATTTACCCTATAGTTAAAGATAATGAAGGTTATAGATTCTATTATAATCTAATGCCTATTTCTATGGATAGAGACAAATTTGATGAGAATAAAAAATCACTAGAAGAAATTTTCTCAGATGATAAAGAAATGATGCTTTTAATTAACAAATTGGAAGAGAAAATGAAAGAATCAGCAACTGAACTTCAATTTGCCACTGCTTCTGTTTATAGAGATATGATCTATGGTTTAAATTATTTAAAAACTGGAATCTATGGCTATAAAACTATTTTTTCTAAAGATATTATTCTAAAGATTCCGATCTCCGAAGGCTATAAATTATTTTTTATATCTAAAGGAGAAATCTTATTGAAATCCACCTTTTCTAACTTAACAGATGAGGATATGAAAAATTTTATTAATACAGGTAGTAATTTAAAATCATCTATTTCTAAGAATTCAAATGAAAAGTCAAGTATGGATTATCGGGATATACTATATTCGGAAATCAAGTCATTACCTAAGGAAATGATTATATATTTATAGATTAGAATAAAAACAATGCCAAGAGAAGTATTCTCCTGGCATTGTTTTTATTCTACACAACTTTCTAATATTATAAGTTCTTTTTTATCAGCATCTAGTCGAGCCCTTACGCCAAATGGTATTGTAACCATTGGTTCGCAATGTCCTGCTTGAAGGTTATATATAGTAGGTTTTCCTACTGGTTTTATGTGATCTTCTATTACTTGCTCTAATGTAAGATTTTCGTCGTGTTTCTCAGATACACAATTATTAAAATCTCCTAGTATAATTCCAACTGCATCATGTAACTTTCCTGCTAATCTTAATTGGTTTAACATCCTATCTATATTATAAGGCTCTTCTCCTATTTCCTCGATAAATAAGATTTTGCCATTTACATCTATTTCATAAGGTGTGCCAATTGTATCAACTATTAAAGATAAGTTTCCGCCTATTATATTTCCTTCAGCTATGCCTCCATTTATAGTAATAATTTCTTCTCCCTGAGGATTAGATATTTTTCCTATAGGATCCGTTTCCATGATTGCCTTATAAAGGTTGTTCTTAGAAAACTGGGAAAAATTACCTATCATATCTGAGGCTACCATAGGTCCATGATAAGTCACCAAATCAGCTATCTGGGTAAATGCTATATGTAGTGCAGTAATGTCACTATATCCTACAAATACCTTTGGATTATTTTTTATAGCTTCATAATCTAATAAATCAAGAATACGAGGAGTTCCATACCCTCCCCTAATACATATAATTCCATCTACTTCTTTATCTCTAAACATTTCATTTATATCTTCTGCTCTTATGCTATCAGACCCTGATAAATATCCGTATCTTTCATAAGGACTTTTACCCATCTTTACCTTGAACCCCATTTGGATAAGTTTATCATGAGCTTTTCTAACTCTTTCTTCTGTAGTAGGGCTAGCTGGTGCTATGATTCCTACTGTATCTCCAAACTTTAACGCTTTTGGTTTAATCACGACGACGCCTCCCCCTATAGTTTATATTACATTCCAAAGAATAATCTTGTTACAAGAACAGCTGTAACTAATCCTGCAAAGTCTGCTAATAATCCAACTGGTAATGCATGTCTTTGTTTTTTAACAGCTACTGAACCAAAGTATACTGCTAATACATAGAATGTAGTCTCTGTTGATCCCATCATAACTGCTGCCATACGTCCTATTAATGACTCTGGTCCGTGAGTTGTTATTAAATCAGACATTAATCCTTGAGCTCCTCCACCTGATAGTGGTCTCATAAATGCCATTGGTAATATTTCTCCTGGCATACCAATCTTTGAAGTTATTGGACTTAAAGCCTTTGTTATTAAATCCATAGCTCCGGATGCTCTAAATGCACCTATGGCAACTAACATCGCTACAAGGAAAGGAATGATTCTTACAGCTGTGGTAAATCCTTCCTTAGCTCCTTCAGTAAAGGACTCATATACCTTGACCTTTTTCGCCATACCAAAAACTACAAACCCAACAATTATAAAAGGAATTGCATAAGTTGATATTGCTTGCATTACTTTAACGAACATTGATATTCCTCCTTATCCTCTATTAGTTATTAGCCTTTTTCATCTTATACTTTGGTAACTTTTGAAACATTCTAGCAGCGATTATGGCAACAATTGTAGATACAGTAGTAGCTACTAGTGTTGGTCCTATTATCTCCGTAGGATTTGTAGCTCCTGCTGCAACTAATATTCCAATAGTAGATGCAGGAATCAGTGTTACTGAAGAAGTATTAATTGCTAAAAATGTAACCATTGCATCTGTTGCTGTTTCTTTATCATCACTTAGTTTTTGTAATTCTCCCATTGCTTTTAGTCCTAATGGAGTAGCTGCATTACCTAATCCTAACATGTTTGCAGCAATATTCATTATCATTGCACCCATTGCAGGATGATCTGCTGGAACATCAGGGAATAACCATACCATTAATGGTCTTAATGCCTTTGCAAGTTTTTCAACTAATCCTGAATCCTCTGCAATTTTCATAAGTCCTAACCATAAAGTCATTATTCCAATAAGTCCCATAGCTAAATCTACACCTGTCTTTGCATTATCAATAGCTGCATTTGTAACTGCCTCAAGATTTCCTGTAACAGCTCCAACTACAAAACCAATGATAAGCAAACCTGCCCAAATAAAGTTAATCATTAAAAAACCTCCTTTTATTTTTTTATTTAATTGCAGTACATGTATATTGCAATTAATATGCCATAATTTAAAAACTTCTCCTATGTGATTATAAAAGATTTCTTCCCCTATATAACAAGCTTGTCTGATTTTTTAGTTTCTTTTAAATAATTTATAAATTAAAAGAAATTAATCTACGTCCGATAATCGGGAACTTTGTCCGAAAATATGGAACAATGTCATTATATCACAAATTTTATCTGAACTAATCACTGGATTTTAGCTGTAAAATAATACCAAGGGGAATACCCCTTGGTAATCTTATTCTATATTATATCTCTTTATTTTTTCATAGAAGGAGGTTTTACTTATTTCTAAAGCCTCCATTGATTTTTTCTTATCTCCACCGTAGAACAATAGGGCCTTTTCTATAGCCATTTTCTCATATTCTTCTAGATATTGTTTTAGAGGCATTATGTCTTTAGTCTCATTACCAGGCTTATTTACTTTTATAGATATATGTTTTGAGAGTATGTTATTTCCTTCAGCTAGG
This sequence comes from Bacillota bacterium, assembly GCA_023388495.1. Classification (GTDB taxonomy): domain Bacteria; phylum Bacillota; class Clostridia; order Tissierellales; family Tissierellaceae; genus Tissierella. Next base: position 29,852 of record JAEWGC010000023.1, on the reverse strand, counting down.
TTTACAGCCCTTTCTAGAATATTCTCTAATTCTCTAACATTTCCAGGCCAATCATATTTTAATATTATATTAATTGCCTCCGAAGAAATTCTTTTAGGCTTACATTCTATTTCATCACATATCTTAGGAAGGACTAAATCGATTAATGAATTTATATCTTGTTTACGCTCCCTTAAAGGAGGTATCCAAATAGGAAACACATTTATTCTATAATATAAGTCTTCTCTAAAATTGCCCTTTAGCATTTCTTCTTCTAGATTTTTATTTGTAGCAGCAATAATCCTTATGTTGACAACAATCTTCTCTGTACCTCCTACTCTATAGAAGCTCTTTTCTTGAATTACCTGCAATAGCTTAACTTGTAAGTTATGAGATATATCTCCGATCTCATCTAGAAAGATTGTTCCACCATTTGCTATTTCAAAAAATCCTTTTTTGCCTTCAGACCGAGCCCCAGTAAATGCACCTTTCTCATAACCAAAAAGCTCAGATTCTAATAATGTTTCTGGTATGGCTCCACAGTTCACATGAATAAAAGGTTGATCTTTAAGTTTGCTATTTTGATGAATAGATTTGGCTAAAATAGTCTTTCCTGTTCCGCTTTCTCCTAGTATCAACACATTGGAATTAGTCTTGGATGCCTTTAAAGCCATTCTTTTTACATATTCAATCTGCTTACTATCTCCTACAAAGTTCGGGAAAGCTTCATTTAATGTTTTTTCTTCATTTAGTTGAGATTCTGCTTTTTCTAACTGACTAATTGCATTATCTCTTTCTAAAATAATCTTTTTTATTTGAGATATATCCTCTACCTTTAAGGCGGCACCAATTCGTTTATTATTGATCTCTACTGGTAAAAGAGTACACATAGTTGGATATCCATTAATTTCCTCAAACTCATCTATATAACTGATGTCTTTACCCTTAGCTACATCGAAAAACTGCTGAATTATAGAATCGGATTTATGTATTTCAAAAATATTTTCACCAATTACATCTAATGTTTCTGTGTCTTTCCCCTTGGCTCTATATTCTTTTCCTTTTAATATTTCGTTAATACTTTCTCCTCTAGCAGTGTATCCATGGGATTGGTAAAACTTCATCTCTTTTGTAGCTTCATCTAAAATCACCATATGTCCTATTGAATTAATATAATTCATTGGGTATTCTTCGTCTCTAACCTTAATCCTTATGATTTTATTAATAAAGTTAATTTCAACTTCTATATCAATTTCTAAAAATCTAGTTTTAAGTATTAATGCATCTTCCTTATGACCATTTTTCAAAGTCTTATATACAGGATTAACTATTTTTTCTCCCCCAAAAACACCAATAGCTATAATGGAATCTCCTTTATCTATACTATTATCCTTTACGCCTAATGATCTTAGGGAATGTGAATCCATTTTCCCATCATCTTGACCTATAGAGTTATCTCCAATAATCACTATATCACCAGTATTGATTTTCCCTTTATCATGGCTAATTTGTTCGTCATATCTTATTCCAAATATCTCCTTGGCCTTATCATTATAAACTTGTATCTTCCCTTCGTCATCTATTACTATAAAACCTTCAGACATCATATCAGTAAACATTTTTACGTAAGATTTCGAGTTAAAAGACATTTAATCACCCTTTAGCTGATATATTCTTACTTAAATTATATCATGAGGGTGATTAATGTAACAGTACTTTCTTATAACCCCTAGGAAAGTTATATTTTCCTTAATGTACACTTTCCGTTAAATGGGTTTCAAGAAAGGCTTCATTAATGTATTGTTTCTTCAATAGAAGCTTTTATTATAGCACAAACATTTTAACTGTCATTAAATCTTGAATGTCCTTTGCTATATATTCTATTGTATGATCATCTATCAATTTAACTCCTGGATAGTATTTAGCTCTATTTGCATCCTTATGTTCTCTAAATCTTATCTCAAGCTTTAATTCTTTTGGAGATTGAATTTTACAATCTTCTATTTTCTTTAGTCCCTTTTTTACTCCTTCTCTTATAAAATCACATGCATCCTCTGGATGTATATTAATTGTAGCTCCACCCCATCCGCTTTTCACTGCTACAGTTTCTATATGAGAGACTAAATCCTTAGATTTATCACAAAGCATCTTATCTCCAGATAGAAATACTACTGGAACTCCATAATATGCTGCTATAAGTGTATTCATTGTAAACTCTGATGCCAACTCTCCATTTATCTTAATATATGTTGCCTTTGTAGAGTCCATAGTATGTGCTAGTGGATTCCCATTGTGTCCTGCTGCCGAATGATATCCAATGAAAATTGCAGCATCATAGCTTTCATCTATACCTGCCATCATTGACTCAGGAGAAGATGTCCAGCCTCTTATTACAGATGCCTGTCTTGGAAGCTTAGATATGTCTAGATTTCTTCCAGAGTCATGGGCATCCTTTACAACTATTTCCTTTGCACCCATATCACAGGCACCTTCACAGGCTGCTATAGTTTCTTTTGTCATTTGATTAGCAGCCCATGAATGTTCATGATGCCCTAATTCAGTTTCATTCCAGTTAGTTACCCCTGTCACACCTTCAATATCTACGCTAATATAAATCTTCATATTTTCGCCCCTTTACATATTTAATAATTCAAGAAGAGTCTTTGTTTGCAAAAGAACTCCTACTTTAATACATTCTTCATCTGCCATGAAATTTGAACTATGAATAGCCTCAGTCCATCCCTTAGCTTTATTTCCACATCCTAGGTTATAGTATGCTCCTTTAACCTCCTCTAAAAAGAATGAAAAATCATCTGCCCCCATACTTGGAAATTCCTTAATTTTAACATTATCCTTACCCAACAAACTCTCTGCTGTGCTTTTCAATACGTCTACTACTCCATCATTGTTAATAAGGGCTGGATAGCCTTCTTCAAACTCTACCTCTACATTGGCACCATAGGCCCTAGCTGTATTTTCTGCAATCTCTCTAATTCTTTCCTTTGCATATATTCTTGTAGTTGGGTCAAGGGTTCGAAGGGTGCCTGACATAGTAACTTCACTAGCTATTATATTATTCTTTATTCCACCTCTTATTTGTCCTAAAGTGAGAACAACAGAGTTAAGTGGTGAAATATTTCTACTTACTAAGGATTGTAAGGCTGTTATAATATAGCCTGCTACAACTATTGAATCCACTGATTTATCAGGGTAAGCTGCATGACTTGATTTTCCATTTATCTTTATTGAAAATTCATTAGTGGCTGCATTTAATTTTCCATACTTTAATTCAACTTCTCCGGCCTCTAAATAAGGCATTACATGAAGTGATAATATATAATCAACATCAGGATTTTTTAAATGTCCTTCTTCAATCATCATCTTTGCTCCACCTATGGTTTCTTCTGCTGGTTGAAAGAAGATCTTTACATTACCAACAAGCTTATCTGCCATTTCTTTTAGTATCTTCGCAACTCCTAGATGTATCGTTGTGTGAATATCATGGCCACAGGCATGCATTACCCCAACATTTCGGGATTTAAATGGTAAATCAGTTGATTCTGTTATTGGTAATGCATCAATATCTGCTCTTAAGCCAATGGTCTTACCTTCCTTTTTTCCCCTAATTATGGCTACAACCCCAGTTTTAGCAACACCCTTAACATACTCTATTTCCCATTTATCTAGGTACTCACAGATTTTATCACAGGTCCTATATTCCTCTTCACTTAGTTCAGGGTACATATGAAAATCTCTTCTTATGTCTATTAATTCTTCAAAAATCTCATTAACCCTCTTTTCCATGTCCATAATATTCTCCTTATTATATATAATTAATTATATTTACTATCTTTCCAGCCTTAATATAAACACGTGGTATTCTCATACCAATTCTACTAATTATTTCATTTTTATTTGTACCTGCTAGTAAAGATGCACTATGAATATCTAAAGAATTATCTGTACCATCACCGTATATAATAGCTTCCTCTCCCTCATTAACTTCGCCTATATCAGTTAAATCAATCATACACTGATCCATACAAATAATTCCAATTATTGGTGCCCTTTTACCATTAATTGCAACAAAACCCTTATCTCTTAGATTTCTAGGATATCCATCTGCATATCCAAAGGGGACAGTACCGATAATACTATCCCTTTCTGCTTTCCATAGATAATCATAGCTTACACCTTCGCCCTTAGATATTTTTCTTATATTATATACCTTTGTTTTGAAGGTAAGGACCTGTTTTATGTCTAGACTACCATAATGAAATCCCTTAATTCCATAGATAATAGCTCCCGGCCTAATCATATTCATTCTGAATTCCGGATAATCAACGGCTGATATACTATCCTCAATATGTTTAAACTTAAACTGGATTCCTCTTTTTTCAAGTTTTTCTATGACCCTTATAAGTTTATTATACTGCTTTTTGTCCTCATCTTTATTTGTTAGAGATAAATGAGAAAATATTCCCTCTACATTTATATTAGGTAATTTACAAATTCTTTCTATTTCATCTACACTTTCTTCCCTATCTCTGAAACCTAATCTATTGAATCCTGTATCATATTTTATATGGATAACAGCTTTTTTATTGTATTTAATTCCATAATCATTTAAAATTTCAGCCTGTTTATATGAGAATATGGTTTGGGTTATATTGTTTTTAACTACATGCTCTAAATACTTATCTGGAGTAAATCCCATAACAAATATTTTATAGCCAGAAAATCTTTTTCTAAGATTTAGTGCCTCAGTAAGAGTAGCTACAGCCAAATAATCTGCTCCGTTTTCCATTAGCTCTTGAGCAATACCAATGGCGCCATGACCATAGCCATTGGCCTTTACCACTGCCGCTATGGCCACTTCTTCACCAACCATTTTTCTTATATTTTTCATATTATATACTATATTATCTAGATTAACCTCAAGAAATGTATCTCGTAGCAGATCCTCCATTATATATCATTCCTTAGTATATCATCATATGTCTCTCTTTTAACTATTAGCCTATCTTTTCCTTCGCTTACCATAACTACGGCAGGTCTTGGTATCCTATTATAGTTACTTGACATAGAATAATTATATGCTCCAGTGGATAAAACCGCTAACATATCTCCTGTTTTCACTGTTGGTACTTTTAAGTCCCAAATTAGAATATCTCCTGATTCACAGCATTTACCTGCTATTGTAACTGTATCTGTTAATTCTTCATTAGCCTTATTTATGACAACTCCTTCATATTTAGCTTCATATAATGCAGGTCTTGGATTATCAGGCATTCCTCCATTAATTGAGACATAGGTTCTAACCTTTGGAATCTCTTTAATAGCTCCTATTGTATAAATCGTAATTCCTGCTTCCCCTACTACCCATCTACCAGGCTCTATTATAATAAGTGGTCTTTCCAGATTGTACTGTTCACATCTTTCATCTATCTCTTTAACTATCCTATCTGTAAAATATTCAAGGGGCTTTCTTTCCTCATCTCCAGAGTAATGGATTCCATATCCTCCACCAGTATTTAATTCCTTCGTTATAAATCCATATTCATCCTTCATATTTTTCATCAATTCAGTAATTATTTTAATAGCCTTTATATGGTTTTCGTTATCAGAAATTTGAGATCCAATATGGAAGTGGAATCCTAATAGTTCAGTAAATTTCAAGCCTAAGGCTTTTTCCATAGCTTCTTTTATTGTATTTTCACTTAATGGAATTCCAAACTTAGAATCTACTTGTCCAGTTTGAATATATTTATGTGTATGACTATCTATTCCAGGGCTTATCCTAAATAATATATGAACCTTTTTATTATGTTTCTTTGCTATTTCCTCAATAAGGTCCATTTCTCCCAAATGGTCTACAACTATTCTTCCTACATTATGTTCAATTGCTAATTCCAATTCATCTACTGTTTTGTTATTTCCATGGAATATTATTTTTTCCATAGGAAAATTAACTTGAATTGCAGTATAAAGTTCTCCACCTGATACAACGTCCATTCCTACAGCTGAATCCTTAACTATCCTTGCCATTTCCTTAGTTAAAAATGCTTTACTAGCATATACCGCCATTGTCTTAGGGTGCTTCTCTAGGAAATCTTTTTCGATTTCTCCTAACCTATCCTTAATATAATCTTCAGACATTACATATAGTGGTGTTCCGTATTTTTTGGCTAGTTCTACAGTATCACATCCTGCAAATATATAATTATTCATTTATTGACATCTCCCTTATAATTAATTCTTATTTATACCTAAATATATAAGCAATAAATATGCCAAGTAAATAAATAACACAGACCAATATTTGCCTTAACATATAAATTTTTTTCCATATTGATTTCCTATTTCTCGTATAGTATTCCGTTTTTTTGGAATCTATCACCTATGAACAAAAAAGAGAAAATATCTTTTCTAATTTCATTACCTATAAAAATTCTCGTTTCCCTATTATTTTTTCCTTTATCGTTCCAAACCTCAAAGGTAACTACATGAAATTTTTCTTTTAATGGTTTATCCATCCTTAAAAATAAATTAGATGTTTCTTTATTATACCTAGGCCTATAGGGAATCCCATCAACTATTATCCTAGATCTATCCTCATCAATTTTTGATCCATTTAGACCTTCTATATTAGCAATTAAGAGAGAGATATCCTTAATTTCTTGTCCCATTTGAAACTCAGGGATAATTCGTAAATCTCCTTTACTTATACCATTAGGAATCACCACAGCTTCTACATTGTCTTCGCACTCTTTTAAGACCCTTAATATATTCTTTCCTAGAAGTTTTTCTATGTCCCCATTTGAATATCCTCTTTTTATTAATTCTCCAGTAATCTTGTAGAACTCCGAGGCATCCTTTAAATCATTAAGTGCTCCTCCACCATCAAAATCGGAGCCTATGCCTACATGATCAATACCTGCTATCTTTACTGCATAGTCAATATGGTCTACAAGGTCCTTTACGTAAGCAATTCTTTTCCCAGTTAAAAATGGTGGATAAAATACTATACTTATTACCCCTCCATTTTTAGCTAAAGCTCTCATCTGCTCATCAGTTAAGTTTCTCTGATGATTTTTTAGGGAATATACTCCTGAATGAGAAGCTATTATCGGGGACTTTGAAATATTTATTATATCCCAAAATGTACTCTCAGCCATATGAGATACATCTATTACCATACCAAGTTTATTCATTTCAAGTACTAATTTTGCTCCCAGTTTCGTAAGTCCTCCAGAGGAAGGAGTCTTATTTGCATCACCATAAATCCTGTTAGCTCCTTCTCCTAGTTTATTAGAATAATTCCAAGTGAATCCTATTACCTTAATTCCTAAATCATGGTATTGATTAAGTAGTTCTACCCAATTATCCTCATTAAATGAATATCCGCCTTCAATTGTAGGTACTGCTGCAATCATTCCTGCCTTAGGAATTTTTTCAATTTCTTCCACAGTCCTTACAATTTTAAATATATCTTTATTATTTTTTTCAGTCCAATATAGGGCATTGATAAGCGCTAATGTTCTACTTATACTCCTTTCATCATTTCCATAATATCCGGAAGTATAGGCTGCGAAGAAAGGTACATTTAGTCCACCTGCCTTTAACTTGCTTATATCTATATGATTAGCGGTGCTTTTACCAATATTTACCTTTGGTAGCCAAGTCTTGTCATCAATAACTGTCATCATTGTATCATTGTGGCTATCTATAACTATTGAATCAAAATGTACTTTTAGATCATCTCTCTTGCTATAGGTTATTGATAAAGATGGTTTTAAAAATGAAAATATCATTGAGATTATAAGTAAATAAAAAATGAATTTTCTCATTACTGCTTCCTCCTAGATAAAGGCTTATATTCCCCTAATTATACCATATAATTTATTGAATATTCAAAACATATTATAAGCCAGAGAATAATTCTCTGGCTTATAATATGTTTTATAATTTTTCTGCGAAGCTCTTTCCAAATTCTATGCATTTCTCTATTGAGTCTTCATCTGGATTCCAAAGTACCTTTATTCCTTCCTGTACTATGTCTATTTTTGCATCTTTTAGCTTTGCCTCTATAACACCTACAGATTCTCCAGACCAACCATAGGAACCAAAGGCAGCTGCCTTTTTGTTTTTAAATCCTATACCTTTAATCATCTCAAGTATTCCTGCAGTAGCATGCATTATACTCTTATTAACTGTCGATGAACCAAATAGCACTCCTTTTGATTTAAATAATTCTGTAATTATGTCATTTTTATCTGTTATTCCTGCGTTATATAGCTTTACAGTTACTTCCTTATTTACTGACTTGATTCCTTCTGCAATGGCCTCTGCGATTTTCTTTGTACAGTTCCACATAGTATCATATACTATGGTAATTTGATTTTCTTGATATGCATTAGCCCATTCTAAATACTTCTCAACTATTTGAGCAGGATTATCTCTCCAAATAATTCCATGGGATGTGGCTATCATACTGAGTGGTAAATTAAAACTTAGAACTTCTTCTATTTTTTTAGTAACTAATGCACTAAAAGGTGTAAGTATGTTTGCATAGTATTTAATACATTCAGCCCATAGTTCACACTGATCCGCCAAATCATTATACATTAAATCTGTTGCATAATGTTGTCCAAAGGCGTCATTACTAAATAATATATTTTCTCCACTCATATAGGTCATCATACTATCTGGCCAGTGAAGCATTCTTGCTTCTACAAAGGTGAGAGTTGATTCTCCTATGTTTAGAGTATCACCTGTTTTAACTTCAACAAAGTTCCAATCCTGATGAAAATGAGCCTTTAATATCTTTGCTCCATTAGATGTGCAATAAATCGGAACATTTGGTATCTCCTTCATCAATAAAGGCAACGCTCCACTATGATCTATCTCTGAGTGTTGAGCAATTATATAGTCAATCTCATTTAAGTCAATTTCCTTTTTTAACTTTTCAACATATTCCTGTGCAAATGGTTCCCAAACTGTATCAATAAGTACTGTCTTTTCATCTCTAATTAAGTATGAATTATATGAAGACCCTTTATGTGTTGAATATTCTTCTCCATGAAATGTTCTAAGCTCCCAGTCAATTTTTCCTACCCAGGTTACTTTATCAGTCATTTTAAAACTCATTATATTACCTCCTCTTTTTTATTCATTATATTTATACCCAGTTAAATTTTATTAATTCTATTCTCCCATTAGATATTTAAGATATGGTGAATCTATAGGTAACATTATAACGGTTTCTTCATCTATAGAAGCTTTATAGGAGTTTAGGATAGTATATAATTTAAAGAACTCAGGGTCTTGCCCATATGAATCGTTATAAATTTTAGCTGCCTCTTTTTCACCCTCTGCAATTATCTCTTGCGCTTGAGAGCTGGTTTTAGCTATTAATTCAGCAACTTCCCTATCTGCATTTGCCATAATCTTGGTTTTTTCTGCATCTCCTTGTGATAGATATTCTTGGGCTTTACTTGCTCTCTCAGAAATCATCCTCTTATATACAGACTGCTCATTACTTTCTGGCAAGTCAATTCTCTTCATTTGAATATCCACTATTTCAATTCCATTTAAATTACCTTTTAATATACTATTTATATTTTCTTGGACTATCAAATCTACACTGCCCCTATTATTATCAGCTGGGTTAATAATAGCACCGTATTCTAGTTTCCCAAGTTCATTTCTAACACTAGAGTACATAATATCACTTAATCTAGCTTCTGCACCATCTATTGTCTTTAAGGTTTCTAGCATCTGTATGGGGTCTGTTATTCTCCACAATGTATAGTAGTCAACAAGTATTCTCTTTTTATCAAAGGTATTTATTTCTGTAGCAGGAACATCATAAAATAGTACATGCTTTGGTAATTTTGAGACAGATTGAATAAAAGGTGCCTTTATATTAAGTCCTTCCTGATCCACTATCTTCACTATCTTACCAAATTGTTTTATTACACCATATTCACTTGGTTTAACTACAAAAACATTATTTAATATAATAATTGTAATGATAAGTATAGGTAAGTAAATTATGAATATTTTATTTGCCATATTATTTAAGCCTTTAGATTTTGCGCTTTTATTTTCCATTAATTTACCCCCTTCTTCATAATATTTTCTACTGGTAAGTATTTTACTGTATTTCCACTATCATCTACAATTATAAGCTTTGAATCTTTAAATGCCAGTTCTAAAGCTTGGATAGTTAATCTATGTCTAGTTATATTAGGATTGTTTTTATATTCAGAGTAAATAGCATTAAATTGTGCTACGTCACCTTTAGCTTTTTCAATTATACTAATTTTCTCCCCCTCAGCTTTACTAAGTATAGCTGATTGCTCACCTGCCACTTGATTTATTTTTTCATTTCTATATTTATTTGCTTCATTTATTTTCGTTATTCTTTCTTCCCTAGCATCTGTAACTGCCTTAAATGCAGAGTCTACCTCCTGTGTTGGCAAGTCAACATCTTGAAGGTTTACATTTATTATTGATATGCCTAGATTATAATCCTTAGTCAATCTTATCAAATTCTCTCGTATATCATTTATTATCTTAGTTCTACCATCTGTTAAAGCATCATCTACTGTAGAGCTACCAATTACACTTCTCAAAGATGAAGAAGTAGCATTGTATAAAATAGTCTTCGGATCACTGGTATTATATAGGAATGCTATAGGGTCTACAATTTTCCATTGAACCTCTAAGTCAGCTAATATAATGTTCTCATCTCCCGTTATCATCTTAGATTCAGCTTCGCTTACTTGTAACTGATTTCCTTTTTCTTTATAGCCTAGTGTTAATGAAAAAGTCTCCTTAGATAACTTATGTACTTTCTGTATAGGGAAAGGTAATTTAAATTTAAGACCAGAACCAATTATATCGCTATTAGGCTTCCCAAAGGTTGTCAGTACTGCAAATTCTGTTTGATCTACTGTATAGATAGAAGAAGCTAAAACAACAATAATTATAGCACCTATTACTACACCCCATATAATCCTTGTATTTGTATTTATCTTAATCTTCATCCTCTTATTAGGGTTAAATTCAATTACTTTATCGTCCTCCTTCTTTTTCTTTTTCATAACGAAGTCACCAATAAAATAAGCAACTATTCCAATAATCAAAACAACGTATACCAACTTATCCCCTCCTTTATATTTAATTTTACTTATACCCTAAATGTCATATTATTAACAATTTGAGAGGAATAAGTTATATATTTTTTATTTTGGGTAACAAATAAGATAACTTACTATTAGCGAGGTGATAATTTTGGAATCCATAAAAATAATGGTTGAAGAACACGAAAATATTAGAAGAATGCTCAAGGTAATTAGAAAACTTTGTTATAGCGTTATGACTAACTCTGATTTGGATATAGCCGATCTCCCAAGGATAATAGACTTTGTAAGAACCTATGCCGATAAACATCATCATGGCAAGGAAGAAGACATTCTATTCGAGACTATGAATAAGGAAATTGAAAAATTAGCAAAATCTGGTGCCATAACTGGAATGTATATCGAACATGATATGGGAAGACTTTATATGGGTAATCTGGAAAAAGCAATAAATCGATTTAAATCTGGTGATGATGAATCTAGGCTCGATATTATAGCAAATGCAATTTCCTATACAGATTTATTAGATAGACATATCGAAAAGGAAAATACTGCAATGTATAGATTTGCTGAGAATATGTTAAATGATAGCAGCAAGGCTTTTATAGAAGAAGAATGTAAAAAGGTAGAGACTTCTGCTACTGAAGCAGGACTTCAGAAGAAGTATATTGGGTTAATAGAGGAATTGGAGAAGAAATATTTGTAGATTAATGTTTAGGGAGACAATGGGTCTCCCTATTCTATTTCCTCTAAAGCCTCAATATCTAATAAAATTATTCTTCTATGACCAATTAATTTTATAATTCCCATATCCTGAAAAGCAGTCAGTTTCCTACTTAAAGTTTCCTGGCTCATTCCTAAATGAGATGCAAAATCTCTTTTACTCATCTTTAAAGATACTTCTCCTTTTTCATTTGCCATATTAATTAAGGTAAGAGCAACTCTTCTTTCTACTCCATGAAGGCTTATATTTTGAATCAAACTCTCTGCCTTCTCGAGTCTTTGGCTTAGCTCCTCCATTACCTTAAATGCTATAGTAGGATATTTTATCATTAATTCCTTTAATATTTTCCCATCTATCATACATGCAACTGTTTTTGTCAAAGCTTCCCCATTGTCAGTTAAAGGGAGAGGACTAAAGAGGGACAGCTCTCCCATAAAATCTCCAGGCCCTAATACCCTAATTACCTGCTCCTTACCAGAGTCTGTAAATCGAGTAATCTTCACCTTCCCAGAGTGAATTACGTAGAGTTTTTCCCCCTTGTCCCCAGCCATATATATCATTTCACCTTTTTCAAAGGTTTTCTCCCTAGTTATTCTAGCTACTTCCATCATTTCTTCATAAGTTAGATTGCTAAAGATTGGAACTATCTCTATACAATTTTTTCCCTCTCTTTTAAAGCAGTTACAATCCATTTAAACATCTCCTTATTCTGATACTAAGATCTTTGATCTACCTCTATCGCCATATCCCAGTAATCTAACTGCGTTGACTACAACTAATAGAACAGATAATTCATGGACTAACATTCCAAAGGATAGATTAACTGTTTTTATCAATACTCCTGCTAGAAGTATTGCGGCTACTAATATAGCAAAGTAAATATTTTGTCTCATATTGTTTACTGTAGCACGGCTTAGACCTATGGCATGGGATAGTTTCTTTATTTCATCAGACATAAGAACTACATCTGCTGTTTCCATAGCTACATCTGTTCCTGCTCCACCTATGGCAATACCTAAATCTGCTGAAGCTAATGCTGGTGCATCATTGACTCCGTCTCCTACCATTGCTGCTACACCATATTTTTCTTGTAATTCCTTCAATACTCTTACCTTATCTTCTGGTAAAAGCTCTGCATAAAAATCATCTAATCCTATTTCTTCAGCTATTGCCTTAGCAGCTCTTCTATTATCTCCAGTAAGCATTACTATTTTTTGAACTCCTAATTTCTTTAAATTAGACACCAATTTCTTAGCATCTTCCCTTACAACATCGGCAATTGATATAATTCCTAATACCTTCTCTGCATCTCCAACTATTACAGCAGTTTGACCCTTTTCCTCTTCCGATTGCAGATACTTCTCTATATCTTCTTCAACATTTATATTATTTTCTAAGAATAATTTTCTATTTCCAATCAGAATTATATTACCATCTATTTTTGCCTTAAGTCCTTGACCAGTTATTATCTCCGATTCTTCTGGCATTTTATTTACTTCTCCTAAATCCTTCTTAGCCTTTGCTACAATTGCACGAGCCAATGGATGCTCTGAATATCCTTCTCCTATTGCTGCTATTCTTAGTAGCTCCTTTTCATCTATATCATAGGATTTTATATGAGTTACTGTTGGTTTCCCAATAGTTAATGTTCCTGTCTTATCAAATGCTAAAACCTTTATCTTCCCTAGGTTTTCCATTATTTCTCCACCCTTGACTAGTACCCCATGCTTTGCACCATTTCCTATACCTGCCACTATTGATACTGGAGTTGAAATAACCAATGCACCAGGGCAAGCTATAACTAATAAGGTAAGGGCTAATACTAAATCCCTGGTAATTAGATACAATCCTATGGAAAGTACTATAATTGCAGGAGTATAATATCTTGAAAACTTCTCAAGAAACTTCTGGGTTTTTGCCTTCTTATCTTGAGCTTCTTCCACCATTTGAAGTATTCTTGCAAATGTAGTGTCCTCACCTACTTTAGTAGCTTCAATTATTAGATATCCTGATTCAATTACTGTTCCTGAAAAAACACCATCTTCAATATTCCTATTAACAGGAATTGATTCTCCAGTAATAGCTGCCTGATTCACATAGGCTGAACCTTCTATAACTATACCATCTACTGAAATCTTCTCTCCTGGTTTTACTACTACTTTATCTCCCTTAACTACTTCATCAGGTGAAACTATTACCTCAGATCCATCTCTTATTACTCTAGCCGTATCTGGAGCTAAATCTAATAAGGCCTTGATTGATGATCTAGTTTTTTCTATTGTTCTAGATTCTAAATAATCCCCCAGCATAAATAGGAAAGTTACAGCTGCTGCTTCCCAATATTCTCCTATAAACATTGCACCTATAACTGCTATAGATACTAGAGCATCTATTCCTATTATCCAGTATCTTGCAGCAGATATTGCATTTCGGAGAATCGGAGTACCTGCAATTATCGCTGCAAGAATCATAACCACTGATGTTACTAAATGTTCCCCTATTGTATTCTTTAGCATAAAGGCTATAGCTACTAATATGCCTGATATCCAAACCCTTTGGGCTTTTGTTAGTTTCACAATACTCCCCTCCCTTAAATTTTACTTATTACTTTTCACCTAAAACATCAAAGCCTAATTTTTCAATTTTTGCTACTATATCTTCTGAAGTAATTACTGATTCGTCAAAATTAATCTTTACTCTAGAAGTATTAAATAACACTTCTCCTTCTGAGATTCCTTTTGTCTTTTTCATCATTCCTTCGATTTTAGCCACACAGTTAGGGCAAGTTAATGTTTCTAATTGATAAGTTTTTGTTGTCATAGTGTTACCTCCTATATTCTTTTTTGTTTGTAACTTTATTATAGATGATAATGAAACTATTTACTTTGACCTAGGTCAAAATTTAGAAATAATCATAAAATATTTTGGGGAGTCAATTTGATAAATACCCTATTTTGATATTATTAAATAAATCACTTGAAATTATTATGTTCCCGTTGTAATAAATTCGTAATTCTATGTTACTTGAAAGGAATTACAAATTATGTTACCTTATAATTAAAGGATGGTGATAGTATGAAAAATTTAGTTAAGAAAATATCTTTAGTATTAATAGTTGTATTAGCCTTATCAATGTCTTTTGGCTGCACACCTAAGGAAAAACCTGATCCCAATGATGTAATTGACAAAGAAGACCCAGTTGTTAATGAACCAGATGAGGAACAAGTAGATTCATTTACTATATCTCCAAGTGATCCAATTGACTTTGCAGACCTCACACTACTTGATTCTGTTATCATAGACTATAATAATGATGGAAAAGATGAAATAGTTTCACTATATACAGTAGCCGGGAGAGGACCTGATGGAGAAATCGCCTGGGATGACGGTCAAAATTGGAGCTTAGTTGTACATGATACTGATAAAGATTATATGCTGTTTAATGACTATGTACAATTAGGTGGAATAAGCTTTTATGCATATTTTGAAGACGAGGATTTTGTGATAACTACTATTCAATCGGGAACAGCAAATCTGACGCTTACTGAATATAGATTTGACAAAGATTCTAGTAATTTTATTGGTACAGTAAAATTCGCTACGGAAGGCAATGTAAATATGTTCCATCAAGCCCCCTTAAGATATTAAAAGCCCTACATAGGGCTTTTTTCTTTTATCATTTCATCCATCTTTTCCTTGGATACTGGTTTGCTAAAATGATAACCTTGGGCTATATCGCATTTCATCTCCTTTAGTATCTCTAACTGCTCTCTATTCTCTACTCCTTCAGCAGTTACCTTTAGTCCTAGTTGTTTGGCTAAAACAATTATAGTATTTGAAATCATCTTATTTTTATCATTTTTTTCAATATCCCAAATAAAGGATCTATCTATTTTCAACTCATTTACATTCATTTCATTTAAGTAGTTAAGACTTGAATATCCTGTACCAAAATCATCTATGGCAACAGATATTCCCAAGCTTCCTAAAGTGTCCAGAATATTTAAAGTATAATCTATATTAGATATAGCTATTGTCTCTGTAATTTCTAAGGTAAGATTTTTTGGATTAAGTCCAGATTTATCTATTGCATTTATTACCTCAGATATAAATCCTCTATGCTGAAACTGCTTAGCTGAAATGTTTACAGATATTGTAATATCATGACCTAAGTCAATCCACTTTTTAGCTTGAATCGAAGCTTCTCTCAGTATCCATTCACCCATTGGGATTATTAGTCCTGTTTCTTCTGCCAAAGGTATAAATTTATCTGGATATAATAGTCCTTGTTCTGGATGATTCCATCTTATTAATGCTTCCATTCCTCTAATCTTTCCTGTTAGTATATCTATTTGAGGTTGATAATGTAGCATAAATTCATTATTTTGTAAGGCTTGTCTTAGTTGATTTAAAAGCATCATCCTTTCTAAGCCTGTAGATTGAATCTCTATACCATAAATATAATAAGCATTCCCACCAAATTCCTTGGCCTTATATAATGCAAGATCAGCGTTTTTTATCATAGATTGAGAGTCTAGCCCTCCATCAGGATATAGAGAAATTCCAATACTTGTAGTTAAGTATAACTCATAGTCTTTAATATGAAATGGTTTTTTGAAATCTTCTATGATAATATTGGCTAATTTAATCACATCATCAGTATGATCAATATCTTTTATAAGTATATAATACTCATCTCCACCAATTCTAGCTATAATATCATAATCTTTTACTAATTTCTTAAGCCTCATACCTAGAAGCTTTAATATATGATCCCCTACATTATGGCCTAATGTATCATTTATATGTTTAAATCTATCTAAATCTAATAATAATACTGCAAATAAACCTTTGTTTTCCTCTATATTTTCAAATATATTGTTTAGTTCCTCTGTAAAGTAAACTCTATTAGGCAAAGATGTAATCGGATCATAATAAGCTAGATTATATATTTCTTTTTGATGTTCTATTAAATCCTTATTAGCTATTTCAAGTTCACTGGTTCTTTTTAACACTTCTCTCTGAAGCTTTTTATTATAAAAATATAAGGATAGAAAAGTTAGGGATATTACTATGAATACAGATATAATTTGTTCCTTATAAACATCAAATATCATCTTAATATAAGATATGTCTTCGCCAAACCACTTTTTATATATCTTGTCATATAGCTTGTTTCTTTTAATAGCCTCTAGCCCCTTCTCCAAGACCTGAAGAAGTTCTTCATTATCCTTTCCAACAACAGGACCATATTTTACAGTAGATATAGGTTCTCCTACTACTTTAATCAACTCTGTCATCTTATTTTTCTGTAAATAGTATAAACCAACTAACTTATTTCCCATAGTTGCATCTACTTCACCTTTTTCTAATGTAGCCAAAGCTTCATCTTGTCCTCTTTTTGGATAAGGGGTAATATTAGGTATCCCTAAAATAATAGATTCATTATAATCATTTTTTTGATAGGCCATTTTTAGTCCTTGAAGATCTGCCAATTCATTTATATGGACGGTATCCTTTCTCGTGAAAATCACCTGTTCATTTATAACCGTTGGAGAGATGAATCTATATTTCTCTAATCTTTCTTGATTTTGGGACATACCTATAATGCCGTCAACTTCATTGTTATCCAAGGCTAGTATTGCGTCACTCCATTCCATTGGGATTATTTCCAATTTCAAGTCCATTTCATTAGCAATTGCATTTATTATATCTATATTAAATCCTTTGAAAATTCCATTATCATCAATATATTCGTAAGGTGGATGATTATGATCTCCTGCCAGCTTAATAGTTTTTGAATAATCTTTGGAATCGGTGCTTTTACCCTCCGCCAAGAGACCTTGGCCTAATACCATAGCCAATATTATAAATAATACTATCTTTTTTCTCTCGATTCTGGATTTCATAATCATCATCCTTTTTCATCATATTATTTCTAAGAAATATCTAGAAAGCCTGATTTATTGAAGTCCTTTTATTTCCTTAGCAAAATGGATAAATCTATCTATATCATCTGCATTTGTATCAAAGGATGTAACTAGTCTAACTAGATTTGAGTCTTCATCTATTACATAAAAGTCAAATTTTTCTTGTAAGGCTTTAATTAAATCCCTGTCCATATATGCAAATATCATATTAGTCTCCGGTTCAGATCTTAATCTTACTCCTGGAATCTTGGATAAGTTGTTTGCAAAGTATTTACCCATATTATTAGAATTTAATGCATTGTCTTTCCATAATTCATTGCTCAAATATGCGACAAATTGTGCAGATACAAATCTCATCTTAGATAACAGTTGCATGCCTTGTTTTCTATAGAATTTGAAAGCTCTACTCAAATCTTTGTTTAATGATACAATAGCTTCTCCTATCATCATTCCATTTTTGGTACCGCCAAAGGATAATAAATCTACTCCCGTATCTACTATCATTTCTTTAAAAGTAGTATTAAGTGCTACTACTGCATTTGCTATTCTTGCACCATCTATATGTAATAGCATATTATTTTCATGGACAAAATCAGCAAGATCTTTGATTTCCTCTATTGAATATAATGTCCCTGTTTCAGTAGTTTGAGATATGGAAATTATCCTAGGCTGAGATTGATGCTCATCCCCTAAGGAATGAAGAAAAGCTTTTACTCCTTCCTTTGATATCTTGCCATTATCCGTTGGTATCTGTAATATCTTTGAACCACTGAATTTCTCCAATGCTCCACACTCATCTACGTTTATATGGGCTGTGGCTGCGCATACTACTGCTTCATATGGCTTTAATAATCCACTAAGTCCAATAACGTTTGCTGCTGTACCTGTAGTTACAAAATATACATCTACATCTTTCCCTAGTAATTCTTTAATTCTTTCTATAGCATCTCTTGTTGTATTGTCATTTCCATATGAATAATCATGACCATTGTTAATATTTACTATGGCCTCCATTATCTTTGGATGAACTCCTGAATTGTTATCACTCATGAACATTTTCATAGATCTTCCTCCCTAAATTAAATCTTATTCCTGTCAAGCCCATAAAATCACTAATTATAGACATTATTATACTATATTTGACAGTTAAACTAAATAGGTATATAGGTATATTATAGGAGATATTATTATAATAGATTTTATGTTATAATATACTATACAAATGGAGGTGAAATGATGAAAGACTATCTAATTGTTATTATTATAGGATATTTATTTGGTTGTTTACAATGGTCTTATATCCTAAGTAAAACCTTTTTGAAGGTTGATATCAGGAGCCTTGGTGGTGGCAATGCAGGTGCATCTAATACTGTAATATCTATAGGTTGGAAATGGGGAGTCTTAGTTGCAATTTTAGATATATTAAAAGCAATTATTTCTATTTTAGTTATTAAATATTTATTCAAAATTTCTTATTTAGGAGAAAATACTTTTCTCTTATACTTAAATGGTGTTTCTGTAATACTTGGTCATGATTTCCCATTCTTCATGGGATTTAAGGGCGGTAAAGGTGCTGCATCTCTATTAGGTATGTTAATAGGATTGGATTATAGACTGGGTATATTAGGCTTTCTTGTAATTTTTCTTGTAACTGTTTTTACCGACTATATAGCCTTAGGTACTTTATGTTTAAATCTTTTTCTAGTATTATCAGCAATTTATCTTAAAGCTGGTCTTGGTTCTGTAATAGCATCTCTAATTATTGCAATTGTTGGACTTTATCTTCATCTACCAAATATTAGATCTATTGGAAGAAAAGAAGAAAAAGGTCTAAGAGAAGCCCTGAAGAAAAAGGTTAAAAATAAATAAAAGTTCTCCATTTGGAGAACTTTTTTATTGACTCATAGTTTACAAAGGCTTTTTATTTCCTTTTAGGATTTGCTATTTCAGCTTTAACTTTAGTTCCTTTTATTCTTACTCCATTTAACTTATCTAGAAGTTCATCTGCATAGTCTCCTGGTACCTCTACAAATGTAAATTTATCATATACATCTATATTTCCTACTAAGTTTTTAGATATGCCAGTTTCCTGTATTACAGCAGCTAAAATATGTCTTGGGCTTATACCTTTTTTCTTACCTATATTAATATGAATTCTTGTAGCAGAACTCGATGACTTAAATCCTGTTGATTTGCCTCCTGATACCTTTGGCTTACCACCAAAATCTACCATATCTAACTCTTCATGTCCATCTAGTCTATTATCAGCCATGTAGAATTTTAATAATGCTGCAGCAATATCAAAGGAAGTATAATCTTCTGCCAATAGATTTTCTATTATTTTCTCATATTTGCTTAAGTCCTCATTATCAATCTCTATTTTTATCTTTTCGAGCATAGAAGATGTATATGATTCTTGTATATCCTTAAGAGTTGGCAATTCCATTCTTGTTATTTTTGTCTTAGTGTATCTTTGAATATCTCTTAGTTTATAGATATCTCTTCCTGCTACAAAGCTAAAGGCTCTACCTTCTCTACCAGCTCTTGCAGTCCTACCTATTCTATGAACATAATATTCTTCATCCTGTGGCATATCATAGTTAATAACTAGATCTACATCATCTACATCTATTCCCCTTGCCGCCACATCTGTAGCTATTAAAATATCTATTGTACCTTTTCTAAACTTACCCATTACAGCATCTCTTTGATTTTGCTTCAAGTCTCCATGCAATCCATCAGCAAAATATCCTCTTCCCTGTAATTCCTCAGTTAATTCATCTACCTTTTTCTTGGTATTGCAAAATACTACAGTTAACTTTGGATTATACATATCTATAAGTCTAGATAAAATTTCTGTTTTCATATGCTGTTTTAACTCAAAATAAACTTGCTCTACTTTAGGTACTGTTAGTTCCTTATGAACCACCTTAATAATCTCTGGATCTGTCTGATAACGAGCAGCAAACCTCATAATTTCTTCTGGCATTGTTGCGGAAAAGAATATGGTTTGTCTATCTTCGCTTAATCCATTCATTACAAGTGCAATATCATCTCTAAATCCCATATCAAACATTTCATCCGCTTCGTCTAGTACCATCATGCTTACATTGCTTGTTTTTAATGTTTTTCTTCTTATGTGGTCTAAAACTCTTCCCGGTGTACCAATTACGATATTAACTCCTTTTTTTAATGCCTTTATTTGTCTCTCTATTGGTTGCCCACCATATATAGGAACTACAGATATACCTTTTTTGTGTTTAGCCAGCTTTCCGATCTCTTCGGCTACCTGTATTGAAAGCTCTCTAGTTGGACATAAAACCAATGCTTGAACATAATTTTCCTTTGGATCACATTTTTCAATAATAGGAATACCAAAGGCAGCTGTTTTACCTGTTCCTGTCTGTGCCTGCCCAATAATATCTCTACCCTCCAGTATTACTGGAATAGCCTGTGATTGAATCGGAGACATTTCCTCAAATCCCATATCTCTAATTCCCTTTTGTACCTCATTTGATAAGTTTATCTCTTCAAATCTTAATTTTTCCATGTATTTAAAATCGTCCTCCTTAATATATAACCTATTCAGTATACATATAATGTTAGTTAATTGCAAGAGAAATATATGTGTTATTTGGTTATTAACATTATTATATTAATTAGTATACCCTAATTTTTAAATCTTCTTTAATTTACATTTAAAATTTTTACACTTAATTATTTGGACCTATATGGAAACAAGTGGTTCTTTATAATCTATTAGGAGATGAATCTTATGTTCACTATTAAAACTTTTCAAAAGTTACTGAGGAAATAGTTGATAGAATATATAATAATTGCAAGGATAGGGAGTTAGATATGCAATATGCAAATATTTCTTTAGGATATGCAGTTAAAGATAGTAGAGATAAAGACATGATGAAACTCTTAATTGAAGCTGAAAATAATATATATCAAAATAAAAATCATGCTTCAATATTAATCATCCTATGTTATACTAGTTATAGTAAATTTTTATGGAGGTCTGTGATGTTAAAAGATTTAATCGAAAATGGTTTTGGAGAAGAGGAAGATTATAACTGTGCCGAAAAAATATTATATGGTGCCAATATTGTATACAACTTAGGTCTAAGTCCTGAGGCTCTAAAGCTATCTGCAGGGTTTGGCGGAGGGATGGGAATCGAATCAGTATGCGGTGTTCTTACAGCTAGTACTATGGTATTATCACATAAATATGTAGAAAAGGTTGCCCATGAAAGTGGTAAGATTAAGGAAGTCAATCAAAAGCTCTTTAGACAGTTTATGGAAGAAATGGATAGTATTCAATGTGGATATTTAAAGAAGACATATAGAAGAGCGGATACAGGGTGCTCTAATATTATAATAAAAGCTGCTGAAATTTTAGATAGATTAATAGTAGAATAAAAACTAGACTATGGTCTAGTTTTTTTGTATAATCTTTAGAGATGATTTTATCAATGAGAGGAGATACTAATGAGTATTTTAACAGTAACAAATCTAAGTCATGGCTTTGGCGATAGAGAAATATTAAAAAATGTATCCTTTAGATTATTAAAGGGTGAGCACGTAGGTCTAATAGGTGCTAATGGTGAAGGAAAGTCTTCTTTTATGAATATAATTACCGGAAAACTAGAACCAGATGAAGGACAAATAGAATGGGCTAAGAGAGTTAGAGTTGGCTATTTAGACCAGCACACATCCCTAGAAAAGGGTCTAACTATTAGAGATGCATTAAAATCCGCCTTCAAATATCTATTTGACTTGGAACAGGAAATGCAGGACATGTATTTAAAAATGGGTGATGTATCTGAGGATGAACTTTCAGCTTTGCTTGAGGAAGTGGGTACTATACAGGATATATTAGACCATAATGACTTTTATATTATAGATGCAAAGGTAGAAGATATTGCAAGGGGACTTGGCCTTGATGATATCGGTCTTGATAGAGATGTAAATGACTTATCTGGAGGACAAAGAACTAAAATATTACTTGCTAAGCTACTATTAGAGAAGCCAGATATTTTATTACTTGACGAGCCCACAAACTATTTAGATGAACCACATATTATATGGCTTAGAAGATATCTACAGGAGTATGAAAATGCTTTTATCCTTATATCCCATGATATTCCTTTCTTAAATTCTGTTATAAACCTAATATATCATATGGAAGATAAGGAATTAACCAGATATGTAGGAGATTATGATAATTTCCAAAAAGTATATGAGGCTAAAAAAGCTCAACTTGAAGCAGCATATAAAAAACAGCAACAAGAAATTGCAGAACTTGAAGACTTTGTAGCTAGAAATAAGGCTAGGGTTTCAACTAGAAATATGGCCATGTCTAGGCAGAAAAAACTAGATAAAATGGAAATAATAGAATTAGCCCGTGAAAAACCAAAACCAGAGTTTAATTTTAAAGAAGGCAGAACAGCAGGTAGACTTATATTCCAAACTAAGGATTTAGTAATAGGATATGATGAGCCTTTATCTAAACCCCTTAATCTAACAATGGAAAGAGGACAAAAGATTGCCTTAATCGGAGCTAACGGTCTTGGAAAAACTACTTTATTAAAAAGTATACTTGGACAGATTAAATCTAGATCAGGTGAAGTAGAACTAGGAGATAATCTTCAAATAGGATATTTTGAGCAAGAAATAAAGTCTCAAAACAACAATTCTTGTATAGACGAAATATGGCAGGATTTCCCAGGGTATACTCAATACGAAGTCAGAGCAGCCTTGGCGAAATGTGGATTAACTACTAAACATATTGAATCTAAGGTAATGGTATTATCCGGAGGAGAGCAGGCTAAGGTAAGACTTTGCAAACTCATAAATAAGGAGACTAATATATTAATCCTTGATGAGCCTACTAACCACTTAGATGTAGATGCTAAAGAAGAATTAAAGAGAGCATTAAAGGCCTATAAAGGCAGCATTCTTCTAATCTCACACGAACCTGATTTCTATAAGGATGTAGCTACTGATATTTGGAATTGTGAAAACTGGACTACTAAAATCGTATAGTTAAAGCTAATCTTTAGAAAAACATTACTAATAATAATTGGTCTATTCCAAGGAAGGACACACAAGCAATTGTGTACATGGAAGGATAAAATCCTAGGAGATATTTTTATAATATTTCCTAGGATTTTTTATTGTATCAACGAGAGGATTAAAAATGATGTATTATATAAATTCCTTTCTTTATATCATTACATATCTTTTGCATATTTGTATTGCTCAATTTTCCATTTACACTTCCAAATCATTTTTAACATTGCTAAAGATATTACTGCAAGTAACACTGTAAATATTCCGAAAACATAAAAACCAGTGTTAATTGTTGCTATCAACTCCATGAGGAAACAGATAACTTCTATAACCAGAGCCACCTTAAAAAAATTCTTAATCTTACTGTAATGAGTGATTTTTGATTCTACGTCTGTATACATTTCAAAGGGACCATCTGATGCTTTTTTTTGTAGATATACCCATCTCCACCATTGAGCTATGACTTTTACTCCTGTCTCTTCCATAAAAGCTGCATAGTCATCTTTTTCACCATTCCAACTATCAAGCAAGTCTATTTGATAATTGTATTCTCCAGGCTCACATTTTTCAAAAGTATAAAAACCAAGAAAGAATTTTTTGAATGCCCATCCATTTAAACACATTTGCTTAAGCCAATCTTCTTCTTCGTCCTTGTCATAATATAATTTGAATTTTAACATATATTTCCCCCCTAATCATACATCTTTTTTGCATTTTTTATAAGCTCATTTAACCTTTTCACTTCATTTTGAAATATTTCTCTTCCCGTATTTGTAATAATGTATTCCTTTTTCTTTCTAGATTCCTTATCCTCACTATACAATCTAATCCAGCCCTTTGTAAGCATTGAATTAATAGCCCCATATAAGGTTCCTGGTCCTAATGTTACTCTGCCGTCTGTCATTTCACTTACATCTTGAATAATGCCATATCCATGGTTTGGTGTACGCACAGCCAGTAAGATATAAAATAAAGCTTCTGTTAAAGGCATATTATTATCCATATATATCAACCTCCAATATATCGTATGACGATATATATTAATATATCACCATACGATATATTTGTCAACGATATATTAATATATATATGAAATATAAATACTACACATCCTATGTACTCCTTGTTGAACAACAAAGATATTTTAAGATAAAAGAAAAGTAGCATAAGAATCTTCTCATAGAAGGTTCTTTTTTATATTTAGGGCCCCAAAATAGTTCTTCCACATTCTGCCTTTTATGCTATAATAGAATTGACTAAATATTTTGAAAGGCGGGATAATATGCGTTGGAGTTTAAATGAATTATATACTTCCTTTGATTCTAAGGAATATACTTCTGATTTAGAAAAGCTTGATAATTTAATAGTAGAATTTAGTAAATGGGCTGATGATAATTTAGGTTCTACTGATAATGCCACAGAAAAAATGGAAAAGTATGTTGAGTATTCTGTTGAATTAAACTCATTATTTTCAAAACTTTTCTCCTTTGCATCTCTTACAAATGCAGTAGAAGCTAAAAATGAAAAAGCACTTCAATATCTTGGTACATTGAGAGTAAAGAGTTCAGATTTAACTAAACCTGAGGTTCAGTTCCAAAGCTTTATGAAGGAAATAGATAACTTGGAAGAAATAACCCTTTCATCAGAATTATTAAAGACACATAAATTTTATTTAGAGAGAATTAAAGATAGCACTAAATATATGCTTAGTGAAAAAGAAGAAGTACTTATATCAAAGATGTCAAATACTGGTTCTTCTGCATGGTCAAGTCTTCAAAACATGGTATCATCAACATTATTAGTAGATGTAAATATAGATGGAGAAAATAAACAACTTCCACTTCCTGCTGCTAGAAACTTAGCTTATGATAAAGATCCTGTAAAAAGAAAAGCAGGATATGAAGCTGAGTTAAAAGCATATAAGAAAATAGAAGAATCTTCAGCCGCTGCACTTAACGGTATTAAAGGTGAGGTAATCACTACTTCATCCTTAAGAGGATATAATTCTCCCCTAGAAGAAACTCTAGTAAAATCTAGAATGGACGAGGAAACTCTAAACGCTATGCTAACTGCTATGAGAGAATTCCTACCAGTATTCCATAAATATTATAGAAAGAAAGCAGAATTATTAGGATATGAAAATGGACTGCCATTCTATGAAATGTTTGCACCTATGGGTGAAGTAAATAGAACATTTACTTATGATGAGGCTATGGAGTATATAATTAGTAACTTTAGAACTTTCTCTGATAGATTAGCAGATTTCGTACAAAATGCCTATGATAACAATTGGTTAGATGTAGAGCCTAGAGAAGGCAAAAGAGGTGGAGCATTCTGCTCAAACTTACATCCTATAAAGGAAAGTAGAATATTATCTAACTTCAATGGCAGTTTCTCAAATATGACTACATTAGCTCATGAATTAGGTCATGCATATCATGGACTTAATCTTAGGGACGAAAGTATTCTAAACAGTAGATATCCTATGCCAATAGCAGAAACAGCTTCCATATTCTGTGAAACAATAGTTGTCAACGCAGCTCTAAAAGAAGCTAGTGACGAAGAAGCTCTAAGTATATTAGAGGCATCAATATCTGATGCAGGTCAAGTTATAGTGGATATCTATAGTAGATTCTTATTTGAATCAGAGCTATTTGAAAGAAGAAAAACTCACGCTCTTTCAGTAAATGAGCTTAAAGAAATAATGATGGATGCCCAGAAGGGAGCTTATGGAGATGGATTAGATCATAATGTTCTTCATCCATATATGTGGTTAAACAAACCTCATTATTATTCAGCTGGTCTTAACTTCTACAATTTCCCATATGCCTTTGGACTATTATTCTCTAAGGGATTATACGCTGAATATCTAAAACGTGGCGATGAATTTGTAAAAGAATATGACGAACTGCTAAATGCTACAGGTAAAAATAATATAAGAGACGTTGCCCTTAGAATGGGTATTAACGTTCATGACCCAGAATTCTTTAGAAGTTCTCTAAGATTAATCGAAAAAGATATAGAAAACTTTATAGAATTAGCAAATAAATAAATTATTGAAACAAATGGAAATAGCTTCACTTTTTGGTGTCAGGCACCAAAAAGTGAAGCTATTTTATCCTAACTATATCATTTCTAAAAATGCATTTATTCTAGTGTTTATCTGTCCAACATCTAGCTTAGAATAATCTGTTTCAATGTATAGATATGGCTTATTCTTTTTCTCTGTAACCAATCTCTTAACATTGTAAGACTCTACACTAAAAGTATGACAAGCCTGAAGCACCACTTCTATTACTCCATCTATTTCGTATTCATCTATCATCTCGTCTAATGCTTGAAATCGTCTTGGATTTGGAGTCATAACAGAACAACTAACATTTAAATACTTTTCTGTTAAAGCATCTATTGGGTCTATTGTTTCATCTACTAATACCATCTTCTCTCTAACTCCACTACAATTTTCAAAGGCTACTATATCTGCTCCTGAATCTTCTATTGTCTTTAGAACCTTATCTCTAACTCCACCTACAGGGCAACCAGTGATAAGTATTCTTGGGCGTTTTGTCTTTGTTCCCTTTAGTTCATTTTCATATCTTTCCCTTAATTCCTTAGTTCTTTCCACTATAAAATCGCACTGGGCTTTTCTATTAAATTGAAAACCTAAGGATTCCATAGTTTCATTTACTTCACGACCTGATATTGGTGAGGGATTTAACTTACCTAATTCATAGAAATCTAGCAATACTTTTCTTTCACGATTTCTTTCTTTTATTTCTTCCCTTAGAATCTCATCTGTAATTTCTATATTGAATTTCTCTTCTAGCGCTTCTTTTAACCTAATTAGTTCCTCTCTCCAATATTTAAAGGCATGTTCTTTATCTTGTCCCTGGGGTAAATGCATTACATGAGTAGGTCTCAGCTCATTTAATAACTCGTACATCTTTTTCTTACCATCACATGTTGTCTCCCCTACTATTAAATCTGCAAAGTAAAAATATGGACATTGTTCTGATACAGCAAACCCGTAGCTAGATTTAATAAGCGGACAAAGATTTTTAGGTAAATGTTTCTCTGCATGATGTATTGGCTCATCAGATGTACCACATAAACTAACGGCTACTGCCCCTGCTGCATGTATAAGCTCAATAGGTGTATATGTACAAAACACTCCAACCACTGGTGTTCCTTTTTCCTTTAAAGTTTTAACTTTCAAAAAACCTTCTCTCCTAGCCTCTTCATAGCTCTCAAAATTCTCTGGTAGTTTTAACACTATTGTCACTCCTTTAACAATTATTCATACTATTATATATAAGTTAATAAAGAATAATCAAATAAAGGTTTTCTATGATAATCTTTTTAGTATAGATATTAATGATATTGTTTAGCCAAATACAAATAAGTTCAGTTTCTGGTACCCATACCAGAAACTGAACTTATTTAATTATCCTTCATATGGATAAGTTCTCCATCATTTCTTATTAGCTGGATTTCAGTTAATATACTTAAGGCTATATCTTCAGGACTTCCACCTGATATTTTAAGACCTATAGGAGCATAAATCTTATTTAAACTTTCTTCAGATATTCCCTTTTCCTTTAGACTACTCATCATGGTTATTACCTTTCTTTTAGAGCCCATAGCTCCAATATATTTTGCATTACTATTTACTACTGCCTCTAAGGCTTCCTCATCATAGGCATGACCTCTAGTGACTACAACAATATAAGAATTGTCATCTATAGGATATTTCTGTAGATTTTCTTTTATATTTCCTAAGACTAATTCATAAGCTAAAGAGAATCTCTCATTATTTAAAAATTCTTCCCTATCATCAAAAATCACTATATTGAAACCTAATAGACTAGCAAACTGATATATTGCATAACCTACATGGCCTCCCCCAACAATTAATAGCTTTGGTCTCTTCTTATAGACATCTATGAATATATCTACTTCTCCGCCACAAATCATATTTAAGCCTTCAGAATTTAGTGGAAGATTTATACTATAACTATTTCCATCTTTTATGGCTTCAAGGCACAATTCTATAACTCGCTTTTCTAATATTCCCCCACCTATGGTTCCATGGATACTGCCATCTTCTAGCACAGCCATTATAGTTCCTTCTCTTCTAGGAGCAGACCCTTGAGCCTTAGTAATAGTTGCTATGGCAAGTTCCTTTCCATTCTCTATATCCTCTAGAGCCTTCTTCATAACAAATAAATCTGCCATCTTAAATTCCCCTTTCCTTTCTTAAATATTGTATCCCCTCTAAAACGCCTCCAGCAATTGCCCTGGCCTTGTCCGAAATAGTGAAGGCATAGTCTCTTATACCTCTAGGATCAATATCTCCTATTTTAAGTCCCTCAGATACAAACAGACCATCCCTTATCATTCCTCTAAGCACACCAGATATTCTAGCTGCTATGTCAATACAGCCTATCCTACATACTATATCTCCCGCTTTGACGGTATCTCCTATGTTAAAAAAAGAACTTATTATACCTTTACTTGGTGACCTAATTATCCGTTCTTCCGTATATCCCATTATTTCCCCTGGTATCTTTGTATCCTCAGCTGCCCTTCCTTCAAATACAACCCTTCCTAAATAATGTCCTCTATTGCTCTCAATGACTAAATCTACATCTACACCTGCTTCAAATCCTGGCCCAATTCCTATTGTTATAGGAGCCATGTCTATATATGTCCCTAGGTTTTTCTTAGCCACGATGGCATCTACTACAGCTAAAGGCTTTATATCTCTAATGATGTCCCCTCTTTCATCTATATATACTTAGGCGTTTGCGAAACGCCATAACCCGCATAAATGCGGGACATTTTTTCCTTAAAATAATATAACACCTCACCGATTTATGGTAAAATTGAAGTGTCAAGCAACAAATCCACCAAAACCCGAAAGGAGTTATAAAAATATGATACCACAAAAACAGCTTTCTTTGGCAGATATTTATTCAGAATGTAAAACTT